>NZ_JBWKMA010000001.1:0-259881 GCF_056431045.1 Aestuarium zhoushanense
TAAGTGGCCAGATAGTCGCCGCGAGGCGGCGCGACGGACGATTGTCCGAACCAAGCGTCGAGACACAAGTCTAAGCGCAGCTCAAAACGCGTTCTCAGGCCGACTTTTTCAACAAAATCCGCCCATTGTCACCAAGGGAAGGCAACCCCACCTACCTCCCCTTTTCCCAGTCCTCACCTAGCCGCTTCGCCCCTTTCCTCACTTCTTCCTTCACATCGTCGCGTCCGAAGAACCCACGCACTCTCCCGATCATCTGATCGACCCAGAGAGCCTTTTTGCGGGTCACTGCGATGGCCTCTGCCAGAGACGACACAGCCCGTGAGAAGCGTTGCCTGAAGCCATCGGGTAGGTTCTTAAACGGGGCCAAGTCGTCGATTTCCAATCTCTGTTCATCAAGGTCGAAACGGATCGACCCTGCTGTCAGACCATCAACTGCAGCTTCCATCGCACCGACCATTTGGTCTGCCGCTTCTTCCCTCTTCTCCACTTTTTCTTTTCTCTTCTGAACCTCTTCGGCCTCAGCCTTCAGCGCCCGCGCTTTGCTGTCGATCATTTCGGCCCCACGCCTGAGGTTTTCTTCTTTTTCGGATTGAGCGATCCTCTCTTGAGCGAGGCTTTGCTCGCGGGTGAGGATCGCCTTTTCAGCGGCACCCAATGCCTGCTTTCGCAGGGCCATCTGTGCGTCCAGCGCAGTTAATTCCGCTTCTTTCTTTTCCAGCCGCGTCTTATAGATCGCGGCCCTTTTGATTTCCTTTTCTGAGAGCGCACGCTCTCCTTCCAGCTTTGTCAGCAACCGCCGCGCCTTCGCGACAGAAACCTCGATATCTTGCTTCTTCGCTGCCGACGCAGCGATCTCTTTCTGCAGTTTCTCAAGATCCTCAGGCAGCTCCCGATGGAGCTGCTTCACGCTCTTGTTGACCGTCTTAGCGTAAGCAGCCCCTGCCGCGAGACGGTCATATTTTTTGTTTCCGCGTTCGATGAGCGAGCAATACTGCTGCGCAGTCGTAGCAGCGATGTCTTGTAATTCAGACATGATTGTGGGCGTCATCACTTTGGACAACGGTTCCCCCGAGTTGCCGTATCCCCTCAGTTCGAAGTGCGCATGGATCGTCGCTTCATCTCGATGGACCACCAGTCCTTCGAGCCTTGTGTTGAGACGTTCCGCAATACCGGACGCCACAGCCAAGAAGGTTGCGTCCTGATCCTCGACGGACAGTTCCTCGAACCATTGTGCCGCTTGGTGACCGAAGGTAATGATCCCCGCAGTCACGATACATGCGTTGGACTTCATCTTGCGCTTGCGATCCCTGCGCAAACCCTCGACCTCTTCTTTGATCGCTTTGACGGGGCGCGGCGAGATCAGGACGCGGTTTAGATGCACACGCCCCATATCAACATATTGAGGCTGAGGGCCTTGACGATAGTCGTGATGACGCTGTCCATAAGCCTGCGCCTGACTCTTGCCCTTGAGACGGACGGAGATCGCTCGCGGGTTTGCATCGTTGGTTTCTGCGGGGGGATCATATGTGTCTTTCATGCGCAGATGATCCTCGGATTTGCGAAAATCCAAAGCTTCGTCATCACGCTGTCCACAAAATTCGAACACTGCCTACAGATCAGAGCCCTCAGCCCCCCAAAAAGGTCGGATCAGGGGGGGGCATCGCTTAACCTACTAGCCATAAAATTTTTTCGCGGCGCTCGATTTATGGCTATTAGGCGAAGGGTGAAGCCACGCATCCCCCTTTCGAAACCCCCAGCCAAAATGGGCTAACGCGCCCCTTTTGAAACCCCTTTTTCACGGTAATCGCAGTGAAAATCGAATGGCATTTTATGAGTTGCCCGCGAACGATCTGACGGACCTAAGTGCCCGCCAGATCGCCCTCTCCCACCAATACGAATTACGGAAGATCATAGTCCTGACCCTTTACCTTCTGTAGTATCTCATTGAGCGGCGCGCCTTCGATTTTGCGGTTCGCGATCAGGACCTCAGCCAGCAGATGAACAACCTCTTCATTGGCCTCCAGAACCCGTTTGATCCCATCGTAGAGGTCGTTCAGCAGTCCCCGCATTCGGTGCTCTGCCGCATCGTCAATGACCGCTTCATGCCGCCAAACCAAGCCACTTGCACCAAGGCCACTTTGGTTGTCGATGGCAGTGAGTAGCTTCGTCGCAATAGCCAGATCGGATTGCGGCCCGCCGCCTGAGCCGCTCGAGATTTCACCGAGAAACAGCTCTTCCGATGCGCGCCCCGCCAACAAAACGGCGACCTCTCGATGGATGTCTTTCAGGCGATATTCAGAGGGCAGAAGGTCGTAATCTGTCCGCCCTTCCCCGTTGAATTGAACTTCACAGAGGGCGACAGGCTGCCACTCAATCGCGGTCGAAGCCACAGCATGACCGGCTTCGTGATAGGCCACCCGACGATCCGCAGCCGTGCGGATCGACCGCTGTTTGGTCAGGACCGCTTTCAGCTCTTTGACGATGACGGAGAGGTCGTCACTTTCGATGGATGCAAAAGCCAGTCGGATGAACGCCCCCGCCTCTGCCGCGGTCTGACCGTACATCAAATCGACGACCTCATCGACGGCATCGATGTCTCCGAAAGCATCATGAACGACTGCTTTCAGAAGCTCTGCATCTGTATTCGACATCTCTGCTTTGAGATCAAAGCGACCAGGTCGAATGATCGCCGGATCAAGCTGCGTAAGGAAGTTCGTCGCTCCCATAATCACTACGCCCGGCGTGCGCTTCAGACGATCGACGGAAGTCAGGAAGCCGTTGATGAGACCTGTGACGTAGGCAGTTCCTCGACCATTGTCGATCAGGCGCGTGCCGAAGCTGTCGATCTCATCGATGAAAAAAACACACGGAGCCGCCTCGATGGCTTCATCGACGCTCTCTTTCATACGCTGCAAAATGAGATTGAAGGCACCTACCCCTTCAAAGTCAGCGACGCTGAAAGCGTGCAGCGGCACCCCTGCATCGACCGCCACTTGTCTCGCAAGGTGGGTCTTACCCGTCCCTGGCGGTCCATAGAGCAGAAGCGACGATGGCACCCGCTTCCAATCGCCGTGTCCCTCTTTGAACTGTTTTAGACTGCTGACCAGGCGCCGCGCATAGGTCTGAGCCTGCCCAACGCCTGCGATGCCTTTGTGTTGTTTTGCATCGTTGTTGGCCGCCCCATTCGTCACGTCGGGGATCATTGTCCCGAGTGAGGTCAGGTAACGCTCCAGCGTCTCGATATTCTCACTGCGCAGCGCCAGAACCATCGCTGTTGGGTCTGCTGCTCGTAGATGGTCATCCGCTGGCAGCACCTTTTGAACGCGCTCTAGATCATAGTGAATGTTCCATTCTTTGAGGGTATCAAGCACCACCATCAGGATCTCCCGATCAAAGGGCGGCACTTTGATTGACGCAGGCATCAGCCCTCGGAACTGCTCTGGAAAGACCATCTTTGGGAAGCCCACCAAAATAAAGCCGCACTGGCGATCCAGAGCTTCGAAATAGTGGTCTCTAACAATGCGTTCTGCGGGGCGGTAGGCATTCACACTCCGCTCTAGACTGACAACACTGAGCGGCTCGGGGTGCGCCATTGACGTCAGAACCTTGCGAAAAATACCGCAGTAATCGCTGATCAAATATTCCTTCTCAACTTCGAGCACCGTCACCGCGCCAGATTGAAAAGCGGGACGCAGAACGTCCATCGACTGCAAGCCTTTCGCAAGACAGGCCAGCGCTAGGAGAGGACGATCGGGCCGCTTCAAAATGCTGGTGCGGTCGAGTTCCAGACCGAGGGGGTCTTCAGCAAAAAAGAAACCACAGAGTTCTTCAAATAGAGGTCGCCACGTGGGAGAAATGGAGGTCATGAAAGCACCTGAAAGACAGTGGAATTGGGTCCCCGCGACCAGTGCCGCGAAGAAGTCAAATCTTTGAAAGGAAAAAGACGGATCAAGCCGTCAGAGACGCCCGCTATGCGCAGGCTTCAATACAGGTCTCTGCTGCCTCGAATGCGTCGGTAATGATCTTCTCCAGATCATCTGAAACACTATCCTCGATCAGCATCTCTGCCTTCTCGGCGAAGGTTTGGGATGAGGCCTCGGATGTACCCAGCCACGCCTCAGCGAGATTGCCATAAAGTGCCGCAAGCGCCTTCAGTTCAACTGACTGCGGCTGCTCCTCAGACCGATGCGAAAATTTTGGCGCAAGGTCCACATGGTGCTCGCGGATATCCATAACGCGGTACTGAAATTCTTCGATCAAGGATGGTGATTTTACAGCGACTAGACACCGCTGAAGGTCGATCAACTCCTGCAACCGAACCGGCAAATGGCGCAGGATGCCGATATGAAGCGCGGACGTACACGCTTGGTTCCCCGATCGGGAACTGATATGACTTTTTGGCGTCATGATGATCTCCTCGATAGATCGTTTCTGGCACGACCCACCGAAGAGGTGCGACTCTTTGGTGGGTCAACTACGACGCCAAATCTCCAAAGATTCAGAAATACTGCGTCCATGTAGCCTCCGTGGCATTAAGTCAGGGAGGACTGTCTCATCATAAATGACACACGGAAAATTTCAAAGCACATTTTAGATATTATTTGTTTAATTTCAATAACTTATAGAAATTTTTTCGCATCGGATGCGATCCGCATTCTGGGAGAATTTTCAAACACTTATAGAAAATTTAATCATTTTTTCGCAAATTTTTGATAATTTGATCAAATTCCTTAACTACAGTCTTTTGACGTAAACTTAATACTTCAAGTAGAGTCTCCCACACTTCACTTACGGACGAGCTGACCTTGATTCGCCAATCGGCAAAGGCGAAGAGCTATAATCCGAACCGACGACCACGGCAGTGGAATACCGCCGAACAATGCTGGCATATCGGTTGTCTTAGCCGCAGCCGTCAGAAGGAGCTATGTCCGGTCTAGGGGAATCTATCTCGTGCCCTTCTCTGAACCACCATGGGCCGACAGTGTCGCCGATACAGGATCCGTAAAGGTCTGAAGAACCAATCGCGCAATGGTTTTTTGTTCTCATAAGCCAAGTTTGCACAGTCTATCGCGGTTGATTGGTTTTTCTATCGAACTGTTTTAGGCTAAATTTTCGCACACTCGCATTGCGTCAACCCTTCGGCCCCTTTAGCTCTACCTTCGGTAGCAGACAGCGAGGCTTCCGTTAGGTCGCTGCTACAAGCGCACCCTTTAAGGTCGGGATATCACGGTAAGGCGCACTCGCATGAAGATTGGCTCCCTTCGGGGGGCCTTTTTCGTTATTTAACGTTCCGTCGGGGTAGCGAGCTTAACCCCAATTCGGGCTCTAAAAATCCCGATCCTCAGACTAAATCATCACCCTTATATACTCATAACCATGACTGTTTCCACAGCGCTTCCCTTCGCTTCAAAGCCGCATTTTTCACTTTCTCAAGAGCATTCATCGCAGGCGCCGAGGGAATACGCTGAGCGGCTCTCATAAAAGCCCGATCAAGATCATTGAGGACCATCTTCATCAGTGCCATCGCCCGCACTTTGGACATCCCACCGATGACGGCGGACTCCACAAAATGGCGACCCTCGATGTGATTAAATCGAACTTCGCCCACTCGACCGACCGGCATCGCGAACGTCACATGTTCTGCTGTGATAGCGCCCGCATCAAAGAGCGGCTGATCAGACCTTACGCCGCAAAACGGAGCGAGCCGAAAACCACCACCGGGATAGAGAAAAACGTTGATTTTTCGCACAGTTTTACGTGTCACACCGAGAAGGTAAAACAGAAGCGCCGCCTTGAAGAAATTTTCTTGATCCTCGATAGGGAAATCACTGCCCCCCAAAAACTTCAGGATGTCCGACACCCCTACCCCATCGGCATCACCCACTCCCAAGGCCTGCCCGACGTGCTCCATCGGCAAGCGGATGACTCGGCCATCGGGTGTTTTTTGGCGATCAAATCGCTCAATCATCAGAACTTTTAACTGATCAAATGTCATCAAGCGGCTCTTATTCACGGACAGCCCGCAGGCTTCCATCACGGCCCCACAAATCAACTTATTTTCAAGGCTATGATCGCCTTTCGCTCCGTAGGTTTGTGTCTGATCTGGCACCTTTACAATGTGGGTCGACGGGATCGCACGACTTGGCTTCGAACTCTTACCATCGAGCCATGTCAGAGCAATCTTCGAAGGCGTGCCAGGCAGCGACGCTCTAATCCCACCCTCCGTTCGCGCACCGAGCGGACAATGATCCAGATCGCTTAGAATGCCCTTCAACTCACCGGGCCCAAAGCTGGCCCCTTTCCCCGCTCCCACATCCTTAATTTTCGCATCACTGATAGCCGAAAATTGCAGAGCCCCGGAGCAATCCGCCCCGATCTCACGGAGCAGATCGAGTGTATCGGCATCCGCAAGGCACAGCTCTCTCGCAATTGCATCTCGCTTCGTCTCCGAACTCGGCAACAGCCCATCGAACACTGCCTGAACCTTTGCACCCCGATATACAGCCTCCCTCAGCGGCAAGGACAGCGAAACAGGGATGGCATGCTCCCAGCTCAACCATCCTGCCCCGTACTGAAACCAAAAGAGCCCATCAGAAGAGCGACCTAGAGCACCCACCTCTCGGCCGTTCATCAAGACGCAGATTGGCTCATACGTCGGCCGCCGACCCATCAGAAAATATCCGCGAGATCAGTCGCCGCGCCCTTCGATCGGGGCGTCACCCTCATCTCGAGATCGAGGGCCGCTAAGATCGCAAAAATCGTCTCAGCTCTTGCTGACGTATCATCCGTCTCAATCAGCGAAACCGTCGACTGTCGGATCCCTGCCAGCTCCGCCAATTGCCCCTGCGACCAGCCCCGCTGTTTGCGCGCGCGCTGAATCAGGGCCCCAAGTTGTCTCGTGTTACGCGCCATTTCATTCATGATGGGATGATAACACGGTCAGAATAAGAATAAAATATCTGAAATACCAGATAATTTAATTTATTCGGTAAGACGTATAAAAATAATCAAAATACCGATTTTGAGAGGTTTTTTGTAACGCCGCAGCATCTTGTAACGCTCCCCCAAAACCCCCTGTAACAAGATAAGTAACTGAAACTAAATAATATTAGGTCGAGTGTAACGCTTGTAACGCTGTAACGGGGGTAAGTGTGTTTATGTGTGCGTGCCCGCATGCCTGCGTGTGTGCGCCTACGCGTATGCGTGCGCGTGTGCGCAGGCATACGTGCATAAGTATTTTAATTTATAATTTTCCGTTACACATAGATAAATTCTCTTTTTTAGGCTTTAATTTCAATATGTTACGATGTAACGCGGAGCTGTAACAGAGCGTAACAAGCGTTACACAATTGATTTTAAAAGGATTTTTAAGAGCCGGCATTATGCGTGAACGTCTCAAAATCGACCAAGAAGTTAAATTTCTTTATTTATTTCAAAGCTGTAACGCTTTTTGAGCCCTCGGCGCGACCAAGGACGATAACGCGAGCGCTCTGAGAAAACCTCACTCAACCCAAGGGATACATATCAGGCGCACCCACAGAGGCACGGAGAGGCGCCCTACAGCGCCAAGTCAAGCCAATTCCACTAAGTAGTGCCAAAAATCATTATACGCATGAGAAGGGCTAAAATCGGCCTCTACGTCGATCCTAGATTTTTCAGCGCAAATCCCCGCGGATGTGGGGAACAATCTTCGTTCTCCGACATAAACCCATTTCGAACTAGTTGACCCCCGCAGAGGCATTGCCAACTTAATTAACAAGCGACCGACCTTGGCCGGGCATGCGTCTGTCAGGCAGGCATTTCGAGAGCGTAACCGTCCCAGACGCCGAAAACATCGATTCTGGCGTGGCAATATGAAACGGTGGAGAGTTGGTAGCGACGACGTCGAAAAGCAGTGTTGACTTGATCGTGAGTGGCAAGGGTCCTTTGTGCTTGCTTTGGCGATTTGAAGCCTCCCATGATCTTTTCACGCTTTCGGGCAGGTCAGTTTGAAATAGCTCCTCAGCTTATCCGTGATCACTACACGTGGTTCACCAAATTGCGAAAAGGCCACAAAAGCGGTTGATCCATTGTAGGATCGTTTCCGGGCTAGCTCTCAAACCTCGTTCAGCGAGCATAACTTCAACGCCAGCGGTGCTGGCCGCAAAGCATGGTAGACTGGTCGGCATAGGCGATGCCGTCGCGCGGAAAACGAAAACCCTTCAGGCGGGGCATTTTGGGCGGTATCTTCAGGCGTGAGCGGGAACCAGCACAAAATGCGCTAACAAGTTGGCAATGCCACCGGCACCTATGATCGGCAATCCATATCGGCAAATTCTTTCAATTTTCGTATGGCAATCCTTGTAATACAAGGGCATTTCACACAGAGAAGATCGGCAAAATGTTGCAAACACCCGGCAGAATCGAACCGTGTTTCTTCGAGGAACACATCCCCGCCGAATTGGCGGACCTATCGGTCGACATCCAGAGGGAAGCGTCCCAGTTGGGACAAGGGTTGCACCCGGACAGCGCGGCGGAACTCGCGGACCTCGTCCGCGTGATGAACTGCTATTACTCGAATCTGATCGAAGGCCACAACACACGCCCACGAGATATAGAGCGCGCGCTCGCCGGAGCCGAGCTCGAAGAGGAGACCCGCCCGCTTGCTTTGGAAGCGCGAGCCCATGTCATCGTCCAAAGAGCAATCGACGAGATGCATCGGGCTGGAACTCTACCTCGGCCCACATCGGTTGAATTTCTCACATGGGTGCATAAAGCGTTCTACGACGAAATGCCTGACGAATTTCGGGTGATCGAGCATCCCGATGGATCCAAGGAACCGATTATTCCAGGGCACATGCGTCAAGAGGGCGACAAGGAAGTCGCAGTGGGGCGCCATTTTCCCCCTTCTTCGTCGCGTGTCGCGGCCTTCATGGATCACTTCGATAAGCGGTTTCAGATCGCCGCGCGCTCCTCAAGCGGGCGGATCTTTGCGATCGCTTCAGCGCATCATCGACTGAATTACATCCACCCATTCCCGGACGGTAACGGGCGCGTCAGCCGCCTGATGTCACACGCCATGGCTCTCACGGCAGGGATTGGAGGCCAAGGCCTGTGGTCGGTTTCCCGTGGGCTTGCGCGCGGATTGGCAGATCGCGGGGAGTACAAACGCATGATGGATCTCGCGGACAGCCCGCGACGTGGAGACCGCGGCGGGGTCGGCAACCTGTCCGAAGCCGCCTTGAAGACGTTCTGCGAATGGTTCCTGAAGGTCTCGCTGGATCAAATTACGTTTTCCGCAAAGCTGTTTGACCTTTCTGGGCTGGAAAAGCGCTACCGGCGCCTTGTCGAGGACACCATCGATGACACACGCGCGCCGGATCTGATCTCTGCCGTGCTTCGACATGGCAGGCTTGGGCGTGGCGATGCGCAGATCGTTCTCAAGGCGTCTGAGCGCACCGCGCGAAATACGCTTAGCAAATTGGCTTCCGCCGGGTATCTCACCTCCGCGTCTCCGAAAACCCCTGTAAGACTGGCGTTTCCTTTGGATTACCGCGAACGGCTGTTCCCCAACCTGTTCGCCGATGGAGATTTGCCGGAATGACAATGGTCAAAAGTTTGCCTTGATCGCCTCTCAAGCGGTTCGGTGAAAAACCAATAGATCACAGAGTACGGATAACCGTTGGGAGATACGGGCATGGATGATGGGATCCGCCTGACAGATCTGTACTGGCTTCCGGAGGGACAGATAATTTGGCAATACCACTGCAAGAATTACGAGGCGCCGATCACCCAAGATATACCGCAAGGCTTCCAATAGATCGCGCATTCCAGCGTCCAATCGATCCATAATCCGAGCAACAATTCGTCGTTCTGCGGCGACAAGGGAGGCCTCGCCACGGAGATCGTTGCAGATACCGGAGGGCACAACTGAAATGTTGGATAACCTATTGCCTCTACGATTGCTGATAGAAGGAGAAGCCGCAATGTTGGCGGCAAATTCAGACGCAAGGTCTGAGGTCGCGAACACGCTCAGCGGGATCAATGCCGAAAAGCCACAGATGGCAAAAAGACAGGACCTGAAGGGGTATCTAAATGCCAACCAGCGGTCTCACGTCACCCTCTATGCTGTGACCAACAATCCTGAACTGCTCAATATGATTGACTTTCTTTGGATTTGGTATGGTCCATTGATGAACACGGTGCGTAGCGACATTCTATCAAGAACGGGCGCAAACCATAACTGGTCGACCAAACCGTCGCCTCGCTGCATGCCGATCTCACAGATGCATCTCAAGCAATCAGATCGACGTTAAGCTAAAAAAGAACTCTAAAAACGATCAATATATCTTCAATGCAAGGATATCGAATGTGCCACCGTAGGTACTAACGTCGTGAGTTAGTATAAGACAAAGGCAAGAGGTCTTCATCAAGAAGCGCCATGGACGACAAATCAAAATCAACCATCACCGCATCACGAACGGATCAGGAATTGAGTCGTCGCTGGTGCGGAGCCAGACTGCCTTGGTTGTTGTGTAGTCCAATGCCGCTTCGATCCCGCCTTCTCGACCATGCCCGCTGAGCCCATGCCCACCGAAAGGGGCCATCGGGCTAACGGCGCGGTAGGTGTTGACCCAGACGATACCTGACCGAATGCCGCGGATCATGCGGTGGGCGCGGGTGAGGTTCTGAGTAAACACCCCTGCCCCGAGGCCGAATTTAGTGTCATTCGCGATGGCGAGCGCTTCGGCTTCGGTGTCGAACCCAATGACGGAGAGGACAGGCCCAAAGAATTCGTTGCTAAGGCAGGGCGCGTCTTTGGCGTCTGAACAGTCGATGATCGTGGGCGGGAAATAGTTTCCTTCGCGGTTGAGCGGAGCACCGCCCGTCAGTACCGTCGCCCCACAGTCAACAGACAGTTTGATCAAGTCGACTGCCGTTTCGATTTGGCACGCGGAACAAAGCGGGCCGACTTCCGTTTCCATTTTGTCAGGCGCGCCGATAACGACAGCCTCAGCCTTTTGCTTGAGGCGGGCGAGGAAAGTGTCTTTGATCGCGTTGTGCACGATGAGGCGCGAACCTGCGACGCAGCTTTGCCCCGTGGCTGCGAAAATTCCCGATACCTGCGCATTCACCGCGCTTTCGATATCCGCATCGTCGAACACAATGAACGGCGATTTTCCACCAAGTTCGAGAGAGGTAGAAGCGAGATTTTCCGCCGAATTTCGCACGATCTGGCGTGCCGTGGACGGACCGCCCGTAAAGGCAACGTGGGCGACCTTAGGATGCCCGGTCAGCACTGCGCCGCATTCAGCGCCAAAACCCGTGATGACGTTCAAAACGCCTTTGGGGAACCCTGCCTGATCAAAGATCCGCGCGAATTCGAGCAAGGGGGCGGGGCCTTCCTCGGACGCTTTGAGCACCACTGTACAGCCAGCCGCCAAGGCAGGGCCGATCTTGACCGCAGACAGGAAGAGTTGCGAGTTCCAAGGGACAATTGCAGCGACAACGCCGATGGGTTCGCGGCGGAGCCAGACCTCCATATCGGGTTTGTCGATGGGGAGGTGCGCGCCTTCGATCTTATCGGCAAGGCCCGCATAATACCGATAATAATCAGCCACATAAGCGATCTGCGCCGATGTTTCGCGGATGATCTTACCTGTGTCTTTGGTCTCTAGTTCCGCCAACTTCGGCGCGTTTTCAGCAATCAAATCGGCCAGTCGATACAGAAGTTTACCCCGTGCCGTTGCGGTCATCAGCGACCACTCGGGCGATAGGAATGCAGCATGAGCAGCCTCGACAGCGCGGTTCACATCGGCTGTGCGGGCCTCTGGCATGGTGGCCCAAACCGCGTTTGTCGACGGATCAAGACTGTCGAACCGCGCGGACCCATCATCAAACGCACCGCCTATATATTGCTGAAACTGCTGCATGTGTCGTCCTTTAGGCAAATGCGGGCATTACGTCCTGAATGAACCGCTGGAGTGAGGCCTTCTTCCGTTCAAAGCTCATCCCGCTGTCAATCCAGAGCGAGTATTCATCATAGCCCATGTCCTCGTAGCCTTTGATCCGCGCAATGGCGTCGTCAGCCGTGGCGATGACGTTGTCACGCAGCATGGCTTCGGGTGTGTAGAACGGATGGGCGGCGATATCCTCGTCCGACAGGGTTTCAATTAGGCCCTGCGATACAGGGCGTTCGTTTTTGAACCATGCCCCGAAATAGCAGTAGAACCTATTGATTTCTTCTGCCGCTTGCTGCGCGTCGGCGGCGTCAGATGCGATGTAGGTGTGGTTCAACAGCATGATGTTTGGGCGCGGCATCTCTGGGAATTTCTCGCACGCCGCGTTGAAGGTATCCATCAGTTTGATGATCTCTGCCTCACCCTGCCAGAGCGGTGTAACCTGCACGTGGCAGCCGTTCGATACGGCGAATTCATGGCTGTTCGGGTCACGGGCCGCGATCCAGATCGGCGGGCCGTCCTTTTGAACGGGTTTGGGCGAGGATGTCGTTGCGGGGAAGGAATGGAACTGCCCCTCTTGGGCATAGTCGCCTTTCCACAGGCCCTTAATCGCGGGCACCAACTCGCGCATCCGTAGGCCTGCTTCCCACGCGTCCATGCCTGGCATCATGCGTTCGTATTCGTAACTGTAGGCCCCGCGCGCAATACCGAGTTCCAGCCGCCCATCGACGATCATGTCGGTCATCGCCGCTTCGCCAGCGAGGCGGATCGGATGCCAAAACGGGGCAATCACGGTGCCCGTGCCAAGGCGTACATTCTTGGTCTGCCGCGCGAGATCGATCAGGTTTAGAAACGGGTTCGGCGAAATGGTGAAATCCATGCCGTGGTGTTCACCCGTCCAGACTGCGTGCATACCGCCTTCGTCGGCCATTTTCGCCAGCTCAACGAACTGATCATAAAGCTCTTTCTGGTCCTGATCAGACGAAACGCGCTCCATATGAACGAATAACGAAAACCGCATTTTATTGTCTCCCGTGGGAAATAGGGCGGACCTCGCCGCTCTTTGTGTCGCCGTAATAAATGCCGTAGGTGCCCAGCTGCGCCTCTGCCCCAAAACGGCGGAGCATGGTGACAATCGCTGGGTCGCTGACCTTGGCCAATGTGTCCTCGGTCAAAGGGATAAACTGGCCCTGCTGCGGGGTCTCATCACCTGTTTGGCAGAGAAAACAGATGTGCTGACGTTTGCGGTCGCTGTCGTCGAACACGGAGTAAAGGAACGATGGCTGAGCATCGACGCCGACAGTGTCGAACAATCCACGCAGGGTGGCGGAGGCACCATGATCTTTGGCGGCGCGTTCAGGCAGTGTCAGCCCCCCCTTACCGTCGTCGATCAAAAGGACCGTACCGTCCCGTTCAATCAGCGCAGAAACGATCAGGTTACCGCTATGCTCGAGCGCCTCGGCGGCAGTGGACGGTGTGACATAGGCACCCCGCGCATAGCCAAGGCCAGAGGTGGTATTGGCGTCAAAGGCTTTGACCTCACCGATCAGAATGACGTGGTCGCCAGCTTCGACGGTTTTGTGCATTGTGCAATCGAACCACGCGCTGACATTGGCCAAGATTGGGCTGCCGTTCGGACCATCGCGCCATTCCACCTCGGCAAAGCGGTCCTCAACGCGGCTGGCAAAGGTGTTCGACAGCGCGATCTGCGTTTCTGCCAGAATGTTCACGGCAAAGCCTTGTGCGCCGATAAAAGCATCGTAGTTCTTCGACGAATTCGCGAGGCAGACCAGCACCAGTGGCGGGTCCAGCGACACAGAGGTGAAGGAGTTCGCGGTAAAGCCTAAGGGCGTGCCGTTGCCGTCCTTCGACGTGACCACGGTCACGCCGGTCATAAAGGTGCCAAAGGCATTGCGCAGGGCACGAGGATCTATGTCGGTCATTGCAGCTCCTTTTGGCTGACAGCGGCGCGGAGCCAATCTAGCAGATGGGCGCTCACCTCATCAGCGGCGGTCAGATTAACCATGTGGCGATGCCCTTGAATGATCACGGCCCGACCGTTTTGGGCCAGATCAGCCATGGCCTGAGACATCGCGGGTGTTGAATTGGGGTCGCCATCGCCCGTCAATGCAAGGAAAGGGCATTCGATCTGTGAAATGCGGTCGGCATAGGTCGCATCGCCATGCGCGAAGGCTGTATATGCAGTTGCATATCCATCAAGGCCCACAGCGGAGAGCCACCCTTTGACCTGCGCTCGCGCAGCTTGATCGGCAGCACTATCGCCAAACCAACGATCAAGCGGCGTCTGTAGGTCGATTGCTCCATCCCGAAGGCTCTCCGCCCGTGCGATAACGGCATCTCGCGCTGCGGCATCGCGTTTAAAAACGCCGTTCAGCAGTGCAACGCGGGTCACATGCTCTGGGTGTTCAATCGCAAACCCAACTGCGATCAATGCCCCCATCGAATGCCCTGCAATCGCAACGGGACCCAGTCCCAATGCCTGCACCACCTCGGCGCACCACGCCACATAATCGGCCAAGGTGCTGCCCTCGGGCAACGGATCGCTTCCGCCGTGACCCGGCATATCGACCGCAAGCACACGATGGCCTTTGGCGAGCGCATCAATCTGCGGACCCCAAGACGCGGACTGCATCCCGACGCCATGGATCAGAACCACAGGATCGCCCGCGCCATGATCGCGCAGGGCAACCGTGCGGCCTGACTTAGACAGCCGCAGGGTTGTCGACGTCATGGCCCAACTCCTTGAGGTCTTGGTAACGGTCACCAATGCGGTGATGCGGACGACCACCGATAGAGGCCCCCAATGCGATCAGGATTTCATCCGCCGCAGGGGCATCGCAAACCGAAGTTTGGATCGTCAGATAATGCGACCGACGCCCGCCATCGTTTTTGTCCATCAGGGGGATCAGCAACGGCGCATTGGCCGGACCGCGGGTGTTGCAGAACGACAGGTAGGATTTCGCGCCAACCGCGTTGCGGTAGTGGTTCCCAAAGTGCAGCGTGTGGATCAGCGCCGAGGCATGTTCGACCTCACCGTTCAGACCAACGATGGCGGCTTTACCGTAGCCTTCGACTTTATCGCCGCCACCTGCCGCGTCGATGATCATCTTGGTCAGCAGTTCACCCAAACCCGGTGCGCAATCGCGGATCGCAGGCGCGAGATCTTCAACAAAGCCCTGCCCCGCCCAAGGGTTCCGAATGACGGCCATCGCCGCGATGAGGGTCAAAGGACGCTCTGCCGCCTTACCGCCTTCGATCAGCGTATTTTCGACGTGGAGGAGCGTTTTTCTGATTTCGGCAGGCACGGCAGATTCCTTATTCGAGGGTGTTGGAGAATTTATGGTATACCATCAGACAATATGTCAATCATATCTTGTGAGAACCACGCACGATTGCTAACCTCATCCCCATGACCGAACCGAAAACCGCCCTTCTGAAAATTGCCAAAGCCCCGCAAACCCTGCGCGATATCGTGCAGGAACGGATGCGAGAGGCGATTATTTCGGGCCACTTTGCGCCAGGGGAACGACTCGTCGAAAGACCCTTGTGCGAACAGTTGGGCGTGAGCCGCACCGTGATCCGCGAGACGATCCGTTTTCTTGAGGCCGAAGGGCTGGTGGAACTGGTGCCCAATCGTGGGCCGACGGTGGCATCGCTCGATTGGGATCAAGCGCGTCAGATCTACGACATCCGCCGCCAACTCGAAGGATCGGCAGCTGCCGCTTGCGCTGAAATGCATGATGTCGCCTGCGCAAAGTCATTGGGCGAGGCGCTCAAACGCATTGGTGAAACCACTCAAACGGGCGAATGGTCAGAGCTACGCAAAACCACCACACGGTTTTACGAGATCATTTTCGAGGCGGCGGGTCATAGCGTTGCATGGGACATTGTTCAGCGGCTCAACGGTCGGATCAGTCGACTGCGGGCATTGACGCTGTCAGCCACTGATAGGCCTGTGTCGGGCCTCACCCATATGACCGCAATCTATGACGCGATCCTAAGCCGAAATCCGGATGCAGCCCGCACAGCTGTCCATCGTCACATCGATGACGCGTCACAAACAGCGCAACGCTACCTGAAAGCAGAAACAGGACCCGACCATGCCTAAGGCCTATTGGATCGCCCTCGTCACCGTTACCGATCCCGAGGCCTACAAAGGGTATCAAGCCATCGCGCCCGCTGCGTTCAACAAATACGGCGGGCAGTTCATTGTGCGCGGCGGGCCTTCTGTGACCGTCGAAGGGGCTGAATGGCAACGCCATGTGGTGATCGAGTTTGACAGCATGGAACTCGCGACCGCCTGCTACAACTCCCCCGAATACCAAGAGGCCCGCGCCCATCGTGACGCCGCTGCGACCGCATCCATCGTGATCGTCGAAGGCTTGCCCAGCTAATCCGAAAAGGACACCACCATGACCGCATTCGACGAAGACCTGTTCCTCAAAGGATTAGAGCAGCGCAAAGCGACGCTCGGCGCGGACTATGTCGAAAAGAACCTCGCCGCCGCCGATGACTTTACCCGCCCGTTCCAAGAGGCCATGACCGCGTGGTGCTGGGGTTTTGGCTGGGGTGACGATGTGATCGACGTCAAGACGCGGTCAATGATGAACCTCTCGATGATCGGTGCCTTGGGCAAGATGCACGAATGGGAATTGCACTGTCGGGGCGCGATCAATAATGGCGTTTCCAAAGAAGAAATCCGCGCCATTATCCATGTGATCGCGATCTACTGCGGCGTCCCTCAGGGGCTTGAGTGCTTCCGTGCGGCGCGCAAGGTTTTTGAAAGCTTTGAGGCGGAATAGAGCCTGATTTCGCGGTGCGCATCCAGGAAGAACAGACATGCTGACGGCGATCTGGACGATCTTTGCCTTGATTTGCTGTGGCTTTGTTTTGGCCCGCAAAGGGTTTCCGTCTGACGCCTTTTGGCCCGCAGCGGAACGGCTGAATTACTACGTTCTATTCCCTGCTCTATTGGTGTCGAACCTCGCCAATGCGCCGATCCGTGACCCACAGATATTGCGCCTCGGCGCGTCGGCAGTTGCGACGATCATGATCGGGGCGGTCGTGCTCTATATGCTCCGCGCAATTCGCCCCACGCCATCGGAACGGTTCGGTCCGGCGCTTCAAGGCGTGCTGCGGTTCAACACCTACCTCGCCCTTTCCGTCCTCGCGATGGTGGCTGGTGCGCAAAGCCTTGAACGGGCGGCAGTTTACCTCGCAATCGCCGTGCCACTGGTGAACATCCTCGCGATCATCGCGCTGAGCGATGGGGCGGTCTGGCGATCGCCTGTAATGCTTCTGAAAAAGGTTGGGATGAACCCATTGGTTATGGCCTGTGTCTTTGGTGCCATTCTCGCAATCACCAATGTCGGGTTGCCGTTCGGAACGGGCCAAGTGTTGAAACTACTGGCCCAAGGTAGCCTTCCCCTTGGCCTACTGTGCGTCGGCGCAGCGCTTCGCCCATCGGCACTCGGTCAAGACCTAATCCCGTTGCTAGGCAACGCTGTATCCCGCCTCGCGTTGATGCCGTGTTTGGCTGTGGGTGTCGCCTATGTGTTCGATTTGTCGAGCGCAGAGGCCCTCGTCCTCGTTGTCTTTTCCGCAGTGCCGACGGCCCCATCGTCCTACGTGTTAACCCGACAAATGGGTGGCGACGGGACGTTCATGGCGGGGATCGTAACGCTCCAGACTGTCGGCGCGCTGCTCACCATTCCCGTGGTGTTGCACCTCTTTGGCGCACCGTAGCTAGAACCAAACACCGCTGCCCATGATCCGCCTGATCATCGCGGGCTGACCCGATACGCCGAGCCGCGCAAAGATCACCTTAGACGTGCTCCGCGCAGTCTCTTCGGTCCAGCCAAGAACCTCAGCGGCGCTGCGCAACGTGTGACCGTCACATAGCTGCGCCAGCAGTCGCGCCTCGCTGCGGCTAAGAGCGAAATGCGCTGCAATCCGTTCGTGCGAAATCTCTGACGCCATCGGCATTGTTCGAAGGGATCCAACAATCGCACCGTCTCCAAAGTCATCATTCAGCGACAGCACAAGTTCGGCGCCAAGCATCGGAACCGTAACGGGACCCTCTCCTGCCAAAACAGCAGCAAATCCCATTCGATAGTCCTGCGCAACATCCGCATCAGAAAATTCGAGCCGCCGCCGATCCTCTATCCGCAGACCCTCGCGTTCGCTCCACTCTTGCGCGGCACCAGACAATGATTGCACGACGCCAGACCGATCGAACACAATCCAGCCCGCACCAAGCCGCGCGGCGAGGGTTTCCGACAAGGCCGCCTCTGTCCGCTCGGCACGCAAGGTTAATGACATCTGTGCCGCCTGCCCGAAGAATGGTGTCAGAGCAGAGAGGATTTGCCCGTCAGAACTGCGGAAATCCTTGCGGTGAAAACCACGATGCAGCCAGACCGTGACGTGCGAGGTCGCATCGATCCGTGCCTTCACGACACGCAAAAACCCCTTAGTCCAATCTGCGAGCGGCAAGCCGTCTTGGGCATAAACGCGATCAATTCGCAGGCGACCACGGAGCGGCGCATCAACAACGGGGCAGTCACCGCGTGTACAAAGATCGGCCCCCTCAGCATCCACACAAAGGCCCGCGCCGTCGGCCTGTGTGACCTCGCGCAGCAGATCCAGAAACGATGCCCACGGCGCATCAGCCCTTGCCGCAGCTTCGGCAAAGAGTGTCCGTGTGAGCTCTGTCTGGTCATCAAAGCGGGCCATAGTTCTACTTACCCCCCATTTGGGGCGTTCGCTACTGCAATCTAACGTTTATCGCTGGGCAAAACTTGCACCAAAGCGATTCGAGTATGACCCAAAAGACTTTGACCCACCTGCAGCGCCTTGAAGCTGAAAGCATTCACATCCTTCGCGAAGTTGTCGCGGAAGCCGAAAATCCAGTAATGCTCTATTCCGTCGGCAAGGACTCTGCCGTCATGCTGCATCTGGCAAAGAAGGCATTTTACCCTGCCCCGCCGCCATTCCCGCTCTTGCACGTCGACACCACTTGGAAATTCCGTGACATGTATGCGCTGCGCGACAAAGCGGCGAAAGACGCAGGTATGGAACTGCTGGTTTACCAAAACCCCGAAGCGGCAGAACGCGGCATCAACCCGTTCGATCACGGCGGGCTGCATACCGATATGTGGAAGACCGAAGGTCTGAAACAGGCTTTGGACAAATACGGTTTTGACGTTGCCTTTGGTGGCGCGCGCCGTGACGAAGAGAAATCCCGCGCCAAAGAACGCGTCTTCTCTTTCCGTTCGGCCAACCACCGCTGGGACCCGAAAAGCCAGCGCCCAGAACTTTGGCGCCTCTACAACGCCCGCAAAGCTAAGGGCGAAAGCGTCCGCGTGTTCCCGATCTCGAACTGGACCGAGTTGGACATCTGGCAGTACATCCACCTCGAAGGGATCGAGATTGTGCCGCTCTACTTCTCGGCCCCGCGACCGACCGTCGAGCGCGATGGCCTGACCATCATGGTGGACGATGATCGTTTCCCGCTGCGTGATGGCGAGACCCCTGTGATGAAATCCATAAGGTTCCGTACGCTGGGCTGTTACCCGCTGACTGGCGCGGTCGAGAGCACGGCAACCACCCTGCCCGAAGTTATTCAAGAAATGCTGCTGACAACGACCTCTGAGCGTCAGGGCCGCGCGATCGACCACGATCAGGCTGCCTCGATGGAGAAGAAAAAACAGGAAGGCTACTTTTAAGCCCCTGCCCGTCAGTCCGTTTCAACACATTTCACACCCCAAAGGTGCCCGCTATGACGACCGAACCTATTTACAAAACAGACGCGCTTATTGCCGAGAACATTGATGCCTATCTTGGGGCGCACCAGCACAAAACCATGCTGCGCTTCATCACTTGTGGCTCTGTTGACGATGGTAAATCCACGCTGATTGGCCGCCTGCTCTATGACAGCAAGATGATCTTTGAAGATCAGCTCGCAACGCTTGAGGCAGACAGCAAACGCGTCGGCACCCAAGGCGGCGAGATCGACTTTGCCCTTCTCGTGGACGGCCTCGCCGCGGAACGCGAACAGGGTATCACCATCGATGTTGCCTACCGTTTCTTTGCCACCGAAAAGCGCAAGTTCATCGTCGCAGACACCCCCGGCCACGAACAATACACGCGCAACATGGTCACTGGCGCATCGACCGCCGACCTCGCCGTTATTCTGATCGACGCGCGCAAAGGCGTGCTGACCCAGACCCGCCGTCACAGCTATCTGGTGAACCTGATCGGCATCCGTCACGTCGTCCTCGCCGTGAACAAGATGGACCTGATCGGCTACGACAAAGCGACCTTTGACAACATCGTCGCGGAATATGGCGAATTCGCCCGCTCCATCGGCATTGAAGAGTTCACCGCTATCCCGATCTCGGGCTTCAAAGGCGACAACATCACAGGGCCGAGCGAATTTACCCCGTGGTATACGGGCCCTGCCCTGTTGCCGTTCCTTGAATCCGTTGAGGTCGACGTCACCGCCGATCAGGAACAACCTTTCCGTCTGCCCGTTCAGTGGGTGAACCGTCCGAACCTCGACTTCCGTGGCTTTGCTGGCATGATCGCGAGCGGCTCGGTCCGCCCAGGGGATCAAGTGCGCGTTCTGCCGTCGGGCAAGACATCCACCGTTTCGCGGATCGTGAGCCTTGAGGGTGATCGAGATCTGGCTGTGGCGGGTGAATCCGTGACCATCACGCTGGCGGATGAAATCGATTGCTCGCGCGGTCAGGTGATCGTTGCGGCACAGGCCCCATTGGAGGTCGCAGACCAGTTTGAATCCACCCTCGTTTGGATGGATGAGACCGAAATGGTTCCCGGTCGCGCCTACTGGCTCAAGATCGGCACGCAGACCGTTTCGGCCACCATTCACCAGCCGAAATACGAAGTGAACATCAACACCCAAGAGCATCTCGCGACCAAAACGTTGGACCTCAATGCGATTGGCGTGGCGAACATTACCACTGACCGTGAAATCCCGTTCTCGGCCTATGCAGACAACCGCGACCTCGGCGGGTTCATTCTGATCGACAAGATCACGAACCACACTGTTGCGGCTGGCATGATCCATTTTGCGCTGCGCCGTGCGCAGAACATCCACTGGCAGGCAACCGACATTGGCCGTGACCACCACGCGTCGATGAAGCACCAGAAACCAGCGGTTCTCTGGCTGACGGGTCTGTCGGGTTCGGGCAAATCAACGATCGCAAACATTGTTGAAAAGAAACTCGCGCGGATGAACCGCCACACCTTCCTCTTGGATGGTGACAATGTGCGCCATGGGTTGAACAAAGACCTCGGCTTTACCGAAGCGGACCGGATTGAAAACATCCGCCGCGTGGGTGAAGTGGCGAAGTTGATGACCGACGCGGGTCTGATTGTGATCACCGCATTCATCTCTCCGTTCCGATCTGAGCGGGACATGGTGCGGGGCATGATGCAGCCGGGTGAATTCGTTGAAGTGTTTGTGGATACCCCGCTCGAAGTTGCTGAAGCCCGCGACGTCAAAGGCCTCTATGCCAAGGCGCGCTCTGGTCAGCTGAAGAACTTCACAGGTATCGACAGCCCCTATGAGGCGCCTGAAAACGCTGAAATGCGGATCGACACGACCCAGATGACGCCTGAAGAGGCCGCTGATCTGATCATCGCACGTTTGATCCCGTAAGAGGCTCAACACGGCAAACGAAAACGGGCGGCCCGAACGGGCCGCCCTTTGTTTTTGGGAGGGTAGTCTAATTATTCCGACAGAGTGAACGGAGCAGAGTAGTTTGCTACGTTTTCCGGAGTGATCATGAGGCAGTCGAACAGTTGTTTTTCATCAGCAACCAGACGCTCGCCAGTTTTGATGAAGTGGTCAGCCTGACGAACTGCTTCTGCCGAGAAGACAGCAACCGGCTGAAGAACCGAGTATGCCAGCTCGCCCGAACGGATTGCGTCTACTGCGTCCGGCGAACCGTCGAAGCCACCAACAATCACGCCGTCCATACGGCCTGCTTCTTTGAGGGCAGCGATCGCACCGAGAGCCATTTCGTCGTTACCAGCGATAACAGCGTTGATGGTGTCGTTTGCTTGAATGAGCGACTGCATCTTGGTGTAGCCCATGGTGCGGTCCCAGTTAGCGACTTCTTCAGCCAGCTTAACCATGTCCGGGTACTGTGAAATCACAGTTTCGTAGCCGTTCGAACGGGTTGCTGCGTTGTTGTCAGCTGGGTGGCCGAAGAACTCAACGTAGTTGCCTTCACCGCCAGTCAGGTCAATCCACTGCATCGCGCCGAGTGCTGCACCCTGTGCGTTGTTGGAAACCAGCTGAGCGATTGCCAGACCGGATTCGTTGATTTCAGCGTTGACGAGGAAGACCGGAATGCCCGCGTCGACCGCTTTGCGAACAGCACCGATGGAACCGTCAGCGTTTGCAGGGTCAAGGATGATTGCAGCTGCTTGGTTGGTGATCGCGGTGTCGATCAGGGTGCTTTCGGTGTTGGTGTCACCTTTATGCGCAGCGACGGTCGCTTCGTAGCCGAGGCCTTCTGCGGTTGCTTTTGCAACTTCACCTTCGGTGAACCAGTACGGGTTTGCAGGGTCGTTGACGATGATCGAGATCAGGCCTTCAGCCCAAGCCGAACCAGCCATCAGCGGCAGGGTAGCAACAGCAGCGAGCAGAGCGCGTTTGGTGATTTTTGTCATTTTGGTCTCCCTTTGGGGTTGGTGGTGCCGGAGGTCCGGCGTTTCTCCGCGGGCGGGTTCTCCTCGTCCCCGCGCCGACGAAATTTTACGGTTGGGTTAGTGACGCTTTGCCCCGCCGTATTGGATGGAGTTCAGCAGAACAGCGAGGACAATCACTGCGCCTGTGAACACGGTCTGCCAGTAGGAGGACACGCCAATGATAACGAGGCCATCCGACAAGAAGCCGATTACGAAAGCACCGAGCATGGTGCCAAGAATGTTGCCGCGACCACCCGTCAGGGCTGCGCCACCGATCACAACCGCAGCAATGGCAGTCAGTTCGTAGGTGGTGCCTGCGGTCGGACCAGCAGAGGTCAGCTGCGAGCTCAGAACGAGGCCAGCGATGGCGGCACAAACGCCCGACAGCATGTACACGGTGATCTGGACGCGTTTAACAGGAACACCCGAAAGTTCCGCCGCACGTTCGTTGCCACCCGATGCATAGAGCCAACGACCGAACGCGGTGCGTGCCAGAAGAAGGGCCGCAGCGATTGCGACGATCGCCAGAACGATAACGCCAATCGGAACGTTAAAGAGGCGGTTGAAGCCTAGCCAATCAAAGCCCGTGTTACCGAGACCATCTTCACCCGAGAGGTTATTGTAGGTCAGGCCATTGGTCATCAAGAGCGCCGCACCACGTGCCACATATAGGGAACCGAGGGTCGCAACGAAGGCAGGCACTTTGAAACGCGCAATGAGAATGCCGTTTACCAGACCAACGAAGGCACCCAACGCCATTGTCAGCACTACAACGGCCCAAACTGGTGGGAACAGGATGATGCCGAGGGACGGAATTTCCACGCCTTGCATCAAGTAGCCTGCAAAAACCCCAGAGAGGCCAAGAACCGAACCAACCGACAAGTCGATCCCGCCGTTCAGGATAACCAAAAGCATCCCAATAGCCAAAAGGCCAAAGATCGCGACGTGGTTTGCCATGATCAGGAAGTTGCCAACCGACGCGTAGTTCGGCGACAGAGATGAGAAGGTGATAATGATCGCGATCAGCGCAAAGAATGCACGACCCTCGAGCAGAATATGACCGAGATTGAATCCGCGTTTCGCTTTGCCAGCGTTGTTCTTAGCGGAGGCTGTCGAATCCGACATCGTGTGAACTCCTTGCAGTCTATCAGGCGACCAATGACTCGCCAGAGGCGGCCATGATTGCTTCTTTTGTTGTGTCGTGGGTGAACTCAGCCGAAATCTGACCGCGGCGCATCACGATGATGCGGTGTGCGATGGACAGACATTCGCTGACTTCAGACGTGGTGTAGAGAACGGCGAGGCCCTCTTTGGCGCGTTCAGCGAGAAGTTTGAAAACCTCTGCCTTTGCGCCGATATCGATACCGCGGCTCGGCTCATCGAGCATGATCACCGACGGGTTGGTGACGAGCATCTTGCCGATGACAACCTTTTGTTGGTTCCCGCCCGAAAGCGATCCAATCGCAGCATTCGGACCATCGGTTTTTACTGTCACATCACGAATAGAGTCAGTGATGATCTGGCTCTCGTCCGACACCGAGGTGAATAAACGCTTTGTGAAATTCGCGATTGAGGCGAGTGACAGGTTCCGACCAACGGTCATGGTTTGAACCAGACCATCGCGCTGGCGATCTTCGGGCACAAGCACCAGACCTTCGTCGATGCGTTCCGCAATCGTCAGGCCAGACACATCGTCACCATGCAAGAGCACGCGACCAGCGGTATTTTTCAAACGGCCCGCTGCACACTCCAACAGTTCAGTGCGGCCAGCGCCCATCAGACCATAGATACAAACGATCTCACCTGCTTTGACCTCGATATTGAGGTTGTCGACAGCGACGCCTTTGCCGCTCGATGTCGGCACGGTCAAGTTTTCGATGGTCAGGGCTGGCGCGCCAAAGTCGTAGCCCTCTGGCGGGTTTCCAAGGTCGAAGTTCTCACCGACCATGTTCACCACGATCCACTCCAGATCGATCTCAGCCCGTGGCGCATATGCCGTCATATTGCCATCACGCAGAACGACAGCGTGGTCAGTGATAGTCAGCGCCTCTTCGAGGTGGTGAGAGATGTAAACGATTGAAACGCCACGAGCTTTTAGGTCGTGGATGACCTTGAACAGAACCTCAACTTCGGACGCTGACAGCGCAGAGGTTGGTTCATCCATGATCAGAATACGGGCGTCGACGGATAGGGCACGTGCAATCTCAACGATCTGCTGTTGGCCGAGACGTAGGTCTTCGACCTTTGCCAGAGGATCAATATCCTCTTCCAGCTCCTCCATCAGGATACGTGTCTGGCGTTCCTCTTCGGCGTAATCGACGCCAAAGGACCCCATGATTTCGCGGCCCATAAAGATGTTGTCGCGCACGGTCATGTTCGGGGCGAGCGACAGCTCTTGGTGGATGATGCAAATCCCCATTTCCTGCGCTTCGGTGGTCGAGTTCAGCTCGACCGCCTTACCATCAAGGATGATCTCGCCCGTCGTCGGCTTTTGAACGCCCGACAGGATCTTCATCAGGGTCGATTTACCCGCGCCGTTTTCACCGAACAGCGTGGTCACCTGTCCACGGTGCACGTCAAAGTTCACGCCTTTCAGTGCCTGAACCGCACCAAAGGATTTTGCCACATTGCGGGCCGCAAGAACGACTTCAACAGTGTCCGGCTTTGACTGCGGGATATCTACTGGGCTCGGGTGCTGCATTACTTCACCTCGAACGAAACGGGCGTGATCAGCCAGTTTTTCGGGTTGATGAGGGTAAAGACGCCTGTGACCTCGATGGTCTTGCCCGTCAGCGTGTCACGATCCAAATCAGCGAGGGTCGCTGACGACATCGCACGGTTCAGACCAGAGCCTGCATCCTGAAATTCGATCTGATTGGTGAACTGACCAAAGTTGATGTCACCAGGGAAGTCACGCAGATCGGTGCCGTTGATTGCGGGGCCACTCTGAACGCGGATTTTTGTGCCTTCGGGCATGCCCTCAACGGAAACTTCGTAAACGCCGTTGCGACCTTCACCAACAACGCCAGTGAGTTTCACTGCAACGATGCCGCCGATAGCCGTCGGCGTGCCGAATTCAGCGATTGCGGCCGCCTTATCAGCGGCCAGCGCGTCAGCGAGGGCAACAGCCTCGGGTGCGCGGTCAACAATGAGGTCACGAATGCGCGGGAAGTTTTCAACACCATATGCATCGGGATTGAATGCGGCCTGACGAGAGTCTTGATCCGAGCCAATCCGAACGACCGTTGTGTCCCATGCTATTGCGCCAACAACAGCCACAACACACAGCGGCAGCACCCACTTCATGCGGTTGGTGCGGTTCTTCGTCTGACGTGTTGTACCGGCGTTCGCCATTCTTCAATGCCCTCGTATATCGGACAGGAAATCCTGCCGCGTAGTCTCAGTCTGTCTGCACCAAAGAGGTGCAGCATTCAGGCCATCCACGGTCGGCGACCTGACATTCTCAATTTAGGAGATGATCGCGATCTAGCGTCGCGAGCCGCTCCTCCCCTTTTCGCCCACTGGGTCGATCCTCCGTCGATTCCCCCAGCAAAACTTGGCGTTCGAGCGTCATTGCCGTCTCGAAGTTGAATTGACCATAAGTGAAAAAAATTACGTTGTCTGCAAAAAAAATCACACAATGAAAAATTCCTGTGCTATTCAGACTGCAGAGGATCATATGCCAAAGCGACGTGAATTCGCGGTGACCCTTTGCGTGAAACGGCCTCCAGATTGTGTCTGGAAAGGGCTCTAACGCTGGCAAAAGACAAGGGGAGCGCGGGACACGAATCAAACCGCGAAACGTGCTCTGGGAGGAAAAGACGTGACTGTAACCAAAGACATTATTGTCGGGATCGATGCTGGGACTTCTGTGATCAAAGCGGTGGCTTTTGATCGCAAGGGTGTTCAGCTGGCCGCGTCTTCTGTCCGTAATAAATACACAATGGGCGCCGACGGTGCCGCGACCCAGTCTCTGCCCCAAACTTGGGACGACTGCGCGGCCGCGTTGCGTGGCCTCACCGATAAGATTGATAACTTCGCTGACCGTGTCGGTGCTGTCGGTGTGACAGCGCAGGGCGATGGAACTTGGTTAATTGATTCGCACGGCAAACCCGTGTGTGACGCCTGGCTGTGGCTCGATGCCCGCGCCGCGCCAACGGTGGCGGAATTATCCGCGAAAGACACTGATCAGGCACGTTTTGCTGCAACTGGTACAGGTCTGAACACCTGCCAGCAGGGCGCGCAACTCGCGCACATGGATCGTCACCATCCTGAGATTTTGGATAAGGCAGCGACCGCGCTGCACTGCAAAGATTGGCTCTACTTCAATCTCACAGGCGTGCGCGCAACCGATCCATCCGAGGCGAGCTTTACCTTTGGTGATTTCCGCACTCGCGCGTTTAGCGATACGGTGATCGACGCGCTGGGACTGACGCATCGTCGTCACCTCCTCCCGCAGATCATCGACGGCACGATGGTGACGCACCCACTGACGACTGAGGCCGCCGCCGCGACAGGACTGCTGGAAGGCACACCAATTTCGCTCGGCTATGTTGATATGGTGATGACCGCTCTGGGTGCGGGGGTTCATACGGGTGAAACGGGGCCAGCCTGTTCGACAGTCGGATCAACGGGCGTTCACATGCGGTCAGTCGATAAATCTGACGTGCACCTGAACAAAGAACGCACAGGCTATGTGATTTGCCTACCTGTGCCTGATCGCGTGACCCAAGTTCAAACCAACATGGCAGCGACGCTCAACCTCGATTGGGCGCTGCAAGTTGCCGAAGACCTCATAGCGGAAATGGGCAATCGCCCGACGCATGCAGAACTCGTCGCCAAAATCGATGGCTGGATGGAGAAGTCCGACATCGGTGCGCTGGTTTATCACCCTTACATTTCGGAGGCTGGCGAACGCGGGCCGTTCGTGGATGCCAATGCGCGCGCAAGTCTCATTGGCCTGAACACAAACCACCGTTTCGCAGACATCGTTCGTGCCGTGATCGAAGGATTGGGCATGGCAGCGCGCGATTGCTATTCGGCGATGGGCGAAATGCCGACCGAACTGCGGTTGACGGGCGGCGCTGCCCGCTCTGCTGCACTTCGCGCTGTTTTGGCGGGGGCGCTGAATACTCCTGTGCGCGTATCGAACCGCGAAGAGGCAGGCGCCGCGGGCTGCGCGATGATGGCTGCGGTCGCGATCGGTGCTTACGACACGATGGAAGACTGCATCGCAGAATGGACAACGCCTCTTCTTGGGGCAGCAGAACAACCGGACCCGAAACTGGTCCAAGCATACGACATTTTATTTGAAACCTATCGCCAGACACGGGTCGCGCTCGCGCCTGTTTGGGGACGGTTTGCGCAGCCCGCCCAATAGGGCCTGCGCTGACACACGAAAGGCAAGACAATGACGGCAATTCAAGATGTAGATCTCTTCGTGATCGGTGGCGGCATTAACGGTGCTGGTATCGCTCGTGATGCAGCGGGACGCGGACTGAGCGTTGTCCTTTGCGAAAAAGACGATCTCGCCGAAGGCACTTCGTCCCGTTCGGGCAAGCTGGTGCATGGTGGTCTGCGCTACCTTGAATACTATGAATTCCGTTTGGTCCGCGAAGCTTTGATTGAACGCGAAGTTCTGATGAACGCTGCGCCGCACATCATCTGGCCGCTGCGCTTTGTTCTGCCGCACTCTCCGCAAGACCGCCCTGCCTGGTTGGTCCGCCTTGGTCTGTTCCTCTACGATCACCTCGGTGGTCGTAAGAAACTGCCAGGCACCCGCACGCTGAACTTGCGTCGCGATCCTGAAGGTGCGCCTCTGCTCGATCAATACAAACGTGGTTTCGAATACTCAGACTGTTGGGTCGACGATGCGCGCCTCGTCGTGCTGAACGCCGTCGATGCCGCCGAACGTGGCGCAACTGTTCTTACCCGTTCGCCCGCTGTCTCAGCGCGTCGTGATAACGGTCAGTGGATTGTCACGACACAAAACACTATCACAGGCGAAACACGAGAATATCGCGCGAAGGTTCTTGTCAACGCGGCTGGCCCTTGGGTGACCGACGTGCTGACCCGTGTTGCGGGATCGAACTCCACCCGCAATGTGCGTTTGGTGAAGGGATCCCACATTATCACCAAGAAATTCTGGGACGGTCCGAACTGCTACCTCGTCCAGAATCACGATAAACGTGTGATCTTTATCAACCCCTATGAGGGTGACAAAGCACTGATCGGCACCACCGACATTTCCTACGAAGGCCGCGCTGAAGATGTAACCTGTGATGATGGTGAGGTCGAATATCTGCTGAACGCGGTGAACCGTTACTTCAAAGAAAAGCTGACCAAAGACGACGTGATCGAGACCTTCTCTGGCGTCCGCCCGCTCTTTGACGATGGCAAAGGCAACCCGTCGGCCGTCACACGTGACTATGTGTTCGACCTCGACACTACCGGTGGCGCGCCGCTGCTGAATATCTTTGGAGGCAAAATCACCACATTCCGTGAGTTGGCTGAGCGCGGCATGCATCAAATTGCCAAGTTTTTTCCGAACATCAAAGGTGACTGGACCGCCAACGCCACGCTCCCTGGTGGGGATATGGAAGACGCGGACTACGATAAGTTCCGCCAGAAACTAAAGGTCGACTACCCTTGGATGCCGCGTAACCTGCGGGAATACTACGGTCGCCGTTATGGCACGCGGACAGCAATGATTGTTGGCTCTGCGACATCTTTGGATGGTCTGGGGCGTCACTTTGGCGGAACGCTTTTTGAGGCCGAGGCCCGTTATCTCGTTGCGCACGAATGGGCACTGACGGCCGAAGACGTAACATGGCGCCGCACCAAACATCGTCTGGACCTGAGCGAAGCAGAGGAAGCTGCTTTTGCTGAATGGTTCACCACTGAATCTGTCGAGGCAGCGTAAATGGCTCTCTCACTCTCTCTCAATACCAATCCGTTGGTAAACCGTTTCGCTGAACCGACAGACCTTATCGAAACGACGGCGCGGGACTTGCGCATCCGTGACCTTCAGTTGACTCATGAGTTCATTAACCCGAGCTGGCCCGCGCCCATCATTCGCCGCCTGACCCGAGAGATGGACCGCGCCTGCCAACGCACGGGTGTTCGCTGCACGTCGGGCATGACGGGTCCCTATGGTCGGCTGAACCACTTTGGCCACCCCGATGCGGACGTGCGCCGTTACTACGTCGACTGGTTCAAGATCTTTGCCGACATTATCGGTGATCTGGGTGGCAAATCGGTCGGCACTCAGTTCGCGATCTTTACCTTCAAAGACTACGACGATGCCCAACGCCGCGAGGACCTGATCCAGATCGCGATCGATTGCTGGGCTGAAGTCGCTGAACATGCCAAAGGCGCGGGCCTCGATTACGTTTATTGGGAACCCATGTCCGTGGGTCGCGAATTTGGCGAAACGATTGCCGAGTGCATGAAACTTCAAGACCGTTTGACGGCGGCAGATATGGCGATCCCGATGTGGATGATGGCCGACATTGACCACGGCGATGTCACATCGCTGAACCCTGACGACACGGACCCTTATGCTTGGGCACGTGCCGTGCCAAAGGTCAGCCCGATCATTCACATCAAACAGTCGATGATGGATAAATCAGGGCACCGTCCCTTTACGGCGGAGTTCAATGCGAAGGGTGCGATCCAGCCTGAACCGCTCCTGAAGGCTCTGTCTGAGGGTGGCGCGGTTGATAACGAAATCTGCCTCGAACTTTCGTTCAAAGAGCGCGAACCGAACGACCGTCAGGTCATTCCCCAGATTGCCGAAAGCATCGCATTTTGGGCGTCTCACATCGATACTGGCGAAAAGGATTTGAATGTCTAAGAGCACTGGCGGCACCTCGACGATAGCGCGCGACTTGCTCGCATGGCGTGATGCCGCCATTAGTCCTGCAAACAATCCGCGGGGCGAGACATTCTTATGACAACACTTCCGACTTTCGGCTTTGCCACGGCAACCGAGATCAGTTTTGGCAGGGGAACCGCGCATGGATCGATTGCGCGGATCGCAACCTTTGGTCGCCATGCGTTGATTGTGATGGGTGCTACGTCCGATCGTGCGGGATGGTTGATCGATGGGCTAAAGGCAGAGGATGTTGCGACAACGGTGTTCTCTGTTCCCAAAGAGCCTGACGTTAATCTGATCTCCGCTGGGATCGCAGCGGCAGAGGGTTGTGACGTTGTCATCGCCATCGGCGGCGGTGCCGCGATTGATGCGGGCAAGGCGATTGCCGCGCTGGTTCCAGCCCAAGGCGACATGATGGACTACCTCGAGGTCGTGGGCAAAGGTCTGCCTTTAGAGACAAACCCCCTACCCTTTGTCACGATACCAACGACTGCGGGAACGGGTGCAGAGGCGACGCGGAATGCCGTTATTAATGTGCCCTCACATCGGAGGAAGGTCTCGCTCCGCGATATTCGAATGCTGCCTCGGCTCGCAATTGTTGACCCCGCACTCACCGATAATTGTCCCAAGCCGATCACTTTGGCCTCTGGTCTTGATGCCGTGACACAGGTGATTGAGCCCTACATTTGCAGCCGCGCGAACCCCATGACGGATGCCCTTTGCCGTGATGCCATTCCTCGCGGGATGAAGGCGCTCGTTAGTTTAATGGAAGGTGAAGACCCCGTAGCGCGGGATGATCTGGCCCTAACGAGCCTTTACGGAGGGATCGCCCTCGCCAATGCGGGGCTCGGCGTGGTGCACGGACTGGCAGGGCCTTTGGGTGGTCTATCGAACGGCGCACACGGCGCGATCTGCGGGGCGCTCTTGCCGCACGGATTAACCATGAATGAGGCGCAGAGCGGCGGTCACCCGCGGATCACCGAAGTCAGACAGTGGATCGCCGCCGCGTTAAACTGCGACACTGAAATAGCTTTTGAAAAACTAGAACAATGGTCTAAGTCGAACGGACTTCTTGGGTTGGATGCACTTGGCGTGTCGGAGGAGGACCGCCATCAAGCCGCAGAAGACGCCGCAACGTCGTCATCAATGAAGGCCAATCCCGTTGCGCTGACGACCGCGCAACTGGCGGAAATAATGGAAAAGGCGCGCTAAGCGTCAACTGGGGAGGATAACATGGCGCGTGAGCGGCAAGGACAAGACGGCGAACACAGTCTCGCTATTCGTGCAGCATGGCTCCACTACGTCGGCGGGTTAACCCAATCCGCTGTTGCAAAGAAACTCGGCGTTCCATCTGTAAAGGCGCACCGCCTGATCGCGAAAGCGGTCGCAGAGGGCGCGGTCAAAGTCAGCATTGACGGTGACATTGTCGAATGCATCGAACTCGAAGAGCAATTGATCGAAAAATACGGTCTGCAAAGCTGTGAGATTGCCCCTGACCTCAGCGAAGACGGCGTTCCGTTTAGAGCACTAGCTATGGCGGGCGCGGGTCGTTTGCGCCGTTGGCTGGAGGCTGGCAAACACACCACGATCGGTATCGGCCACGGTCGAACGCTGGCCGCTTCTGTCCGCGCGATGCCGCACTTTGAAACTCAAGGGTTGCGGTTTGTGTCCCTCTTGGGCGGTTTGACCCGTAACTTCTCGGCCAACCCGCACGACGTTATGCACCTTTTGGCCGAGAAAACGAACGCGCAGGCCTATGTGATGCCCGTGCCGTTCTTTGCCAACACCGAAGAGGATCGTCAGGTTCTGTTGTCCCAAAACGGTGTGAAAGAGGTCTTTGAATTGGCCGAAAATTCAACGCTCAAGATCGTCGGGATCGGCACGGCTGAGGTTGATACGCAGCTTGTGAACTCTGGCATGATTGAACCGTCCGAAATCGCACAGATCAAAGAGGCAGGCGCTGCGGGCGAAATGCTCGGCCACTTCTTTGCGGACGATGGGTCGGTTCTAGAAACACCACTTACGTCGCGCACTCTAGCCGTTTCGATGGAGAAAGGTCGGACAGACCGTATCGTCGCCTTGGCAGGCGGACCGAATAAGGTCAAAGCCCTACGCGCAGTTCTGCGGTCTGGTCGCTTGTCTGGCCTTATTACCGACGAACGAACAGCACGCGAGCTCTTGAAATAGTGACGGCGGCCCGAAGGCCGCCGTAACCCAACACACGAAGAGAGAGAGTCGTGTCGGGTGTTCCTTAGAGGATTTTCTGGCCAGTTGCGGCCCAATCCTTTGCGAACTGTTCCAGACCTTTGTCAGTCAGAACGTGGTTCGCGAGCGATTTGATAACAGACGGCGGAATGGTCGACACATCGGCGCCAGCCAATGCAGCATCCTTCACATGGTTCGCGGTGCGGATTGATGCCGCGAGGATTTCCGTCTCGAACCCGTAGTTGTCATAGATTTCGCGGATGTCACGGATCAGATCCATGCCATCGATGTTAATGTCGTCCAAACGGCCAACGAAAGGCGAGATATAAGTTGCGCCCGCTTTGGCAGCCAAGAGAGCCTGATTCGCTGTAAAGCACAGGGTCACGTTGGTTTTGATGCCTTTATTGCTGAAGTAACGGCAAGCCTTCAGACCATCGAGCGTCAACGGAAGTTTGATAACGACGTTGTCGGCGATCCGAGCGAGGTGGTCGCCTTCGGCAACCATACCATCGTAGTCCATCGCAGCGACTTCTGCCGAAACAGGGCCGTCCACGAAGGAACAGATTTCTGCGATCACTTCTTTGAAGTCACGGCCAGATTTAGCGATCAGCGACGGGTTGGTGGTTACACCATCCAGCAGGCCGTAATCGTTGAGTTCTTTGATGTCGGCAACAACAGCGGTATCGACGAAGAATTTCATTTTGCTCTCCCTAATTAGCCCAACAGAACATTTGCGCGGGCGACGATGGCATCAGCGGTGATGCCGAATTTCTCATAGAGGTCCTCGATCGGGGCCGAGGCACCAAAGGTGGTCATGCCCATCACGTCATCCTCGGAGGCGACATAGCGGGTCCAACCGAACTTTGCGGCGGCCTCAATCGCGATGCGGGGTGCAGTTCCCAGAACCTCGGCGCGATAGTCAGCGGATTGCGCGTCGAACAATTCCCAGCTGGGCATTGATACGACAGCAACCGATTTGCCATCGGCGTGCAGACGCTCTGCAGCAGCCACCGCGATCTCTACTTCGGTGCCGGTGGCGAGGATCGTCAGGTCGCGGCCTTCGCCGAACTGACGAATGACATAGGCACCCTTGGCCGACAGGTTCTCACCCGTCTCCGAGAGACGCAGTTGAGGCACGTTCTGACGCGACAGAGCGAGGAGCGACGGCGTCTTGCGCGACTTCGCAGCAATTTCCCAGCACTCGAGCGTTTCGATGACGTCTGCAGGGCGGAAGACAAAGAGGTTTGGCATAGCGCGAAGCGAAGCGAGATGTTCGACGGGTTGGTGGGTCGGACCGTCTTCACCCAGACCGATGGAGTCGTGGGTCATCACGTAAATCGTGCCGATTTCCATCAAAGCGGACAGGCGGATCGCGTTGCGCACATAGTCCGAGAACACCATGAACGTGCCGCCATAAGGCATCAGCCCGCCGTGGTTGTTCATCCCGTTCATCGCAGCGCCCATAGCGAATTCACGAACGCCGTAACCAATGTAACGGCCTGCTTTTTCGCGGGTAAATTGGCTATCGACGGCAGGAACGCGGGTCAGGTTAGAGCCAGTCAAGTCAGCCGAGCCACCGATCATTTCAGGCAGAACTGGGGTCAGAACTTCCAGCGCCATCTGGCTCGCCTTGCGGGTCGCAACCTTTTTAGGGTCAGCAAAGAGCACTGCGCGGGCGTCAGCGATAGCAGCATCGAGGGCCGCAGGCATTTCGCCCGACATGCGACGAGTGAACTCTGCGGCATGTTCGGATGCGGAAACACGGGCTTCCCATGCTTCACGTGTAGCCGCGCCACGGGTGCCGATGGCTGCCCATTGGGCCGACAGATCGGCGGGAATTTCGAACGGGGCCGAAGACCAGCCAAGCGTATCTTTCGCCAGCTGGCCTTCGTCCGCTCCAAGCGGGGAACCATGGGAGGAGGAGGTTCCCGCTTTATTCGGAGAGCCAAACCCGATCACGGTTTTCATCGCGATCAGAGAAGGTTTGTCTGTGACGGCTTTCGCCGCAGTGATCGCAGCATCCAGTTCGGCCGCATTGTGGCCATCACAGGATTGAACGTGCCAACCGCAAGCCGCGAGGCGGGCCGGAACGTCTTCGGAGAACGATACGGAGGTCGCGCCATCAATGGTGATCTCGTTGTCATCATATAGGACAACGAGTTTGCCGAGGCCGAGGTGACCTGCGAGGCTGATTGCTTCCTGACCGATGCCTTCCTGAAGGCAACCGTCACCCAGCAGAACATAGGTATTGTGATCAACAAGGTCAGAGCCGAACTCTTCGGCCAATGCCTTTTCAGCGATCGCCATTCCAACAGCCGCTGCAATGCCCTGCCCCAACGGACCCGTCGTGGTTTCAATCCCTTTGGCGTGACCAAATTCTGGGTGACCCGCCGTCTTCGCGTCCATCTGACGGAAGTTGCGGATTTGATCGATGGTCATGTCCTCATAACCGCTTAGGTGCAGCACGGAATAGAGCAGCATCGAGGCGTGGCCGTTCGAGAGAACCAGACGATCGCGATCCGCCCAATCAGGGTTTTTCGCGTCGAACTTCAGGTGATTGCGAAACAGAACCGTCGCGGCATCCGCCATACCCATCGGCGCACCTGGGTGGCCCGAGTTTGCAGCATTCACAGCGTCAATCGACAGAGCGCGAATGCAATTGGCGAGAGCGAAATGTTCGGGATCAAGTGCAGCTTTGGCAGCAACGAAATCAACGTGGTTCGAATCTTTGGGCATCGAAATGGTCCTCCTGTTGGAGCGTGTCGTAACGATGCCTCACAAAAATCACAATACAAAATCACAAAATCACAAAATTAATGTTGTAAAAAGTATCGCGATTGTTAGAACTATCACAACGCGCGCATCTGCTTTAAACGGGTAGTAGACGTGTGAACCGGAGGAGTTTCGTTTGAAACGCGAAGAACGCAGACAAGCAATCATGGACCTATTGGTCCAGATGGGCGCGGTTGATCTAGACGATCTCGCGCAGCGGTTTGATGTGTCAAAAATGACGATCCACCGTGACCTTGATGACCTTGAAAAATTAGGGCTTCTGCGGAAAATTCGGGGCGGTGCCACCATTGAATCGGGCACCCAGTTCGAAGCGGACTACCGTTACCGCGCCCTGCAAAACGTCGACGTGAAACGGGCGGTTGCGAATAAGGCGGCAAGCCTGATTGAACCGGGCATGACGGTCCTGATCAATGACGGAACGACAGCGGGTCTCATGGCAGACGCGATTGTTAATATTCGTCCATTGACTGTGATAACTAACAATTTGGCTGCGATTAACACATTAACCGATGTGCAAGGGGTAAACCTCATCGCGCTCGGCGGCACATACAGTCGTAAATTCAACGGCTTCTTTGGCATGATGACCGAAGAGAGCCTCTCCCGCCTGCAGGTCGACCTCGCTTTCCTTTCGACCCCCGCCGTGAACGGACTGACCTGTTATCACATGGATGAAAGCGTTACCCGCTGTAAACGCGCGATGATCGACGCAGGAGCCAAGGTCGTGCTGCTGGCCGACGGGAAAAAATTTGGCCGCACCGCGCTGCACCAACTCTCTGACATGACCGCGTTCGATACTGTCGTGACGCTGGATCTAGACCTTCAACATGCAGCTCCGCTTCGTGAGGCAGGCATCGAAATTCTGAACGCAAAGGACTGACCTATGGCTCAATTCTGGATTGGAACCAGCTGGAAAATGAACAAAACCTTGGCCGAGGCCAAGGTCTTCGCAAAGGCTCTCGTCGAAGCAGACGCGGATCGCGATGATCGCATCCAGCGTTTTGTTATCCCGTCTTTCACCAACGTGCGCGAGGTCAAACAGATCCTCGAAGATACCTCGGTCAAGGTCGGCGCACAGAATATGCACTGGGCAGACGGTGGCGCGTGGACGGGCGAAGTGTCGCCTCTTATGCTCAAAGACTGCAACCTTGATATTGTTGAGCTCGGTCACTCGGAACGTCGTGAGCACTTCGGCGAAACCGACGAGACCGTAGGTCGCAAGACCGAAGCCGCTGTTCGTCATGGTCTGATCCCGTTGATCTGCATCGGCGAAACCCTTGCCGAACGCGAGGCAGGTCGCGCTCAAGAAGTCCTCGAAGCGCAAGTGCGCGGCGCACTCGGTCACCTGACCGACGACCAGAAATCCGCACCGATCCTTTTGGCCTACGAACCCGTTTGGGCGATTGGCGTGAACGGCATCCCTGCGACGTCGGACTATGCAGACGCGCGTCAGGCAGAAATCATTGCTGTGGCCGAAGACGTTCTAGGCCGCAAAGTTCCATGTCTATACGGTGGCTCGGTCAATCCCGAGAACTGTGAAGAACTTATCCAATGCCCGCATATCGACGGCCTCTTTATTGGCCGTTCCGCTTGGAGAGTTGAGGGCTACCTCGACATTCTCGCGAAATGCGCCGCTAAAATCTGACACTAGGAGAAAACCATGAAAGTAGCACTCGCAGGCGACAGCGCTGGTGAAGGCCTCGCAAAAACCCTCGCTGACCACTTGGCAGCAAAATACGACGTGACCTTGGTGCCGATGTCGGCAGCTGGTGAATTCTACGCCAACCTGTCCGACCACGTCGCGTCCAAGGTTGTCGCTGGCGAATTCGACCGCGCCATCCTGTGCTGCGGCACAGGCATCGGCGTTTGCCTCGCAGCGAACAAAGTTCCAGGCATCCGCGCAGCACAAACCCACGACACCTACTCCGCTGGTAAGGCCGCAACATCGAACAACGCGCAAATCATCACCATGGGCGCGCGCGTCATCGGTGCGGAACTGGCGAAAGACATCGCTGAGGCATTCCTATCGGCGTCTTTTGATCCAGAAGGCAAGTCGGCAAGCAACGTCGATGCGATCAACGCTGTTGACGCGAAATACAATAAGGGCTGATTTGCAGCAGACGTTTATTGTGACTTTGTTAAGCCGAGCAAAGTCTAAACTAAGACGTATGTGTATTTTGTTAAGTTTAACCGCTCATACGTCTTAGTAATCCTTGGCAAACAATTAGTTTGGTAGCGGAGCTGCAGACCCACCTCCAGCGACAATCGCAAACGCACCAATGATAATAGCAATAACTAACGCGCCTTGAGCGCTTGGTGAAACGTCAGGTGCAGCTTGCGTCGAGATACTTACAAACTCTTCCGGAGACATCTTGGGCTGCATGGTTTCAGAAAAACCTGCGGTTCCGAACGATACAAAAGCCGTAGCAAGTAGAAGTTTCTTCATTGGTTCCCCCTAAAATCAGCCATTATGGCTACTCAAGGTTAAGTTTTGGCCCTAGATTCCGTCAACTAGAAGTTTAACTAAATGAAGAACGCTCGGGCTAGAGCTGGTATTTGTCCTTATGAAGCTCGGTACTAAACGCAAAACGCCCGCTTTTCAGCGGGCGTTTTTGTTTGTTCATGTGGGTCGATTAAGCCGCGACCGAACGTATTGCTTCGAGCACGACGACCGCCGAAGCAGCACCCGGGTCCATGTGGCCCAAGGACCGTTCGCCGAGTTTAGCCGAACGACCACGACGGCTTTCGATGGTTGCCGTGTAGTCGCGACCATTGCGGGCACCAGCACAAGCAGCATCGAGGCAGCCAACCAGATCAGCACCCGATTGCAGGGCTTCTTTGGCTTTTGCAACGGCAGGCACCCATGCGTCGATCATGGTTTTATCACCGACCTGCGCACCACCGCGGGACTGGATACCAGCGCAGATGCCTTCGATCCACGCCACCATCGCAGATGCGTCGAGGTTCAAACGATCCGCAACGGCCTCACCCGCCTTACGGAATGCCGACGCGTAGAGCGGCCCCGAAGACGCACCAACCGCATCAAGGAACGATTTAGCCATACGATCAGAGATTGCAGTGATCGTTTCGTTTCGCGGTTCACCGATGTTTTTGCGAACAGCAGTCCAACCGATGTCCATCGTGATGCCGTGGTCGCCGTCACCAATCACGCCGTCCAACTCGGACAGCCAATCGCGGTTTTCACGGATCGCATCAGCAACTTTGAGCATCATGGAGCGAAATATCTCAGGTGTGACCGAACCATCTTGGGCCAAGGTGCTCATGTCGACGGCGGCAGCCTCAGCAGCACCTTCGTGGTGACGTTTGGTGCGGGTGCCTTTCGGCTCTAGCTGACCAGCGACGGTCAGTGCAGGAGTGCGGCACGGCGTGTCGAGGAGCGCTTTCAGATCGTCGTCAAGTTTCAGCAAGGTAACAGACGCGCCCGCCATTTCGAGAGAAGTGCAATATTCACCAACCCAAGAGTAGTGAATTTTCACACCGCGTTCCCCGAGGATCTGCGCGACCCGACGATGCATGATGTAGAGTTCAAGCGGACCCGTTGCGCCGAGGCCGTTGACCAAAACAGCCACCTCATCTCCCTGCCCCAAAGGCATGTCGTTGAGGATGGTTTCCATCAGTTCGTCGGTCACTTCATCAGCGGTTTCGAGTTTGCCACGGCGCATCCCTGGCTCACCGTGAACACCCATGCCGATTTCCATTTCGTCATGGCCGATCTCAAAGTTCAGCTTGCCCGTTTGCGGCATCGAACAGGCAGTTAGCGCGACACCCATCGACCGACAGTTGTCGTTCGCATGTTTCGCAGCAGCATAACAGGCATCGAGGTCGCGACCTTGTTCAGCGGCAGCACCAGCGATTTTGAAAACAAAGAAGTCGCCGGCAATACCACGGCGTTCACCTTCACGGCCTTTCGGCGCAGAGGCAACGTCGTCAGTCACCTGAACAGAGCGCGCGGGTACGCCAATGCTTTCGCATTCTTCGGCAGCCATATCAAAGTTCAGAACGTCGCCTGTGTAGTTCCCGTAGAGGAAAATAACGCCAGCGCCGCCATCAGCAGCGCGCGCAGCGTCCATAATCTGCTCTGGCGAGGGGGACGCAAACACGTTCCCAACAGCCGCCGCGTCAGCAAGTCCGCGACCAACGTAGCCCGCAAACGCGGGCTCGTGGCCCGAACCGCCGCCGATCACGACACCGACTTTGCCATCACGCGGACCATCTTTGGCAACGACAGCACGACCTGTCGCGCCTTCGACCGTCAGCATATCAGGGTGAGCGGACAGCATCCCTTCGAGAGCGTGAGAAATGATGTCTTCGGGCGCGTTAATGAGTTTCTTAGTGCGAATGTCTTCGGTCATCTTAGCGTCCCTTTACAAAGTCTTTAGCGGCAGCAACGGTCTGTTCGATCCATGGCTGTTCTTTGGCAATTGCCGCGTCGAGCCCCTCGTGATCGATCATCAGCCAATGTTCGAGAATGACGCTCATGTCAGCGGGGCAGTGTTTCAATTGATCCAGCGTCCATTCAATCGGAGCGCGGCCTTGGCCGAGTGGGACGCCGTGAATTCGGAAGCCAACACCGTATTTATCGGGTGTGATTTCGTAATCTTTAAGGTGCAGGTTAATTGTGTACGGCGCGAGCATCGCGATGGTCTCTTCGGGCCATTCGTTCGCGCAGATCGAGTTTGCAACGTCGAGACACACACCGAGGTGATCGTCGTTCACTGTATCGAGTAGTTCGACCATACGCGGCGACGGATAGTTAAAGTGGTTCTCGATCGCGATCTTCATGCCCGCGGCACGTGCCTTATCGACCCGTGGGCGAAGCTGCTCTGCCAGTTCAGCGACAGGGATATGACCGTCGGCTTCATCAAGCGCGACTCGCATGATCTTGGAGTGAATGCGCTTACCGATTTCGATGTAGGTATCTACCTCATTGGGGTCGAAACACTGCGTGCCCAGTTCAAGGATCAGACCTTTTTCCTGCGCAACTTCGTACAGGCGATGATGATCGGCCTCGGAATATTTGTGCAACGGCATGTTGTCCGCATACTGCACCATTTCAAGACCAAGAGCCTCTGCGCGATCCAAAAGATCAAATGCATTCAAAGGCTTGGCTGGAACCTGATCCTTAATGCCAATTGACCAACGATAGGCGTAACTGCCCAGACCAAGCTTCATGATGTCCTCCATAGTCCTCCCGAAGACTGTTAACGATAACAGCCTCGAATGATTGGGCAGGAGTCGTAGCCAATCCCAGCCGTCTGGGAAATCAAAACCCGCATCAAGTTTGTTTAGAAATTCTAAACATCTCTTTAAGAATCGTTCCTTGTGCGTCTCCCCCGTTCAAGTCCATGTTGCGCCCCAATCGCGGCAGACCATCGCCGCTCTGGGAGGTTACATGACAAACACTTCAGCGAAATCGCTGTCGAACGTGTCGCTTGCACGTCGCGCTTGGGGCATCCGCCGCAAAGCGCTCTTGATGGGCGAAGTTCAGGGACAAGGCTATGTTGGGCAGGCGCTCGGCGTGGCGGATGTTCTGGCAACCTCGTATTTCCATGCGATGACATACCGCGCAGAAGATCCCGAATGGGAAGGCCGTGATCGGTTCCTTCTGTCCATCGGTCACTACGCAATCGCGCTCTACGCTGCGTTGATCGAAGCAAACATTCTGCCTGAAAACGAAATTGACACTTACGGCATGGATGACAGCCGTATGCCGATGTCGGGCATGGCGTCCTACACACCTGGGATGGAGATCACGGGCGGTTCGCTCGGCCATGGTCTGGGCATCGCAGTAGGTATGGCGTTGGGTCTGAAACGCAAAGGCGGTGATCAGTTTGTCTACAACCTGATGTCCGATGGCGAATTGGGTGAAGGTTCGACTTGGGAAGCGGTCATGTCCGCGACCCAATGGAAGCTGAGCAACCTGATCTGCATCGTTGACTTCAACAACCAGCAGGCTGACGGCCCGTCCCGTGACGCATTGGCTGTTGGTCCCGAGGCCCCAAAATGGGCCGCCTTTGGCTGGCACGCCCAAGAGGTGGACGGCAACGATATCGACGCTCTCGTCGCTGCATTTGACGCGGCACGCAATCACACTGGCGACTGCCCTCGCGTAATCATCTGCAATACCAAGATGTGCAAAGGCGTGCCGTTCCTTGAGGACCGCGACATCACCCACTTTGTCCGCGTTGAGGCAGACGAATGGGCGAAAGCGATTGAAATTCTGGACGAAGGAATGCCCGCATGACCGCCGCAGCCCGCGCCCGTAAATACGAGCCTCGTATCGCACCTGAGACTAAGGTTGCGACCAGCGCGATGATCGCTTCGCTCGCTGCTGAAGGGTATGACACCGTTTCAGCGCCGTTTGGCCACGCCTTGGTCGAAGCAGCCAAGACGAACGATAAGATCGTCGGCCTGACCGCAGACCTCGCGAAATACACCGACCTGCATGTGTTTGCGAAAGCCTTCCCTGATCGGTTTTATCAAATGGGCATGGCGGAACAGCTCCTTATATCCGCTGCCGCAGGTATGGCACACGAAGGGTTCATTCCGTTCGCCACGACTTATGCTGTTTTCGCATCACGTCGCGCTTATGACTTTATTTGCATGGCGATCGCCGAAGAGAACCTTCCGGTGAAAATTGTATGTGGTCTGCCCGGTCTGACCACAGGCTACGGCCCAAGCCACCAAGCGACCGAAGACCTCGCGATTTTCCGCGGCTTGCCGAACCTGACCATCATTGACCCTGCTGATGCGACTGACGTTGCAGGCATGGTTCCAGCGATGATCGACCACAACGGCCCCGTCTATGCCCGCCTCTTGCGCGGACAGGTGCCGTCGGTACTGACCCGTTACAAGCCTGACTACCAGTTCAAACTGGGCAAGGCTCAGATGATCCGCGAGGGCAAAGACGTTTTGGTCGTGACCTCTGGCATCATGACCATGCGCGCGCTCGACGCGGCAGAAATTCTCGCGAAGGACGGCGTGGATGTAGCGGTATTGCACTGCCCCACGATCAAGCCGCTCGACACAGAAACCATCCTCGCAGAGGCGGGCAAAGGCCGGCTTCTCGTGACTGCTGAGAACCACACGGTGATCGGCGGTTTGGGCGAGGCCGTCGCAACCTCTCTCTTGCGGAATGGCGTGACTCCCAAGTTCCGACAAATCGGCCTCCCCGACCAATTCCTAGAGGCGGGCGCACTGCCCACTCTGCACGACATGTACGGCCTGAGCACAGCAAAGGTCGCCGAACAAATCCGTAGCTGGCTGTAACGGCTCGGTCTCAAGAAAGGTAAGAAAATGGGACTTCTAGACGGTAAATTTGCAATCGTCACCGGCGCTGCTTCGCCGCGCGGTCTGGGTAAAGCCACCGCAAAACTCTTTGCAGAGCATGGTGCAACTGTTGCGATCCTCGACCTGAACGAAGATCAGGCCAAAGCAGCGGCAGCCGACCTGCCGGGTTCGGGCCACGTTGGTCTGGCCTGCAACGTTGTCGACAAAGACGCGTGCCAAGTAGCAGCAGACGCACTGATCGCACAGTGGGGCGCAGTTGATATCCTCGTGAACAACGCAGGCATCACCCAGCCGCTTAAGATCATGGACATCATGCCAGACAACTACGACGCAGTTCTCGACGTGAACCTGCGCGGCACTCTCTACATGAGCCAAGCTCTGATCCCGCACTTCCGCGCCCGCAAAACTGGTTCCGTTGTGAACCTGTCGTCGGTATCCGCACAGCGCGGCGGCGGCATTTTTGGTGGCCCGCACTACTCTGCTGCTAAAGCAGGTATCCTCGGCCTGACCAAAGCAATGGCTCGTGAATGTGCACCCGACAACGTTCGCTTCAACGCGATCTGCCCGGGCTTTATCGCAACCGACATCACCGCCGGCAAACTGACCGACGAGATGCGCGCTTCGGTTCTCGAAGGCATCCCGATGGGCCGCGCCGGCACTGCAGACGACGTAGCTGGCTGCGCTTTGTTCCTCGCCTCCGATCTCTCCGCCTACTGCACTGGCACCGAGGTCGATGTGAACGGTGGGTCACTTATCCACTGATTATTCGCGCGAACGGCCTGACTTCTTGGGCCGTTCGCGTTATCTTCCGGCCCGTCAACAGATTGGCCGACTTCATGCCGGGCATCCGGCTGAACGGTGAGGAGACCGTTCGTTCAACAAGGGAGACTACCTATGAAATCCACCCTCAAGACGGCCATTCTGGGCGCAACCATTCTCGCTTCTGCTGCACCAGCATTCGCTGACGAGATCATCTTTGCTCACGGCGCAAACCCAGGTAACCCGCGTTACGCAGCAGCTGAAATGTTCGCAGCTCTCGTTCCGGCATGTACTGGCGGCGCAACCACTGTGAACGTTGCTCCTTCGGCAACCATGGGCAACGACGTTGAGATGCTGACCTCGACCGCTGCGGGCATCATCCAGATCTCTGCAAACTCCCAAGGTCCGCTCTCGCAAATCGTTCCCGAAGCTGGCATGCTCGGCCTGCCGTTCCTCTTCTCCGACCTGCCGACCGTATGGTCTGTTGTTGACGGCGAAGTGGGCGAAATGCTCGACGCAAAAGCACAAAACGCTGGCCTGAAAATCCTGACTTTCTGGGACAACGGCATCCGCCACGTAACCCACACTGGCAAAAACGTTCCGACCCCTGCTGACCTCGCTGGCATGCAGATCCGCACCCCGTCGGACGAAGTCACCATCGCAACCTTCGAAGCACTCGGCGCATCGCCTGCTCCGCTCGCATGGTCCGAACTGCCGACCGCTCTGCAGTCTGGCGTATTCGAAGGTCAGGAAAACCCGCTGACCAACATCTACTCGGCAAAACTGCACGAGATCACCCCTTACGTCACTCTGACGGGCCACAAGTATGAATCGACTCCGGTTGTTGCATCGCTGGCATGGTGGTCGGGCCTCGACGCAGACACCCAGAACTGCATCGAATCCGCTGCAAAAGAAGCTGGCTGGTACCAACGTGGTCTGTCGCTGACCCAATCGAACGAACTGCGCGCAACCATGGAAGCTGAAGGCGCTATCTTTGCTGAAGTCGAAGATCGTCAGGCATTCATCGACGCAACCGCTTCGGTCTACGCAACTTACGAAGCACAGTTCGGCGACCTGATCGCCGCTCTGCGCGCGGCTGCTCAGTAATGTCGAGCCGACATAAAAATAACGGGGGCGGCGTCGTTCGCCCCCTGATCGCCGCAATGCGGTGGATCGACCGACTGATTGAATGGTCGGGCTCTTTGGTTATCTTTGCCACTCTCTTGGCTACTTTTTTGGCGCTCTTGGTGAACGTGTTTTTGCGCTACGTCATGGGCGAAGGCATCGCGTGGGCCTATGAAATCCACTCCATCCTATTTCCGTGGCTCGTTGCTGGCGGTATCGCTATCGCCTCTGTCAAATCGCGCCATATTTCCGTTGATCTGCTGATGGGCATCTTGCCCGATCCGATCCGTCGCTGGGCCGCCCTTTTGGTCAATTGTCTTGTCTGCGCGATCGCAATCTCGGTCTTGGTGACGAGCCAGCCGATCATCAACGCTTCGAAATTTCAACGGCTCTCTGAAATCCCAGTCTCACAATACTGGGGATACATTAGCCTTTATTATGCTTTCTTCTGCATGGCTGTGAATGCTGCCCTGAACGCGATCCGTAACATCTTGGGTGTGAACGGCGATCAGGATGACGCATCGCAAGTCAGCTACAGTTAAGTGAGGAAACAATGGTCAAACTCCTGATCTGGGTTTTCCCCTTCCTTCTCATCCTCGCGGTGCCCGTGGCCCAAGCGATGATCGGCGCAACTGGCATCGCTCTTTGGGCGAACAGCAAGCCGATGGCAGTGATTGCGCAGCGACTGTATTCGCCGACGCAGAGCTTCCCGATGCTTGCGATCCCGTTCTTTATCCTTGCGGGGAACCTGATGATGTCGGGCAAATTTGGCGAATACCTCGTCAACATTGCAAAGCTCTTTGTCGGTCACATGAAGGGCGGTTTGGCCCAAGTATCGATCATCGGTTCGGTGATGTTCGGTGGCGTCTCTGGCTCTGCGGTTGCGGATGCCTCGGCTCTCGGTAACGCGCTGATCCCTGTGCAGCGTAAAGAAGGATACCCCGCTGGATTTGCCGCGGCTGTGAACGCGTCGTCGTCGACCGTTTCGGTCCTTATCCCACCGTCGATCCCGCTGATCCTTTATGGTTTGGTCTCCAACACCTCGATCATCGACCTCTTCGTCGCTGGCATCATCCCGGGCGTCATGTTGGGCGTTGGCATGTTCGCTGCCGTCTACTTTGTGTCCAAACGTTTGGACCTGCCAACTGCGAAGCTTCCGGGGGGCTTCCGCGCCTACAAATCGCAACTGGTGCACGCCATTCCTGCGCTTCTTATGCCTGTGTTCGTCATCGGCACCCTGCGTTTTGGCATCGCAACTCCGACCGAAGTTTCGGTGATGGCCGTGGCCTACGCCCTCTTCGTTTCGGGCGTGATTTACCGCGACCTCAGCGCCAAAGAGATCTGGAAAGCGATGATCGACACGGGCGTTATGACGGGCGCGGTGATGGTCATCATCATGGCATCAAGCGCGATCCAGTGGATGCTGACTGCCGAACGCACACCGCAAATGCTCGCCATGTGGGTGACGGGTGCGCTGCATGAACCGTGGATGGTCATCCTCGCGCTCAACGTCATCATGTTGATTGTTGGCACCTTCCTCGACCTGCCTGCAGCGGTTCTGTTGCTCGGCCCGTTGTTCGTGACAATCGCGCAAGCCATCGGTCTGGACCTCGTCCAGCTGGGCCTGATGATGGTGGTGAACCTCGCGGTTGGGCTATACACGCCGCCCGTTGGCACGACCTTGTTCATCTCGGCCGCCATTGCGCAGACGAGTATTGGCTCGGTGGTCAAGGCCTTGGTCCCGTTCTATGCGGTGTCCATCCTAGTCTTGCTACTGATCTCGTATCTACCGTTCCTAACGGTCTACTAATCCTCCCTAACCCCCGAGAGATCGGGGGTTAGTTCGTTTCAGGGGGCACAAACTCCACACCTGGAACCTGGGGACCTGTTACATCCCGCACACGACATCCGAGCGACCCAATCACATCAGACACACGCGCATCATGGGCTTTGCCCTCAGACCGCATCCAGTCAGAGAACAGACGCACAATGCGGCGATTCATGTGCCGCGCAGGGCAAACGATCCAATAGGCAGGGAAACGGATGACCTCGAACGCGGGCGATAGCGGGACCAATGCACCGCTCTCCAATTCGTTGAGGGCCAGCGTCGTGCTTTCCAACACGACCCCGCCCCCATCACGCGCCACTTGGATCGCCATTGAGGATCGGTCGAACCGCAACGGATAGACCATCCGTTCACCCATCACACCTTGGCGTGCGAGCCAGAAATCCCAGCGGTAATGGGTCTTAACAGAGTCGATCAACCGCGCCTTTAAAAGCTGACCGATAGGATCATCAGACTGCGCACGCAGCTCTTCGAGGTAGTCGGGAGAACACATCGGCAGGACACAGTCATGGAGCACGCACTCCTCGTGCAACCCCGTCCAGCCGCCCTCGCCATAGCGCAGGTCAAGGTCGACAACCTCACTCTCAAAGTCCGAGAAATCAGGCGCCGCGTCGATCCGCAAATCCCAGTTCGGCGCCACGTCCATAAACTGTTTGATCCGAGGGCCAAGCCAGCGCACCGCAAAGGACGGAGATACCCGCATAATGCAGTGGCGATTTTCCCGCTGCCGCTGGATCGCGGATCGCACATCACGCATCATCCGAAAGGCTTGGGTCGTCGTCTGGAACAGGCGTTCTCCGTCGAGCGTCAGTAACAACCGCCGCTTTTCCCGACGAAACAAGCGCACCCCAAATTGCTGTTCGATCTGCCTGATCTGCTGGCTCACAGCAGAAGGCGAGACACCCAATTCTTCGGCCGCTTTGGACACGCCCCCTAGACGCGCCACGGCTTCGAAATAGTTCATCGCATTGAGGTTCAGATCATGTGCCATAGACATTGATCTAATCGAATTTCACTACCCTGAATAGCCTCGTGCTTCGTAGTTTGAATTCAAAATCAAACTGCTATGGTGCCCGCAAAGGAAGAGGAGAGGCCCATGAAACTTCTGCGTGTTGGTCCAGTTGGACATGAAAAACCTGCCATTCTGGACGAGAGCGGAGCGATCCGCGATCTGATTGGGCATGTGACGGATTTCGCGGGACCATCGTTGGGGTTTGACGCGTTGAATGCGATCCGTTCCATCGACCTCAGCACGCTGCCCGTCATCGAAAATCCAGAGCGGATCGGTGCCTGCCTCGCCTCGGTTCCGAACTTCTATTGCATCGGCCTCAACTACGCGAAACACGCGGCCGAGGCGGGCATGGATGCGCCCAAGGAACCGATCATTTTCAGCAAGGCCTCCTCGGCTCTCTCTGGCCCGTTTGACCCCGTCATCATCCCGCGCCAATCCACCAAGACCGATTGGGAGGTCGAGTTGGGCGTGGTGATTGGCAAGGTCGCCTCTTATGTCTCCGAGGCCGAGGCGTTGTCCTATGTGGCGGGCTATTGCACCGTGAACGATGTCTCTGAGCGCGAGTTTCAGATCGAAAAAGGCGGCCAGTGGATCAAGGGCAAATCTGCGCCGAGCTTTGGTCCGATCGGCCCATATCTGGTGACTGCAGACGAGGTGCCTGATCCACATAACCTTTCCCTCTCGCTGTCACTCAATGGCGAGACGGTGCAGAATTCAAACACATCCGACATGATCTTTGGCGTTGCTGAGATCGTGTCATATATGAGCCAATTCATGACCCTCTTACCCGGTGATATCATTGCCACGGGCACCCCTTCGGGCGTTGGCATGGGCATGAAACCCCAACGGTTCCTCATCGAAGGGGACGTAATGGAATTGGAAGTCCAAGGTCTGGGCCGTCAGCGGCAACAAGCAGTCAACGCTAAGTGACGTCAGAGCAATAGGAATGAGCCACATGATCAAACTGGACGTTATTTCTGACCCGATTTGCCCATGGTGCTATATCGGCAAAACCCACCTTGACCGCGCCTTAGCGGAACGTCCTGACCATGGGTTCGTCATCGAATGGCACCCGTTCCAGCTCAATCCGACAATGCCACCCGAAGGCATGGATCGTCGTGCCTATCTCGAAACCAAATTCGGCGGCCCAGAAGGAGCTACCCGCGCCTACGCCCCCGTGGTTCAGGCGGCGGCCAACGCGGGACTTTCGATCAATTTTGACGGCATCAAGACCACGCCCAACACGATCGACGCGCATCGGCTAATCCACTGGGCAGGTCAGCAGGGATGCCAGACCGAAGTCGTGGCAAAGCTGTTCGAGGCATACTTCGTCAACGGCCAGAACATCGGCGACCACGATGTCTTGGCCGATATTGCAGAGGCCTGCGGAATGGACCGCCCCGAGGTCGCGTCCCGCCTCGACAGCGATCACGACCTTACCGCGACCCGCGCCCGCGATAGTCAAATTCGAAAGATGGGCGTGAGTTCAGTTCCGACCTTTGTGGTCCTGAACCAGCACGTCGTTTCGGGCGCGCAACCGCCCGAAACGTGGGTCTCAATCATCGACCAGATCGCGGCGCAAACTTAGGCGTCAAAGCACCTGATCAACGACACCGCGCAGGCGCTCCACCGTGCCTGCCACATCATAGAGTTTGTCGAGGCCAAAGAGACCCAGACGGAAGGTTCGGAAATCCGACGGCTCGTCGCATTGCAGCGGGACACCTGCCGCGATCTGCATGCCAAGCGCCGCGAACTTCTTGCCGTTCTGGATGTCCGGATCGTCCGTGTAGCTCACCACCACACCGGGTGCGCCATAGCCGTCCGCCGCGACCGACTTGATCCCCTTTGAGCGCAGCATATCCCGCACGGCATTGCCCAACTCCCATTGGGCGTCGCGGAGTTTATCAAAACCATAGTCCCGCGTCTCAACCATCGTGTCACGGAACGCCCGCAGCGCATCCGTCGGCATGGTCGCGTGATAAGCATGGCCGCCGTTTTCATAGGCCTCCATGATCGACGACCATTTCTTGAGATCGATGGCAAAGGAGTTAGACGTGGTCGCATCCAGACGTTCCTTGGCACGGTTCGACATCATGACCAAGCCAGCCGAGGGCGAAGCCGACCAGCCCTTTTGCGGCGCCGAAATCAGCACGTCTACGCCCGTCGCCGCCATGTCGACCCAAACACAACCCGACGCAATGCAGTCGAGCACCATCAGCGCCCCGACCTCATGCGCGGCCGCCGCCAGTTGCGTGATGTAATCGTCGGGCAGGATAATTCCCGCGCTCGTCTCAACATGGGGTGCAAAGACCACATCAGGCCGCGCCTCGCGGATCGCTTGGGTCACGTCCTCAATCGGCGCAGGCGCGAAGGGCGCGCGGGTGTCATTGCCCGCCTGCCGCGCCTTGAACACGGTCGTCTGAGCCGTGAACTGACCCGCGTCGAATATCTGCGTCCAGCGATAGGAAAACCAGCCGTTCCGCACGATCAGAGCGTGGGCACCGGCCCCAAACTGCCGCGCCACGGCCTCCATCCCATAGGTGCCGCCACCTGGAACGATAGCCACGTGATCCGCCTTGTAGACATCCTTAAGCATGCCCGAGATGTCGCGCATCGCCTGCTGAAACACCGCCGACATGTGATTGAGCGACCGATCCGTAAAGACCACCGAAAATTCCATCAAGCCATCGGGATCGACGTGTGAATGTGCCATGAGTGCCTCCTAAGTTGCCCCGAAAGGTATGGGAGGTTGCGGGCGCGCGGCAAGGGGGTGCGGCACTTTTGCCTCATTTGGCGGGCGGCGGGAGCTCATGTTATCGGGCATTTGGCCCGAGTTTCGAGTACAGTACATGCGTGAGCTACTTGGGGTTGTGCTGCGCGTCTCGGCTCTATCCGATTGCGCCGCTTCCAAGAATTCTATGGCGGGTCTAGCGTCGCCAGACATTTATCTCGGATCTGAAATTGACCCTCTTCCTCGGCATCGCCCTCGGGCTCTCGCTCCTCCTCATCTTTGGCGGATACCTCATGGACCTCGGCGCGGTCATCGGCGGCGTCGACGGGGCCGCGGGGCTGCCGATTTTTGTGCTCTCGATGATCTCGTTTGTGGGGTCCTTCCCCGTGGCCGTCCTCGCCTGGATTTTTGGCGGCTGGGACTATGCCTGGCCAATCTTCCTCGGGACCGTCCCCTACCACCTCGGGCTCGTGTTTCTCCTCGTCAAGCACCTCGAATTCATCGCGCGCCGCAGGAAACGCAGGAAAGAGGCCCGCTCGAGCTGGAAATGAACTCGCCTCATGGTAGAAATTGGGTTCGTTTCGGGATATGAGGTATTTCGCGTATCGGTGTCGGGCTTTTGAGGCCTGCGCCTCGGCCTCTGACAGGTACCGGAGGGCGAGGCGATGTCTCTCGGCGCGGGCCTGTGACGTGGTGCGCTTCAGGCCCACGAGGAGGCGCCGACCTTCACGTTTCTTGTCCGCGCCGACGTCGGCCATGATGGCCTCCACGCGGCGGCTCACGTCATCAACGTCGGGATCTGGGTTTGCCAGCTCTTCTTCGACGTCTCTCAGGTGCTGTGCGGCATGGCTACGCCTTACCTCTGCCGTGGCGAGCGCCATGCCGACGGCGTAATGATCCGTACCCAATTCCGGCAAGGCGCCGTCGAAAATCACCTCGGCCATGGCAGAGATGTCTTCCGCATTGGGCTCACCCGACAAGCCGTGGCGCCGCGCATTTTGGGATGACCTACGCAGCCCATCCGCCGAAGCTGGGCCCGTGTACTGGATCGCGTTTGCTCGGTTGGAGTGGAGTTGGGCCGTGGTTGTCATTGGCGGACGGGCGTCGCGGCTTGCGCGCGGGCACTCACCAGCCGGTCGAAATCTTGGTGCAGGCGGCGGCGCCTCACCTCAAGCCTCTCAATTGCGTCATTGTGCGCGGCAATCCCCGTAGCGGCCTGATAGGCCCGCGCCGTCAGGAGGGCGAGGTCGACGCCACGCTCGGCCAGTTGGGCCTTAGCCTGTGTCACGCGGGCGGGATCGTCTGAGTTTAAGTCGCCGGCAATCGACTTGGCCTCGGCGCGCTTTGGATCATGAATGGCCCTTAAGTCCAAGCCATCAGGGGTGCGAGACCCCGCCAACCGATGACCAGTGAGAGCTACGATTACCTCATTGCCAAGCTCGTTCTGGATGAGCGCGTTGGACATCTGCCGGTGTCGGTGGATTTCCGCGTCGAGCACTGCAATTTGCCCCGCGAGGTATGCCTCATAGGCATTCGCGGGTCTTAGTGCATCCGAGACAGCCTCACTGAGAAACTCAAAGACCTTCTCGGGGTCGCTCGGTAGTTGGGCTGCGTAGAGATCAGTCGACGGGATGATGTGCGTCTCGGACATGTGGAAACCCTCCGTGGTAGTTGGGTTCCATTATCCGAGCGATACCGGGGTTGCGTCCAGTCCCCGTGGAAAATGCATTTTATTTGCGATGAATGCGGATCCCCGGCGCGTCGTCGGGCGTGCCGATGAACTCGATGCCGGCGGATTCAAGCGTCGAGATTATTATAGCCATGTTTCCACCACGACTGGCTGGAATACCGTCGACAGCTTCATATCGGATAAGTGTACGTATCGAAACACCAGATATGTCAGCCAAATGCTCCAAAGACCAAGCAAGAGCATTTCGGGCCGCCCTTAGCTGAGAACCTGTTGCATCTTTTGTCATAGTGGCATAAATTGTGACACATGAATATGCATGTCACACCTTTCGACTGGCGGTCTGAGTTTGATCGACTTGAGGGCGCATACGCCCCCTCAACGATGCGTGCATATTACTCTGACGTTCAAGCCTTTGTCGACTGGTGCCAAAAACATGGTCACCTCCCCTTCCCCGCAGAGGTCGACATCGTATGCGCCTTTATCGAGGATCAGGGACGCGAGAAATCAGCCTCGACCGTGCGCCGCCGCCTCTACGCCATCCGAAAAATCCATCGCCTGTTACGTCTCGAAGATCCCACCTATGACGAGGATATCAACCTTTCCCTCCGGCGCGTGAGGCGATCAAAGCTGACGCGGCCAAAGCAGGCACGAGGAATTACCGCCGATGATCTAGACCTATTCCTAGCGTCCGAACCGGATACGCCAACAGGCCTTCGTAACAGGGCAATGATGGCACTCGGCTTTGAACTGCTAACACGTCGATCCGAACTCGTGGTCCTGCGTGACGAAGACCTCACTGTTCGTCAGGACCGGACCCTGCAGGTGATCGTCCGCCGGAGCAAAGCAGACCCGTTTGGTCAAGGCCGCATCGCCTTCACATCGAGACGGACCGCTGAGTTGATCGACGAATGGCAAGCTTGGCGTGGTTCCGAAATCTCATGGCTCTTCTGCCCGATCTACAAAAACAAGCCGATCAACAGAGAATTAGAAACAACCACGGTGCGGCGTATGATTAAGGCGGCGGCCTTGCGAAGCGGATATACTGACTTCGATGCCCAGGAGTTCAGCGGCCACTCTCTGCGAGTGGGCGCGGCTCAGGAGTTACTCAAGCGTGGACATGATACGGCTGCCATTATGCGTGCCGGTGGGTGGAAGTCGGTGCAGGTCTTGGCTCGGTACCTGGAGAAGGCGGAGCATAATGTTTGGAGTTAGTTTTTATTAGAATTATGATGGAGGGGATGGGTCTAGGATCGCACCCTCTCTACCCCTTAAGTCATTGTAAAAATTGACTCGGTAATGAGTTCGAAAGTCATTCGGCTCAAGTGGGTCTCTCGGCAAACAAGTTCGAAAAAATAGCTTGACTGGCATTCCAAGCGCCCCTGAGCCCCAAGTAACTTTCAATTTGGAGGGTTACTCGGTGAAAAATATCTCGCGCTTCGGATCTGGCGAGATAAATTCACTCTTCAGAGTTCGTTCGATCCCTTCTTGGAGTGCGAAAGGCGGTGTAAAACCATCCAACTCTTCTTTTGCTGATCCAAATGCGGTCGATGAACAAAACTTCTTCACACGTATGGAGCTCAGCGGAAGTTTTTTCCCGGTGATGCTCGTAAAGCCATCTGCGGCATAGCCCAATATCATACCAATCCAGTACGGAAGTCGTAACCCGACGCTGTCCTTACCTTTTAGTACTTTACGAACCTGGCGAACAAGCGTGTTCATATCCAAGTCTGGCGTGTCGACATAATTGAAAACCGCATATTTTCGATCTGTTTCAATGCACTTCTCAAGGAAAGCCACAATGTTTCCTATGTATGCCATGGATTTGCGGTTTTTTCCTCCACCAACCATTACAAAATTTCCTGAGGCAATCTGCTTCAACAGGTTATAGACATTACCCCTGTTCCCTTCACCGAAAATTACGGTGGGTCGGACAATGATCAGTTCATTTTCCCCAGATGAGTGCCATTCACGAAGTTTTTCTTCAGCTTGATATTTGGTTTTACCATACTCGTTGAACGGGTTGATTGCACCGGATTCATCGGTGCCCGGCTCTGCGAAGCCGTAAACCGCCACTGAGCTCGTAAACACGATTTTTCTAATATTCTTCTCAGAGCAAACCTTCGCGACGTTTTCTGCGCCGTTTACATTTGTGCGCACATATTCTGACTTATCGCGAATGTCGTCACGGTGAACGGCCGCAAGGTTTATCACAACATCACCGGTGATTGCTTCACGCAAACTTTGGAGGTCACGCACATCACCGGTTTTGCACTTTTCAGGGAACCGTTGGCTTTGTTTGAGATCAATTATTTCGAACGGAATTTGGCGATCCGATAACGTTTGGCATAGATTAGTGCCCACAAAGCCTGAGCCCCCAATAACAGTAATTTTCTTGGATACTTTCATATAGCAAACCCCACCAAAATTAACGTTCAGACGGTTTAGCGTCACTTCGCCGTCGCGTCTTTATCGGACTAGCATCACAATCAGATGTGGTCAAAGAGGTAGCCCGCGGCACAATCGTTGTGAGGCTCGAGGTTCTGGCTATGCCAACCCGTAGCGCTGCGCCACATGCATGATGGCCCCAAGGAACCCTTTCACGGACCCGCAATCGAAGCGTTGGCCGTTCAGCGTGACGGTTTCCACCTGACCGGCTGCTGCTTTGGTGTTGATCGCGTCGGCCAATTGGATTTCACCGCCTGCGCCAGGCGCTTGGCAACACAGGGTCTTGAAGATGTCAGGATTCAGGACATAGCGGCCGATCGAGGCCAGGTTGGACGGCGCCTGCTCGTAGACTGGCTTTTCAACAAGGCCCGCAACACTGCCAGCGGCGGCACCGGGCTGTACCACACCGTATTTCGAGATGTCGGGGCCGTTGACTTCCATGACCGACAGTTGCGTGCGACCTGAGGCCTCGAAACCCTTTACCAGATCGGCGGTCACGCCCGCACCCTCGTAGGTCAGGAAGTCATTGGCCAGCAACACAGCAATGGGATCATCTCCAACAACGCGCTCGGCACATAAAACGGCGTGCACCAGTTCAAGCTGTTCGGACTGACGAACGAAGATGCATTCGACACCCTGCGGTAAAATGTTGCGCACCATATCGGCCTGGTCCGTCTTGACCTTGGCTCGGAGCGCAACTTCAAGTTCCTGATTGCTGTCGAAATGGCCCTCGATCGGCCGCTTTTTGCGTCCCGTCACAAAGATCAGCGTGTCAATCCCAGCCGCGATCGCTTCCTCGGCCGCATACTGGATGAACGGCTTGTCCACAATCGGCAACAGCTCTTTCGGTATGGCCTTGGTTTCCGGCAAGAAACGGGTGCCGAAACCGGCGACAGGAATTACGGCTTTGCTAACGGGTTTCATATTTAAGCGAGCTTTCTGAACGTCGTTTGGTGTTGGAAGTTCGAGGTCGATGATTTTGGTGACTTTCTGGGGATATTTGGTGGCTACCCAGAGTGGCCACCTCTGATACCGGCGCAAGTCATCCGCAATCATATGCTGCAGCGTCTGGCGCTCAGGCGACCAACCCAATTCCTAGGCCGCGCGCCGACTGCCGGAAACCAGTGCCGCGGCATCCCTGCCCGGCGCGGTCCAAAGCTGTTCGGGACGTCATGACCTGAGGCAGCCTTGCATTAGGCAATCATCTCTTTGAACTAGAAACTGGTGCCTGTTCCCAAGTTAAACACCCGGCTGCCTTCGCCTTCGAGCAGCCACTGCAGGCCCTTGATGTGGACGTCGACCAGATTCATCACATGGACATAGTCGAGCGCGCAGGTCCCTCTGGGATTGGATAGTCCATACCATGTATGGACAAGGCGACCCGCCTGTCAACGGAGGCCTCGATCATCACCAGGATCAGATGGGTTTCTGGTTGGTGCCAGTCACCAACTTCGACTTCAACGTCGGCACCTGCAACATTGAAATACCGAAACACCACCGCCTCAAGGCCGTGGCTCACGCCAAAATCGCGCAAGATTTCCTCGACCGAGCGTTTTGAGGCGCCATAGTCATTGAATGGAATCTGGGCGCTCTGCCCATCGAGCACAATGTCATCTTGGTCGCCATAGGTGGCACAGGTTGAGTAAAATATCTTGTGCTTGCAGCCCGCTCCCACCATGGCTTCGACCTCGTTCAGCGAGCCCAGCACGTTGTTGCGCCAGTAGCGACCCAGTTCTAGTGTAGCCTCTTCCCACGCAAGGCTCCGCCCAGATATGAGCGCCAAACTCGCAGATCGACTACCGCGCGCGATAGGACGACAACCTCTTGTACCTCTAAATTTTTCTCTTGTTTGCGCACGCGGCATTTGTTATCGCTCAAAACTGAACGATGAGGAACCTATTCTCGTCATCACCTTTGCATCCAACAAGGCGTCCAGCGGGCAGCCCTTGTGCGGTAGCCTGAGAAAATCACAAAATAACCAGCAAGCGCACCAAGCTGCAGGAAGACACGCATTTTCGAGTGCTTCGCCTTCTGCAAGAGAACCCTGAAATGTCGCAGCGAGAACTCGCGGCGGCTGTGGGCGTGAGCGTTGGTGGCATGCACTACGTTCTAAATGCGCTCATTGAAAAAGGACTGGTGAAATTAGGGAATTTCACGGCAGCGGAAGATAAGCGTCGATATGCCTATATTTTGACGCCGAAAGGTTTGGTGCACAAAGCTCATGTTACAAAACGATTTTTGAAAAAGAAAATCGAAGAATTTGAGGCTCTTAAGTCTGAAATCGAAAAGCTTCAACACGAAGTAGAGATCCAGGAATGTGTCGCTTCAAATTGCCCTGAATAGTCACGCAATATTTGGGGGCGCTGGATGCCCCCTCTCGGTGAACGAAAGTCTATGTGTTGTTTGATAACTCAAACTATCCCGAAAACCCGAGGAAGAGGTTTTAAAAGATGAGTTCCAAAAAAATTCTCGTGACCGGAGCTGATGGCTTCATCGGATCCCATCTGACAGAGGCTCTGGTTCGAGCGGGATACGAGACACGCGCATTTGTTATGTACAACTCTTTGAACTCTTGGGGCTGGCTGGATCGCCCCGCCGAGGATGTGAAAGGCCATTTTGAAGTGGTGGCAGGAGACATCCGCGATCCGCACGGCGTAGCCAACGCAATGGAAGGCTGCGACGCGGTACTACACCTGGCGGCGCTGATCGCCATTCCCTTCAGCTACCATTCGCCTGACAGCTACGTGGCGACCAACGTCACTGGCACGCTGAACGTCTTGCAGGCGGCGCGGCGTATGGGCACCGAGCGGGTGATCTCCACCTCGACGTCGGAAACCTATGGCACGGCACAATTCGTGCCAATCACCGAGGAACACCCGGTCAATGGGCAGTCGCCCTACGCCGCCACAAAGGTGGCCGCTGACCAGCTGGCGCTGTCCTTCCAGAAGAGTTTCGGCACGCCGGTGGCGGTGCTCCGCCCGTTCAACACCTATGGGCCCCGCCAATCCGCCCGCGCGGTAATCCCGACGATCATCAGCCAGATCGCCGCCGGAGAGCGCAAGATCAAACTCGGCGCGCTCAGCCCAACACGCGACTTCACATTCGTGCATGACACAGCGCAAGGTTTCATTAAGGCGATGGAATGCGACGCTTGCGTTGGCGAGGCCACTAATATCGGATCCGATTTCGAGATTTCCATCAAGGATACTGTGGCGCTAATAGCAGAGGTCATGGGCGTCGAGATCGAGATCGTGTCCGACGAGGAACGTTTTCGCCCCGCCGAAAGCGAGGTGGAACGTCTCTACGCCGGAGTTGACAAGGCACGTCGCCTGTTTGGCTGGGCGCCTGAGCACGGTGGCCGCGACGGGTTCGCTAAGGGCATTGCCAAGACCGCTGAATGGTTTCAGAACCCTACCAACCTGTCAGCATATAAGACCGGCCAATACAACATGTGACGCAAATCCCGAGCGCACGGTCCGGGAGTGGGGGATGACTTGGATTTCGCAGAAGACATAGTGCGACGTATCAGGAGCGTGATCGGCACAGAGGAGGCGTTCGTGCCGCTGCATGTGCCGGAATTCCATGGCCGCGAGCGGGAATTGCTGCTCGACTGTATCAATACAGGTTGGGTCTCCTCCGTAGGGTCCTATGTCGATGCCTTCGAGGCGGAGGTGGCGCGGCTGTCGGGTTGTTCATACGGTGTGGTGGTGGCCAATGGTACGGCAGCGTTGCAGATCGCGCTGATCGTAGCGGGGGTGCAAACCGGCGACGAGGTGCTGGTACCCGCGCTGACATTTGTCGCCACGGCGAATGCCGCCAGCCATCTCGGTGCGGTGTCGCACTTCGTCGACAGCGCCTATGACACGCTGGGCATATGCCCTGTGCGGCTCCGTGCGCATCTAGAACAGACGGCCGAGGTCCGCGATGGCGTGACCTGGAACTGCAAGACCGGCCGGCGCATCGCCGCCGTAGTGCCAGTGCATGTCTTTGGCTGCCCGGTTGATATGAACGGGCTGGACGCGGTGATAGCTGACTGGCCGATGATCGTGGTAGAGGATGCGGCCGAGAGTCTTAGCAGCACCTACAAGGGGCGGCTCTGTGGCAGCCTCGGCACCGTGGCCGCAGTCAGCTTCAACGGGAACAAGATCGTCACCACCGGCGGCGGCGGCGCGATTGTGACCAATGACGCCGCGCTGGCGAAACGCGCAAAGCACCTGACCACCACGGCGAAGCTGCCGCACAAGTGGGCGTTCCTGCATGACGAGGTGGGCTACAACTACCGCATGCCGAACCTCAACGCGGCGCTGGGGGTGGCGCAGCTGGAACAGCTGGAGACGCGCCTTACGCAGAAACAGAGCCTGTTCGAGGCCTATGCCGAGGCGTTTCGCGGGCTGAACGGCGCGACGCTGTTTACCGCGCCGAAGGAGTCGGTGTCGAACAACTGGCTGGTGACGCTGGTGCTGGACCCGGGCCATGCGCAGGACCGCGACCGCCTGTTGCAGGTGCTCAACGATGCCGGGATCATGACCCGGCCGATCTGGACCCTGATGCATCGCCTGCCGATGTATGCGGGCAATCCGCGCGCCGACCTGTCCCAGGCCGAGGACCTGGAGGCGCGGGTGCTGAACATCCCGTCGTCGGCCTACCTGGGCGCGCGCGGGGGAGCGGCGGCATGAAGGTGCTGGCCGTCTCGGGCACGCGCGCCGACTGGGGGCTGCTGATGCCCGTGCTGGCGCTGCTCAGGGACGATGCGCGGTTCGTGCTGGAGATCCTGGTGACGGGGCAGCACCTGATGGCGGGCAGCACCTCGGTCGCGGCGATCGAAGCGGCGGGGTTCACCGTCAGCCATCGCGTCGACATGGGGCTTTCGGGCCAGGACAGTGACGCATCGCTTTGTGCCGCGACAGGGCGTGCCGTGGCCGGGGTCGGCGCGGTGCTTGCCACGGCGCGGCCCGACCTCATGCTGGTGCTTGGCGACCGCTATGAAATTCTCGGCGCGGTGACGGCGGCGCTGCTGTCCAAGGTCCCCGTGGCACATATCGCAGGCGGCGACGTTACCGAGGGCGCCTTCGACGACTCCATCCGCCACGCCGTGACCAAGATGTCGGCTCTGCATTTCACCACCACCGAAGAGGCCGCGACCCGCGTCCGCCAGATGGGCGAGCCCTCGGCGCGTGTCTTTGTCACCGGAAGCCCAGGGATCGATTTGGCTCTGGCGGTGCCGCGCATGGGCCGCACCACGTTCTTCGACAGCGTTGTACTGAAGCCCCAGGCACGCAATTTCGTCATCACGCTCCACCCGGCGACCCTGTCCGCCGACAATGCCGCCATGGCGAGAGCCATGCTCGACGCGCTGGAAGCCTATCCGCAGGCCGGACTGATCTTCACCGGGTCGAATGCCGATCCGGGTGCGGCGGAGCTGGACGGGATTATCCGTGCCTGGGTGGCCGGGCGTGACCATGCCGTCTTCCATGCCTCGCTCGGCTCGGCGCGCTATTTCTCGGCGCTGGAACACTGCGACCTGGTATTGGGGAATTCGTCGAGCGGGCTTTACGAGGCTCCGAGTTTCGGTATCCCGACCATCAACATCGGGGACCGGCAGGCGCGGCGGGTGCGCGCGACCTCTGTAATCGACTGCGCGCCCAAGGCCGGGGCCATCCGCGCAGCCATCGACATGGCGCTGGCCGGTGACTGGTCCGGCACGGTAAATCCCTATGGCGACGGCCACGCCGCGCCGCGGATTCTGTCGCATCTCGCCGCCGTGAACGATCCGGCGGCGCTGATCCGCAAATCCTTCGAGGACCTAACCAATGGCTGATCCTAGAACCATCATCATCGCCGAGGCGGGTGTAAACCATAACGGCGACATGGACATCGCGCTGGCACTGGTGGATAAGGCCGCCGAGGCTGGGGCCGATTACGTCAAGTTCCAGACCTTCAAAGCCACGAAACTGGCCTCTCCCAGCGCGAAGAAGGCCAGCTATCAGACCCGCACCACAGACGGCGCCGAAAGCCAGTTGGCCATGCTGCAGCGGCTGGAACTGTCGCTGGAGGGTTATCACACAATCATGGCGCGCTGTGCCGAAAAGGGCGTGCGCTTCCTGTCGACGCCCTTCGACCTCGACAGCCTCTCGCTGCTTACGGACACCTTTGCCCTGCCGGAGATCAAGCTCGGCTCGGGCGAACTGACCAATGCGCCGCTCCTGCTGGCCGCTGGGCGGTCCAGAGTGAAGATCATTCTGTCCACCGGCATGGGCAGCCTGGCTGAGGTCGAGGAGGCACTTGGCGTTCTGGCCTTTGCCATGTGCCGCGATGGGCAGCCCAGGGGCCGCGCCGATTTCGCCGAAGCGCTGCTGGACCCCGCCGTCTGGCCAGTGCTGGCAGAGCGCGTGACACTACTGCATTGCACCACGGAATACCCGGCGGCGGTCGAAGATACTAACTTGCGCGCGATGGAGACGCTGCGCCGCGCCTTTGGCGTGCAGGTTGGCTATTCCGATCACACCGTGGGCGAGGCCGTAAGCCTGGCCGCCGTGGCGCTGGGGGCCTGCGTGCTGGAGAAGCATTTCACTCTCGACCGCACCCTGCCCGGGCCGGACCATGCTGCTTCGATGGAACCAGATGAGTTGGCCTCGCTGGTGCGTGGCGTGCGGGCGGTGGAACGCGCGCTGGGAACGGGTATCAAGCAGCCGGGCGCCGCCGAGGTGGCTAACCGCGCCGTGGCCCGAAAGAGCCTTCTCGCGGCGCGCGACCTTCCCGAGGGTCACGTACTGACGCAAGATGACATCGCGGTCAAGCGCCCCGGCGACGGGATTTCTCCCATGGCGCTGTGGGATACGATCGGCTCTGTCACGACCCGCGCCCTGATGGACGGCGAGGCGCTGTGAGCCAGCCCACCACAGAGGCCGGCGGGCTGGTGCTTATGGGCGCGGGCGGACATGCGCGGTCCCTGCTGGGACTGCTTGCGGCCCTCGGCCTGCGGGCGACCGGCTGCATCGCGCCCGCCGCTCCGTCCGGGGTCTGGCCGGAGGGCTGTTTCTGGCTGGGCGATGACGCGGCGCTGGACGGGCTGGACCCGGCGCGAGTAGCGCTGGTCAACGGGCTGGGGTCGACAGGCTCGACCGCGCTGCGGCGCAAGGTCTTCGACGCGGCGCGCGCGCGCGGGTTTGTCTTTCCAGCGATGGTCCACCCGTCGGTCATCCGGGCAGAGGACGTAACGCTGACCGACGGAGCTCAGGTGCTGGCCGGGGCGATCCTGCAGGCCGGGGTCACGGTCGAGGAAAACGCACTGCTGAACACTGGCTGCATCGTCGATCACGACTGCGCCATCGGGGCCCATGCACATCTTGCCCCAGGGGTGACCCTGTCCGGTGGCGTGCGTATCGGCCGGAATGCACATGTCGGCACCGGGGCCGTAGTGATCCAGGGCGTTTCAATAGGAGAGGGCGCCATCGTCGGTGCCGGGGCTGTGGTGCTGCGGGACGTGGCACCGGGCGCGACGGTCGTCGGCAATCCGGCCCGCATGGTGACCTGATCATTTGAAGACGAGGTAAATTCGAGATGATGACAAACCTGAAGACGATGACCTTGCAGGGGGACGCCTCGCTGCGCCGCGTCATGGAAGTCATCGACAGCTCCGCTCGGCAGATAGCACTGGTCACCGACGACAGCGGCGTGCTGGTCGCCACCGTCACCGACGGCGACGTGCGACGCGGGCTGCTAAAGGGACTAGGGATGGACGCGCCCGTCTCCGAGATCATGCACCGCAATCCCACGACGCTGCTGAAGGGGGCCTCTGCCGCCTCGGCGCAGCGGCTGATGCGGGAACGCGGACTGAACCACATCCCCGTGGTAGACCCTGACGGACGGTTGGTGGCGCTGGCGCTGCGCGAGGGCATGACTAGAGTTGAGCCGCGCCCTACCCACGTCATCCTGATGGCCGGTGGCCTGGGCAAGCGCCTCCGCCCGCTGACCGAAACGGTGCCAAAGCCGATGATCCCGGTGGGTGACAAGCCCCTGCTGGAACGCATCGTGACGCAGTTCCAGGACCAGGGCTTTAGCCGCTTCACCCTGTCGCTAAACTACCTCGGCCACGCCATCCGAGACCATTTCGGCGACGGGTCCGCCCTAGGCGTCAAGATCGACTATGTAGAAGAGACAAAGCGTATGGGCACCGGCGGCGCACTGTCGTTACTCGGCCAGCGACCGGACGACCCCTTCGTGGTGATGAACGGCGACATCCTAACAACGACCTCCTTTGGCGCGATGATGGATTTTCATACCGAAACCGGCTCGGCAGTGACTATCTGCGCCCGCGAGTTCAACATGCAGGTGCCTTACGGCGTGCTGAACACCGAGGGCACCACGCTGGTGTCAATGCAGGAAAAGCCGATGCATCGGCACCTTGTAAATGCAGGCATATACGCGCTCTCGCCGCTGGTGTTCGAGTATATTAAGAACGATGAGCCCCTAGACATGCCCGACCTGATCGCCCGGGTGAAGGGTGCTGGGCACCAGGTCTCGGTGTTCCCTGTGCGGGAATACTGGTTGGACATCGGTCGCATCGAAGATCTGAACCGTGCACGCGCCGAATACGAAACGGTGTTTGAAAAATGAGCGGCGTTCTGGCTGTGATAACTGCACGCGGTGGGTCCAAGGGGATTCCGCGCAAAAATGTGCGTCTGCTGGGTGGAATGCCGCTCATCGCATGGACGGTGCGCGCAGCGCTGGAGGCACAATGTGTATCCCGCGTAGTGGTCTCTACAGACAATGCCGAGATCGCGGAGGCAGCACGAAACGCGGGCGCCGAGGTGCCGTTCATGCGTCCCTCCTATTTGGCTTCGGATACGTCCACATCGGTCGATGTGATGAAACACACGTTGAAAACAATACACGGATTCGACCTTGCAGTGCTGTTGCAACCTACCTCACCGTTCCGCACGGCGGCCGATCTGGATGCTGGGTTTGCATTATGGCGGAGCACGCCGGATGCAGGCGGATGTGTCTCTGTTTGCGAGGCCGTCGAGTCGCCCTGGCTTATGTACGGGGACGACGGCAACGGGAAGCTTAAGCGTCTTTTACCGGAGCCGCCATCTGGGCTGAACCGTCAAAACCTACCCAAAGCGATGATGCTGAACGGCGCGTTCTACTTTATAAATGTGGCTCGTTTCCGAACCGAGGAGAGACTAGTCTTCGAGGACAGTCTAGGCTTCCAAATGCCGCAGGACCGCTCGATCGACATCGATACGCCAGATGACTTCAACGCAGCCGAGCGGCAACTCGCAACGTGGAATGGGCATATCCCAACAGCGGTCAAATGAATTTTTATAAGCCCGCGACTGCTATGAACACCGCAACGCGAGCCCTAAAAGAAATCTAGCGCTTTCACGTTCAAGACGAGACGTGCTGCCACGGACCCTCTGAATATAAGCGTCTTAGAACAACAAAGCTCTACGTCGCAGCGGAAGTCAAGTTGGGCCTTGTCATCGGGAAATGCAGTCAGCGTGACCGCGCTCTAGAGTTTCCGATTTCCTAAACCGTATCGATGGAGCCGTTAAGAAGGCCCTGCAGCATCCATCCGGTTCTCGAAAAATACTCCCCCATCACGACGCCCAAAGTGCAGGCTTGACTGGAGAAAAACAACAGCTTCGAGCTGCATTTCACGCCCAACAGCGCTTCCTAGATAATCCTTTTGGTGGCTTATTTACCAAAGTGAACACAAAGCACATCCGCTTCGGAAACTACGCCATCGTCGATAATCTCGAAAACTCAATCGCCATTACCTCCTGAACAACAACGCCCAGTCAAAGCAATTCGACTGGAGAAAGACCGCAAATGACATTCTCCCCCGCGCGAGCGGCGCACTCGATGTGCTCGACAAAACCGGTCGATCGACACCACATATGCGACTCTGAACGCTAGCAACCTTAGTATTATAGAGTACAAACGGTAAAAATATGAGAAATCTATTGGGGTCAGCATTCACATACTTAGCTGGGAACATTATTGTCGCAGGAGTACCATTTTTATTACTACCAATAATGACAAGAGAACTCACACCCTCCGAATTCGGAGAGGTAGCATTATTTCAAATGTATTTAACTGTGATTATTGCATTAACGGGACTTAGTATCGACGGCGCCACTGGTCGAAAATATTTTGATAAAGGAGTTAACGAACTGGAAATGAACGAGTTCATAGTTTCAGCTATTCAATTAGTTGGACTATTTACAATAATTTTACTCATCCTAACTTTTACTTTAGGTGATTTGATCGAAAAATTATTTGAACTCCAGAAAAAATGGCTTTACATGGCAGCATTAACTGCGTTTGCGACAATTATGATAAGAGTTCGGCTCAATCAATGGCAAATTAGAAATATGCCGGTGCCTTACATTAGTCTCCAGGCAATTTTGAGTTTTCTAAACTTCGCTTTGTCAATCATAATGGTTATTATATGGTTAAGAGGTGCAGCTGGTCGTATTGAAGCACAAATTGCGTCCGCCTCAGCTATAGCCTTGCTTGCCGCACACTCTCTCTCCAAAAGTGGACTGTCATGGCGACCTATCTGGCGCCCCAACTACATAAGAGAAATTTTGAAGTTTGGAGTGCCATTAATTCCTCATGTTCTGGGAACGTTTTTGATTTTCAGTTTCGACAGACTAATTGTAACAAAAGAGATGGGATTGGCGGAGACCGGAAAGTATATGGTTGCTGTACAGCTGTCTATGGTTGTGACTCTGATATTCGATGGAATAAATAAAGCTTATGCTCCATGGCTATACGCCAATCTATCTAATGATGAGCAGGAGCAAAGACTGTCCTCATCACAAAACACCTATAAAGTCTTTGCGGTGATTTTTGTTATGGCATTAGTTGCATTTCTTACTGTGCCGCACATTACCAAATGGATCGTTGGCGAAGAATTCAGAGGCGCTGGAGAATCGGCTAAATTTCTAGTGTCAGGGCAAATGATAAACGGCATGTATCAGATGGTATCAAATTATTTATTATTTCACAGACTAACACGAACTATATCTCTAATAACCATAGCGACTGGAGTTATTCATGTTCTACTAATTATTTTGCTCGTGCCGATATGGGGTGCCGTTGGAGCATCCGTAACCTTTTTCGCCACAATGGCAGTACGCTTTTTTATAACCTGGCTAATTGCGCTCCATCTTAACGCGATGCCAAAATATAGAAATTATTTCTGATTGAGGATGCCAGGCGAGATTATTGGAAGCCAACTAGTTCGACGAATTTGCTTTACAGAAAATAAACTCCTTCCCACTTATTGTGGCCGACGCCCGCCGACCATTTGAAATCGCTAAATGGATAATGAAGAAGGAGCCGCCACAGATCCACGCAACTCAGGGCCCGATCATTTGCCTTATCTGTCGTTACTTGATGGTGTAAATCAATGAGCAAACTGCATATATTAATAGCAACAACCCCAATCGTTAATGCCTACTTAAATTCGCTAGTGAATCACGAGCAGAATTGGAAAATAATTGAAATTCAAGCATGGCCTGTAGTTTACGAACGAAGCCAAGTAAGTAGATCATACACTTACAATTCAACCATAGAACGGATATTAAAGCTACGCCAAGCGAAGCGCTACCTATCAAAGCTAATGAACTCCTGCGGCGAGAACAATATCCAGATTTACTTGAATCACGCAGCACACCCGATAACCAATTGGATTGTCCACTACACCAAGTGCAAAATTAACATTATTCCGGATGGTATCCTTAACTATATTGATACCAAAGGAGCTTACCCGCAGAATGCATCGCAAAAATTGAATACTCAAATTGCATCCCGCATCATTTGCGGAAAGCGATATATATATCCTGTGGACGATATATATTCCAGCGGAGTAAGACCATACAACACATGTTACTACTTGACGAAAAACGCACTTATTCCGCCCAACTGTCTGAACCTCACACAAATCCAGCTTAGCTCAAAACAAAAAATTAAAGACACGACCCTATTTTTAGGCCAATATACCGAGCCAAACCGTGTCGAAATTTATGAATCGCAAGTTAAGCGTATTATACTAAGAGAAATAGCCAATGGTAAGACCATTGAATACCGGGCTCACCCCAATGAAAAGATAACTGTTGAATTGAACAATTTTCTTAAAACAAATAATGTGGCGATGCAGGAAAACCTAAAACCGCTTGAGCTCAATGACACAGCTTTTTCTCGTTATGTATCAATCAGCAGTAGCGCTTTGATCACAATGAAACTCATTAGTCCAAGTTCAAAGTGCGTAGCAGCTCCAATAAATTTCTATGGAATTGGGGAAAATGCATTTTTACAACAAGCGGAAATTTTTCGAAAATTGGGGGTGGAGGTGGATGACGACTTCTAAAGGTGTAACAATCTCGATTTGCATGGCAACCTATAATGGCGAACTGTACATATCTTCTCTCTTGAAGACTTTAGAAAGTCAGCAAGGACCAAATTTTGAGATTATAGTCAGAGATGATTGCTCCAGAGACAATACATTGAAGATATTGAAGAAGTTCAAGAAGGAATCGCGTCACACTATTCGAATAATTGAGGATAAAAAAGGTAAATTGGGTCCAGAGGCGAATTTTTTGGAGACCGTAAGACAAGCACGCGGAGAGCTGATACTTTTTTGCGACCAAGACGATCTTTGGGCAATTGATAAGGTGGAAAAGTTTCGAGAACAATATTTTAAGGAAAATCTTAAAGATAAAAGCGCCATCCTTTTTAATGACTATCTAGTTTTTGGAAACCTAAATGGCTTTAGAAAGGTTATCGAACTGGAACTCCCGCTAAGCCAACTCAAATATGAGAATTATATTCCGGGTTGCTGCATGGGCCTTACAACCGATCTTGCAAATAAGATGGTCAAAGTTGGCTGCACTGGCTTAATGCATGACTGGAATGCCGTAATTTTAAATTATGTAGCAGAAGGAAAATTCATAAGGATCCCTCTTCCTTTGACACAGTACCGCCAGCATGATTGCAACACGATTGGATACAATCAACGCGCAATGCCAAACTTTGACATTGTTAATTTTTTAACTAACATGAAGAGCGTTAAAGTTTCGATGCAAAAGCTTGGCGCAGCCCATGCGAGAACGTATTATATTTTCTATATATTTCACAAAATAAGAAAAATAATTTATTCCAATTTTCGTTGAGCGGCATATTTGGTGTATTGATTAAGAGACTGATGACTTTCGAAAATATAGCTAAGTGACTTATAGATGCACTTTTTTCTTTTCAGTTCAAACCCGAACTATTACCTCGCGTTGAGATGGGTTCTGGAGTGTGTTTTTAGATTTCCCAAAACTACAACATTGGTAGGTCTTGGCTCAAAACACTACAATTTGGGAATAAGTTATGAGGCCCCGATCCTGCGGTCGCGAACGAGACTGTCTCTTGCGCCCGAGCCTGACCGGCAGAACCATACCAAGATGGTCGAAGCGGGACCGACGGACAATTTGATCTCGGAGCGTCATAGTTTTGTTTCTGGGTACCATGGTGATGAAGAACACGAACAACTTTAGGTGCGCGGCCGTATGAGACGGCGCATAGGCGACTGATGGCGTGGGGGCAGATGGCAGATCTGCTGCTCCGTACGAACTACTACATCCCCGTACCGCGCCTTTCGGGCTGGGTCTGGCTTTATTTCCATGCTCGGTCGTTAAAGTCGTTACGCAAGGCGCTAGGCCAACTGGGCGGGATCGCCCAGACTATGGTCCTGAAAAAGCCGGAAAGTCACTTCCCGCAGGGTTCAGGCCGCCAGAACTGGCCCATAACGGCGGAAAATAGGAAAAATCGAGGTACCCTAATGTTAACGACTTTGATTTCTAAGTTTCAGACTGCGAAGAATCTCGGTTGGATTGATTTTGGCAGAGAAATCGCCAAAATAATCGGCCTCAGAGAATTTTGGGACAATTTCTCTTATTTCTACTTCAAAATGATCGTTACGCGTTACAATTACTTTGTTGCTTCTGGCAAAAATAGAGATGTTGAAGGGAATCATTTGCGCTCAGAGAATGAATCGGTTGGTCGACTGCAGGAGCGGTCTCCGTCAAAAAATATATTTGTTTACTGGCATCAAGGTTTTGACGTTGCACCGGAAGTAGTCAAGACCTGCAGGCTGCAAATTGGTTATATAACAAAAAAGCAGGGGTTAAACCTAATTGAATTAAATTATGAAAATTTGAAGTCTTATATTGATATCCCTTGGGTCATTGAAAAACGGTTACGTGATGGAACGATCAGCTTGGCGCATTATTCTGATTATGTTAGAACCAAACTCATTCTAATGTATGGAGGAATGTGGGTTGACTCAACCTTATTCTTTTCGGATCTGATTTCGCCTGATATTTTTGAGCATGAATTGTTCTTATTTCGCTTTCGCAAGAATACATCCCAGCACTCATCAAATCAGTTGATATATGCAGTTTCTAGCGGAAATGAAATTCTTAGGAAAATGGTTTCTTTTCTCGAGTACTATTGGACGAGTGCGAAACGCCCTGAATCGTATTTTTTTTACCACTATATTTTCTCTGTCTTCGCGTCCCAAGGGGGACTTCAGAAAGATGGCATTGAATCAATGCACTACTCCGAGAACAATCACTATTGTTATGAGGAGTTTCTGAAAAGCGATTGGACATCCATGAAGTCTTTGAATTTTTCGAAGTCATTTGTTCATAAACTCACATATAAAGATAATAATACAGAAAGGCACGCCGCTTTGCTGCGTCTCTTACGGCACTATGTATCATCGGACGGGGAGACCTGAGCGAGTTCGGTCACTTTTTAGTTGATTTGCGATAGTGTTTTTTTCGGTAAAATATATAATTTCCCAGAGTTAGTCCAATCTGAAAGATTGCCAATGCGTTGAACAGGTTTCCCAAGTGTGATTTTGAAATTTCTGAAATTGCAGGACTTGCTAGATGGGTCATGGATGAAAACCTTGCGTATTTCGGATCGGATGATGAAGTCCAAATCCCAGGTCCGCGAACAGAGCGTTCTCTTGCGACCGTGCTTGCTCGATACGATCGACATGAGCCGGAGTAGTTGGCGGCGGTGATTGACTGGGAATTCTTCGAGACGGAATGGACCAGGTTTTTTCCCTCGAACGACGGACACTCGGCGACGTCTGCGCGCGGATCTCGGGCTTACTCGTCTTACAGCACACATACCGGTTATAAGACGTGGCTGTTGACGAATGTCGGTGGAGACTCCCTACTACCTGCACTTCCGTTGCATGACGTTCTTCCGGCACCGCCCCTCGCTCGGTTTCTCCTCGCAAATGCGTTTTCGGCAGCGGATTGCCGAAGCGGGAGTCGGGTGGCTGCTGACCAATAAGAACCAGACGTGCCGCAAGACTGCCGGATCTCGAAGTGTAGTATCGAAGCGGTAATCGAAGACACCCTCATGATTAAGAAGGCGAAAACCCATTTGACGGATCCGCCACTCTACCAGAGTGCGGAGCAGCCTCTGATGTCGCTCGCGCAGATAGCAGGCCGTTCCTTGCGGCAGAACTATGCTCGCCTCAGCAGCGGCGCGCTCAAGGGCACGATAGGCGACACGCTCAATGGTGTATTCTGCAGCTGCGGGCATAGCCTCAACATAATGCTGGCACATCGTCGGGGCACTTGGTCTGAAACCCTGATGGTGCTATGGGCGATCATGAAAACGAGCGGCGTACCCATTGCCCACAATCTGGCCTCAGTAAGGTCGGGGCGTTATGGTCATCGCGAAAGCATCATAAAAGAAAGCGCGTCATGACATTTAATTTGACTAAATTTGTGATGTATTTTGTATTATTGAACGCAGCGAAGATCCCCTTGGCCTTCTTGGGATTTCACCATTCATTGGCTTCATTTTTGCAGCTTTCATTGATATTATCTTTTGGCATCGCAATATTGATTAATGAGAACGGCAAAGTTGGCGATTTATTCTCAAGCGCATTTTTCTTATATCATGCCGTTATGATTATGAAACAATATCTATTATTCACTGCTGGGGCGAATGCGAGTATCTCGTCTGTTGCCATATCTCTGTCTGCGTCAAGGGTGCTATCTTTATACTTTCTCTATATAATTTTTAAACATCGAGTGAGTAATTTTAATGGTGAAGCCGTGTTGAAAATATTAATCTTTTATTTGGCACTTACCTCTACGGTTTCAGCTCTCCAAACCCCATTAAGCCCACTATCCGAAATATTGATTTCGCGACTAAATGATATAACAAGTGGCAACCACCTGGGCTACTTTCGCTCAACTGGCGGTGTGGGAGGCACTGTAATCGATTATGCAGTATATCTGTCCTTCTGCTCTCTTTTATTTTTTATTTTTCGCCATCAAAAAAAGAAAATTCTCTCGATGGCATATATAATAGCTTTTGGGTTTGGAGTCTATTTCGCTTTTTCTCGATCTCTTTTTGTAATTTCTGTTTTCGTTATTTCCATGCTGACATTTACTTATGGCAGGAGAATTGCGATTCTAACGATACTACTTTTTGCAATATTAATTATTATCAAGCTTGACATAATACTGCATTATTTAAACTTAATTCAGGAATTAAGTGCAGAGCTGTCCGGCCAAAGTGACGTAAGTCGACTTAATGGGTGGAGTGCTGCCTTAAATGAGGTATCTGTAGTCGAAATTTTGTTTGGAGTGGCTGTAGGTGTAAATTCCGGATTTGGATCCATAGGCGGCAAGGTTTCTGGTGATGGATTTGCAGTTACTTATATTGCTGAATATGGCGTTTTTGGGCTCATCTTGCTTGCGTTAATGATGTATAAATTCCTGACTTTATTTTATAAGGATGGAATTTACAAATTAATTTCTTTTTTAGCACTGGCCTTTACAATTCTTGTCAATAGTGGCTTTGAAAAGGTGTTCAATTATGGTTATTTCTTTATCATTATCGCCACTTCTTCCTTTTTTATACCGAAGCGGGACATTGTCGCAAAAAATGCGATTTGAGGGCTGATTGGCACTTCGATCAACACATTCTATAATTGGCGCAAAATAAACTTTTCCATGACACATATAACATCGAAGCCCCCCATACTTTTGAGCATTTTGATACCAACATACAATTATAGAGCTGGAATAGAGCGTATTTTAGAAGTGCTTTCACCTACATGCGAAGACATCGAGGTTATTGTTTTTGATGATACTCCTGATTCAGGAATACAATCAACGATCATGGGCTTTGCAGACACAATACCACTTTTGACTTACCGCCATAATCCTACACATGTTGGTGCAGCATTAGGCGCTGGAGCGAATTGGAATGCATTGCTTGATGCGGCCTCGGGTGAGTATGTCCTTTTGTTACATCATGATGAGGTGCCGCTCGATCGAGGATTTACGAATATGTTGCGCAATCGTTTAACAATCAGATCTCGTGCAGATGTCTACATGCTGGATCTGGTACTGGTTAATGAAAACTTGGACCCTATTCGTCGTCATGTGCCCTCGTGGGTTCGATGCTGGGTTCCACGGCGTGCGCCGAACTACCTGTTCAGGCGCAATGTCATAGGTCCCACGGGGACCCTTATAATCCGTCGTGATTGCGCACCCCGGTTCGATCCAGATCTTCGCTGGCTGATCGATGTAGACTTTTACAGGCGGCTTATTGATAGGACAAGCAAATGGGCGGTCGCCACTGACATCCGTATCGCCTCTGTACAACGCAACGTAGGTACTATCACTGCGCATTTGTCCGACCACCTAACTGAGATAGACACCGCAGAGCGAAAGGTATTAGCGGAGAGGTACCCTAAAGCGAAACTTTGGCTGCAGGCATCGCTAGGCGCCCGACTACTTTGGATAGAAACCTTGGCATGGGCCGTTTTGAAGATGGGAATTTGGAGTACCGCTTTGCTTCAAAAGACACGCAGAAGGAGCTTTCGCATTGATTATCGTTAACATTGTGGGTGGCCTTGGCAACCAAATGTTTCAATACGCATGTGGGCAAGCAATTGCGGCAGCGACAACTCAGGAGGTGCGATACACAACGGATATATTCGCACAGCAAAACACGCATAACGGTTATGAACTTGACCGCGTATTCGGTTTGACTGTGCCGATGGCAACCACCTCTGAGCTCCGAGAGATGATCGGAAAACTTCGCGCCCACCCCACGTGTCGTCGAGCAATGATGAAATACCAAGTTCCACAAAGCTTGCTTGGAAAACATTTTAGAATAGAGCGCGGGACTACATTTGATATAAATCTGGCCAAAAGCCTCGATGCAGGAGGCTACATCCACGGCTATTGGCAATCCGAACGCTACTTTGCTCCTATCATCGACCAGATTCGTGCCGCGTTCACCTTTAAGGGCGTCAAAAATGTTGCCCTGTCCAATAAGGAACGGATCAACGTTAGTGTTCACGTGCGCCGTGGAGATTATCTGCTTGCGGGATCAATCCACGCCTCCTGCAATGCAGATTACTACTTCCGAGCGCTGGCCAGCCTCGACCTGGAAACCTGTGACACTCGCGTCCACGTTTTTTCTGACGATCCGGTGTGGGCACGCGAAGCGCTTCACAAGCTGCACCCTAATACCAATTTTATCGAGGGAAATATAGGCGCTGACAGCTACAAAGATATGTATCTAATGTCGCAATGTGATCATCACATCATCGCCAACAGTTCGTACAGCTGGTGGGGCGCTTGGCTTAATCCGTCATCCCAGAAACGTGTCATTGCCCCTAAGCGGTGGTTTACAGATCCGTCAATGGACGACAGTGATTTCTTACCGCAGAGCTGGGAGCGCATGTGATATGAATGAAGCAACCTTCCCTGGTGGTTTTACCGTTTTGATGGCGGTCTACCATCGCGATTCCCCCGCTCTCTTTCGTATGGCAGTAGAAAGCGTTTTCTCTAACACATTACAACCCGATGCGTTCATTCTCGTGGTCGATGGTCCAGTTTCCGGCGCGCTTGAGCAAGAGATTGAGTCTTTAAAAGGTAGCTTTGCGATCACCGTACATTGCCTTGACGAAAATATTGGCCTCGCTGGAGCGCTGAACGAAGGACTGGCACTGGTTGCAACAGAATGGATCCTCCGCGCCGACGCAGACGATTACAACCTGCAACATCGCTTCTCGGCTATGGCCAAAGCTCTGGCAGCGTCAGCCGATAGACTTGATCTGTTCGGGAGCGCCATTGTGGAAGTCGACCATGATGGTACGAAACTTGCGACCCGGCGTACCGTCGAAAATCACAAAGATATTCGCAAGTTCGCATCCAAGCGAAACCCTTTCAATCATATGACTGTGGCAATGCGAGCGGCGCTTGCACGTAGCGCGGGCGGATATCCAGATATCTTCCTGAAAGAGGATTATGCCTTATGGGCGTCGCTCCTAAAGCTGAACGCTCGCACAGCCAATCTACCGGATGTGCTGGTCCGCGCTACGACAGGTCGCGCGATGTATGGCCGTCGGGGAGGCTTAAAATATGCACTGTCGGAAATTCGCCTTCAGCGGCATTTGGTACGCTGCAATTTGAAGGGGTATTCCGCCGCACTCGTAGATGGCCTGATGCGCTCGGCAGTGTTTCTTATTCCCTCGAGCCTGCGAGCCTTCGTTTACACACGATTTTTGCGAAGATAACGATCGGAATCCAACATCCGCTTCGTGGATCGAGTCACAATGACGCATGTGAGTTTCTACGGAGTGGCACGTTTCAATCGAAAGGATAAAGTGATTTTATGACCAAGCGCGCTCTCATTACTGGCATCACCGGGCAGGACGGGTCCTACCTTGCAGAATTTCTGCTCGGAAAGAGCTATGAGGTCCACGGCATCAAGCGCCGCGCATCATTATTTAATACGCAGCGGATCGATCACATTTACGAGGATCCGCACAATCTCAACCCCAAGTTTAAGCTGCATTACGGCGATCTCACCGATAGCTCCAATCTGACACGAATTCTGTCAGAGGTGCAGCCCGACGAGGTGTATAATCTTGGGGCACAAAGCCATGTTGCTGTCAGCTTTGAGGCGCCAGAATACACGGCCGATGTCGACGCGACAGGCACGCTTCGCCTGCTTGAGGCAATTCGCTTTCTCGGGCTGGAGAAGAAGACCCGCTTCTATCAGGCCTCGACCTCGGAACTTTACGGCCTCGTGCAGGAAATCCCCCAGAACGAGACTACGCCGTTCCACCCGCGCAGCCCCTATGCGGTGGCCAAGATGTATGCCTATTGGATCACGGTAAACTACCGGGAGGCCTATGGAATGTATGCCTGCAACGGCATCCTCTTTAACCACGAAAGCCCCCGTCGCGGTGAGACCTTTGTGACCCGCAAAATCACCCGCGGTCTCGCCAATATCGCGCAAGGTTTGGAGCCCTGCCTTTACATGGGTAATATCGACGCGCTGCGCGATTGGGGCCATGCCAAGGATTACGTCCGGATGCAGTGGATGATGCTTCAACAAGACACCCCCGACGATTTTGTCATCGCCACCGGCGTGCAATACTCTGTGCGTCAGTTCATCGAATGGTCCGCCGCCGAACTGGGCGTCACGTTGCGATTCGAAGGCAAAGGCTTAGAAGAGATCGGCATTGTCACTGCGATCGAAGGAGATGCGGCGCCCGCACTTTCGGTCGGGGATGTGATCGTACGCATCGACCCGCGCTATTTCCGCCCTGCCGAGGTCGAAACGCTACTCGGTGACCCATCTAAAGCCAAAGCCAAACTTGGCTGGACACCCGAAATTACCACGCAAGAGATGTGCGCTGAGATGGTCGCCCATGACCTGCTAAACGCGCGCCGCACGCGGCTCTTGCGCGAACACGGGCTAGACCTACCCATTTCGATCGAGGGTTGAGGCGATGCGCAAGATATACCTCGCAGGCCACCGTGGCATGGTCGGAGGGGCGATCCTGCGGCAACTGCAGGCGCGCGGCGAAACCAACATCGTCACCCGCACCCATGCCGAGCTTGACCTCACCGATCAGTCCGCTGTGCGGTCATTCATACAGGCGGAGCGCCCCGATGTGGTAATCCTTGCCGCTGCCAAAGTGGGTGGGATCCTCGCCAACAACGGCTACCCCGCCGACTTCATCTATGACAACCTGATGATCGAGGCAAATGTCATCCATCAGGCCTTTTCCGCAGGCGTCACTCGGCTCTTGCAGCTTGGCTCGTCCTGCATTTACCCTCGTGCTGTGCCACAGCCGATGCGCGAGGATGCGCTGCTGACCGGGGTGCTAGAACCCACGAACGAGCCTTATGCCATTGCCAAAATCGCGGGGATCAAGCTTTGCGAGAGCTACAACCGCCAGCATGGCGTCGACTATCGCTCGGTCATGCCGACCAACCTCTATGGCCCCGGCGATAACTTTCACCCTGAGAATAGTCATGTGCTCCCCGCCCTGATCAGACGTTTCCACGAGGCCGCGCAATCGGGGACCAAAGAGGTGACAATCTGGGGCACCGGCACCCCACGCCGCGAGTTTCTGCATGTTGACGACATGGCCGCTGCCTCGCTCTTCGTGCTTGATCTGCCGAAGGCCGACTATGAGGCGAACACCCAGCCGATGCTCAGCCACATCAACGTCGGCTCCGGCACCGATATTTCAATCCTTGAACTGGCACAGAAGGTTGCGGCTATCACCGGCTTTAGGGGTCGCATCGTCACCGACCCGAGTAAACCCGACGGCACATTGCGAAAGCTGATGGATGTCTCGCGACTGACCCAGATGGGCTGGTCGGCACAGATCGGATTGGCTCAAGGGCTCGAGGAAACATACCAATGGTTTCTGGCCAATTCCAAAACTTTCAGGCGTTAAGAGGTTATTATGGAAAGCCAAATTCACCCCGTTCTCCTCTGTGGCGGCTCCGGCACACGGCTTTGGCCCTTGTCGCGCAAGTCCTACCCCAAGCAGTTTGTCAAGCTGACCGGAGAGGAGAGCCTCTATCAGGCCTCCGCGCGTCGTTTGTCAGGGGATGGCTTTGCCGCGCCCACTATCGTCACCGCTGCTGACTTCCGTTTCATCGTGATCGAGCAACTAGCCGCGCTTGAAATTTCTCCCGCCGACATCCTGATCGAGCCTTCCGCCAAGAACACCGCCGCAGCGATCTGCGCCGCCGCTTTGGCGCTGGATGCCCGTGCGCCAAGCGCATTGATGATGGTGGCGCCTTCGGACCATGTGATCCCCGACGCTGCCCGCTTCCGCGATGCCGTTCAGGCAGCCGCACCTGCCGCGTCCGCCGGGCAGCTTGTCACCTTCGGCATCCGCCCCGACCGCCCCGAGACAGGCTATGGCTGGCTTGAGCTTTCGACGCCCACGTCGGACTTTTCCCCCCTTCCACAGCCACTTCGCAGCTTTGTCGAAAAGCCTGACCTAGCCAAGGCCGAGGCGCTCCTTGCGGGCGGCATGCACCTGTGGAACGCGGGGATATTCATCTTCTCGACATCCGTGATCCTCGCAGCATTTGCCGACCACGCACCCGAGGTTCTTGATGCCACCCGCGCTGCATTTGATGCTGCCGAGAAGGATCTATCCTTCACTCGCCTTGCTCCCGAGCCATGGGCAGAATTGCCCGATATTTCCATCGACTACGCCGTGATGGAGCGCGCGCCGAACCTAACTGTTGTCCCCTATGCGGGCGCTTGGTCCGACCTTGGCGACTGGCAGGCGGTCTGGCGCGAGGCCGAGGCAGACACCCTTGGTACGGTGACCACTGGCCCCGCGACCGCGCTTGATTGCCATGAGACGCTTTTGCAGGCGACAAGCGAAGCGCAGCAGCTTGTCGGCATTGGTCTAAAAGACATCATCGCGGTGGCCATGCCCGACGCGGTGCTGGTCGCCCACAAGGACCGTGCGCAAGAGGTCAAAAAGGCCGTTGCCGCCCTTAAAGCCAAAGCCGCCCCGCAGGCCGAAACGCTCCCGCGCGACTACCGCCCCTGGGGCTGGTACGAAAGCCTTGTCGTTGGCCAGCGCTTCCAGGTGAAACGCATCGTCGTCTACCCCGGTGCGGCGCTCTCACTCCAAAGCCACCACCACCGCGCAGAGCACTGGATTGTCGTCGAAGGCACCGCCGAAGTGACCGTCGACAACAACGTGAAACTCGTTGCGGAAAACCAATCCGTCTACATCCCCCTCGGCGCCGTCCACCGCATGAAAAATCCCGGCAAGGTGCCTCTCACCCTGATCGAGGTACAAACCGGCAGCTACCTCGGCGAGGACGACATTATCCGATACGAAGATATTTATTTCCGTGGGCAAGGGGCGAAAGGGTAATAGAGGAACATGTTAGAAATGAGCATTGCAAAAATAGCGCTTCATGATGTGCGGCTGGTTACTCCTCGCCGCCATGGCGACAACAGGGGGTTCTTTGCCGAAACCTATAGCAAGCGAAGCTACGTTGCCTTGGGTATCGATGCCGTTTTCGTCCAAGACAACCACTCGGTTTCCGCGGCTGTGGGCACGGTGCGGGGCTTGCATTTTCAGGCACCACCACATGCTCAGGCCAAGCTCGTGCGCTGTGGACGAGGCGCGATTTTCGACGTCGCGATCGATATTCGGCGCGGCAGCCCCACGTATGGCCGCTGGGCGGGCTATACGCTCAGCGCGGAAAACGGCGCACAGCTTTATATCCCGGTGGGTTTCGCCCATGGCTTTGCCACACTCGAGCCTGAGAGCGAGATTATCTACAAATGTAGCGATTATTACGCTCCCGAAACCGAGGGCTCTCTGCGTTGGGATGACCCAGATATCGGCATCGATTGGCCCATAACCAGCTCGCCAGTACTCAGTGAAAAAGACGCCGCGGCCCCGCTGCTGGCTGACTTTGACAGCCCATTCACCTTTGAGGGATAAAAGATGAAGCTACTGGTCACAGGAGGAGCGGGGTTTATCGGCTCGGCCGTGGTGCGGCTGGCGGTGGCACGCGGGCATCAGGTGGTCAACTTGGATGCGTTGACCTATGCCGCTAATCTGGCCAACTTGGCGTCTGTAGCAGATAGCCCGCTTTACGCCTTTCAGCAGGCCGATATCCGCGATCGCGCAGCACTAGATGAGGCCTTTTCAACGCACCAACCCAATATAGTGCTGCATCTGGCTGCGGAATCCCATGTCGACCGCTCTATCGATGGGCCCGCCGATTTTATCGACACCAATATCACTGGCACATTCAACATGCTTGAGGCCGCCCGCAGATATTGGCAGGCTGCAGGACGACCTGATGGCTTTCGCTTTCATCACGTATCGACAGACGAAGTATTTGGCTCGCTACCCGCAGATCCGGCCGTGCAGTTCACTGAGACCACGGCATACGATCCGCGCAGTCCCTACTCCGCCTCGAAAGCCGCGTCAGACCATCTGGTGCGCGCCTGGCATGAGACCTATGGCTTGCCCGTCGTTCTTAGCAATTGTTCCAACAATTACGGACCATATCACTTTCCAGAAAAGCTGATCCCGGTGGTTATTCTGAATGCGCTAGCGGGGCGGGCCCTGCCGATTTACGGCGATGGCAGCAATATCCGCGATTGGCTGTACGTTGAAGATCATGCCGACGCGCTCTTGTTGGTGGCCACAAAGGGCGCGGTGGGGCGCAGTTATAACATCGGTGGCGAGAACGAGCGCACAAACCTGCAGCTGGTGCAAACAATTTGCCAAATCCTTGATCGGTTGCATCCACGAGCGGCGGGGGTTTATTCCGATTTGATTACCTTCGTCACCGATCGCCCTGGCCATGACGCGCGCTACGCCATCGACCCAACGCGCATTCGCGACGAGCTGGGTTGGCGTCCCAGCGTGACGGTAGAAGAAGGATTAGAGCGTACCGTGCGCTGGTATCTCGACAACGAGGCATGGTGGCGCCCGTTGCTAGACCGCAACGGTGTAGGTCATCGGCTTGGAACAGCCGCGCCATGAGCAGTCTGCTGGTTTTTGGCCGGACTGGCCAAGTGGCGCGCGAGCTGCAGTATTTGGCAGAAGCTCAGACGCTGGATCTGCTGGCCCTCGGGCACGAAACAGCCGATCTGACGCAGCCAGGCGCCTGCGCTGCCGCTATCCTCGCCCATCGTCCTCGTGCTGTGATAAATGCCGCCGCCTACACGGCCGTTGACCGCGCAGAAGAGGAAGAAGCACTGACCACTGCCCTCAATGGCAGGGCACCTTCAGAAATGGCTGAAGCGTGTGCCGCGCTGAATATCCCCATGGTACATATCTCCACCGACTATGTATTTCCTGGCCTTGGCCATATTCCGTGGAAACCCAATGATGCCACCGCCCCTACCAACGCCTATGGCCGCAGCAAATTGGCGGGCGAGGAAGGCATTCGCGCAAGCGGTGCAACGTATGCCATCTTGCGCACCTCGTGGGTCTTTTCCGCCCATGGCGCGAACTTCGTAAAAACCATGCTGCGCCTGTCAGGCACACGCGACGAGATCAGCGTAGTGGATGACCAAATTGGCGGACCGACACCGGCACGGGCCATTGCGGCGGCTTGCCTTGCTATCGCACAGCAGCTGCAAGATGCACCCAGCAAGAGTGGCACCTACCATTTCAGCGGCGAGCCCAATGTCAGCTGGTATACCTTTGCCCGCACCATTTTTGAGATGTCGGGCAGATCCACACGCGTCAATGGGATCCCATCCAGCGCATATCCCACGCCGGCCGCTCGCCCGCTGAATGGTCGTCTGGATTGTAACACGACCATGTCCGTATTTGGTTTGCCCCGCCCAAATTGGCAGGCTGGACTGAAGGACTGTTTAATTGATTTAGAGGTTTTAAAATGAAGCAGCGCAAAGGCATAATTCTGGCTGGCGGCTCCGGCACCCGGCTTTATCCCATTACCATGGGCGTCTCGAAGCAGTTGCTGCCAATTTATGACAAGCCGATGATTTACTATCCGCTAACTGTGCTCATGTTGGCGGGCATTCGCGAAATCATGATCATCACGACACCGCATGACCAGGAGCAGTTCATCCGCACGCTAGGCGATGGCAGCCAATGGGGCGTCACGCTGCAGTATAAGGTGCAGCCCAGCCCCGATGGGTTGGCTCAGGCCTTTATTTTGGCTGAAGAGTTTTTGGCTGGCAGCCCCGCGGCCATGGTATTGGGCGATAACATTTTCTTTGGCCACGGCCTGCCAAACCTTCTGCAAGAGGCAGATCAATCCACCGATGGCGCCACGGTGTTTGGCTACCGCGTGTCAGATCCCGAACGTTATGGAGTGGTGGATTTTGACGCAGATGGCACGGTCAAAAACATCATCGAAAAGCCGCCCGTGCCGCCCTCGAACTATGCCGTCACGGGGCTCTACTTCGTTGATGGTACAGCGCCCGCCCGCGCCCGCGCCGTGCGCCCCTCCGCTCGCGGGGAACTGGAAATCACGTCGCTCTTAGAAAGCTACCTGTACGACGGCATTCTTAACGTACAAAAAATGGGGCGCGGATACGCATGGCTCGATACCGGAACCCACGCCAGCCTGCTTGACGCCGGCAACTTCGTGCGCACGCTGACCGAACGCCAAGGCCAGCAAGTGGGCAGCCCCGACGAGGTGGCATTCGAGATGGGCTGGATTGATGCATCCCAGCTTGACACTCGCGCCAAGAAATTCGGTAAGAATGCCTATGGTGATTACTTGGGCAATCTGGCTCAAGCAAAAAAAGTGGTGTCGATTGATGAGTAATAACGCTTGTTTTACAGCCTACTACCTCCGTGGCCGCCTTCGCATCGATTTGGACGAAAACAACGGCTAAACCGTCTCGCGCGCTGAACTAAGGCAGTTCACTGTCGATTAAAGCCGACACCCCAATAGAGTTCGTTATCAGGCATTCTCACCGCTTTTATACACAGTCGAACCGGCCCCAGTGGCCGGTTTTTTTGCCCTACTCCGATTGACACCGACCGACTCACACGTCACCTTCACGTCATTCATCAAGAGCCGGGCCGATGCCCGCACCAACCTGCCCCGCTTGGCAAGGTGGTTTCCGCAAGGGGATGTGGCCACGTGCAACGAAAGAGTACCTCCAAATGCGAAGCCATGCCCACCGGATGGAGCAACCATCCGGAGTAACTACCATGGATCGACGCACCCTCTTAAAATCAGTCCTCGTGGCACCAAGCCTCTTTGCGACCTCGCCCGAGACCTTGGCCGAGCCGCCAGAATTATTGCGACCACACCGCAGGCTCCTGCCCGTCAGCCAGCCGTCTGGAAAAATCCTGCTGCGCACCGACGCGCCCTACACTCCCCGGCCACTCATACGACCCGAGGTCTTAGACAGCCTCTGGGGCGCGGGCGCCCACGAGGTGATCCCCCAGCCGCTGCACTGGCAGATGATCGACGCGGGTTGGTTTTCGGGGGCGGAGCTGTGGGAGCCATTTGAGAGCGAGACGCCCGAGTGGGTCACTTGGCGCAGCCTGCACCACACCGAATGTGAGGCTCATGACCTCCTCGCCACTCTCTTCGGGATTTCGAGCCACTTCATCTTCGGCGGCGGCGACCTGCCTGAGCTGGGGCTGGAAATGCGCGAACACCCCTCAAGCCCGAAGCACGCAACGGCGACAGTCAGCGCAGCCAGATTTCTGGGGAAATTGGCGGAGGAAATCGCGCGTCGCACGGATCAGGTGTCACTGGCGTTGAGTTAGCGAGACGCGGCCTCATCCGAAGCAAATCGGCGTGGCGTTTCCTCGCCATGCAAGCCCAGTTTTTGCTATCACGTCACCCCCCGCCAGCGATCAAGTGCTCCACGCAATTCAGTTTGCCTATCGCGCTATACGAATAGAACAAATTTCTTACGCAATATAGTCTGGCCGGAGCGGTCTGCTTTGCCGATAAGCTGAGTCCAGCGATGAGACCTGGACCCAATAGCACCCGTGAATAATACCAATACCGTCGGCATCTTAAATGCCATCATGACCGCAGAGACCCTCGATAGCGCGTGGCAGAAGCTGTGTGAGGCAATGGCCAGCTACCGGTTCACGCGGCTGATGTATGGGCGGAGCCACTTCACTTCCGGTAGGAACCTCGGCGACGAGGCCGACTACATGGTGCTCAGCAACCACGACCCCGAGTACTCCGATTTCTTCATCCGGAGTGGCAAGTTTAAGAGATCCCCGTTTTTCATATGGTCGTTTTACAATACAGGCTTCGTGAGTTGGTCAAAGGTCGCAAACCTCCCAAAGGAGGCGCTTGCCTCGGCCGGAGATTTACTCGAGGCAAACGCGCGCTTCGGCGTCACCGCGGGCTACACCGCAAGTTTCCCCAATGCCCTTCCTGGGCAAAAATCTGTGGCCTCCATATGTGCCGCCCGAGGGATGACGCAACACGACGTCGATTTCATCTGGAATTCTTACCAACAAGATCTTGAGGCGATCTGGAACACCTTCGACCTCAAGGCGCGGTCCCTGCCCTTCCCCTCGAATGAAGGTCGACTATCCGCCAAACAGCGCGAGATTTTGGGCTGGATTGCACGCGGCAAAACGGGACAGGAAATCGCCATCATCCTCGGTGTTACCCTCTCGACGGTCGAGAAACACCTGAAGTCGGCCCGCGATGCACTCGACGTGCTGACCACGGCTCAGGCCGTGGCAAAGCTGAGCTTCATGAACCAGCTCCATGTCGACCAAGACAACGAAGAGCGCGTCAAGGCAGCCTTCACTAAATCTTCAGCCGACGCAGAGATCGGTTAAAAAAGACCAAGACGACGAGGAGGACAAAGGTCCCGCCGATGTCGCCGATCAGAAACGATAGCAGCTGCACGAGATCATCCTCAAAGGAAAACGTATCGCGGTAGGCGATCGTGTGACCGAGAGAATTGAATACGGATCCAACACCCGCGAGCAGGATTAACATCCGCCACGAGGCCCGCGTGCCGCCGCCGTCGAGATAGAGGTCGTGACCCGCGACACGGAAGATCTCAAAGGCGAGGAAGCAGGATACGCCACCGACCACTGCGCCCTGTAGAAGTGGGACGAGTGGCAAATTTAGGAAGCCTAGGAAGTGTATGCAAAGCGCCTCACCGACAATGAGCGGCAGGATCGCGCGGATCCCAAAGAGCCAGACGCCGATTACCCGCACACCGTGAGGCAGGAAGAGCAAAGTCCCCACGAGCGTCGGCGCGATAAGATCCTGCAGCGGGCGAGTGACATACTGGACCAGCAAAAAGGCGACGCAGTAAACGCCAAACACTGCAAATTCGGGGGAGAACGCCTTAAGGGTTAGTTCTAGCCGCTTCATTGATTAACTTTCGCCTAAGCCATTACCATAAGTAGGACAGACAGGAACGAGGATCACCTGCGGAAATCCGCAGCTACGACTAAAATCGGATAAGAAGGGCCAGAGTCCCTCAGGTGACACACTTTACCGACGTGGAAGATGGCCCTGAAGGCCCGATAACGTTTACTCAAATTGACACAAAGATCAAAGAAGAATTAGATATCTCCATCCTCGAACAAATATGAATATTTTTCCCAAACACCAAGGTTAGAGATACAAAACTTTATTGCTTCATAATTTAATGCATTACGCGCCTTTCCATCAAAACTAGATGTGGTCAAAGAATGCTCGCTGCGCCCTAAATCCTTCCCATTTATTTCCAATGCAGAACTCTTATATTTCCTTTTAACGTCGCAATAATGAACTCGCGTACCAGCTAAATTCAAATTTGCGGAAAGCCAAATGTCATCCACTGGCCAACACTGGACCGGTACATCAAAAACCTGGTCGTTAAAAAATGACGGCCTTACAAGAACTCCCCCAAATCCCTCTACGATATCAGGATTTCTCGCCTTATCTCTATCATAAAAATGATAGGGGTCAAAACCACCCAGAGTAAGTGCCCTCTTTAGCCGATAAGATAGACCTTTCTTGACACCTCGATGCGAAATAACCGCCTTCATGATTGGCATGCATTCGTCCGCAATAGCGTGGCCAGGCCTCTTCAATGAGAGGCTATATAGTCGCTCAAGCCAATGAGTTGGATAAACCCGATCATCATCACAGTAAACTATAGTTACATCTCTGCCATGGTACTTCTTTAGTGTTGGTAATATTTTTGTTGCAGGTCCGACGTCGTCACACTGAACAACCGTGAAATCTTCAGGTATCTCAGCCAATTCAGCTTGGCTAAAGCCTCGATGTTTGTAATCGCGCGGAAGGTTCAACTCAACACGATCTGGCTTCAACGTCTGCATACGAAGCGATTGGATCATGTATTTGAGATATTTAACTCTTGGCGGTATTGTAGTGAGGGAAACGACAATCTCAGACATTTTTGATATCTTCATACATCAAGTTTAATTATTCTCGTAAAATTCATTGAACGTAATTCTTTTTCTAGCAAAATCGCACCGCTCAAAAAAACACTCAATTCTCTTATTGAAACCATCCTCTGCGATCTCAGCAATATTATTTGCAATAAAAACAGGATATCTCTTAAACATATCATCCAACGGCGAAGAGATGGTAACAACTCCGCAACCAAGGCCAAGAGCCTCCCAGGTACGATGACAGTCGTAGCCGTTTCCCGGTAGTGACAGCACATATTTATGCTCTGCATACGTACTCCAGAGAGCAAGCTGCGAAATTCTTTCGGGGAGAAAAGAAAAGTTTTCGTTACCTTTCAATAGTTGCGACGCAACATTCCTAACTCTATTTGTATGATTCAGATTTATATCGGAAAAAATTTTATTCTTCCTGAATCTAAATTTAGAAGATTTTTCGGCGATTTTTCTATAACTTTCAAATAAATTTCCACCCATACCATCTTTTCGGTATGTATGAAGATCAAGACCAATTGGGATGTGCCTAAGCTTTTTATTCTGATAGTCAGTGTTATCCAAATTTTGCGCATAGATCGCTCGGCATAAAGGATGGCTTAAGATTAAACTCACACTTTCGCCATTTGCATCGCCCGGAAAGGTTAAATCTCCATCACTGCAAAACAGTATGAACGGCACTTCTTGATACGGCAGTACTGTATTCACAAAATGATCAAGGTTTGGAAACTTTCGACTACCGGTTTTTAGCCAATAACTCGAACTGTTTTTCTTATAGATTTTCGAAAACTCTTTCTCGGACGTCAAACTTTCAGTTGCTGAGTAAATATTATCAATTCCACCGTATGATTCTGCACGAAACGCCCATCCTTTTGAATACGGAAACTCAATACTAGGCAATATGCTATCCCGAACGAGATACCTCTTAACTAAGATGGAATTGATTTTCTTGGAAAATTTCTTTCTCACCATTAAGCACCCCAAATAGGAGATTTCAATTTGTAGATACCATCTACCAGCATTGCACTTCTCTAATTCACGTCACACGTGCTTCAATTCAGCAACGCGGCTGCGGAAGTAGTCGATAGTCCTAATGAGGCCTTGCTCCAGATCGACTTTGGGTTCCCAATTGAGGGCTGACTTAGCCAAGGAGATATCTGGGCGGCGTTGCTTGGGGTCGTCAGATGGTAGGTCTTGGAAAGTAAGCTTGGATTTAGAGCCTGTCAGTCCGATGACCTTCTCGGCGAGTTCGAGCATCGTGAACTCACCTGGGTTGCCCATATTAATCGGTCCGGTAACCTCAGATGGGCTCTCCATAAAGCGGATGAATCCTTCCACCAAATCATCAACATAGCAGAAGGATCGGGTCTGCGAGCCGTCACCATAAATCGTAATTGGATCGCCTATCAGGGCTTGGACGATAAAATTAGAAACAACGCGACCGTCTGCGTGGTGCATGCGCGGGCCATAGGTGTTGAAAATTCGGACGACCTTAATGTTGAGGTTGTGCTGACGGTGGTAATCAAAGAATAGGGTTTCAGCGCAACGTTTGCCTTCGTCATAGCAAGACCGGATGCCGATCGGATTAACGTTCCCCCAGTAGCTCTCGGGTTGAGGGTGCACGGAAGGATCGCCGTAGACTTCGCTCGTCGACGCTTGGAAAATTTTACAGTTCAAGCGCTTCGCGAGGCCGAGCATATTGATGGCCCCGTGAACAGAAGTCTTAGTCGTCTGGACCGGATCGTATTGGTAGTGAACCGGTGATGCAGGGCAGGCGAGGTTATAAATCTCATCGACTTCCAAATAAAGCGGGAAGGTCACATCATGTCGAATGAACTCGAACCGATTGTGGTTATGTAAGTGGTCAATGTTCCGTTTGCTTCCCGTGAAAAGGTTGTCGGCGCATATCACTTCGTGACCTTGCTCAAGCAGGCGATCAATCAGATGAGACCCGACAAAGCCAGCCCCGCCAGTAACCAGAATGCGTTTACGGCTGTCGTAGAGGCGTGTCATAAAGTTAGTCCTTTACTTCTAAACAATCACAAAACGCTGTGGACAGCGAATTTTCATGACCCAGTTGCTTCCTAAGCAACCAAAAACCTCGTACTATGAGATGGTCAAAAAGTTAAAGAAAAAGAACAACGTCGCAAAATTTAATCACGTCTTCCGACCCACCGATCGCTATAAGAGACACCTATCATCCGATATCAGTTAATCGTTCAAGGTTAGATAGAAATCAGGTACATAAGGTAAAATCAATGGCCAAAATATCACGATGCTAAACAATATTCCTCGCCAAATCGTCGTCACACTGACAGCAATCCCCCCCCGATTTGATAGCCTCCCAAGGCGCTTTAAGGCGATAGAGAACCAAACCATTAAGCCCGACAAAGTCGAACTCACCTTACCACGTACGTATAGGCGTTTCCCCGGGGAACGCCCTAGACTTCCTACTCTGCCGGAATGGGTAACAGTCATTGAATGCGACGAAGATTTTGGTCCGGCAACTAAGATTTTGCCTGCAGTAAAGCGCTGGCGCGGCACTGCCACCGACCTCTTGGTTTGCGATGATGATAGGCGCCAAGACAAACGCTGGATAGAGCGCCTGACCCAAGGCCGATCGACAAAACCCGACCACATCATTTGTGAACGGGGTTGGAACATTGACGAACGCTTCGGCATACGCCAACAAAGACCGGCCTTGCCTCGGGCGACCTTGAGCCCAAATGGAGGACGAACTGCATTATATAGTTTTAAAAGGTTACTTACCATGGGGTTGGTCCACCCCCCCCAGAAGGGTCTATGCAAAAGCTGGTCACGTCGATGTATTTGAAGGATTTCTCGGGGCTTTAATTCCAGTCAACTCAATACCTGATGAAGCTTTTAAAATACCAGATATTGTTTGGACAGTTGATGATGTTTGGCTTTCAGGTATGGCCGCAACTACAGGGACAATGATATGGGTAGGTAACGAGGCACGACCAGTCTACTCTGATGGAACTATTGATAAAACAGCATCACTCAGGGACCATGTCGAAAATGGCGTTGGACGAAATGAGGCAGATCAATTGGCTGTAAATTACCTACGTAAAAAATACGAAATATGGCAATGAAAAGAGCGGCATCAATCGTTACAATGAAATGGGGCACGTTGTTTGGCCCTGATTATGTCAATGTGCTTTACCGCGCTTGCAAGTCGGCATCGACCATTCCCTTTAGTTTCATATGTTTCACTGAAGATGCGGAGGGGTTGGATCCCGATATTATAGTAAAGCCACTACCTCAAATTGGCCTGCGTCCTGAAGAATGGTATCAGCGTGGCGTCTGGCCAAAACTAGCCCTATACCAAAAAGATCTAGCTGGATTAGACGGACGCTGTCTCTTCATCGACCTTGATATGATGATACTGCGTGATCTAGATGCATTTTTATCCCATCGAGCTCCATTCATAACCACTGACATGGGAAACAGCTGGCACCCAGGCATTACTCGTAAAAATCCAGAACCTGGAACATGCGTATTCGCTTTTAACATCGGCCAAGAAACACAGATTTTAGACGCTTTCTTGGCTGACCGTGAGGCGGCTAAACTTAATTTTCAAAACGAACAGGACTTTGCTGGAGCCCATGCAAGTTCCATGGATTTTTGGCCCGAAGGTTGGGTAATTAGCTTTAAACGCTGGTTGAGGCGGCCTATTGGTGTCGATCTTTTCGTACCGCCGCGACGTCCACCGGAGGATGCGAAAATCTTAGCGTTTCACGGAGACCCACGCCCAGTTGACCTGATGCGCCCAGGATTAAATTTCTGGGACAAGTTTCCCCATATGGGTCATGGACAAATTGATTGGATAGTCGACTATTGGAAGCGATTTGGCGGTACTGTGAACACGTAAAATCTTATCTATTGTGTTAAAAGTGATATTATTCATGAATTCACCATCACCGACTACTAAATGTAATCCTATTTTCATTCAGTATTTTTAGTGAAAATTAGTCATTATCTGCTTCATAATTAAGTCGACACCAAAGATAGACGGATGATTATTATCCGAATACAGCAAATCACTTTTGACAATGGTATGGCAAACCTCTCGATCACAAAACTCTTCCGCTGGATCGAGAAACACAACGCGTTCTGGATTGGCTAGCTCATCAGCAGCCATCTCAAACATTGCACGGCTATTTTCTGACGCAGATAAATAGTCTTGATATGGAAAACCATCCGTAGATGGCAAGTCATCCCCACGCAGCATCTGCAATGCCCGCGTCCTTGGAACATCATAGCCAGGCACAGGAACGCCTGAGATTATTATTAGCTTTCGGCCAGTACTCGTAATACGATCGACGGTCTCCACAAAATTTCTACGGAACGCGCCGAGACGTTCGTCTTCTGTCAAGCTTGGTCCGAGGTCGACGTCATAGGCAAAACCACCGTCAGCATTGAAGTAGTTTTGCCAGACAGCAAACATCACCGCGATCTCTAGTTCGTCGTGAGCATCGAGATAATCCAAAACCATGTCGTTGTATTCGACACACTTTTCCCCAATCCGCTGTTCGAAAACCCGCATATTCTGGACAGGCAAACAGGACGATAGCGTAAATACTCTGAGAGACTCATTTCTTTGGGCCAGAATTTCGCCCAATCCATCTGCCAACCGATTTGCATGACTGTCACCCAAAAGCACATATCGAGGCGCGACGGTCGCGCCCAATACACAAGATGTGTCGAGATCGAGCCCCGAGACGCGGTCCCTAACCAATAGACAACGTTTATGATTAGGACCGTAAGAGTACTTCATATCGAGTACCTCAGATATGCCCGGAGGCATCCGATGCGGGTACCCGAGCGTGAAATGGGCACCCAAGGCGCAAAAGAAAATAGCCAAACTACCAGCCCACAAGAGCCTACTCGATGATCGACGCGATAAGCGCCCGTCACGAAATGGGTTCTCAATGGCTAAGTAGCTAAAATAGGCTAAAACAAGTGTAAGTGACAGGATCACCAGCTGCTCAAACAGTGTGTCCAAACTGCCCAATTTATATTCATAAAAGCTAATTATGGGCTGATGCCACAGGTATCCGGAGTAACTGATCAGACCAAACCATCTGACAGGCTTCAGCGAAAGAACGGATGGAACGGACAAGTTCGGATGATTGCAAACGAGCAAGCCAAATGTGCCTAGAACCGGAAGAAGTGTCCAAAATCCAGGCCAAGCAACACCACCCGGCACAATAAGGACACCCATAACGATTAAGGTAAGGCTGAAGATCTGAACAATATTGGAGAAGGTAGAGCTGCGAATTTTCCAATTCACTTGGCTTGCCACTATCCCGAGCAATAGCTCCCACGCCCGCGTGTGGAGTAGGTAAAAACTGCTTTGAGGAAAGCGCTCAAACATAATTACTGCGAGAGCAAAACTGATCAAAGTTAGGCAAATCAATACCTTATTGAGCCACCTGTCACCCAACCGCAAGACAACAATCAATAGCAGTGGCGCGAACAAGTAAAACTGCTCCTCCACCCCAAGGCTCCAAGTATGGACGAGGGGGTCGTTTGCGGCTTCCGGATTGAAATAGTCAATCCGCTCCATAAACCATACGTTGGACAACCAAATGACTGCGCTGAAGGCCGCCCCAAAGAAATATTGATAGTCATACGGAAGCAGCCAAAAATACCCTACGACCATGCAACTTATGATCACAAAGTAAAGCGCAGGCAAAATTCGTCGAAATCGCCTTGAATAGAACTCCCTAAACGAAAAACTTCCGGACTGGACAGAATTCACAATCTGTCCGCCGATTAGGTAACCTGAAATGACAAAGAATACATCGACGCCTGAATACCCAGATCCAAAGAACTCAAATCCCAGATGATAGAAGAAAACACTGAGGAATGCGATTGCCCGCAAGCCATCAACATCTTTGCGGTAACAGATGTGTTGACTATTATTCATTAAGATTAGAACCTTAGATTTAGCAGGTCATGCACAAGAAGCCGTATATCAACAATGCGGCGTTTAAAGTTGAACAATCATCACGCTGGAAAAGCTTGATCGATTACCGACCCACTATGATGCATCCAATACATCAATGAGCATACCCAGTTCGGCTATCTCTCTTATGGAGTTGCACAGGTTACTGGGCAGTCGGTTCTGCCCCTGATCCCCAAAGAACACAAAATCCATGCCCGAATTCAATGCAAATTGAAAATCGAAGATCATGTCGCCAACGTAGAGAACTTCCGCGGGTTTGACGTCGAAGTTCTTAAAGATGTCACGTCCGGCGATAGGATCAGGCTTGCCACGGATGTAGTCATCTCCACAAACCAGCAGATCATATTCGAAACCCATTTGCTCTACCACGAGTTCGGCATTCATGCGTGGCTTGGACGTGATGATCGAAACGGAATATCCGCGGCTTTTAAGCGTCGAGAGCAGACCAATGGCCCCTTCAATCATTGAAACTTCGTGTCGCAGAGCCTTTGTCGTCTCAAAGTAAAAGTCGGACAAGTCACGCTCGTATGCCTCTAACCCGAGCTGCTCCATGATCTTTGGGAACGGTAAGCCAACGTATTTTTTGTAATTTGAGAAGCCGCATTTGATGGACAGCTCGGCCGTGGCGTGCTCCCACGCCTTTTTCATCACGGGGAACGAGTTGATGAGCGTGCCATCGAGGTCGAATGAAACGTGTTTAATATGGCGCATCACAGGACATTCGGCTTAATGAGTTCTAGGAACACCTTATCGCGCTCCATCATGCGGCAGGCGAGAGTGTAATCTTCTTCGGTATCGACAGACAGACTGACGCCATCTTGCCTGAATGTCCCGATGGCCACGCCCAGTTCAATGAGACGCATCAACTCTACGCGTTCGATGTTTTCAAGCGGTGTCGGCTCAGATGCCACGAATTTCTTGAGTCCAGACAGGCGGAAACCAATAATGCTGAGGTGCTTTTTCATCGGCTGCCGGATATCCCCGAAATAGCAGGGAATATCGCTGCGAGAGAAGTAGATCACGCGATCCCCGTGAGACACCATCTTAACCCGGTTAAGATTTCCGTACTCGTCGATCATTTGGTGCGGGACGACACACTCATAGTCCGTTTTGCGGGTAAAATCGGCAACTTCCTGAATGTACTCAGGGAGAACAAACGCCTCATCCCCCTGAACATCGATAATGATATCATAGTCCTGAAGGCCCATGACATCTGCGGCTTCGGCGATCCGCTCAGTCCCATTACGATGAGTAGACTTAGTCATGCAGACGTCTACGCCAAACTTTTCGCATACCATCAAAATCTCGGGCGAGTCCGTGCAGACCACAACGCGATCGACACCGGCTGCCAATTGAGAACGCTTCGCCACGTGCACAATCATCGGCAGGCCTGCGATCTTCTTAAGCGGCTTATCGGGGAGGCGGGTGCTCTCCATCCGAGCAGGAATGAGTACGACAGTCTGAGTAGACATTGATTGTGATGCCTTTTCCAAATTATGTTGCCTGAGAGCTGATCTATCGCCAGTTCGCTGGCTCTGCTCTCAAATAGGTACCTCAATGAATGACATAATCGCAATCGATCCACGTTCCAAGGATGACTATGTCAAAGCGACACTGAAACAGGTCCCTCTGGCGCATCGCATACTGCTCGGCGTCTATTTGATGATTACGCGCCTACTCCCGACAAGCCTGATTTTATACTTGGTTCGGCGCGCCGCGAAAAAGAACCCTGAAGAGAACTATGACCGCGCATACGAACGCGTCGCCCTGAACCTACCCGAGCGCCCCGCTGGAAAGCTCTATTGGATGAACTCCATCGGACCTGGGGATTCAACGGCGAACCAGGCTCTCCTCGCTAAACTCTTAGCCAGCGACCCAACAGCTCTCGTTCTCGTCACGACCCGCACAGTATCCGCCCAAGGGATATTCTCCCGTTGGAAAGATAATCCACGTGTGATCAGACAGCTGGCATCGCATGATGGTCTCTACATTAGCCGCCGATTTCTCGATCACTGGAAGCCATCGGTCGCGATCTTTTGCGAACGTGATTTGTGGCCAAACATGTTGACCGAATTACGAAAGCGCAGGGTCCCAACTGCAGTCGTAAACGGACAACTGGACGGACGACTGCTTGAAGATTTTGGAAAACTCCAAGACCTCGGCAAATGGTTCTTGGCTCACATCGACTACATCCATTTCATCACGGAAGCTTCTGCAAAGATGGCAAACGACGTCATGCGGCCAGACGCGATAAAATTTCTTGGGAAAAACCTCAAACTGGATTGCGAACCTCTTCCCTCAACACCCGATCTACGCGAGCAATTGAACTCAGTCTGGGGGGCGCGCCAAATTTTCACGGCCGCATCAGTCGCAACTGGCGAAGTCCGTATCGTTTTGGACGCATTTCTGCAGGCCCATGCTCAAGACCCAAACCTGCGAATGATCTTAGTTCCAAGGTGGAAGGAACAGTCAGACGATTTCCTAGCTGCCGCAAAAGAGTTCGGGCTAACGGCTCCACGACGCTCAATTGAGGGCCTGCCAAAACAAGAGGCCCCTGTCTTTATCGCTGACAGCTACGGCGAGCTCGGCACATGGTACGAGGCCTCATATGCGGCCTTTATCGGAGACACCTTTAACCAAGGCGCAGGCCACAATGCCTATGAGGCGATCTTGAAAGGGATCCCGATCGTCGCTGGCGGCATTGGGCGCCTCTTCAAAGATGACTTTGAGGACTTAGTTTCGGCGGGTGTCGGTATAATCACGCCGGACAGGGCGCATCTTCGAGACGCTATTGTTCGCCTTAGGTCCCGACCGCTTAACGATGACGTTCAGGCATATTTGTCAAATCAAGGGACAGCAGCGAAGGTGACTGAGGTCCTGACCCATTTAGGGTAACGACCAAGTCTAAATGCCCGATAACACCTATCCCCGCGCTATAGAAACAAACTATATTCTGAAGGTCGGAATAGCTCACTCCCGACAAAAGACTAATCCAAGTAATCAATCTAAAGCTGAGAACCAGACGTGAGCTCTTCTCGAGGAACGCGACGTGGAGCGGCCATAGATTGCTCAGGTGCCACCTTAAACACCGCCACAGGCTTCGCAGGCCCAGCAAATGTAGGACCCTCCCGCACGACCGAAATGCGCGGATCGCTACGACGACGATAAACCCGCGCCATGTCGGCAGCAAAAAAGTACGTTCCCCAGAATAAGCCCAAAAATACCACGGCGAAGCCAAACGCCAAAAGCGGATTGTTCCAAAGCAGAACACCGGCCAAGGGCGGCGCAGCGACAAACGGCGCGAGCACAAGTGTCGTCAACGGGTTCGCGAGGTTACGACGACCGCGTCCCAGGACCAAGATCTCAAGACTCCGCATGACAAGCTGGTGCGCATGAAGCCGATCAGGGGCCATCGCATCTCGTTTGCTCCGCGACCGACGATACATGGCCAGCAGCGTGTCACAGAGCGGCCAATAAACGGTCAATAGGATCGACCATGCCGAAACGCTCAGCGCGGCATTGAGGAGTGCAATCCCAAACCAAGCCAAAACGAAACCAAGCGTGTAGGCCCCCGCGTCTCCCAAAAAGATCATTCCACGCGGATAATTGACAAGGACGAACCCAGCGACCGCACATGCAAGAAATAGCGAGACAAGAGCCATCACGTCATTGCCCGCCTGAACCGAAATAGCAGCCAAGGCCAGCGCCGCGACGATCCCAGTATAGCCCGATAGCCCGTTCACACCGTCAATCAGGTTAAAACCATTCGCGACACCAGCCGTGATGAACAGCGTCACGGGCACCCCAATGATCCAATAGCCCATCGCTACATCGACGTAAGGTATATTCAGGCGCGGCAGCCAAATGCCCAACATTACCACCGCAGCGAGGCTCGCACCAACAGCAGCGAGCAACCTCCAGCGCGGACTGATACCGAAGCCGAGATCCTCTGCCAGACCGACAAAGAACAAAAGCCCCGCAGCGACCAAGAAGGACGGATAGCTCACCGCGATCGTTTCGGGCACATAGAAAACCGTCAGAACGAGGGCGGTGAAAATCGCAACGCCCCCTACTCTCGGCGTGGGTTTAGAATGCGCCGACTGAACAGCGGACACATTCGCAGATTGGCCACATAGGATCGGGAAGTGGCGAGCAAATAGAACGAGCAGACGCGCAACCGCAAAAGCCACCGAAAAGGTGACAAACAGCGATACCCAGTTGTTCACTAGTAGCTCTACAGCCATCTCACGAATTCCCATATCTGTCACCCACTACAACCCTATCAAAATATCATTTTGATACTAACTGCGGAATACCGCAAAATACAACCCTAGGCCAAATTTAGGCCCTGTCTTCATCAATGATTCCCGCTATACGGCAAACTAACCATTTTTGCCATCATTCTAGGCAGCGCTTTTCAACCTTGACTTGACCACTAACCACATTTTCACGGAACCGGTACCGACACAAATAGACCCTAAATGATCCGCGCTATGAATTTTTACATAGATGCGTTAGAGATTGCTCAAATTTGAACGAGATTGATTATGACCACTGCTTCTCAAATCCACTGGTTTGTTGTTCAGAACAAACCTAATGCGTTCAAACTGGCGCAAAAAAACCTCGAACGTCAGGGGTTTCGCACCTTTCTCCCCATGATCGACTCAACCAAACGGAACGGCTCGCGGTTCATTCAGTCCGTCAAACCATTGTTCCCTGGTTACTTCTTTGTCGGCTTTGATCCCGACACAGCCCCGTGGCGCAAGGTGAACAACACCGTTGGCGTAGCGCGACTTGTGACCTTTGCCAATAAACCCTCCCCTGTTGCCCAAGATCTGATCGACGGCATCATGGCCCGTAGCGATCAGAACGGTAAACTTATGCCCCCACCCACGCTCAAGGCTGGTGACGAAGTCGAAATCACCTCGGGCCCCTTTGCGGAATTCGTGGCGACCATTGAAAAGATCGACGCGGAGAAGCGTGTTTGGCTCCTCCTAGACTTCCTCGGTCAAAAGACCCGCGCACAAGTTACTCAGGAACAGCTTGCGTTAACCGCTTAACCTCGGACTTCGCTCCGAGGATCAGACCCACTCGCTGGTGATGATCCTCGGGTTGCAGGTCGAGGATATCGCTCACGCCGTTCGTCGCTGCAGCGCCCGCTTGCTCCATGATCATCGCCATCGGGTTCGCCTCATACATCAGCCGCAACCGACCACCCTTATCCCGCAGCTTTGCATCGACGGGATACATGAACACGCCGCCCCGCATCAGGATGCGATGAACCTCGGCCACGAGGGAGGCAATCCAGCGCATGTTGAAATCCTTGCCGCGCGGACCGTCTTTGCCGGCGAGGCACTGTTCAACATACTCCCGCACAGGCGCATCCCAGAACCGCATCCGCGACATGTTCACCGCGAACTCAGCCGTTTCTTCGGCCACACGAATATCGCCGTGGGTCAAACGGAAATCACCCGTCCCGTGCCGCGCAGAGAACCCGTGGACCCCCTGCCCCATCGTCAGCACCAGCATCGTCGACGGACCGTAGATCGCATAACCCGCCACGATCTGATCCCGCCCCTTACGCAAAACCGTCCGATCGCCGTCCGCCTGCACCTGCATGACCGAAAAGATCGACCCGACGGTCATGTTCACGTCCAAATTGGACGACCCGTCCAGCGGATCAAAGTAGAGGATGTAATCCCCCGCCTTCGGTTCCTTGAGCCACTGAACCTCGTCCATCTCCTCAGAAACCAACGCGGCCACGTGGCCACCGTTACACGTCTCAAGGAAGATATCATTCGCCACGATGTCGAGCGGCTTTTGTGCCTCGCCCTGAACGTTCGTCTCATCCGTTTGCCCAAGGTTTCCCTCAAACGCCATGTCACGCACATGACTGGCAATACGGGCACAGCTCGCTGCTATATCTTCGATCAGGAAAACGAGCGACGGATCAGTGTCCGTTGCCGTTAGGAAATGACGCAAGCTCTGCATGACGGGACCTTTCGAATGCAGGGCAGATGTACCGCCCTGCAGCTTTGGTCACAAGCGACGATCAGTCGTCGTCGTGGTCCGAACCGTGATCATCGTCATGATCATCATCACCGTGATCATCGTCATGATCGGAGCCGTGGTCATCGTCATTGTCGTCATTCGAGTCATGATCGGACCCATGATCATCATCGTTGCTGTCGTCGTCATAACCGACAGAGTGATCGTCTGACCCGCCTACATGATCGTTGTCATCGTTCGAACCGTGATCATCTGCTTCGACGTAAACCGTCTCGCCGGCAGCTGTAGTTACGGTCGTATATACATCGTCGCTACCAGCTTTTGGCGCGCTGCGAAGTTCACCAGCTTCGACCAAAATCACGTCGCCAGTTGCGGTCGTAACTTCAACCAGAAGGTCGTCCGAACCACGAACTTCGCCAAGGTGCTTCTGTTCGATCTCTTGGATCGTGCCCGCAACAACTGCTGCATCATTGGTCTCAACGCGCTGGCTCACAACTTCGCCGGTCGAGTTATCGAGGACGACAGTCGTTTCCAGACCAGTCGGCGAATAGGCCTCAACCGAAGAGTTCAGAACGCCGCGGCGAACCGAAAAATGTGTGTAGCCCTGCGCAAACAGGCTGTCGATCTGCGCTTGAACAAAGTCCTGAGCAGAAGCTGCAGTAACCGAAAGTGCGAGCGCGATGGCGGCAAACGAAAGTGTTTTCATGTCTAGTCTCCAAGTGTTCGACGCAACGTTGTCTACTGCGCCTTCGATGGGACCGTTATGACCGCCGCATCCCCACCCCCAAATATGCCAAAGGTGTATTTTGAGCCGTTTTTTGCCTCTATACCGATGGTTTATGGCAATTTTAGTAGGATTAGCCCTAAGTCTAGATCATATAAAAAAGGGCGATCCAATGTATTCCACCACCAAATTCGAAAATGCGACCTTCGCGACCATCATCTTTTGGGGCATGGGGATTTCAGGACTTTTCTTCGCTCAGGATGTCATCGTTGACCTGAGCGAACACCTCAGCGAAGGCCGCGGCTATCAATTCGGTGACCTCTCACACCTCATTTTCGAGATTCTCGCCGTCACCGTACTTGGATTCGGCATGGTTCTCTTGTCGGTCTACATCACCGAGCTAAAGACAAAGAACGCCCGCCAGCGCGAAACGCTCCATTCCCTTCGCAACGATTTCGACAGCCACGTTCACGCGCAATTCAACGAATGGTCCCTCACCCCGTCCGAGTCGGACATCGCGCTTTTGCTTATGCGCGGGCTGGCATCCAAAGACATCGCCGAACTGCGCAATTGCACCGTCGGCACGGTCAAGGTTCACTCGCACAACGTCTTTCGCAAGGCAGGCGTCACGTCGCGCGTGGAGCTCATGTCGCTATTCTTGGATGAATTCATGGATGTTGGCATGCAATCGGCACCAACCGCGACCAGCTAATCACCCAGCCAGAAACGCAATCAGCGCGTCACTGTCCAGCGGCTTGGACATCACCAGATCGGCGCCCGCGTCCCTGAACCGCTCCATATCATTGCCCACAGCCGCCGCCGTCAGGCCAATCATCACGTAATCATGGTCCAACTCTTTCAGGGCGCGGATCAACTGGTCGCCCTCCATCTTAGGCATGAACAGGTCCGTTATCAGAAGGTCGGGTTGATTTTCCCGCGCCATCCTCAGCGCGTCCTCACCATTCCGCGCCAAGGTCACGTCAGCGAAAATCTTGGCCAACCGTGATTGCGTCACCTCAGCGACGAGTGGGTTATCTTCGACCAACAGCACATGCAGCATCGACAGTTCAATCGCTTCGTGATCCGACGGTTCCTCTATCACCAGATCAGTGGCGAGGTCCTCAGGCAGTCTGATCTGGTAACACGCCCCTCGCGCCCGTTCGATATATGTGATCGACCCGCCCAGCAGCTCCACCGCCGTCTTCGCAATATATAGACCAAGCCCGCTGCCATCCGCCTGATTACGTGGATCTTTGCCGCCCCTCTCGAAAGGTTCAAACAGACGATCGACTTCATCGGGCGGAATCCCGATCCCATCGTCGCGCACAGTCCAAACGGACCACATTTGCCCGTCGTCCTCAGGCTGCGCCTCAAAGATAATCTCGACCGTCCGGCCCCGCGAATGCAGCAAGGCATTGCGCACAAGGTTTCCAACCAACTGCTTTGTCCGCAACTGATCCCCGATCCGCCAAACATCCGCCCCCGCGCCGAGCTTGAGCTTGATGTTCATGTGGTTTTTCTTGGCCTGCGCTTGATAGGTATTGCGCACCGTCTCTGCCAATTCCGCAGGCACATAGGGCGATTTCACCACAGCGAGGTTCTCTTCGGGATTCACCGCCTGCCGCATATCGCTGAGCACGCCCAATAATTGGTGCGAGGCCTCTGCCAGTTTCGGCTTCATCGCTTCAGTCTCGGACGGCTCCAAATCCTCGATCAACATCGCCATGACCGATGCTGGTGTGCGGATTTCATGCGAGATGATCGAGAACATCCGCCGCTGCTTTTCATCCCGCGCCTCAAGGTCGGTCAACGCATGACGCAACGCGGACTCTGTCGCTTGTTCGTCGGTAATATCCAGCACCAACCCGTAGGCCAGTTTTGCCCCGCTTTCCGCATATTGCGCCCAGATAAAGATGCGGATCATGCATTCGTCACCAGGTCCGCGAATGACCCGAAGAACATGCTTATACGTTTGCCCCGGCTCAACGATCCCCATCTCAGCCATCCGCTGACGGGACTCGGGCGCGAACCGAGCATAGATGTCCCGCACCGGCGTATATACAGTATCGACGCCCAATACCCGCATGCTCGTCGGGTCAAGCTGCACCATGCCGAGGTTCTGATTGACCTGAAAAATCCCAACGCCCGCGAAATCCCGCGCCGCGTCGAGCCGTTCAATACTGTCCCGCGCCAATTGCAACCGACGTTCCATATAGCCGCGAAGCGCCAGAATGTAGGTCCCCAAGTTCAATAGGACCGTGCCGTAGTAATCCATCGCATTTTCATGAGCGGTCTCGGGCACCAGATCGGTTAGGAATGTGCCCGTCAGCACAGCGTAAAATCCGACCCCAACCACAAGGCTCAGCGGTGCGATAGACTGCGGCATAAGGAGCGCCAAAGCCATAATCACAAAGCCAGCTTCCATCTGGTTACTTTGCCCAAAGCCAGACGCGTGAATAACGCCAAGCGTCGAGAACACAAAGATTGAAGGCAGCAGGTAGAGCAGCTCTAGCTTCTGCGGGCGATGCAGAAACAGCAGCAAAAACACCAAAATCACCGCACATCCGCGCAGCACACGTTTCAGTGCAAGATCAAAGTAGTGTTCGTCGTAACCAACCAAACCCTGAATATCCGCGGGCAACGACTTCATCACGTTCACGAAAATCGCGATCATGATCAGGTTCACAATCAAATAAACGACCTGCGCCAGAAGCGCGAGAAGAAGATCCGCCGTGTAAGGTAAGAGCCTGCTTCGGAATAACCCGATCGTCTCTCTCGCGACCACCCCAACGATCAACGCCGCAATCAGGTTCACCACAAAGAAAGCAATGACCACTTGCGGCGCACGCAGCAGCAATTCGTGCCAAACCGACATATCGACAAAGGGTAGGAGGAACGGCGCGCAAAGGGCGAATAGAAACACCAGCGCAGGCACCCAGATCAGTCTGGTTGGATAGATCAGAACACCAAGGGCGAGCACATAGAACGAGATCGACGGGGAGTATTGAACTGCAAAGGCATTATGACCGAAAATCGCGGCTCCATAGGACATCGGATATGTCCACAACAGGATAACCGGCAGGAAATACAGCAAAAACCCAAGGGGTTTTCTGCGCGCAAACCGACGCATACGGTATAGCCGTGATACCGCAAATCCATCGTGCAACGGCTCCGACGCCAGCGGCCCGCCACCAACATTGATGCGCAAGTTATTAAGTATTCCGACCACCCCGTTGATTTACGCCCCAGCTTAGGAACCAAGCCTATGCTGACGGGCGCAGAAATCAACCCGATCCCGCGCCCGCCCGACAAACAAACCACGAATGTTCAAGGTGATAGGCCGTCGGCCTAGTTTGGTAGCGCCCCACAGAACCCGCCAGCCGCTGATAACCCCGACCCAATGGCGAGGATCGGAGGTGCAGCATAAGGATTCGGCGGGCTGGCCTTTAGATCCCAGCCAATCAAACCAGCGACGGCCAGAACGGCGATACCTGCTGTGAAACGTCTGGTCATGACCGTGCCTCCAATCCCAGAATGGGACGCAGTTTGATCCCATAAATCGACCCGACAAAGGCAGCGCCGAACCACACCCAACCGTGCAGGCTCCCTGTCGAAATCCCTGAAAAGAACGCGCCCACATTGCAACCAAAGGCCAAACGCGACGAATACCCTAGCAGGAACCCCGCCACGATTGTCCCGACCCACGCCCGCGCGGGCAAGGATGGCAGTTTCGCGGACAGTCCCCCTACCCTCCAGCTCGCGACAAAGAACGCGCCAAGGATGATGCCGATATCCGTCAACGACGTGTAGTCGGTCAGCACAGAACTGGTGACACGTTCTGCCGTCGCAGGTGCCGCCCAAAACGCAGAGCCCGACAGGTCCACGCCCGCCGCCACTGCGCCCTTCGCCACCCAGAGGCCAAGACCGTAAACCACGCCCCACGGCTGGCCAGCGATCAACAGGTTCGCCAGCGCCAATGCCGCGATCACGACCGCCGCAATCACCAATCGACGCGGCAAAACGCGGGTCTGTGGCGTTGCGAATTTCCATGCCACCATCGCGACCGAAAACAACAGGCCGAGCGTGATGAGAACACCGCTCCACCCTTCAAAGTTCATGATCGGCAGCGCCCCCAAACCCGTCCACCAGAACAGGTGATATGCGCCCGCAAAGCTCCCGATGGCAAAGAATGGCAGCGCGACCAACGACACGGGGTTCCCAGACCCGGCGTTAACCAATGTCCCCGATCCGCAGCCCAAAACGACCTGCATTGCAACGCCGAACACAAAGGCCCCGGCGATCATCGCAAAGCCAATCGGGGCCTGCGCGCCGTTCAGTTCACCACCGTGGTTCGCAATCAACGGCAGGGCAAAGACGGTGACGATCCCAATCGCCAGCAACTGCGCCCACAATCCCGACGGTTCACGCCGCAGGATCATCGCACGCCACGGCCCCGCAAATCCGAACCGCAACCCTTCGAGGGCGAGGCCAAAGCCCAAGCCGACCGCCAGCATCAGCCCATATCGAGCCCCCGCCAGCGCAGCCACGGCCAAAACGACGAACACGGCAGCCACAATCAGGCCACCGCGCTTTAGGATCGGACGGGGGGCCAAAGCCCCCGCAATCACGTGTTCAGACATCTTAGAAACCAATCTGGTTCAATAGGTTACGGAACAGGCCCGGAGTGTTTTCCATCGGAAGACCCGCATTGGAATATTCCACCATCGACCCTGCGTAGAGTTTCACGTTCTCTAGCTCAGCCAGTTCCGAAAGTGCAAACCAGTTCGTCGCCGCCCAGTGACCCGTGTTGCAGAAGGACACAATGTCTTTGCCCTCTTCGACACCCAAGGCCACCTTCAACTCATCCACATTCGACGCTCCACGGATCGCCGCAGCACCGTCATCAAAGAACGATGTGTAAACGTAGTTAATCGCACCCGGCAGCGTGCCCGGACGGTCCGCCGCGTCATGACCCTTGCGGCCCAGATAGAAATCTTCGGGACGCGCATCGACGAGGATCGCCTGCGCCGCACCTGTGGTCACAGCCTCAACATCCGAGGTTTCCGCCAGCCACTCGTGGCTAAAGGTCAGATCCAATTCCGACGGGATCGACGACTCGACTGTCGCGTTGATCGGCAGACCCGCCGCCGCCCATGCGGCCTGACCACCGTTCAGGATCGACAAATCGGTAAAGCCAGTGGACTTCAGCGTCCAATAGACCCGCGCCGCAGCACCAAAATCAGTGTCTGTTTTGCCTTCAGTGATGATGACGATCGGCAGGTCATACTCCAGACCCAACTGTTCTAGGTTCCCCTCGAGCGCAGTCACATCAACCAGCGCACCTGGATTTTCTTCAGGGCCACGGAACATACGATACGGCGCCCAAAGCGCACCATCGACGTGGGCCTCGGCATAACCATCGTTACGAATATCAATTAGGATTGGTTGCACATCATCAATCGACGCCGCCAGTTCAGCAGGCGTCACGAGAGGCCCATACGTGTTCGCTTCAACAGCAGAGGCAAAGCCAAGAGCGGCTACAAAAGCAGGAGCAAGGAATTTCATTTCGACACCTTTAAGTCTTGTTCGAAACCGCAGGTAGTTGGAATTATTTTCTCTTTCAAGTGTCGCACTCCACCTAATTCCAGAACAAAATTCTCACGACACGCAGGCAAGAATACGAAAATCCAAAACCCATCCCAAAAACAGAAAAAGCCGCCTAGCAGCGCCAGACGACTCAAAACTCTGATCTTAATTTACACGGCCCAAAGAAAAATGGCGGGTCAAAACCCGCCATTCATCCGATCAGTCTTTGCTGCCTTTGTCATCATAGGCATAGCGTTTGTTGTAGTAGTAGTAATACCCACCCTTGCCCGACGAGTCCGCCTTGTAGCCGTTAAGGATCGCACCGGTGAACTTACCACCACTCGATTCAAAGATACGGATCGCCGCCTCAAGCTCGGGCACAGCCGTTTCTTTGTGACGCGCCGCAATCATCGTCGCGCCAACGTATTTCGACAGGATAACAGGGTCTGTCACAGCCAAAATCGGCGGAGCATCGACAATTACGAAATCAAACTGTTCCGACAGTTGCTTGATCACTTGCTCAAACTCGGCCCGCATCAGCAATTCCGACGGGTTCGGCGGATAGTGACCCGAGGTGACGTAGAACAGGTTCTCAATCGGTCCCTTTCGCACCGCGTCCTCTAGCTTTACATCATGCGCCAGAACGTCCGACAGACCATTCGCATCGCGCGGACAGTCGAAATACTTGCGCAGAACCCCACGCCGCAAGTCGGCATCGATCACGACAACCCGCTGCCCCGACTGCGCCATCACAGCGGCGAGGTTCACAGAAGTAAACGACTTACCAACACCGGGCGACGGCGATGTAATCGCCAGCGACTGCGACTTTGCATCAATCATCCCAAAGTGCAGCGAGGTCCGCAGCGACCGCAATGCCTCGACCGCGAGGTCAGTGGGGCGATCAATTGCCAGAATGGACATGGTTTTGTTCTTGTTCGACGATTGGTCTGCCAGCTTCGAGAATCCAACAGAGGCAAAGACCGAAAGGCCCAGCTTTTCGAGGTCCTCAACCCCATCCACCGTCCGCCGCAACATACGCGGAACAAGGATCGCAGCAACGCCAGTGATCAGGCCCAAAACCGCCGCGAGCATGACAATCACTTTAGTCCGTGGTTCAACTGCAAACCGTCCCGTCAATGCGCTGTCGATTACGCGAATATTGCCGATGGTCGACGCACGAACGACCTGCAATTCCTGACGACGCTGCAACAGGGATTGGTAGATTTCCTGTGCCACCTGCAGATCGCGATTGAGGTTGAACACTTCCAACTGTTGCTCGGGCAACCCTTGGGTTTCCTCACGAATGGCAGCCAAACGTTCCTCAAGGATCACACGATTTTCTTCGAGACGCTTATAGCTCGGATGGTTCGGCGTGACATCGAGCGCCAATTCCGCCTGTTGCATCTGAAGTTCATTCAACTGCGCCTCAATCTCAGCCGCGCTGGATAGAACTTGCTGCGTTTCAAAGGTCAAATCGACGGACGACACCGACCTCTGATACGAATTTAACGCCAATTGCGCCGCCTGAACCTGCGCCTCTGCGTCGGGCAAACGATCCTCAATGAACTCGAGGCTCTTCTCGGCCGAGGCCGCACCACGCTGAATGTTCTGACGCACATAGGCCGCCATCACAGCATCCAACACGTCCGACGCCATCGCGCGATCAGGATGGCGATAGGTCAGGCGAAGGATCGACGATTGGCGGCCAACTTCGGCCACGCTCAAACTACTGGCCAACCCAGTCGCAATCAGCACCGGATCACGGCTCGACACGATGTATTCGCGACCCACAGGTCCGGTCAGCGCATCAACCCGCAAGGCAAACTCTTCGCCACCCTCAACAGGCGTGCCGACCTCGCCCGAGATCACCGATCCATCGGGCAGTTCCACGTCAAACGAAGTCTCCCCCGTTTTGATGACAACGATGTCCTCGCCGATCCACTGGGACCGCACACGCAGCACGCCGACCTCGATCGTCTCAGACTGCCACGAATAAGCTTTGAGCCACGAGGTGCCGAAATGAGGCACACCAAGGTGGCGGAAGATATTTCCCAGATACGGCAGTTCACGCGGGGCCGCATCGATATGCAGACCCAAGGCATTCACCGCGTCACTCGCCACGCTACGGGATTTCAGGATCTCGATCTCGGTCGCCGCACGACCGCCCGAGCTGCTGCCCATCAGCGCCTGCAGTTCGACAGGCAGATCACCACCGCTCGACCGTTCTTCGAGCTGAACGAGAGCCGTCGATTGGAAAATCGGCGTCTGGGATTTCGCGTAGAGAAACCCGACAACAGCGAAACCAATGGCAAATGCCGCAATGAACAGCTTCCGCGCCCAAAGCACGTGAAACAGTTCGGCTAGGTCAATTTCGTCGTCAAAATCTTTTTCGTTAGCCACGTAACGGCCTCCAATACTTTACCCGAGCCGTTTGGCCCAAGACCGAGCCGATTTATCGATCTCGGCAAATACCAATTCATGAAATTCAACGCTCTGACGGTAGGGGTCTTCGATGCCTGCATCGCGCTCCCATTTGTCGAACATCATCGTTTTGCCACTCGCCTGCGGGAAATTCTCGCGGATGTATTGGCGGTGTTCTGGACCCATCACCAAAACCAGATCATGCGCCGCAAGAATTTCGGCAGTGATCTGACGGGCCGCATGACCCTCGACGTTGACGTTATGCGCGGTCGCAACGGCCGCTGCATCCTTATCGACACCCTTGCCGACCAACGCACCGATCCCAGCAGAGGTGACGGTTAAGTGCGGGCACAGCGCCGCGAGCGCCCGTTCCCCAACTGGCGAACGGCATATGTTCCCCGTGCAAACGACCAGAACCGACTTAAACATCAGATGTCGCTCGCAGTTTGATAGAGACCCACGCTCGGCAACAGGTCAGAGATCACACGGTTCCAACGCGACACTGGGTCGGTGGTGACAAAGACAACGTCCTGCGCCTTCATCGCGAAACGGGTGCCGATCAGATAGGCGCTCGGGTTCGAGACATCCAACTGGAACACGGTCAAACCGTCACTATCACGGCGGAACACAAAGATACCGCGTGCATCAGCGTCACGGATATTCAACCCGCCTGCTTCGCTCAGGATCTGGGTCAGGCTCACGTCACGATCCGAAATATCAACCGAAGACGCCGCTTTGATCTCACCCAGAACAAACGCTTCGAGAGGTTTGCGATCTGGCACAAACACGGTGTCGCCATCCAGAACCAGCGGGTTCGACGCTTCGCGACCGTATTTCACAAACGCATCGAGGTTGATCGGATAGGTCTGACCGCCACGACGCAGGATCACCCGTTCCGTATCCGCCCGCGCAGGGTCAAGCCGCGCTTGCGCCACGAGGTCCAGAAGACGCGTCGGATTTGTGCGCAGCGGGTAGCGCGCCGGATTCTCGACCGCACCCGCGACCACAGCGGACTGAGAGTTAAATTCGATCACGCGCACTTCGACCTGAGGGTCAGGGAAATACTCGCTCAACCCTTCGGTCAGGGCTTCACGGATTTGCGGAACAGTTTTGCCCGACACATCCACGGTGCCAATATAGGGGAAGAACACCGTTCCATCGGCCTGAACCACTGTGCCCGGTGCTGGCGCACCTTCGATGTATTGTGACGGGTCGTTCAGTTCGGAGACGCCCCAGACGATGATCTTTAGAACGTCGCCAGTCCCAACACGATAGACCCACGACGACCGACCGGGGACAGACGCGCTCTGCGGGACGTTGGCAGCTTCAGCGGTGAATTGCAGGACGTTTTGATCGTCGAGTTGGACCACACGCGCGTTCGGCAGAACCTCTGCCACGGCCTCATCCAATTTGTCGCCCGTCACGGGCAACTGACTATCACCAGGGAAACAGGCGCTCAGCAGCGACAATAGAGCAGCACCCGCAAAAATCCGCGTCAGAGTTAGAGCCTTAGTCATGTCACCCCAGTATTTTTAGCGCAGCAGAAACGAATATTAGAATATGGTCGGTATATGCACCACTAATGCAACAATGGCTAGACAAAGGGGCACAGAAATACAGCTTCTGCGCTCCTTTACCGTATCACTTTAGCACTTATCCGCGAATTGCCGCCCACCGTTGCTGCGAAACGAGGTGCATATAGACCACGGGCAGCGCGCCAGTCTTGCGCATGGCGAGGAAATCACCGTCGGACAGCGCAGACAGTTTCGACTCGTTTACAACGCGGAAACCACCGATGCGGGACTTGGTTCCGTTGGCGAGGGTCACTTCAACCTGACGCTCTTCGAGGAGGTCCAGCGTCTCCAACTGGCGGATGATGGTCGCGGTCCGCTCCATGTCCATGATGAAGGATTTGCTCAGCTCCAGCATCCGCTCGGTCGCCTTGGACGGCTGATCGCCATCAAACAGCGGATCGCCGATTTTCGCATGGATCATCTCGGACTCGGGATCAATCGCCATGTTGTAGGTGGTGCCGTCTGGCGACTTCACCAGCATAAAGGGATAGCGGCGGACGTAGGCGGGAACATACGCGCCCTTCTTCCACGCGCCGTCTTTCGACACAAACATGTTCTCGCCCGTTTTACGACCTGTCACCGCAAAGGCGGTCGGCTCTGCGCCCTTGCCGCTGAACACGATCGGGTAGTCGTGGCTGGCCGAAGCAAATTCAGAACCCGCCAGAACGATGGAGTTCGCTTTCGCCGCAAAGCTCATCGATTTTGCAGGGCGCAAACGAAGGTCGCCGTGGGCCGCTTTGTTCAGCAGCGCGAGCGATTTGTAGAACATGGGCAGCTGCGGTGCTGCGGTCTCTGCTTTGGGGGTGTCGGTCGCCATAATCGTCCTCAGTTCAAAATACGTTACAGGCCCCAGTGGCCCGCGTTGCGCATAGTTTTAACTGAAACGACAGAAGCCTAAAGCCGAAAATCAGGTGGACAGTTCCGCTTCGATCAAATCGAGGATTTGTCGGTTATCAGGTTTCGTGGTGCTGCCCCATGTCCCTTTGACCCGACCATCGGCACCAATCAGCACCTTGTTAAAATTCCACTGCGGGACAAAGCCATGATCCGTGGCGAGCCATTGATAGAACGGATGCGCCTCTGGCCCTTTGACGTGGGTGATGTCGGTCATCGGTAGGGTCAGGTTAAAGTTCAGCTCGCAGAACTCTTTGACCTCATCAATCGACGACAGCTCTTGACGGAAATCATCGGACGGCACGGCGAGGACGATCAGACCACGATCCGCATAGGCATCATAAACCGCCTGCATCGCGTCATACTGCGGCGTGAACCCGCAACGGCTGGCCGAGTTTATCACCAGCACAGGATGCCCCGCCCAATCGGCACTGTCGTGCATCCCACCATCCGCATTTACAAAGCTTACCCGTGGAAGAGGGCTATCCCCCGCCGCAAAAGACGGCAGCGCAGCAGTAGCGCAGAGGGTGCCCAGAATGGAACGGCGCGTCAGGGTCATAGTGTCCTCCGATTGAGGTGTGCAACCTAAGATGGGGGTGAATGTAGCGCAGCCAGCGGCGTCGGCAACTCTGGTCCGATAGAGAGGGTTGCGCTATGGATTGGACATGTCCGTCGCCACCGCCCCCCTGCGCCTCGCGCCATCACCGACTGCCCGATTGCTCTGCAACGGGGTAGAGGTGCCGCGCCCCTATGTGGCCCGCGCCACGGGTGGCCCTGTCGCTGTGATCGCGCCGAACCCTCTGACGACCACCCTACCCCGCCTCTTGGAGGCGCTATACAGCGGTCAGAGCTTCTGCATTTCGCCCCGCCCGTTCGACGCCGATGACGAGCCAGAGTATATACACACGCTCACCTCTGGTTCGACGGGCGCACCGAAACGGATCCGCCGTAGCTACGCCAGTTGGGTGAGCAGTTTCGCCGTGAACCGTGACCTCTTTGGCATCACCCCTGACGACCGTTCTGCGATCCTCGGCAGCTTGGATCAGTCGCTCGCGCTCTACGCGCTATGCGAAGGTCTGTGGCAAGGCATCACCGTCGACGTCCTCGGCGACCTGCGCCCCGACCGTCAGACCGCCGCGATGGAGCAGACGACGATCCTCTATGCGACCCCCACACAGTTGCGCAGCGCCCTCCTCCGCCCCCTGCCCGCATTGCGGCTGATCCTCGTCGGTGGCGGCCATCTAGATGCAGCGACCAAAGCCCGCGTCGCAGAAATGGCACCGAACGCGCGGCTGTGTGAATTCTATGGCGCGGCTGAGACGAGCTTTATCACCCTGTCCGATGCGACCACGCCAGAGGGCTCTGTTGGCGCGCCCTACCCCGGTGTTGAGATCGACATTCGCGACGGCCTCGTTTGGGTGCGCTCGCCCTACCTCTTTGACCACTACGTCGAGGGCTCTAGCACCACCACTCAAACTCGCAAAGGCTGGGTCACCGTTGGCGAGATGGGAGAGATGCGCGACGGCTACCTCTTCCTCACAGGTCGCGCGGATCGCATGTTCACCGTCGCGGATCGCAACTACCACCCCGAAGCCGCAGAGGCCTCCCTATCCCAAATCGACGGCGTGCATGGGGTCGCTGTTTTGCCGATGCTGGACGACATGCGCGGGGCGGTTCCCGTCGCGCTCTATCACGGGATGATCACGCCCGAGGACCTACAGACCGCCGCCCGTGCCAATGGCATCCAGATCCGCCGCGCCTACCGTCTGTCGGACTGGCCCGCTCTGCCCTCTGGCAAACCGAACCTCACCGCGCTGGCCGCCTTGCTGAGGAACCTCGCATGACCCCCCGCATCATCGCCGCCCGCCGCACCATCGTCGCGCCCAAGGGCGGCGCTTTGTCGGGATACGCGCTGCACGACCTAGCCGCACCTGTAATGCTGGCCTGCCTCGCGGACGCTAGTTTACGCCCCGAGGACGTGGACGAAGTCATCCTATCGAATGCCATTGGTGGCGGCGGCAATCCTGCACGTGTCGCCGCACTCGCCGCTGGACTACCCGACCGCGTCGCAGGTCTATCGATTGATCGGCAATGTGCCGGCGGCCTCGATGCGATTGGGATTGCGATGGCGTTGGTGCGCTCTGGTCAGGCCAAGGTCGTTCTGGCAGGCGGCGCAGAGTCCCATTCCCAACGCCCTATCCGCATGGCGCAAACGCCCGGCGGTCCCGTGGCCTACGACCGCCCTCCGTTCACCCCGTGGCCCGACCGCGACCCTGACCTAGCCGAGGCCGCGAATGCGCTGAACGTTCCGCGTGAACGGCAGGACGCTTGGGCCATTGATAGCCATGAAAAGGCGCTCTCTGCCCGCACGGCACTGCGGTTTGAAATCGTGCCCTTAGGCGACGAATTGGACGACCCGTTCACCCGCCGCCTCGCCCCTCGGTTGGTCGCCCGCGCCCCCGTGGTCACCGGAGAGTTGACAGCTGTCAACACCGCCGTCTCTGCCGATGCTGCCGCGTTCTGCCTCGTCGTGGCGGAGGACGTTTTGCCCGACCGCAATGCGCTTCTACTGACTGACTACGCCTGCGTTGGCGGCGACCCGATGAACCCCGCGCTCGCCCCGATTGCCGCGATCAAAGCGGTCGCGGACGCCCCCGTCGATCAGGTCGAAATGATGGAGGCCTACGCCGCACAAGCCATCGCCTGCGTGGAAGGCACAGGGATCGATCCGCGCACTGTGAACCTCAAGGGCGGCGCCTTGGCCCGCGGGCATCCGATTGGGGCCTCTGGCGCGATCCTGATGGTGCGCCTGTATCACGACCTTGCGGGGACAAACCGCACGGGACTGGCCGCAATTGCAGCGGCGGGCGGCATCGGTTCAGCGATCAAAGTGCAGGGTTTTGGAAAAAGTTGACAGCTGTCAACTTTGGGATCGGCTGGCAAAGTTGACAGCTGTCAACTTTCAAACCCACGGAAGGTCGCAAAGACATCCAGCGCGTCCCGCTCTGTCCTGAAATCGTTCACAGGATGGTCCGCCGCATAGCCAATCGCCACGCCAGCCACGACCATTTCATCGGCATCTAGCCCCATATGGTCATGGATCAGATCTCCGTAATTCGCCATCGCTCCGATCCCACAGGCCGCTAACCCCGCATCATGCACGGCGAGCAACATCGACTGGATCGCCATCCCAAGGTCCATAAAACACCCCGCACCCATCTCGCGATGGATCGTGATGATCATGCCCACAGGCGCACCAAAGAAACGGTAGTTGTGCTGAAACTGAGCCTTCCGCGCCTCAAGGTCGCGTTTTTCAATGCCCAAAGCATCGTAGAGCGCAAAGCCAGCCGCCCTCTGACGGGCTTTTAGATCGGCGGGCATGGGACGGGGGAAGTAGCTGTATTCGCTGACCTGAGGCCGATCCTCTGCAATCCCATTGAGCAGGGCATCGGATAGGGATTTCAGCGGTGCTCCGGTCAGGACATGGAACCGACCGGGCTGAAGGTTTGCACCCGAAGGCGCACAGCGGGCCAAGGTCAAAATCGTCTCTAATTCAGCGCGATCCACGGGTTGATCCGTGAAGGCGCGAACCGATCGACGATCCGCTATGGCCCGCCGCGTTTCCATTACTGACGCGACAGAAGGCTCTGCGGACGTGCCTTAACCAAGGCGCCAACCACGATGGCAGTCAGTACGACCTTGACCAGATCGCCAGGGATATAGGTCGCCATGATAGTGATCGAGGCCATCAGACCTTTGTCCGTCAGCATCCAGAACCCGCCAATACCCATGACATAAAGCACGACAATCCCGCCGATCAGCGACGCGATGCCAGATGCAATCATCGCATCAATGCGCAGGTTCTGCATCACAAGACCCGTTACAAAGGCCGCGACGGGGAAACCAACGACAAAACCAGCGGTCGGCGATACGAAAACGCCCAAACCACCGCGTCCCCCCGCCAAAAGCGGCAGACCCAAGGCCACGAGGCCAATAAACAACAGCATCGACAGGCCACCGCGCTTGGCCCCCAAAACAGCGCCCGCAAGCATCACACCGAGGCTCTGCGCGGTCACAGGAATGCCCCACGGCATCGGAATCGCGGGCAAAAGGCCCAAAACTGCAACGAGCGCCGCGAAAAGCGCGATCATTACAAGGTCATTCTCTTTGGTTTGCATAATATGTCTCCTCATTTGCGGGACGACATATCAGGGATTAAACGCTCCATCCAGCCCACCGCGTGCACGCAGCGCGAGCGCCACATGATCCGCATCTTCGAGAACGCTGATGATCAGGGGCAGAATGATATAAAACGTGGGCCGTTTCGTGGACCGAGCACGAAAGGCGTCCGCCATATGGTTGGCCCGTTCCAGAAGAACAGGCACGAACCGCACTACGAGGGCAATTGAGAGCGCAAGAGGCTTGGGTGACAGTCCGATGAAGCGGGCAGGGGAGGCGAGCCAGATCACGAGGTCGATCAGATCGTCCAGACGGGTCGAAAGCGTCACTAAATTGGCCAAACTCACTGCAGTTGCCAACCGCAAGACAATCGCGAAACCCGTGGCCGCATCACCCAAAATGACCTGCCACATCAGGATAAATCCGAGGAAAAACCGCAGTGGTTTCAGCATCCGGAGCCCTTGGGCCGCGAATTTCGCTCCAAACGACCGATAGAGCAGGGCGGTAAGTCCCGCAGCACCTGCGAGCAAAATGGGCGATTTCAGCAGGAATAGGGTCACAATTGCGATGGAAAGCAGCCCGAGTTTGACCCCAGCCCGCCAATCATGGAGTGGAGTGTGGATGTTAGAGGTGAGCGCCAGCATCATCCGCCTCCATCACCCGCAGATATTCGGGCAAAACGGTCTCTGGCGCACCATCTGCGATGATTTTTCCACCTTCGATCCAGAGAACGCGGTCATAATCCGCTATCACCGCAGGGTCATGCGTAATGTGAATCAGAGTCTGATCTAGCTGATTTAGTCTCTTTTGCAGTGCGCGCGTCGTGGGAATGTCCAACCCGCTGAACGGTTCGTCTAGAATGATCACCGAAGGCGCCATTGCGAGGACGGACATGAGGCATACAAGGTGGCGTTGCCCCTGACTTAGGGTCGAAACGGGTCGCTTGGCCCAGTCCGATTTGCCAAAATTGGCGAGAGTTTCAGCGGTTTTCGTCGATGCATCAGCTTTGGAGTGCCCGAGCTGGCGTAATCCGAAGGAAATTTCTTCTTCGACGGTCGGAAAAATGATCTGATGATCAGGATTCTGGAACAAAATGCCCACCGCAGAGAGCGCGGATTTTCGATCATTCAGCACGTCGACGCCGTTGATCAAAATTCGACCCTGTTCTGGACGTATTAGACCCGAAATCGCCCGCGCCAGTGTTGATTTTCCAGAGCCATTCCGACCGACAATACCCAGCCGCGCCTCGGTCAATTCGAGGGTGATCGTGTCGAGCACGGTTTTGTCGCCGTATTGGTAGGAAAGGGACTGTATCTGGATCATGGGTTTAGGGGGTCATAGCTGAAGAACGATGTAAAGGGGTGAGAGTTGACAGCTGTCAACTTTGTCGACGAGACAGAGCAATCATCATCGGCATTGGTGAAAACCCTCCTTGTTCGGCCTTTTGGGTGAGGCGACGAAGGTAACCACCAGGCGATTTGATCTCTCCCATGCGCTGAAGGATGCCAGCACAGACAACAGAGGTGTTTTTCGGCCCCATGATTTTCATGGCATGGTCCCACGTTTCAGCTGAGATCCCCATCATGGCTTTAATGACCGACATTGCAGAGATGAAATCGTGCCAACTGCGGAGAGGTCGATTGGCGAAGTCGGTGACATCAGGACAAGCGGTTAGAACCATCGGAAGCGGAACGGTGCTTTGTTCAGATTCAATAGGAGTGTTATTTGAATTAGATTGGTGCCGCTCATTTTGGCTGTCGGTGCCGCTCATTTCTGATGATTTACCAACAGTCATTCCTAGCAAGTGATGGAGGTTTTCCACAAGCGCGTTAAGCCGCGTTTTGAGCGATGTTAGTGTCGAAATGTCCAGTTTACGGCGGAGCATTTTGCCGAGTTCGATCAGCGCTTCGCGAGGTTTGGTCCAGCGATCGTCAGCGTGATCTTCCATGCCAAAACTGATGAGTTTGTCGGCATCGCGCTTTAGGATCACGACTGTATCGCGCAGTTCTTTTTTTTGCGCGTCCTCTTCGCGGATCTTTGTTGCGGCTTCGATGATTTCGTCGGCGCGCACCAAAAGTGGCCGTAGATCAAAGCCATAGGCCCGTAGAACGCCGGTTCTACTTTTGACGGCGTAGCGTTTTCCATTTGGGCTGTCGTTGCGCAGAATGATGCCAGCCTCGACCAGAGCGGCGATGTGACGGCGTAGCGTGCTTTCTGGCATGCCGTGAGCGCGGGATGAGAGTGTTTCGTTGGATGGAAACACGATTAATTGCTCGGAGGCAGCGAGGTCTTCGCCGCGATGAAAGGTTAACAGCGCGTTCAGGACCGTGAGATCGCGGTCTGAGAGACCGAATTCTTTGCGTGCGGTGCAGAGTTCGCGGAAAAGCTCCCATTTGTTCGCGGTCGGGAGGGCAGGGGCCTGTTGGCGAAGGGCGGCGCGTTCGATCAAACCAGCCGTTACCGGTCGCCGCCCAAAAGGCGTCGTTGCGTAAATGTCCATAGTTCATCACGGAGCAAAACTTTTTTGCCCGCCAGATTCGACGCCTGTTGACAGCTGTCAACTTTAGCCTGATATTCGGAAGTGCTAAAACACGAATAGGGCTCTCTGAGGTATCAGCTTTGGGGGGCCTTTTTCTTTGGGTTTTGCTGGGTCGTGCCTCCTAAGTTGTTGTTACTGCTCTATTATTCAGCCGTTCGACTGTTTCCAGTCGCGGTGAATTTCTTCCAGATGCGCCACCAACCATTCGTCAAAGCCGTCTTTGGGCAGGGTGAGCACTGTTTTATTCGGTTTGCGGGCAACCTGTGCGATCTCGGCACCGTTGGCGGTGATCCGGTTCGGTTTGGCTGCGGGCGTTCTGGGAAAGGTTAGAGACTTAAACACGGCCTCGAACCGCTGATCCGATCCTTCACCGACGGCGTTCGCGGTGAGATCCCGACCGTTGAGCCGATCGGCAAGTTTGCTCCACCGATCGCGGCCGATGGAGGGGGCCGCGCCGATGGCTTCGATCAGGGGTAGGGGGATCGAGTCGACGATCGATAACATCCGCGAAATGACGGTTTTATCGACGTTGAGCGCGTCACAGATCACCTTGCGTTCGTAACCAGCGTCCCGCATTTGGCGGGCAAAGTTGGCGCGTTCGATGAACGACAGATCGCGACGGGCAGAGTTTTCCTGACCCTGGGCAATCACCAATTCGCGGTCATTTAAGACCCTAACCATGGCCGCAATGGGCTGTTTCAGCAGTTTTAGAGCCGCAACACGCCGCCGACCGTAGACCACTTGATAGCGTTCGGGGTCATTCGGATTGGGGCGAAGCAGAACGGGGACTTGCTGTCCGTAAAGCTTGATACTTTCAGCAAGGGCAGGGATGTCATCCGTTTCCAGACGGTCCTGCATACCCGCATCGTCGATCATCCGCGGATCGACCTGAATGATCGAACGGGACTTGAGTTCGGCGATCGATTGGCTCACGGCACCGATGGCGCCCTTGCCGTAACGGGGCTTGGACGGATCGACGCGCGTTTCGGTTGCGGGCGCAGCGGTGTTGTCCATCAAGCCGGTCAGAATACCTTTACGCGCCATTGGTCCGCCCCCATGCCTGTTGAACAAGTGTCTCTATTTCACCGCAAACGGCTGAAATACTTTCAATCGCGCGGTCATAGGTGGACCGCGTGAATTGGGACTTTTCGATCTCCCACAAGGTTTGTTTTGTCAGGCCAGCGTCTGAGATCGCAGTGGATTTCAGCATCGTGTGGTTCAAAACATGCTCTCCGAACATGGAGCGCATGAAAGACACCATCTGGTTTTGCGGGCCATCACCGGGTTCGTAGCGGGTCACCACGTAACGCAGCCAGTCGTACGACATGTCACCGCCTGCTTCGGCCACAACGCCGAGGAGGTTTGATGTCATTAACAGGAACTGACACATCGACATCACGTCGAGCATCTGCGGGTGAACCGTCACTAACACGGCGGTCGCGGCCGAAAGGGCCGACATTGTTAAGAACCCCAACTGGGGCGGGCAGTCTACGATAACCACGTCATAATCCTCTTCCACATCAGCGAGCGCGTCGCCCACTCTAGTGAAAAAAAGGTTACCATCCCGTTGGGCCAGCGCGCGGGGGGTATCGTGCTCGAACTCCATAAGGTCGAGGTTGCCCGGAATAATGTCCAGATTTCGGAAGTAAGTCTTTTGAATCACGTCACGAATTGGAACGGGGTTATCATAACGGATCGCGTCATAAAGCGTTCCACCGTCCAAGAGGTCAAACTCTGGCTGGAACCCGTGCAACGCCGAGAAAGACGCCTGAGGGTCGATGTCGATCGCCAAAACGCGGTATCCGTCGAGAGCCATCTTCTGTGCGAGGTGCGCAGAGGTCGTCGTTTTACCAGAGCCACCTTTGAAGTTGATGACCGAAATCACCTGTAGGTGATCACCATCGCGACGACCGGGCATATAGGTCCCAGGAACCTTCGCGCCTTTTTCGAGGTATTCGCGAAGAGCTACGATATCGTCAGGCGAATAATAGCGGCGTCCGTTGCCACGGATTTCAGGATCGGGGCCTTTGGAATCGAGACTAAGCTTGCGCAAATAGGCATCTTTGACGCCAAGCAGTTCAGCGACTTCACCACTGGTGAACTTGCGCAGCTCTTTGGTCGCGTTCGGCGGAAAAAGCTGGGCACGGTGTGCTTGCAACCGCTCTGACAGCATCGCGGCGTGTTGACCAACGATGGTATCAATACCTAGGTTTGTCTTGGGTTCTTGACCCATCTGACCCTCTCTTCTCGCCTCTGTGGCCACCGTTTGTTACGGTTTTTGCCGTTATTTTCGTATTTTGCGTATATTACTGCGACAGGATTTGGATTCTGGCAAGAGTTTTCCACAGATTTTGTGCAAACTTCTTTTTAGGTTGTGTGGTTGCACTTCCGCGTGAGTTGAGACCAAAGTCGCGACGTTGCTCGATAAGACTATATGTTAAGGCTTTTGCGACATGACTCGTAGCTCTCATATCGACCGCGTGATGCAGTCCCTTTCGTCCGGATCGGCGGCGGCGCGATCGCGTTTGGCAGCGTCGTGGCTACGGTCGGCTAAGAACTACGGTTTGGATCCCGCGATGCGCGAAATGCGCGACTCGCTCGATTCTTCTTCATTGAAGGGCCGCATGGCCGCGATGGAGCGGGTGTTGCACGTTGCTTCGCCAAAATTGGACAACCTTTTTGGGCTGATTGGGCATTCTGGTTGCGGCGTTCTATTAACGGACGCGGATGGGATCGTTCTGGAAAAACGCTGTTCCGACGGGGACTCGGAAGTGTTCAAGGAATGGGGCCTCTGGCCTGGTCACGACTGGAGCGAGGCTGCCGAGGGCACGAACGGCATCGGCACCTGTTTGGCAGAACAACGACAGATCACCATTCACCGCACCGACCATTTCATGGCGAAAAATATCGCGATGAGCTGTATGGACGCGCCAATTTTTGGGCCTGATGGGGCATTGATAGCGGCGCTCGATGTGTCGTCGGCGCGGGCGGATCAGACCGAAGGATATAACCGTTTGATCGGCGCGATGGTTGTGCAAACCGCTCAACAGATCGAAGCGGAGGTGTTTCGGTCGTCGTTCGCGGGCAAACGCATTCTCGTGGCCGAAGGCGACGCGACGGGTGCGGCGCTATTGGCGGTGGATGGGGATGATATTGTTGTCGGTGCGACCCGCGCGGCACGTAAGGCGTTTGGTCTAAACGCGATGGGGCACCTCGCGCCGCGTCCTGCCGTGGACCTTTTGGGGCGTGATGGGCAGGAAACGGGCTTTGATCGTGGGGAAAAGGCGGCGGTGAAACGTGCGCTTGTTCGTGCAGAGGGTAACGTGTCGGCTGCGGCGCGTGCCTTGGGCATTGGTCGCGCCACGATGTACCGCCGTATGAAACGCCTCGGCCTAAGCGAAAGTGGCGCTGACCTGTCTCAGTAGTGAGACAGGTGGGGCAGGGCGGCTGAGACACCCCCCTGCACAAGGCCCCGTGATTCCATTCATCTCTTCTGCATACCGCGGCACACGCGGTTCTTAGGAGGAGAAATCACATGAACCAGATGACCCAAGTCGTCGACTATTTCGTTAACCCATTCAAAGATCGCTACGACAACTTTATCGGCGGCAAATGGGTTGCCCCAGTTTCCGGCAAATACTTTGACAACATCACCCCGATCACCGGTGAAGTGGTATGTCAGGTTGCCCGTTCTGACGCAGCAGACATTGAGCTCGCACTCGACGCAGCACATGCTGCAAAAGACGCATGGGGCAAAACTTCGCCCGCCGAACGTTCGAACATCCTGCTGAAAATTGCTGATCGTCTCGAAGAAAACCTGCACCAGCTGGCATCCGCTGAAACCTGGGACAACGGTAAGCCGATCCGCGAAACCGTAAACGCCGACATTCCACTGTCGGTTGACCATTTCCGTTACTTTGCTGGCGTTCTGCGCGCCCAAGAAGGCAACATGTCGGAAATCGACCACGACACCGTTGCGTATCACTTCCACGAGCCTCTTGGCGTTGTTGGTCAGATCATTCCGTGGAACTTCTCGGTTCTGATGGCGGCGTGGAAACTGGCGCCTGCGCTGGCTGCGGGTAACTGCATCGTTCTGAAACCAGCAGAGCAAACCCCTGCCGCGATCATGGTTCTGATCGACATCATTGCAGACCTTCTGCCGGCTGGCGTTCTGAACATCGTAAACGGCATGGGCGCAGAAGTTGGTGCACCGCTGGCACGTTCGCCGCGCATCGCGAAAATCGCGTTCACCGGCTCGACCGAAACTGGCCGCAAAATCATGCAGGCTGCGACCGAAAACCTGATCCCTGTCACTCTGGAACTCGGCGGCAAGTCCCCGAACATCTTCTTCTCGGACGTTATGGCCGAAGACGATGCGTTCCTCGACAAAGCGGTCGAAGGTTTCGTTCTCTTTGCCTTCAACCAAGGCGAAGTTTGCACCTGCCCGTCGCGCGCTCTGATCCAAGAAGACATCTACGATCGCTTCATCGAGAAGTGCATCGAGCGCGTGAAAGCGATCAAACAAGGCGACCCGCGCGACATGAACACCATGGTTGGTGCTCAGGCCTCCCAAGAGCAGCAGGACAAAATCATGTCCTACCTGCAAATCGGCCGTGACGAAGGTGCGGAAGTTCTGGTTGGTGGTGATGCTGCTCGTTTCAACGGCGACATCGCGAACGGTTTCTACGTTCAGCCGACCGTTCTGAAAGGCCACAACAAGATGCGCGTGTTCCAAGAAGAGATCTTTGGACCGGTCGTCTCTGTCACCACCTTTAAAGACGAAGCAGAAGCGCTGCAGATCGCAAACGACACCATGTACGGCCTCGGCGCTGGTGTATGGACCCGCGATGCAACCCGTTGCTACCGCTTTGGCCGCGCAATCGAGGCTGGCCGCGTCTGGGTAAACAACTACCACGCATACCCTGCACACGCTGCATTTGGCGGCTACAAGCAGTCGGGTATTGGTCGTGAAACTCACAAGATGATGCTGGACCACTACCAGCAAACCAAGAACATCCTGATGAGCTACAACCCGAACAAGCTGGGCTTCTTCTAAGCCTTGCTTCCTCCAGCTGCGGACCCTTAGCTGGGGTCCGCAGTCCCTAATTATCAACGGCCACGCCCCTCCTCCCAGAGGGCGTGGCCGTTTGTTTATCTAACTTGGGCGATTGATGCTGGCGTGATGCAGCGCGCCTTGTCCAAGAGGCTCTCTGGGACGGCTTCTCCGTTCAACACCATTCGGGCTGTTGCCACAGTGCGCGAGGTCTGGAACCCGTTTGCTTGCGCAAAGGCATCCAGTTCAGCAACGCTCTTTGCATTTGCGATGCCTTCATAGAACCAAGGCTCTTCGGGGCATTTGTGGCGGGCGCGATCCGCGTCGCTCCATCCGCCGTTTTGGTTGTAGTTTGATTGCAAGAATGACGTCATCAATGACCCGACTGATGATGACGAAGTTGTGCTCGGGCCCGTGGTTGTTTGGCAGGCAGCTATCAGAGCGACGATAGGAATAAGGGTTAAAACTTTCACGTCGGAAACCTCCACTGTTGAATGGGGGGTAGCTTAAGGAAAAAAGCCTGCCATTCAACCTAGGGTGTTATTTCCGGTCTAATCCTGAATCAGCTGCGCAGGCGTTTTTTGGGAATGTTATCGAAGTAGCGGTTGATCACATCCTCAGTGATCACCGACCGCTCCACCAGAATATCGAGCGCATAGAGCGTCACATCGAACAGGCCCATGATCGCATCGCCGATGATGGCGAGCTTTTTGAGGTGCTCATCGGTGTAGCTGTCCACGTTCCGCAAATCACGGACAAAGAACGCGTCGCCATCGACCGCTTGGGCAAAGTCGTGACGACGGATGCGGCCACGGTGCCGACGGGCGAGGCTGACATGTTTCATGGAGGCGAACCGCAGGAATTCGAACCCCTGCGCGACGATCTCGGCCTCTAGCTCTCCGTATCTGGGTTCACCACGATAGAGCGGGAACATGCGGACTTCGGTTTGGAGTGCGATGGCGTTGGAGAGTTTCTGTTTCCCGTGTTCGAGGATCGCTTTTTCACTGCCCTGCACATCGATTTTGAGGAAATCGACGGTGGGCACCTCTTTGAGACTGTCCAGCTTGCGTGTCTTGATTTTGATCGTGCCTTTTTCAGTCATGCCCTTCACGAACCCAAGGTAGCGGGCACTGTCCTCATCGGCGGGGAAAATCGAGGTAAATCCGCCCTGCTGGTAGAGGTGTAATGTTTTTGATGTCCCATCCCCTAACGCGTGGGGTAGGTAGGTTTCATTGGCCGATTTGCGGTCATTTAGCGCGGCGAGGGCGTCCTCTTGGGGTTCAAAACCAAACACCTCGGCGTGTCCGTGGTCGAGGAGCGGTTTGTAGGACACATCCCCTTCGATCAGGGGGTTTGCGCCGATATCCAAAACACGCAGGCGTTCCGTTGGGCGCAGGTCCGCGATCAGCGTGTTCATTCGGTGAACGTCAGCAGGTGTCATATCAGTGCCCATTTCCTCATCCCCGAACAGGGTGACGGCTCAGGGCCTTGAGTTCAACCTCTACTTCCGACCAAGTCCTGCCTCGACCGCGCTGGCGTGTTTGCGGAAGTGGCGGTCGATGAGGTGGGCGGCGTCGTCAGCTTTGCGGGCGATGACGGCGTCAAAGATGTCTTGGTGTTCGGCGCGGCTGTCGATGGGCATCTTGCGCCACGGGGCCGCGATCTGGATGTAGCGCATCCAATGCGTCTGATGCAGATCGCGCATATCGGCGAGCCAGCGGTTGCCGTGAGCGGCGACGGTGGCATCGTGGAAATCGCGGTTAGCTTGTTCCCAGTGTTTAGCACGTTCAGCGGGGATCGACTCTTCGACGCGGGCGAGGCGGTGGTGGGCGACGACGACACCGCTTTCCCAATTCTCATCGCCGCGTTCGATGGCCAGGCGGACGCCCTGCACTTCGATCATGCAGCGCATATCGACCAATTCGCGGAAGTCGGACAGGGACACAGGCGCTGCCTTGAACCCGCGCTGGCCTTCGGTCGTGACGAGGTTCTCAACGAGCAGACGCGACAGCGCCTCGCGCACGGTAGAGGAACCGACGCCATAGCGCGCACGCAGTTCTTCGACTCGCATTTTAGCGGACGGCGCGATGGCCCCCGTGAGAAGGGAGTCGCGCAGGTCAGCGTAGACGCTTTCGATGGCCGTCTTGAACCCGTCTATGTCGCGTTGAAAAGCCACCGGCCCGTTTTTCCCATTCTTTGGTCGTATGTGCGTATATCGGTTGTCTGCTGGCTTCTGTCAAAGGTCAGAAAGTGCCGTTGCGTCAAACTGCAGAAAAACAAAGGAAATTTTGCGAATCTGCAAAACGGTTTACTGATTTTCAATCCTGTTGGTAAAAGATTTTACAAAAAAATACTGTTAGCGCTTATGTTTGTGCGACCGTTGACAGGAAAATGGTGTATGACCACAGTCAAGTAAGCTTGGGGAGAGGAGCCCCGAGCCGAGATTTACAAAATGCTCGGGAGGAATTTCATGACTGACAAGATTTATCCGCCGTCCGAAGAGGTGGTAAAACGCGCTCATATCGACGCGGCGAAATACAAAGAGATGTATGCGGCTTCGGTGAACGATCCCGTGGCATTCTGGGGTGAGCACGGTAAGCGTCTGGACTGGATGCAGCCTTACTCGCAGGTAAAGAACACATCGTTCGAACACGGCAACGTCGACATCAAGTGGTTCGAAGACGGTGTGATCAACGCAGCATATAACTGTGTAGACCGTCACCTCGCGACCCGCGGCGACCAGACTGCAATCATTTTCGAGCCTGACTCGCCAGACGAGCCTGCACAGCACATCACCTATAATGAGCTGTCCGAGAAGGTGAACCGTTTCGCGAACGTCCTGCTGAGCCAAGGCGTGATGCGCGGAGACCGCGTTGTTATCTATCTCCCGATGATCCCGGAAGCTGCTTATGCGATGCTCGCTTGTGCGCGTATCGGTGCGATCCACTCGATCGTGTTCGCGGGCTTCTCGCCTGACGCACTGGCAAACCGCATCAACGACTCTGGTGCGAAGGTTGTTATCACTGCTGACACCGCTCCGCGTGGTGGTCGTCGCACTGCACTGAAATCCAACTGTGACGCAGCTCTTCTGCACTGCTCGGACAAGGTGCGTTGCCTTGTTGTGAAACACACTGGTGATCAGACCACTTGGGTTGATGGCCGTGACGTTGACGTGAAATACCTCATGTCCCACGCTTCGCCAGAGTGCCCTGCACGTCCGATGAACGCAGAAGACCCGCTGTTCATTCTCTACACCTCGGGTTCGACTGGTAAGCCGAAAGGCGTTGTGCACTCGACCGGTGGTTATCTGGTCTACGCAGCGATGACCCACGAATACACCTTCGACTACCATGAAGGCGACGTATACTGGTGTACCGCTGACGTGGGTTGGGTGACTGGCCACTCTTACATCGTCTACGGTCCGCTCGCTAACGGCGGCACCACCCTGATGTTCGAAGGCGTTCCGACCTACCCAGACGCTGGCCGTTTCTGGGCTGTTTGTGAAAAGCACAAGGTTACTCAGTTCTACACCGCACCGACTGCGATCCGTTCGCTGATGGGCATGGGCAAAGAGTTTGTTGAGAAATACGACCTGTCGTCGCTCCGCATCCTCGGCACCGTGGGTGAGCCGATCAACCCAGAAGCTTGGAACTGGTACAACGATGTTGTCGGCAAAGGCACACGTCCGATCGTTGACACATGGTGGCAGACCGAAACTGGTGGTCACATGCTGACACCGCTTCCGGGTGCAACCCCGACGAAGCCGGGTTCGGCAACCACGCCGTTCTTTGGTGTGCAGCCAGTTCTGCTCGACGCGACCACTGGTAAAGAGATCGAAGAGACCGAAGCTGAAGGCGTTCTCTGCATCAAAGACTCGTGGCCGGGTCAGATGCGCACCGTTTACGGTGACCACGAGCGCTTTATGCAGACCTACTTCTCTGACTTCAAAGGCTACTACTTCACTGGTGACGGTTGCCGCCGTGACGCAGACGGTTACTACTGGATCACTGGTCGCGTTGATGACGTGATCAACGTATCGGGTCACCGTATGGGCACCGCCGAAGTGGAATCCGCGCTGGTGGCTCATGCTGCTGTCGCTGAGGCCGCGGTTGTTGGTTACCCGCACGACATTAAAGGTCAGGGCATCTACTGCTACGTCACCTTGATGAACGGTGTTGAGCCGACTGCTGAACTTCAGAAAGAGCTCGAAGTTTGGGTCCGCACAGAGATCGGTCCGATTGCTAAGCCAGACGTGATCCAGTGGGCACCTGGTCTGCCAAAGACACGTTCGGGCAAAATCATGCGCCGCATCCTGCGCAAGATCGCAGAAAATGACACTGGAAGCCTCGGCGACACATCTACGCTTGCCGATCCGTCCGTTGTAGACGATCTTATTAAGAATTCGGTCCACAATAAGGGCTGAACCGTACGAACGCGGGAACTTCACCCGCGTTCTACTAAAACCCCGAAAGGGGGGAGGGAGCAGGGCGTACGCGCCCTGTTATATTACCCTTCGGTTGAGGGACCGAAGGTGGGGTAACTTGGAGGAAATTCAATGGCTAACAATGGCGACAACAACGCCTACTGGGCAGCCAACAAGCGGATCATCGGCATTAGCCTCGTGATCTGGTTTGTTGTTTCGTTCGGTTTTGGCATCCTGCTGCGTCCGGTGCTTTCGGGCATCGCAATCGGTGGCACCGATCTGGGCTTCTGGTTCGCACAACAAGGTTCGATCCTTGTCTTTCTTGTTCTTATCTTTGTCTACGCTGCAAAGATGAACAAGCTCGACAAAGAGCACGGCGTGGACGAGTAAGGAGCACAACCAATGGATCAGTTTACGCTTAACCTGCTGGTTGTTGGTGCGACTTTCGCGCTCTACATCGGCATCGCGATCTGGGCTCGCGCTGGATCTACTTCTGAATTCTATGCTGCAGGCCGTGGTGTTCACCCGGTTCTCAACGGCATGGCAACCGGCGCTGACTGGATGTCGGCAGCATCGTTCATCTCGATGGCTGGTATTATCGCATTCGGCGGCTACGACACCTCGGCCTACCTCATGGGTTGGACCGGTGGTTACGTTCTGCTCGCAATGCTTCTGGCACCTTACCTGCGTAAGTTCGGTAAATTCACTGTGCCGGAATTCATCGGCGACCGTTTCTACAGCCAAACTGCACGTACAGTTGCGGTTATCTGTCTGATCATCGCATCTGTTACCTACGTTATCGGTCAGATGACCGGCGTTGGTGTTGCGTTCTCGCGCTTCCTCGAAGTGTCGAACTCGACCGGCCTGTTCATCGGTGCTGCAATCGTATTCATGTACGCTGTTCTCGGCGGTATGAAAGGCATCACCTATACTCAGGTTGCTCAGTACGTTGTTCTGATCATCGCATACACCATTCCGGCTGTGTTCATCTCGCTCCAGCTGACTGGCAACCCGATCCCGGGTCTGGGTCTGTTCTCTGACTCTGTTGCGACCGGCCAACCGATCCTTCAGGACCTCGAAGGTCTTCTGAACGATCTCGGCTTCAAGTCGTACCTCGAACAGTCTGACACCACCCTGAACATGTTCCTGTTCACCGTATCGCTGATGATCGGTACCGCAGGTCTTCCGCACGTTATCGTTCGCTTCTTCACGGTTCCGACCGTTAAGGACGCACGTTCGTCGGCTGGTTGGGCTCTGGTGTTCATCGCGCTTCTGTACCTGACCGCTCCGGCTGTTGGTGCAATGGCTCGTCTGAACCTGATCAACACCTTCTACCCGAACGGCACCTCGGAAGCTGCGCTTTCGCTGGCTGAAATCGAAGCTGGTGTAGACGCACAGGGCAACGACGTGAACTGGGTGAACAACTGGGCTAAAACCGGTCTGCTGTCGTTCGACGACAAAAACGGCGACGGCGCAATCACCTATGCAAACGGTGACGCAAACGAGCTGACCGTTAACCGTGACATCATGGTTCTGGCTAACCCTGAAATCGCACAGCTTCCGGGCTGGGTGATCGCACTGGTTGCTGCTGGTGGTCTTGCTGCTGCGCTTTCGACCGCTGCGGGCCTTCTGATGGCTATCGCATCGGCTGTTTCGCACGACCTGATCAAATCTCAGATCAACCCGAACATCTCGGAAAAAGGCGAACTTATGGCTGCACGTATCGCAATGGCTGTTGCTATTGCAGTTGCAACCTGGCTCGGCCTTAACCCTCCGGGCTTCGCTGCACAAACCGTTGCTCTCGCATTCGGTCTGGCTGCTGCGTCGATCTTCCCTGCGATCCTGATGGGCATCTTCTCGAAGCGCATCAACAACAAGGGTGCAGTGGCTGGTATGCTCGCTGGTCTGATCACAACCATCGTCTACATCTTCCTGCACAAAGGTTGGTTCTTCGTCGCATCGACTGCGTCCTTCTCGGATGCTGACCCGCTGCTTCTGTCGATCAAATCGACCTCGTTCGGTGCTGTAGGCGCTCTGATCAACTTCATCGTAGCTTACCTCGTGTCCAACGCGACCGAAGAAGTTCCGGCTGACGTTCAAGAGCTGGTTGAAAGCATCCGCATTCCGCGCGGTGCAGGTTCGGCTGTTGACCACTAAGGTTGACGTAGGTCAGTGCAAAACCTGACCCGTGACAATATGATCGGGCGCGGGAGTATATCCCGCGCCCTTTTTTGATCACGAGGCTCCTTTGGAACACGCAGATATTATACGGTTTCTCGCAACCACTCACCCTTATGACGGACTAGAGCGGCACGACCTTAAAACGGTTGGTGCGGGGCTGATCCGCCGTGATGTTGTGACGGGCGAAACGATCTACAGCCATGATGATCTGCTCGACGGGGTTTACCTGATTGAGGACGGCACGGTTGAGGTCACGGATGCGTCTGGGGCTTTGGTGTCGATCTTGGGCGCACGAAACCATTTCGGCGAACGGGGTCTTTTGCGGGACGGGAAGGCCGCAACCAACGCCCGCGCTGCGAGCGATTGTGTGCTCCACCTATTTCCCGCTGACGCGTTTCTGAATGCGGTCAAACATTTCGCCACATTTAACCGATATTTCACCCGTGGCGGTGCCCGTGGCATCACCCAAGGCGGTATTTTAACGCTGCATGTCGAGGACATGCTGGCGCATGAACCGATCACCTGCGCGCCCGATCTGGCGATCAAGGACGCGGCGCGACTTATGCGGGACGAACGGATTTCATCGCTCGGGGTCGAGGAAAACGACAAGCTGGTCGGCATCCTCACCGTACGCGATATGAACAACAAAGTTCTGGCAGAGGGTCTAAATCCTGACCTGCCCGTCTACACCATCATGACCCGCAACCCCGTGACGCTGGACCCGTCAGCTTTGGGGTCGGACGTGATGCACATGATGATCGACCACCGCATCGGTCACTTGCCGATTGTTGAGAATGGCAAATTCCGCGGGATGATCACCCAGACCGACCTTACGCGGTTCCTCGCCACCTCGCAGGCGCATATGATCGCGGACTTGGGCCGCGCGACCAGCGTTGAGGAAATGTCCGAGGTGACGAAACGTCTGCCCGATTTCCTGATGCAGTTGGTCGGTAGCCACCTTGCCCACGACGTTGTAACTCGCAAAGTCACTGACGTGGCTGACATCGTGACCCGACGATTGCTCAAAATGGCTGAGGTTAAATTCGGCCCCGCGCCCGTGCCCTATTGCTGGGCCGCTTGCGGGAGCCAAGGTCGCCGCGAACAAACGGGTGTGTCGGATCAGGACAACTGTCTGATCATCCACGACAGCGCGACCGATGATGATATGAAGTATTTCGCGCAGCTCGCGACCTTTGTTTGTGACGGGCTGAACGCCTGCGGCTACGTCTATTGCCCCGGTGATATGATGGCGACCGCTGATCGTTGGCGGCAGCGCCTGTCGGTCTGGCAGAGCTATTTCCGCATGTGGATCGCCAAACCGAACGAAGAAGCGCAGATGTTGGCCTCCGTTATGTTCGACCTTCGGCCCATCGCAGGGGATGAAATGCTCTTTGCCGAACTTCAGGGCGATACGCTGGCGATGGCGGCAAAGGATTCCATCTTTGTCGCGCATATGGCGTCGAATTCGCTCAAACACGTGCCGCCGCTGTCGCTGTTCCGTGGGTTCGCGACGATCAAATCAGGTGAACACCGCAATACGCTTGATATGAAACACAACGGCGTTGTGCCGATTGTCGACCTTGGGCGTATTTATGCGCTGAAGGCGCAGATCGCTGCAGTGAACACACGCGCGCGGATTGATAGCGCGATTGAGGCTGGCATCGTGTCCGAGGCAGGGGGCGCCGACCTCTTGGCCGCGTATGACACCATCGCCACTGTGCGCCTAAACCATCAAGCGGCGCAGGTTCGTGCGGGGCAAAAGCCCGACAACTACCTGACGCCATCATCGTTACCAGCTTTCGAGCGGTCGCACCTTCGCGACGCGTTCGTCATCGTAAGAACCATGCAAAGCGCCCTGTCATCCTCGGCAGCGCGTTAAGGGAGGACGCATGTTATATGAATTAGTCGCGGTCGTGATCGCGGGCGTGGGGATGGCAGGGATTGCCTTCGGCATACGGAAAATCACTCGTAACCGTGCACCACAATGGATCGTGCCTGTGATGGCTGGCCTCGGGATGTTGGGGCTGAGCGTCTACAACGAATACTCGTGGTTTGAAGTAACCTCGGGCGGCCTGCCTGAGGGCGCAGAAGTCATCGACACCGCAGAGGTCAAAGCGTTTTACAAACCGTGGACCTACGCTTGGCCGCAGGTCGAAGGCTTTTTGGCCGTTGCGGACGTCACTGACACGGCGACGACAGGCGAACGCGAGGCAGTCCTCTATCGCATGATGCGTTGGCAACCCGAGCAGGTGATTGCTGTTCGGTTCAAATGTGAAACCTCAGAAATTGCGCGGGTTTTGACGGATGGCGGTGCTGAACCCTTTGCGCCGCTCGACCCCCAAGACCCAATGATGCAGGCGGTGTGTTCCCGCTCGTAAAAGTGTGGAGAGTAAAATGGGTGAGAAGAAAGTCCTCTTGGTCGAAGACGAACGACCGATAACCAAGGCAATCGCGACGATGTTGGGCGCGAACGGTTTGGTGGTTGATGTTGCCTCAACGGCTGAAATGGCTCTCACCCAGATTGCCTCGAACGGTTACGACCTCGTGGTCATTGATGCGAGCCTGCCAGATCAGTCGGGCTTTGCCCTATGTCAGACGTTACGCCTGCGCGAAGATTTCGACGCGCTGCCGATCATCCTGATGACCATTCGCAGCACCGATATTGAGGTCCGCAAGGCCAAGGCCGTTGGCGCGACCGCGACCCTGACCAAACCTTTTGGCCCAGCAGAGTTGCGCACGACTCTCGCGCCGTTTGTGCAGTTGGAGAGCCTATGATGAAGCTAGACCGCCTACATCTGCGTCTTCGCATCCTGCTGTTCTTTGTGTTCATGACCCTCGGCGGGTTAGGGATTTTTGGCGCGGGCCTGTGGCTGGGCAGTCAGCGCGAACAGGACGGTTTCCTCTTTGCAGAGATTATTGGTGGTTTCGGCTTCTTGGGGCTGATGACGTGGATTTGGTATCTGTTTGACGAAAACCTCGCCAAACCGATGCAATGGCTGGCGGGTGCTTTGACCGCGCGGGCGCATACGGACATCGAAGAGGAACTGGACCCGAAAACCGCGCGTTACCTTGGCGATCTTGCCCCAGCCGCACGTGAGGTGACACGCCACCTCGCGCAGACCCGCAACGCCTTGGCCGAGACGGTCGCGCAGGAAACCACGCGATTGATTAATGAAAAACAGCAGCTTGTGGCGATGGCGGCGGATGTGCCGTTCGGCGTGGTGCTCTGTTCGGGGACGCATAAAATAGCGTTCTACAACTCTGTTGCGGCAGAGATGCTGGACGAGGATCACCATCATCCGGGCCTTAACCATTCGCTATTCGACTTCCTCGAACCTGAACCGATTTTGGATGCCTATAACCGTCTTTGCGCATACGGGCAGGGGCCCGATATGGTTATCCCGACCTTGGTTACGACCGTGTTGGGGCATCGGACGCTCTCTGCGCGGATGCGGTTGACCCACGCCGCCGACGAAAGCGATGCGACGCCCGGTTACGTGATGTCGATCGACGATGTGACCCATGATTTGGCGGTGGTCGGACAATCGACGGCGCTTCTCACGCGTGTGTTTGCGGACTTGCGCCCGCATATGGCGTCGCTTCGCACGGCGATTGAGTTCCGCAAACGGGATGCCGCCCTCGCCGCTGATCCAGAAATGACCGAAGGGTTGATCGACGGGCTAGATGCGATGCTGCACAGCATTGGTGAACATTTTGCGGAATACGACAGCAGTCGCGGGTCGCTTTGGCCGATGGAGGACGTCTCGGCCCGTCAGATCGTCAACGCGGTGAAATCGCGGCTTGATATCAATGATCTGACTGTCGAAGGTCCAGACGCAACCCGTCTGCATGTCGGCGCACTGCCGATTATCGTGCTGCTCGCGCATCTGTGTGATCGAGTGGTCAATCAACACGGCGGGCGGGTGCCGTCACTGATCGTCGCGGACGAGGATGATTGCCCGATGATCGCCGTGGGTTGGAGCGGTGATGCGCTGCCCTTTGATACTATGTCTCGGTGGCTGGATGAGCCTCTCGATTTTGGCGTGCCTGGCGTGACGGGGCGGTCGGTTCTGCGCATTCACGCGACTGATTGCTGGCCAGAGTTCGGGCGCTTTGGACGGTCGGTCCTGAAAATCCCGCTGCCACATCTGGCGGGTCGCAAGCTGCCGTCTATGCAGCGGGGGGTCGAATATGACTTTGACCTTATGCAGAAAACGCCACCCGCCAAGCTGACAAAGGCAAAGCTGTCTGACCTGACCTTTGTCGTGTTCGACACCGAAACCACGGGTCTGTTGCCGTCGCAAGGCGATGAGATTTGCCAGATCGCCGCGCTGCGCGTCGTGAATGGCCGCATCGTTGAGGGCGAACAGATCAATCGGCTCGTGAACCCTGAACGTCCGATCCCTGCGCGGTCAACCGAGGTGCATGGGATCACCGACGAAATGGTAGAGAACGCGCCGACTATCGAAGTTGTTGGCGCTCAGTTCCACAGCTTTGCCCGTGGGTCGATCTTGGTTGCGCATAACGCGCCGTTCGACCTCGAATTCCTACGGCGCCATGAGGCTGGCATCGGCAAAGCCTTTACTAACCCTGTGTTAGACACTGTTTTGCTCTCTGCGATCGTGTTTGGTCAAGACGCTGAACATACGCTCGATGCGATTTGTCAGCGGTTGGGGATCGTGATCCCGCCCGAACAAAGGCATACGGCTATGGGTGATACGATTGCCACGGCCCACGCCTTTATCAAGATGACCGCGATGTGTGAGGCGCGTGGGATTGCGACGTTTGGCGATGTCATTGCCGAAGGACGCAAGCACAAACGTCTTATTCAGGATTTAAATACCGACCTAGAAATCTAGCACTGATAGGCCCAGATCGCGTCGTTCACATTGTCGAACCACATCAGGTGCCCGTCGCGGAGCACCATCCCCGCGCTGCATAAGTTCCGTAACTGGTCCATGTTGTGGCTGACCATGATCGCGCCCGCGTTTTCCATGCGCGACTTAAAGGCCATCGCGCTTTTCGCACGGAATTTGGCATCGCCCACGGCAGTCACTTCGTCCACGAGGTAGAGGTCGAACGGCAGCCCCATCGACAGCGCAAAAGCCAAACGCGCCCGCATGCCTGACGAATACCCCCGCACCGGATCGTTGATCTGATCGCCGAGGTCCGCAAAATCAGTGACGAAGTCCAACAAGGCTTCGGTGTCGACCCCATAGGCCCGCGCGACAAAGCGTGTGTTTTGCGCGCCCGTCAGATCACCGTGGAACGATCCCGCAAAGCCAACGGGCCAACTGACCGTGCCGTTACGAAGAATGCGGCCAGCATCGGGGCGCAAACTGCCACTGATCATGCTAAGGAGCGTCGATTTCCCCGCACCGTTTTCCCCAAGAAGCGCAACTGCGGTGCCCGCTGGAACGGTCATAGAGATATTGTCCGCCACCACGATGTCGCGTCCTTGGCCACGAAAGGCTTTGGTCACGCCATTGATCTGGACAATCGGCGCATGATTGCGAGGCGGGCTTGGCTGGTCTGGTCGAAACTGAAAGGTCATCGTTACACCACTACATTCGGCACCCTTCGCATGGCTCACACAAACCTTGCGTTTAGGTGGATATGGTTAACTATCGCAAAGCGTGCGCGAGAAGTGTGTAATTCTTTCGGGTATATCATTATCCCCAAAGGTTATGGCCTATCCCTTAGGGAATAATAAATCAGCGCCATCACCGCCCAGCCCAATGTGGTGAATAGTAGGATCAGGCCTAAGATCACCTCGCGTCGGGGATAGCTCGGTCGTTCTGCTAAAGTCGGTTGGATATAGGACGCAAGGTAGAGCGATTGGCGCTGCGCTTCGGCAATAGCGGCGTCATAAGCCTGCCGCGCGGCCCCGTAGGCGAGCTCCGCAAATTCGCGATCCGCGGCGAGGCGTTCGTAGTCCGCGATGGTCGTTGCATAGGCAGGATCACCGTTTTCGCCCGCACCAAATTTGCCACGTTCCTCGTCGATACGGGCGCGGATCACCTCGATCCTGCGCGTGATCTGGTCGAGCCTCGGGTCCCCATCGCGAACAGTGCCTGACAGCAGGTCGAAATCGATCAACGCCTCGGCCAATTGCGCCTGAAGCGTGGTGAGCAGCCCCATTTGCCCCGCAACGTCCGCCTCTGGATCTACGATCTGGTTGCGGGTCCGGAACTCTGTCAGCGCCTCGCGGATGTCACGTAGACGGTCCTCAGCGCGGGTGAGGTCTTCGGCGGCATAGCGGGTGGCGTCGAGACGTGCCTGATCCGAGAGCGCGTTAATCATCACCGTGCTCTGGTCATAGATTGCGGTCGCAATCGCCTTGGCGTCCTCGGCGGTGAAGGCAATCGCCGAAACCTCCATCATGCCCGTGCCCGTATCGTAGGAGATTTTGAGCATCCGTTGCCAATAATCGGTCAGATCCTCGATCGTGCCGTCAGGGTTAAATCCCATCAGCGGATCGCTGGAATAGTGCATGGAATAGAGTCGACGCAGGTCCAATTCCGCGTCGATTTTCGCGACGATGTCTTGGCTGCGGATGAAAGCGTAGAGGATGTCGCTCTCTGATGACGAGGACGCGCCGAGGGTTCGACCCAATCCGCTAAAGAGGTCCGTGTTGATCGAGGTGTCCTCTTTGCGGACCGTGAAGCCGAGCGTTGAGGCGAATTGGTCTTTGGCAATCAGATAGAGATAAGCGGCGGCAATCGCGGCAGGCAAGATGACGATCAGCACAAACGACCAGAGGAGCCCGCGATGGCGGGGGCGCAGGGTGGCCGCATGGGCTGGTGGCAGAGGCGATTGCGTCATCGTTTCTCCTTTGGTCAGAGCCTAATCCTTTGACCGTGGCCGCGCCAGATGTAGCGGATCATACCGCCCGCGTTTTCGCCGCAGCCCATGCCAGAACGCACGGGCAAAGATCGCAAAATAGGCGCGCTGTTCCCCGCCATGCAGCCTCAGCCCCCGTTTGGTCCAGACCAGGACGAGGTAGGCAAGCGCGGCGGGGAACATCCATCCTGCGGCAACACGGGCGACTTCGACCCCATTGCGGATGGTGTAGTGGTTTTTCCATAACGGACGGTAAACATCGCCCGCCGCGAGCGTCTCGCAATCATGTATGAACTGCATCTGGGGCAGGGTGCGAATACGCCAACCTGCCTTACGCAGGGCGAGGCTATAGAGAATGTCGTCGGAATAGAGGAACAACCCAGCCTCTGGTTTCGGCATTTTCCGCGCGACAGACCCACGCAGGGCGAAGCCGACAAAGGTCGCCGCATCGATGTCGCGGGCAGTATCTGCGGGCACTGTAAATCCGCCACGTCCATGGCGAAGGGTGGTCAGTGCGCGATCCTTCAGGTTCCAGAACGGATTGATGATCGGGCGGTTCATGTCAGAGGCCGTCCCATCAGGCAGCCGAACATCGGCGGCAAGAACGGCAATGTCGGGCGAAACAGTCTCTAACTCTGCCCGAAAGTTGGTTAACGCGCCACCAGCGGGCCAAGCATCATCGTCGAAAAGAACCAGCCAATCGGCATCTTCTGCGGACTCAATCCCAGCGGCAAAGCCTCCCGCGCCGCCGAGGTTTTCGGGGAGGTTGATAATGGTCAATCGTGGGTCATCGAACTGCGCTAAAACCTCGGATGTGCCGTCCGTCGAGGCGTTGTTCACTACAAACACCTTATCGAACGGCTCCGCTAAGCTGCGATCCAGCGTCCACCGCAAGCGATCCGCCCGATTGTAGGTTACGATCACTGCTGCGATGCCAGTCATAGTGGTCGCACCGAGAACACTGGCGGGCGGGTGCCGTTTGATTTGGCCGAGAGGTAAGCGGCTGCTGTGTCCATAGCCTCGCGGATGGTCACATCCATGTCGATGTAGCGGTAGGTGCCCAAGCGGCCCACGAAGGTGGTGTTCGTGGTCGCCTCTGCCGCCTCAACATAGCGGGCCAGCAGCTCCCGCTGATCCAAACGCCGCGTCGGGTAATAGGGCACATCGTTCGGCCCGCAGTCGATCGCGGTTTCCGCATAGAGCACCGATGCATCGTGACCTTCCCACGGGGCGAGGTGTTTTTGTTCGGTGATCCGCGTGTAAGGGACGGTTTCATCCCCGAAATTCATCACCGCACAGCCCAGCCAATCGCCCCGTTCGCGGAACTCGTCAAACCGAAGGCTCCGATACCCGAGCCGACCGAATTGGTGGTCAAAAAACCCATCGAGGGGGCCTGTCCAGAACGCGTGACTGTATGCGGCCAAATCGGTCTGTGTCATTGATTGACCCAGTAGCACAGTGATCAAAGGATGATCCAAAATAGTCTCTATTAAGGCCGTAAACCCATCCGTTGGCATCCCGATGTAGGGATGGTCAAAGTAACTGTCGTCGTAGTTAAACCGCAGCGGTAACCTGCGAAACACGGCGGCAGGGATATCCGTCGGCGGGCAGCCCCATTGTTTCACCGTATAACCGCGAAAGAACGCCTCGTAGAGTGCGGGCCCGATGGAGGCGAGCGCGGCTTCTTCAAAGTTGGCGGGGTTCGGGATGTCGACGCATTGCGCGGCGATAAACGCGCGTGCCTCGTCCGACCGCATCGCTGTGCCGAAAAACTGGTTAATCGTTTGGAGGTTAATGGGCAGAGAATAGACGTTCTCTGCCACTGTTGTCCGCACTGCGTGGCGATAGGGGTGAAACACGGCAAAGCGGTTCACGTAATCCCAAACGTCCCGATCCCCCGTGTGGAAAATATGCGGTCCGTGGTGGTGGAGCAGGATTCCAGTCTGCGCGTCGCGAGAGGTGTGGCAGTTTCCGCCGACGTGATCACGGCTCTCGGTCACAGTCACGGTCAATCCAGCATCGGCCAATTGGCGGGCAATGACAGCGCCCGAGAATCCCGCCCCTACAACAACGATGCCTTTAGCCATGGACGCCCTCTGCTTACTCACCGCTAGGTAACGTGGTGGCCGCACGATTTACCAGACGAAACTACCAAATATTGTGGGTAAAGCCGCGAAGGGGCCTACAAGTTATTGACCATATCCATTTGGGTAGTATGGTGCAAAGACTGCTTATCATAGCCACTCCCGGGGGGGACATGGGGTTTTCATATCGTCATCTGATGGCCGCTGGCCTTTGTGTCACCCTTGCCGCGTGTAACACGCCGCGTGGTGCTGGTTTCCAGTCAGAGGTGATCGCTGCCGCGCGACCCTCCCAATCTGGTGAAGAAGCTACGTTCGAAGTGGTCGCCGTCACCCGTGATACCCAATCTGGTCTGGCCGCGTGGCCCGTGGTTGGTGACACGTCGCGGTCGTGGATCCGTAATGCGGGCCAGCCGTCGTCGTTAATCATTAACACCGGCGATGTTGTCACAGTGACTGTTTGGGAAACGGGCGAAAACGCGCTGCTTGCTGGCGCGGGGGGAAGTGCGGCGCAGCTCCAAGACGTTGTGGTGTCCTCGAACGGTGAAGTGTTCTTGCCCTTCGTTGGGGACCTAAAAATCTCGGGCATGTCGCCTGAAACGGCGCGTCAGCGGATTGAGGAAAAATACCTCGAAACGATCCCGTCTGCGCAGGTGCAGATTGCTGTGACCCCAGGCCGTGCGAATACCGCAAACCTCGTGTCTGGCGTTGGCGCGCCGGGTGTGTATCCGCTTGATGGTCGGAACGTGACTGTTCTGTCGCTGATCGCCCAAGGTGGCGGCGCGCGCGGCGGTATGGCGAACCCGCAGGTAAAGCTGATCCGTGGTTCGTCGGTTTATGGCATCTCGCTTGATCGTCTGTTTGATAACCCCTCGCTGGATGCTGAAGTGCAGGGCGGCGACCGTATCCTCATCGAAGAAGACGACCGCACCTTCCTCGCGCTCGGCGCTGCGGGCACACAATCCGAATTCGTTTTTCCCGATGATCGCGTGACCGCACTGCAGGCGCTTTCGCTGATCGGCGGCGTGGATGCTGGCCGTGCGAACCCCAAAGGCGTTCTGGTTCTGCGGGAATACCCCGCATCCGCCCTGCGCACTGACGGCACTGGCCCCGCGAAAGAGCAGGTCGTGTTCACCGTGGACCTCACAACCGCCGACGGCCTCTTTGCCGCCCGCAACTTTGAGATCATGGCTGGCGACCTCGTTTATGCCACCGAAAGCCCGATCAATTCCGCCCGCAGCGTGCTGGGTCTGATCGGTTCCGCACTGGGCATTTCGAACAGCTTTTGACGTAAAGTAAGGTATTCCATACGACTTCTCCTCAGAGTTGTTTTTTTGGGTTGTTTTTGTAGGAAAATGCCCTCAACAATAACGCGTTTGTTATTGCTGGAGTCCGCTCAATTTGTCTGGGCGAGTTCCAGAATGAGAGTTTTCGACTGTGGGGGTCATTATGAATCAACGAATCCGTTTGCTTAGCCCTTTGGCATTGTTCGGGCTGGCTGCCTGTAAAGGTGGCACGACGCTATCTTCGTCTGGTGGAACATCTGCCGGCTTTGCGATCAAAGGCCCGCTCGAAAACGCGCTGGTATTTGTGGATGCCAACAACAACGGCAAACTGGACGCGGGAGAAACCTCTGCACGTACTGGGGCAGACGGTTCTTACTCTCTCGCGAACCCGAACGGTAACACGATCGTTGTGATCACCGACGAACAGACGGTCGATACCTCTTCTGGTGCGGTGCTGGCTGGTATCACTATGAAAGCGTCGGCGAGCTCGGGCGTGATTACGCCGTTCACCGCGCTTGATAGCGAAAATACTGGCCTCGACACATCCATCCTCGCGACCAAGCTCGGTTTGGAAGGCGTCGATCTGCTCACCTTCAACCCTTACGATGACGGCGTTGGTGCTGTTGACGCGCTTAAGGGCGAAGGCGTTTCGCAGCAGTTGACCGCGACGCTCCAGATTGTGGCCTCTGCGCTGAACGGTGCGAACACCTCTGAAGATTACACTGCGACGGATGCATTCACCGACGCATTGCAGGCAATGGCAGAGCAAGCGATTGCCTATGAGGGTGAGACAATCGATTTCGGTGATGCATCGGAAGGCGGTTTTGTAGCGCAGTTCGTGAACTCGCTGGACGGTTTGGGCGCGAATGCCAAAGCGACCCTGATCACCAAAATCACTGACCTTGGTGGTGCGATTGGTGCGGAAATTGATACCGCAGTTCAGGCTGCAGTAGAAGCGGGCGATACTGCTGACAAAGACACTCTTCTTAACAACAACGATGCCCTAAAGAGCGCGTTCTCGGCGGCGTCGGTTGTTGCGGAAAAGGTTGAACAGGCTGTCAGCGAGGCGGCAGGCGACGACAACGCTATTGAGAATGCAATTAATAACGCTGTCGGTGACGTGACTGCGATCGTTACCAATAAAGCGCCTGTTATCCTTGGCTTGTCTGCCAAAGAGTCTGAACTGAGTGTCGACGAGAATACGGCCTCTACCGACGACGGCGACCTCTTTGTCGGTTCGATTGAAGTCACCGATGAAGATACTGTGGTGAGTGAAGCGATCGCTGGCGGTGCAGAGGCACTGGCAGCCGTGCCGTATTCGCCGCTGACCTATACACTCGTTGGCGACAATAAAGAGTTGTTCGTGATCGAGGGCACCTCCGTTTATCTGAACGCAGACGCAGAGGTGAACTTTGAAGAGCTTGCCGTTGATGGTGTAGCGACACTCAAGGTTGGTATTAAGGTCACCGACTCTGGCGGTAAATCGGCTACGAAATTCTTCGATGTCGCGATTAAGAACGTTGACGAAGATACCACTGGTGAAGTGACTGTTGACGGCGACTTGGGCTCTGGTTCGACGTTGACCGCAACAGTTGATGCAGCTGATGAAGATAATACCATTGATGGTGGTGATGAATCTGATTTCAAAACGGTATCTTACCAGTGGAAACTTGACGGTGAAAACTTTGAGGGTGCGACAGAGGCTACCTTTGATCTGACCGACGCGATGGTTGATAAGGCCGTGTCGGTGACGGTTACGGTGGTCGATCAGGCGGGCAATGAACACATCTTTGACGAGGTATCTTATGGTGTCGTCGCCAGCACCGCGCCGACGGATATTTCTCTGGGTGAGACCCTTTCGGTCGATGAAAACGTTGACGGTGCCGATAACGCCAACCTCTTGGTCGGTGAGCTTTCGGTGACCGACACTGGCACTGAGGGTGATTTCACATTCGAGCTGTCGGGCACAAACGCTGCGCTGTTCGAGATCAAAGACGGCGGTGTTTACCTCAAGGCTGATGCTGCGGTTGACTATGAGGCACTGGAAACCCCAGAGCTGTCGTTCGATGTGACCGTGACCGACGTCGACCGAAAGGACTTTACAAAGTCCTTCACTGTTGCCGTGGAAAACGCTGACGATCCGACCACTGCAGATGGCTTTGACCCAATCGCGCCGTCTGTCGGCGATTCGATCATGCCTGACGTCAATGTCTACGACGATGACAACCTGAACGGTGGCATCGATACCGAAGATTTCAAAGCGATCTCGATCCAGTGGAAAGTTGACGGCACGAACGTCGGTGATCCGATTGCGCTGAATTTGGCTCTAGATGCTCCTGGCGACACGCCTGGTGCTGCATTTGACGTAGTTGGCGATTATGTTGGTAAGGTGATCTCGGTTGAGGCGACCTTTACTGACCAATCCGACAACGTATCGACCCTGACGTTCACTTATGCCGAAACCATCCCAACGAACGAAGCGCCGACTGACATCACGTTGACTGGCGATCTGGCTGTGTTCGAGAACATTCCTGATCAAGACATCGTTTGGAACGACAAATCCACTGAGAAGTTGACCCATGAGAACACTGATCGCTTGGTAGGTCAGCTCGGCGTTGTTGATGATAACCTCGGCGGCGCACCTAAAAAATATACGCTTATTGGTGACAATGCGGATCTGTTCGAGATCGATGCCGAAGGCAACGTTTATCTGAAGGCAGATGCTGAACTCGACTATGAGGCGGGCGCTTACGTTCTTGTTGATGGTGTTTGGCAGTTCGACGATCTCTTTGAGCCTACGACCACTGTTTCGCTCACAGTAGAAGTGACTGACGCGGGCGATAAGACTTTTGAGAAGACCTTCGACGTTACAGTCAAAAACGACAACGATTTCCCGACTTGGGACATCAGTGTTGGTTATAATCCATTTATCGGCGAAACGATGGGGCCAGAGATCGAACTTGGCCATTTCCATGACGTCGACAACATCAAGGATAACTTCGGACCAGAAGACTTCAAGGCTGCAAATATTGCTTGGGTGGTCGGAACTGAGACTATTCAATCTGTTGATTTGAATTTGGATCTCGAAGATCCGTTGATGACCGAAGGGTGGGAACTGTTCGTAAGCTCGGACATGCAGGGACAACAGTTGACGCTGCAGATCACTGTAACCGATCAACTCGACAACGATTTCCTCTTCGAAGCGGACTACGGCACTATCGAGGCCTTCTCTATTCCTGCTTCTACCGAAGTGCCGCTCTATGTTGAAGTTGCGGCTGGATTGCTCGACTTTGATATCACGGCCCAAGCTGACGCATTGGTCGCTGATCTCGATACCTTCGCGATGTCGTTGGACACCGCGATGATGACTTGGGACGCCGCGCTTGAAACGTTGGATACGAACCTCTTCAACCAAGATCTCACACTTGCCGATACTCTTGAGTTTGCAGCAAGCGGTGGTGATGTGACGATATCCATCGGTGACGCGACTGCGTCCGTTGCGCTGAAGTTTGCAGGGATGACTTATGCCACGGTCGAAGAGTTCGTCACGGCGATCGACTCGTTCGATCCGACCGACGATACAACTTGGGACATTTCGGGCACCTTGACCGAGATCGCGTTTAGCGGTTCGAATGGCTCCCTGTTCAAATTGGAAGCCGGAACCGATGGACTTCGGATCGTGCTGCAGGATGGTATTGCAGATACTGACCATGTAATTGATCAGGTGGGTATCACGGGTGATTTTGTCGGTCTGGATCTCTCTTGGCTGGCGAGCGCAATTGGTGCATCGACCGCCTTGGATGCTGAGATTGACAACTTGTTCGAGACTGAAGCGCCCAACCTGACGACACAGTCCGCTTGGGACGCGTTTATCGCTGACATCGATGCGCGTTACAATGCCTTCGATCTGCAATTGTTGGCCGATCAAACCCCGTCTGGTCTCTATGTCCAATATGCGGATGCTACCTCACCAGAGTTCCAGATCACCACGACCTTCGATCCGGCAGGCACTGACGAGATCGCACTTCAAATCGGTGATTATCGCCTGCAACTGCGTGGCGATATGCCTGATGATGCAGGTGATGTTGCTCGGCTCACTGGTTTGAACTTGTCCGATACAGACAAACCAATTGGTCTTATCGATCTAATCGATGACATCATGATGGATGAAACAATCGATGAAGCTGAATTCGACGCATTGATCAACGGTACGGAAGAAGCCAACGGCCTTGCCGACGTCGGTATCACGGGTGATTTGACGCTCGAGCTTTTGGCTGCAGACGAAACGCTGTTCATGTTCCAGGTCAATGATTTTGCAACTGTTGCTCAGGCGATGGCCAATGACGAACTCGGTCTGGACACTGTCTATCTCGGTGATGGTAACGCAGATAACGGCGTCGGCGATGGCAACAGCTACATGCTCGACGACGATGAGTTGTTCCTGATCGTTGGTGATGGCATTGATGCCGAAGCCTTGTTTGGGTTTATGGACAACGGAACCTTGTCTGTTCTTGGCTACGAGTTTGCTGCAGCCTGATGCTGTGTAAGTCACTGAGACTTTTTAAGGTTATGATGTTGGCTGCCCTGTGGGTGGCCAACATTTGCGTTGTGACAGAGGCCAAGGCCGAGTCCGACTGGAAGGTGATCGCAGGCCTCAGTCTCGACCACCGTATTGCGCAGATCGCAGAGCATTATGCGCGTTATAGCACTGGTACATCGTCGGGCGGTGGTTTCGGGTTTGGCGATGATGTTGAGCTGGGCTACAGTATCGCACTCTCTGTCCGCGCCGAACGTGAATTTGAACCCTTCTGGGCAGGGCATCGGTTTGGCATCAGCGGCGGTCTTTACATGGGTAAGGCTGAGCTGCGTTTCCCTGACGGGATTTCTGTTTTTGTGACGCCAGTTGACGTAAAATCCTCGGCCATCGGGGCGGAACTGAGGGGTTTTGTCCGCGGCAATCTTTGGCAGGATCACCTTATCTATGACGTCGGTGTAGGTGCCACAAAATGGCATTCTACTGACGAGATCATCTTTAGCACCACGCTCCGCCCCAAAGAGGAGCGCTATCCCTTTGAACCTTTCCAATATGTGCGCGTGACTGCTCCAGTCCTGACCCGTTACAACTCCGGTGTCCAAGTCTACGGCGAAGTAATCGGTACGGGAGGCCTCATCCTCGGTTCCATCGGGATTGAGAAGCAATTTTAAAGAAGACTGCAGTGACTAAAATAATTCTGAGATCGATCATTGTTCTATTTGCTGCCGGACTGACGTCCTGCGCACCGATCTCAGCACCGCCCCCTGTAGTGGGCGACGTGCCCGTTTCTGCAGATGCCGGCCCGTTGCAACTGGCTATGTGGCAGTCGCCCGACATTGCCGCGCTTCGGTTTGACTATCTGTCTCGTTTGGCTGCGGTGGATGAAGTGTCTTCCCGTCGGCGCAGTCAGGTGAACGGGTCTGTGACCGCGGGGGCGAACCGAAATGACGTTGATGGGACGCAGACAGGCGGCCAAGCAGACGTTCGGCTGTCTCGCGTGCTCAGCGACAATGGGCAGACCGCTGCGGCAGAAAACGAGGCACGATTGCAGGCAGAGTCTGCGCAGACCGCATATGCCCTTGCAGTAAATGACTGGTCCGTCGGGATTGTTCAGGCGGTTCTGCGGCGTGATGCGGCCCAGCAAGTCATTGCGATCATCGACCGACGATTGGCCGATTATAACGACCGTAAACCGATGCTGGATCAGGCGGCCTCGGTTGGGGTGTTGACCACGTCGAACCTTTTGACGATCCAGCAGACCCTGAACGATGTCGAGTCCCGTCGTCTTTCGGCTCGGTTAGAACGTGATAGTGCCGCGTCCGAACTGGCCATGTTGGTGATGTATGGGCCAGAAGGAACGGCAAATACAGCCTCGGCTACCGTGCGGCGTCTGTCGGCGGATATCACACGTTCAATGCCCCATTGGCGTGAAGCTGGGCTCGAGTTGGCGATAAAGCAGTCTGACGCAAGGCTGCGATCGATACTGCTATCCCGCGGACCCGTCACATCGTTGACCGGCGCTGTCGCGACGCCATCAGCGGATCAAGGCGATTATGACCTGCGTCTTGGGCTGCGAATTGACCTACCTATTTCCGATGGGGGAGCGCGGGATGCGCAGGCCCGCTCGGCGGCTCTGGCGGGTCGTTCGACAGATGCGCAGCTTCAGGCGCTGCGCGATCAGATGGTGCTTGCGCAGCAGGCCTATGATTTGCAGACACGCAATGCTCGCGCGCAAAAGGCGCTGCTTCAGCAACGGTTGGAAATCGCGAATGATCGCGTGGCGGAGTTGGAACAGCTACTGGCCGCCGGTCGTGCCGATATCGAAGGTTTAACTCGCGAACTGCTGTCGCTTGCCCTGACCGAAGTGGCGCTGGTTGAGGCGGATCAACGATCGAAATTGGCGTTGGTGTCCTTGGCGAACACATATGGCGGCGGCTGTGCATTGTTGAACGTATGCGATGCTCTCACGCTGACGACCCCCGGAGGTACGCAATAATGTTTTGGCGGAAATCCGAGACGACAGAAGAGCCGATTTCAATGGTGGGCAACCCAGCGGTCGCTGGCCTGAGGGCTTTGGCGGCACGATACGACATCAGGATTTCTGAGGCGTCGATCAAGGAAGCATGGGAAGCAACGGGTACAAACGACCCGATCGTTCGCTTCATGGATGCGGCGCAGAGGCTCGGATTAGACCCTATTCCTGCCCGACTGGACCAAGTTCAAGACGGCCACGCAGGGCCGATCGTCGTTGAACTGGAGGCGGGTGCTGCCTTTTTCGACGGACCAAATGGGATTGCACTCGATGGGTCGGGTGCGGTTGATTTGCCGATGGGAACACGCCCACGGGTCTGGACGTTCACGCCCTCCGATACCGAAGATCGTTCGGCTGAGGCGCGACTAAAAGCCATCAATCCGATCAAAACCCTGGGCACCTCGCGGCTGGGCTGGGTGCTGTTGGCGGGTTTTATTTCCAACATTCTGGGCCTCGCGACCTCGCTCTTTGTGATGGTCGTTTACGACCGCGTGCTGCCGTATCAAGCGACCGAGAGCCTCTATGCCCTCGCCGCGGGCGTTGCGATTGCGGTGCTGTTTGATGTTGTTTTAAAAAATGCGCGCAGCACGATTGTGGAAACGGCAGCCCATTCCGCTGATCGCAAGGTGACTGAGGACCTCTTTGATCAGTTTGTTGAAGCACGTCCCAAAAATGGCGAAAAATCCGTGGGGCAATTGTCTTCGGTCATTCGCAATTTTGAAGTTTATCGCGAATTCATGACCTCGGCGATGCTGCTGACCTTGGTCGATTTGCCCTTTGTGTTCCTGTTCATTTTTGTGATCGGGAAGATCGCAGGTTTGATCTGGATCGTGCCCGCCTTGGCCGTGCCGACTGTGCTGATCCTCGTGGCACTCGTCCAGCCGATTATGGTGAAATCGTCCAATCGCTATGCTGGTTTTGCGCAAAGCCGTCAGGCCCTGTTGGTCGAAATCCTCTCGGGCCTCGACCATCTGCGGGTGACGGGCGCATATGCTATTTTGAAGCGCAAGTTCCTCGTCCAAGCGGGCATTTTGAACGAGGCGGGTGCGCAATCCAAGAACGCCTCTCAATGGGTCGGAACGGTGATCGGTTTGGTTCAGCAAGTGTTCCAAGTCGCGATGATCGTGGTTGGTTTCCACCTCTTTGTGAGCGGAACCATAACGATGGGCGCGATCATCGGCGCGGTGATCCTCTTCGGCCGCGTGATGGCGCCATTGTCGCGTGTGGGTCAGACCATCGGTCGCGCGAACCAAGCGTTAACATCTTACCGCATGGTCCGCGATTTCCTCGCTATGGATCGTCGCACAGACGCGGGCGTCCCCGTGGTCAGCGCCCACGGCGAACGCCCCGCTATTGAGCTATCGAACGTCACTTTGCGACTAAGCAAAGAGGGCGAGGCGGTTCTGGATCAGGTCAATCTTAAGGTCCAAAAGGGCGAGAAGATCGCGCTGGTTGGTCGGACGGGTTCTGGCAAAACGTCACTACTACGGTTGATGTGCGGGCTGGTCGTGCCAGAATCTGGGGCCGTATTGTGCGACGGCGTGCCTGTCGGCGCGTATCCTCGCGCGGACCTCAATCGCCGCATTGGAACGGTGTTCCAGACGCCCTGGATGTTTGCAGGAACGCTGCGCGACAACGTCGGCCTTGGTCACATGGACCTCGACGATGATCGTCTGATCACGGCGCTTCGGCTGACAGGCTTGGGGGACGACCCGAGCCAAGCGCGTCTTATGTCGCTCGATATGCCTGTGCCAGAGCAGGGCGCGAACCTTTCGGGAGGTCAGCGTCAGGCGATCAATATCGCGCGGGCGCTGGCCCCTGATCCCGACATTCTGCTGATGGATGAACCCAGTTCCGCGATGGATGCGCAGCTAGAGGCGCATCTTGTGCGACAGATCAAATCGGACCTTGCGGATAAGACCTTTGTTATCGTGACTCATAAGGCGAAAATCCTCGACCTATGCGACCGTGTTGTTGTGGTGGATCGCGGTCGGATTGTGGGCGACATGCCTGCACGCGACTACTTTGCCGCGCGTGAAGCGCGGACCCAGCGCGTGCAAGCGGGAGGCGCGTCATGAGCAGCGCCATCTATTCCCACAACCGCCCGCAAAAGACCCTAATCGGGGCGAGCGCCGCGCTTTTGGTGATCTTTCTGGCTTGGGCGCATTTTACCGCGCTGGACCTCGTGACCCATGGCGAAGGTCGAGTTGTGCCTCTGGGGCAAAACAGGACGGTGCAGGTGCCTCATCGCGGGACCATCGTTAGCTTCCATGTCGCCCGTGGCGATCGTGTCGAAGCGGGCGAAGTGATCGCAGAGATTAACCCGACCGAGGCCGCCGGTGCGCTCGCTGAATCGGAAAAACGGTTGCGGTCGTTGACGCATCGTCTCGCCCGGCTTGAGGCTGAGATGAACGGACAGGCCTTTGAGGTTGGCGACATTGCCACCACCGACGAAATAGAGGCGACGCTGCTGGCCGCCGAAGCGTCATCGTCTGTTGCCCGCCGCGCTGACCTAGTCGCCCGTGAAACGGCACTTTTGCAGGCGCGGTCGCAAAAGGAACGCGAACGTGAGGCGTTGCAGGCTGAATTGTCTGGCCGTCAGGCGCAGCTTGCGTTGGTCGAACAAGAGGCGAGCCAGATCCTACCCTTGGTTGACGCTGGCGTTTTGGGCATGGACGAACGGTTCCGGCTGGAACGCGACGCAAGCATCGCTTCGACCGAAATCTCCGTCCTGACAGAAAACTTGTCGGCCACGGAATTCGCCATCGCGGAAATCGACGCCCAGATCACCGCCGCGCGGGCTGCGTTTCAGAGCGCGATCCTAGAGGAACGCGTCACGGTACTGTCTCAGATCGCAGAGCTGACTGAACGGATGCCGTCCCTGCGGCTGCGCGTGAATGAAACCGAAGTCAAAGCGCCGATCACGGGTGTGATCAATCAGGTGTTCTTTGACCAAGAAGGCGCGGTTGTGTCCGAAGGGGATGTCATCGCCGAAATCGTCCCCGAAACCGCAAGCCTTGAGGTCGAAGTTCTCATCGCACCCCAAGACATCGCCAATGTCGAACCGGGTCAGCGCGTGCGTATCGCTTTGACGGCGTATGACGCGGCCAAGTACGGGACGTTGGATGGCACGGTGCTGCGGGTGTCTGCAGACGCCAATATGCGCGAAGAGGTTCAGGCACGGATGTTCGTCGTCGAGACCTCTATCGAGGGCGAAATTACCGAGGCGAACGGCGACCCTGTCCGTGTCCTGCCTGGTATGATTGCGCAGGTCGATATTGTGCGCGGTGAACGTACCGTGCTCGAATATTTCTGGAACCCCGTGATCAAGGTCCGCGATAGGGCGTTCCGCGAGTAAGCGAGCCTAAAACCCCCAATCCATGTCCCCGTTAACCATCTGTTTTAAGGTGTCATCGGGGATGTCGACCGTTCCGCAGAACCGCCAAAGCACGTCTTGCAGGGACGGGTCGATGGCATCGTTGTTTTCGTCGATCATCGTGAGGTTTGAATAGCGGGCGATGGGCACGAGGTCGTGTAGGACGAGTTGATCCCATGTCAGCGGGTTTGACGATTGGATATGCAGTGTTTCCTCGCCGTAGGTCAGCGTGAGGCCATCCTCCGTTTCAGTGTAGCCGATTTGGGATAGGTTGCGGATGAGGCCCCAACTGCTGATGTCGATGCGGTCCTCGCCGAGTGTGAAATCGGTGATCGTGTCAGGAGTGCCATCGGGGATAAAGATGAACACATCTTCGCCCGCGCCACCTGTTAGGATGTCGATCCCACCGCCGTCGAAGATCAGGTCATCGCCGTCGGTTCCCCATAGCGTTTCCGCCGAATTAGTGCCTGATATCGTCGCCCCATTGGGGTCGAACGTGAGGTGGGTGATGCCCGTCTCGCTCGCCGATCCGACGTAGATGTCGATGATCCCATCGGTGCTGCCCAGTTCAATCGTGGACACATCGGCGAGTCCCGCTGCGACGGTGTCGGCTAAGTGTGCGACGGGTTCCAACATGCCGTTGGGGAGGAGGGAAAAGACACTCACCCCGTCATCCGCGCCACCTGCCGCGACCCATGTTTCGCCGTCGACTTGGATCGTGGCCAGTGCGGTTACACCTGCGAACCGCGTGTCCAAATCGTCGATCACATGGTCGATCACGGACATGGCGCCTGTTGCATCCAAGGTGACGACCGAGAGCGATCCGCTACCCGCTGCGGCGACGATCATGTAGGTATTCGCGCCGATCACCACGGTTTCAATCGCGGTGGGGGCCGAGATCCACAGCCCGTCCGTGGCGTCGACAGTATCTTCGGCCCAGAGGTTGCCGTTGTCTGCCACCGACCACAGGGTGAGGCCGTTCATCTCTTGGGCCAGGGTCACGATATACTGTGTGGTGCCAAAGTTCGCCGTGGTCATCGCTGTGATGCCAGAGGCGTAGGATTGCGCCGTGTCGGGCGTATAGCCTGTGCCGAGGAGCGCGCCATTGCCCGAAAACTGGAGCCGCGCGATACCGTCCTCACCCCAGAAGCCGCCGTAAAATCCGATACGGCCTGAGTCTAACGTGACGGCTGTGCTGGCGGTGATGTCAGAGGGCCAAGAGAATTCGCCGTAGTCTATTGCCGTGGACAGAGCGCCATCTGTTAAGCTGATCAATTGTAGGCTGCCGTTTGCGCCGCCTCCTGTCATCAGCGCGGGACCGTCGGAAAAGTTGACAACTGTCAACTCTGCCTCGCCTCCTGCGGTATCGGTTCGGGTATGTGAAAGGCTGTCGATTTGGCGGAGGGCGGTCATCCAGCTTTCAATCGCGCCGCCATAGCGCGAGGTGCCGACCAGCACGCCGTCAATCATCACCAGATCAGTATAAAGCGCCGCCCCTGCGCGGCCAGCATAGTCGATGTTCATCTTCATCCCCCGTGTTCCACCGAACCAATTGTCAGTGGGCGGACGGTCAGGGGGAGGGGCAAAAATGAGGCGTAATGGCGACCTTTGGGTCGGTTTTAATCCAAAGATTAGTCGAGTTTTAAGTTCCCCAACCGTGCGGAAATCTGGCTATCGGTATCATCGCTGTCTGAGGAAAGAGCCAAACCAACAAGAGCTGTCGCCTCACCACCAAAAGCGCGGGCATAGTCGGTGGCGAGATCGACGGATTCCGTGTAGCTGCCCGTGCCCGCCGATCTCCGAATGATCGTTCGACCCCGATGACCAAGGTAAGGAGAGGTTAGGACATCTCCGATCTTATGATTGCCGCCAAAGACATACATCAGCACGCGGGCCTCCTCGACAGCGAGGAGGCTGCGGATCGAAGCGGATTGATTTTGACGCGCCACATCTTCGGGCATGAACACGAAATAGAGCGATAGGTTCCGATCATCGCCGCCCTTTTGCGTGAGGTCGGTTGGCGGCACGCTCGTGGTGACGGACCAATCCCAACTTGCTTGTCGAGTGGACCAGTCAGACGGTGGGAGCGCGGTCCACAACATCGACACTGTTCCAGCGCTTTGCACATCAACTGAGGTTTCGGTCGCGGTATAGTCGTTTGATGAAAACAGCGCGAATTTCTGTTCTGTCCAATTGGTCATCGGATTGGCCGCTGCATTGCTTGCGGCGAGGGTGAATAGGGCGGCGATTAGGTTGCGCATTTGTGTCCTCCGTCACGGTATAGGTAACGGGCGGCGCTGATCTGTAAACGCCCCTCCAGCGAACGTGATAGGCTGTCACAAAATCCTGTCGTGATTGGCGCGGAGCAGGATTAAACCCAAAACCAGCCCAATCAGACCAAAGCTATAGCCGTAGGTGAGCGAGGCGTAGGTGGCCTCATAGGTTGGATAAAACCCCGCCCGAACCAGCCCGACGCCATGGATCAGCGGGTTCCACCATAGCCATGTGCGCAACGGCTCTGTTACATTATCGAGGAGGAAAAACACACCCGAGGCAAAGAAGATCGGACGGGAGGCGATGGCCCAGATGCGGCCCCAAAATTCGAACCGACCTGTGAGGTAACAGTTCAGCGTGCCTATTCCTGTGCCGATGAGGGCGACCATGCCGATGCCTTGGGCTATTGTGACGGGGTCGATGTCTGCCTCGGCGGATGTCAGCACGATGATGCCGCCGATCACGAGGATCGAGACGACGATCCCTGTCAGCAGGTGCAAGGCCACGCGCGCAAGGATCGCGTCGATCCACAGCACCCGCGGATAGGCCAAGAGCATCCGTGAATAGCGCAGCGTATTCATCACTTTTGTCGAGAGTTCGCCATAGATGTGGATCGGCAAAAACCCTGTCGCGTAGAACAGCATAAAATTGCTGCCCAAGGACGGTTTGTGGATCATCAGCGAAAACCCCAGCGCCATAATTGCGATGGCGCCCAAAGGCTCTAACACGGCCCAAAGATAGCCACCGGGTGACCGACCATAGGTCGATGCCATCTCACGCAGGATCAAGGCCATGATCGAACGGAGCGTGGTGAATCTGGGGCGAGACAGGGTTGCGGTCATCGGGCTGCTTTAGTTCGTTTGGGTCGACTATAGACAGCGATATCGGCTTTGTCTTTCGGATCGGTAAAACAGTGGGCTGCGGTTGCTTGTGGCGGGTCGGATGCGGGGCTAAGAAGGATATCCAGTTCGTATTCGGAGGCCCCTTTGGACACCATCACCCGCATTGCAGCGACCATCGCGCAGGACATTAACGCCACCCCGAAACAGGTCACCTCTGCCGTGGCGCTGTTGGACGAAGGGGCGACGGTTCCCTTTATCGCGCGCTACCGCAAAGAGGTGACGGGGGGACTGGATGATACGCAATTGCGCACCTTGGCCGAACGTCTGACCTACCTGCGGGAATTGGAACAGCGGCGCGCGGCTATCGCGAAAGAGATCACCTCGCAGGGTAAGATGACCGACGATCTGGCGCTGTCGATCCACAAGGCCGCGACGAAGGCCGAGTTGGAAGATATTTACCTACCCTACAAACCCAAGCGCCGCACCAAAGCGATGATCGCCCGCGAAAATGGGTTGGAGCCGCTGGTTGATCTGATCCTAACCGATCGAGCGACTGATCCCGAGGTTCACGCAAGTGGCTTTATCACTGAGGCCGTTCCGACGACCAAGGACGCGCTCAACGGTGCCCGTGATATTCTGGTCGAAGGGTTGGCGGAGAACGCGGGTCTGTTGCGTGATCTGCGCGAGTTCATGAAACGGGAGGCGGTGATTTCCGCCCGCGTGATTGAGGGCAAGGAAAAGGACGGCGCGAAATTTGCCGACTACTTTGCTCATAGCGAAAAATGGGCGACAGTGCCGTCCCACCGTGCGCTGGCGATGCTGCGCGGCGCGAACGAGGGGTTCCTGACCATCGACATCGCTCCTGACGAAGAGGGCGCTGCGCGGGCCGTGTCGCTGATCGCCTCCGAACTGGGTGTTCGTGCGGGGACTGCGGGCGACAAATGGCTTGCAGGCGTTGCGGGTTGGACATGGCGGGTGAAGCTGTCGATGACCATGATGCTCGACCTTTTGGGCGAAATGCGCAGCACTGCACACGAGGAAGCGATCACCGTTTTTGCGCGTAACCTCAAGGACTTGTTGCTGGCTGCACCTGCGGGCGCGAAGGCGACGATTGGTCTTGATCCAGGGATCCGCACAGGGGTGAAGGTTGCGGTCGTTGATGCGACGGGCAAAGTTCTGGACACCGCGACGATCTACCCGTTCCAGCCGCGCATGGATGTGCAGGGGTCGCAGGCGGTGATCCTCGCGCTGATCGCGAAACACAACGTTGATCTGATCGCGATTGGCAACGGCACGGCGAGCCGCGAGACCGAACGGTTGGTGGCGGAAACCCTGAAACGCCTCCCGTCCTCGGTCAAAGCCCCGACCAAGGTCGTCGTGTCCGAGGCGGGCGCGTCGGTCTATTCGGCGTCCGAACTCGCGGCGCGGGAATTCCCCGACCTCGACGTGTCCCTGCGCGGGGCGGTGTCGATTGCGCGGCGTTTGCAAGACCCGCTCGCCGAATTGGTTAAAATCGAACCCAAGGCCATCGGCGTCGGTCAATATCAGCACGACGTGGATCAGCACAAACTGGCAAAATCGCTCGAAGCGGTGGTCGAGGATGCGGTGAACGCGGTCGGAGTAGACCTGAACACGGCATCTGCGCCGCTGTTGGCGCATATTTCGGGCCTTGGTCCTGTTTTGGCAGAGAGCATCGTGGCGCACCGCGATAGCAACGGCGCGTTTACATCTCGCAAGGACCTGCTGAAGGTCGCGCGATTGGGGCCGAAAGCCTACGAACAATGCGCGGGCTTCTTGCGGATCACGGGCGGGAAAGAACCGCTCGACGCGTCCTCTGTCCACCCTGAAGCCTACGGCGTTGCCCGCAAGATCGTTGCGGCCTGCGGGCGTGACGTGCGGGCTCTGATGGGTGATGCGCAGGCCTTGCGTGGACTGCGTGCCGAGGACTTTGTCGATGAGACATTCGGTCTGCCCACCGTTCGCGATATCTTGACCGAGCTGGAAAAGCCCGGACGCGACCCGCGCCCGACATTCAAAACGGCCAGTTTTGCCGATGGGGTCGAGGAAATCACCGACCTAAAACCTGGGATGGTTCTTGAGGGAACAGTCACTAACGTGGCTGCTTTCGGTGCTTTTGTGGACATCGGCGTCCATCAGGATGGCTTGGTCCACGTCAGCCAATTGGCCGATAAATTCGTCAAAGACCCGCATGAGATCGTCAAAGCAGGGGACGTTGTCCGCGTCACAGTGACCGAGGTCGATGTGCCGCGCAAGCGTATCGGATTAACCATGCGCAAAGATGGTGGTGCGAGCGCGAAAGAGACGCGTAATGAACGCGGTCAGGATCGTCCGCGCGGGCAGGCTCTGTCCCGCATGCGGACACAGGTGAGCCCGCCGAAGCAAGCGGAAACGGGTGGTCTGGGGGCTGCGCTCCTTGAGGCGATGCGCAAGAAATAACCCACATTCGAATTTGGAACTGCGGTTGCGCCGCACCCTATGGGTGCGGCGCTTTGCTTTGAAAAAGCAGGTCGAAATTTTTGAAATTTGGCCGCTTAATTGAGCCAAAGGTGGATCAAGGCCGCCTCTGGCGTCTCTAACCCGCCATTTTCAACGCCCGCGGCCCATAATGCCGACCCCGCCGCATAAGCGCCCGGTTCTAACCCGCCCGTCGTGCTCTGGCTGACAGCGCGGATGCGTTTGCCGTCTGCGATCGCGGACTTCAGGACGTCATAGAGCGCGGGATTGTTCATTGCGGTCCCTGCACCAAACACCCGCAACACCGCGCCGTCCAATTCAGAGAGCATTGCGGAGAGGGCGGCGACGGGGAAATCAGGCGTCAACGACACGATGGCGAGGCGTTTGGCGTCGAACTGACGGTGGGTAGGGGCGGTCAGCGGTGCCTGCGGGATATGGCGGAATGCATCGTCCGCGTGGCTGTCGTATTTTGTCAGGCCATCAGCGGGTAAGAGCTTGCCCGCAAAGGATAAATGCACGCCCGCGTCGCTGTGGTTCAGCGCGGCATCAAGAGCGAGATCGAGGTTCCCTTCGGCATCGCCTCCCGTGTTCAAGGGTTGCATCGATCCGCACAGAATGACCCGACGGTTTAGCCCCGCCAGCGCCTGCGACAGAGCCGCTCCCGTAAAGGACATCGTGTCGGTGCCATGCGTTACGAGCGCGGGCATATCGGGGTGATTGGTCAACACCGATAGAATTTCGTTCCAGTGATTTGGTCCAACATCGGCCGAGTCCAAAAGCGGATCGAAAACGTGTTGATGCAAGGTCACGCCAGTGGGTAGCCGCGCCGCGATTGCGTCCTCGACCACGCCCTTTTGCGGGGCGAGGCCGTTGGCCGTGGGCACCATGCCGATGGTGCCGCCAGTATGTATCAAAAGTAGGTCCATACCCATCACTAGCCTGATCGAGCGCTGCTCGGCAATCCGTCAAAACAGGTCATGCCATTGGGTGCCGTCGTAACATCGGAGCTTTGCTGTTGTGTCGTCGAAATAGAGCATGCCAGCGGTGGGTGAAATTGGGGCCGTCGCGGGTGTTAAGGTTAATGCCTGAGATAAGGTGACGTTGCCATTGGCCGCCTCTACTGAAAGGGCAGTCGTCCAAGTGCTGCCATCTGCACTGACCTTGACCGCAAAGTTGTCCGTTCCCGCGAGGCCCATCTCGGCGCGGCCCGACCAATTCGATTGGAAAAGGAGGCTGGCAGTGTCGGATGGGGTGGCCTTGTTCACCTTCACCTGATGACCCGCACCCGCATGGTTCAAGAGCACCGCGTCAGAGGAAATCGACAGGCGATTGGTGCTGTCGGCAGAGGCGTTGATCCCGAGTTCGGGGAGGTTGTTGAGCGCAGACTGATTGCGCGCATCCACCCAAGTTCCGCCAGAATAGAGCCTAATATCACCACTCTCGGTCGTCGCTAGCCACCCGTTTTTCGGGGTGACATAGACCCAGCCGCCGTTCTGAAACACGGCGAGTTGTCCCGCGTTGCCGACCCAGTCGCCAGTTGGAGTTTGACTAATCTCGTAGCAGTCGCCTTCGGTCGGGCTGGCAGGCGGATTGGTCGCGTCGAATTCGCTGACGACGAGCTGCACAACGAGGTCGAGACGGTCGAGGGCATCGTTGTGGGTGACGTGTTTCTGCGCCTGAGCGGGCATCAGATAGGGGAGCGAAAGGGTGGCGGACGTATCGGGCATAGGGACCTCTGGGGCTGAAATTTTCACCAACATTAAGGTTTAATTCCCAAGGTTCGGCTAATGCGGCGTCCGCTCTGGTAAGGGCCTGTTAACCTTGATTGTCTTTTTATGGCGCATGTGGTCGGGTAGGAATTAACCATGACGGAAGCGCCAGAAAGATTGCCTTATGAGTCCCTGCTGGCCGCTGGCTATTGGGGCGCGCCGTTTGTTGTGGAGCGTTTGCTCTATATTCGGGAACGACTGTTCTCTCGTCGGGTTGAACGACATCAATGGCGTCCGTTGAACGGCGTTCTAATGGGGGATCGGACACGGCCTAACCACGCAAAACCGCCTGCGATCCTCATAGGAATGCACTGGTTTGCCGTGGGCGGTGCCGAGACGCTCGCGCGGGATTGCATCGAATGGGCGCAGGATTTGGGGCTGCGGGTGTTCGTCGTGGCCGAGCGATCAGGGGGTGAGCCGCCCGAGGGCGTGACGGTGCTGGATTGGCATGATCGTCCTCGTTCAGAGTGGGGCGGGCTGGTTCAAGATATTGTTTCGCAAGAGAATATTGTTGCGGTTCATATCCATCATTGCGTCCCCCTTTACGCCGCTTTGCCTGTGATCCGCCGTAAATTTCCGTGGGTTCGGACCTATGACAGCACGCATATCGTGGAGCATATGGACGGCGGGTTTGTTCGGATTTCTGGGGTGTGGAGCGGGTATCTTGATCGGTCGCATGTGATCAGTGGTAAGTTGGTTAACTTTTATCGAGATCGGTTTGACCGCCCTGTTGATCTTGGGCGGATGATAGAATGGAGAAGGGCTAAGCCCGTTCGAATGCAACCTCGGCAGACCGCGCTGCGCGTCGCCTTTGTCGGGCGGATGGCCTACCAAAAGCGGCCTGTGACAGCGCTTTGGGCGATGGTTCGATTGGCGCGCTGGGGACGAAAGAACGGTGTGGATTTGCGGTTTGATATGGTGGGCGAGGGGCCGTTTTTGCGGTTTGTTCGGCAGATCGCCGAGGCCAAGGGTTTGTCCGATCGGATTACATTTCATCCGAGCGGCGCGGATGTTCGCGGGGTGTTGCAGGGCGCGGATATCTTGATCCTCCCATCCGCGAATGAGGGCCTCGCACTTGTGGCGATTGAGGCGATTGAAGAAGGGGTGATCCCGATTGCCACCGATGTTGGGGCGATGGGGGAACTGCTGTCGCAAGACCTGTTGACGCCGCCCGAGCCTGCGCAGACTGTTCGTGGGATTGTGCGCAAAGTGGATCGGTTGTGGAGAGACGGTGGGTTCTTGGAAAAACAGGCTCTAACATTGCGGAAAAACCTTGAAGCGCTTGCTGCAGAGCCTTCTGCGAAGGATGTGATTACGGGATATTATCGCGAGGCGATGGGGGTGAAATGACCAAACTTGCCGCTGTCATCGTCACCCATAATCGGGCGGATAAATTGGCGAAGGTTCTGGCCGCGCTGCATGGTCAGACGCGTGTGCCCGATGTGATTTATGTGGTCGATAATGCCTCGACGGATCATACGGCTGAGGTCGCAACGGGCGTCGAATATCTGCGTTTGAAAGAGAATATCGGCGGGGCGGGTGGCTTTAACCTCGGGCTGAAACGCGCCTATACAGATGGCGCTGATCTGGTTTGGGTCAGTGACGATGATGCATATCCCGAACCGACGGCGATTGAGCGGCTAGAAAAGGCTCTAGCCCAGTTTGAAACGAACGTGGGGCGGCGCGCGCCGTTTGCCTGTTCGTGGGTAAAATGGACGGATGGGGGGCATTGCGAGATGAACACGCCTACGCCCGTTTGGGATTGGCCGCGGTTTTATGCGCCTGACGCGCCGGTGTTCCTCGTGTCGTCTTGTTCGTTCGTGTCTTGCCTGATCCCGCGTTGGGCGATTGAGGCGCATGGGCTGCCGATTGTGGACTATTTCATTTGGTATGACGATGCGGAGTATACGCAGCGTTTGGCGCGATCCCATCCGGGGTTGTTCGTGCCCGAAAGTGTGGTCATGCACGATTTGCCCGTTAACCAAGGGGTGAATTACGGGTTGATCATGCGGGAGACGCTCTGGAAATTCAGGTATGGAGCACGGAACGAAACTTCGGCGCGGCTGCGGATGATGGGTTGGGCTGGCGTGGCAGAGTTCTGGCTTCGGGCGAACCGTCAGATGCGTGGGACGCCTTGGCAGTTTCGGCGGGCGATTTATGCTGCGTTTTGGCGCGGGCTATGGTTCCGACCAGAGATTGAGAGGGTCAAATGAGCCATCGTTTTGATGCCACATACCCCAAACTCAAGGGCTGCATATTCATTGTGACCTATGGGCGCAGCGGGTCGACGTTGTTGCAGAACCTGTTGATGACGATTGAGGGCGCGACGATCCGTGGTGAAAATCATAACGCGATGGAGTGTATTTGGGGCGCGGCGCGGCGGGTGCGGATGACACGCTATTCGTGGGGGGAAGAACCGCGCGGTCCTGATCATCCGTGGCACGGTGCCGATGAGATGCGGCCGGTGAAATTCGGGGCGGCCTTGGTCGATGCCTTTGTCGAAAACGTGCTGACACCGCCCAATGATGCACGTTGGTTCGGGTTTAAGGAAATCCGTTACAACGCCTTGGGCGATGATTTCCCGATGGTCCTCGATTTTATGCACCATCATTTCAAAAACGCTCGGTTCATTTTCAATACGCGTGACGTGGATGAGGTGGCACGTTCTGGGTGGTGGAAAGACTGGGATCGCGAAGACGTGCGCCGTTTGGTCGAAGGCATGGATGCACGGTTTGCGGATTACGCGGCGCAGTATCCAGAGCGAGCGATCGTCACGAATTACGCGGAGTTTTGCGATGATCCTGCTGGATTAGAGCCTGTTTTTAACTGGCTGGAGGAGTCGATTGATACGGCTAAAACGGCAGCGGTTTTGGCGCGGCGGTTGGATCATTAGTGATAAGTATTAATTATCACAACAATCAGAATATCTAATTTTTACTTATTCTAAACTCTCGTTAGGCTTGCACCAGATCGGCGGGGATGAACCCGCGCCCAGACCTATGATGGAGAGTGTTATGGACGGAAATACTGGCGGTAAATGCCCTGTTATTCATGGCGCGATGCCCAATGTGCGCAATGATCGCCGTGGGAATCGTGATTGGTGGCCAAACCAGCTGAACCTGAAGGTGCTTCATCAGAACCAGCCTGCGGGCAATCCAATGGACCCCGACTTTAACTATGCTGAGGCGTTCAAGTCGCTCGACCTCGACGCTGTAAAGGCGGACTTGACCGCGCTGATGACCGATAGCCAAGACTGGTGGCCTGCGGACTACGGGCACTACGGTCCGTTCTTTATCCGTATGGCGTGGCACTCTGCGGGCACCTACCGCACGGCTGACGGTCGTGGTGGGTCGCGTTCGGGCACGCAGCGTTTTGCGCCGCTGAACTCTTGGCCGGATAACGTGAACCTCGACAAGGCGCGCCGTCTGCTATGGCCGATCAAACAGAAATACGGCAGCGCGCTGAGCTGGGCGGATTTGATGATCCTCGCGGGCAACGTTGCGATTGAATCGATGGGCCTGAAGCCGTTCGGTTTCGGTGGAGGTCGTGAGGATATCTGGGAGCCTGAAGAGGACATCTATTGGGGTCCAGAGGCAGAATTCCTTGCCACGTCGGACAAGGAAAACAGCCGCTATTCGGGTGATCGCGAGTTGGAAAACCCGCTGGCCGCGGTTCAGATGGGTTTGATCTATGTGAACCCTGAAGGTCCAGATGGGACGCCTGATCCTGTCGCCTCTGGCCGCGACGTGCGCGAAACATTTGGCCGTATGGCGATGAATGATGAGGAAACCGTTGCGCTGGTTGCCGGTGGTCACACCTTCGGTAAATCGCATGGTGCGGGTGACGCGGCGCATGTTGGTGCTGATCCAGAGGCCGCATCGATTGAACAGATGGGCTTTGGCTGGGCGTCGAGCTTTGGTTCGGGCAAGGGTGCCGATACGATCAGCTCTGGTATCGAGGGTGCGTGGAAGCCGAAGCCGACCACTTGGGACATGGGCTATCTGAAGGTTCTGTTCAAATACGATTGGGAACTGTGTAAGTCGCCAGCAGGTGCGCACCAGTGGCACCCGATTGATTGCGAAGACGAGGATATGGTCGTCGATGCGCATGACCCGTCGAAAAAGCATCGTCCGATGATGACGACTGCGGATATGTCGATGAAAATGGACCCGATCTATGGTCCGATTTCGAAGCGTTTCCTCGAGAACCCTGACCAGTTCGCAGATGCCTTTGCTCGTGCGTGGTTCAAGCTGACCCACCGCGATATGGGGCCGAAAGCCTGCTATTACGGTGCTGATGTTCCTGCGGAAGATCTGATCTGGCAGGACCCGATCCCAGCCTGCGATCATGAGGTCGTTAACGCGGCAGAGATCGCTGATCTGAAAGCGAAGATCTTGGCCTCTGGTCTGTCGACCCGTGAACTGGTGCTGACGGCTTGGGCGTCTGCCTCGACCTTCCGTGGGTCTGACCTGCGCGGTGGTGCCAACGGTGCGCGCGTTCGTCTGGCGCCGCAATCGGGTTGGGATGCGAACGAGCCTGACCAATTGGCAAAGGTTCTGGGCGTTCTCGAAGGGATCAAGGCCGAGTTCGAGGCAGGCGGCAAGAAGGTATCGCTGGCGGACCTTATCGTGCTGGCAGGTTCGGCTGCTGTTGAACAGGCTGCGAAAGCTGCGGGTCACGCGATTGAGGTGCCGTTCACCCCAGGTCGTATGGATGCAAGCGCAGAGCAGACCGATGCAGAGTCCTTTGATCCGCTGGAACCGCTGAGTGATGGGTTCCGCAACTATCAACAGCGCCAGTTCAGCGCATCGGCTGAGGAGCTGCTGGTCGATAAGGCTCAGTTGCTCACCCTGACCGCGCCAGAAATGACTGTTCTGGTCGGTGGTATGCGTGCATTGGGCGCAAACCACGGCGGGACCAAGCATGGTATTTTGACTGAGCGCGAAGGTCAGTTGACCAACGATTTCTTCGTCAACCTGCTGAGCATGGATACCGCGTGGGTGCCTGTGGACGGCGATCAGCTGTTCGAAGGCCGCGACCGCAAGACGGGCGCTGCGAAATGGACTGCGACCCGCGTTGATCTGGTCTTTGGTTCCAACTCGCAACTCCGCGCCCTGTCCGAGGTTTATGCGCAGGACGACAACGCTGGAAAATTCGTTGCCGACTTTGTCAAAGCATGGACCAAGGTGATGGAACTGGATCGGTTCGATCTGAAGTAACGAACGAGAGGCCGGTGGAAACACCGGCCTTTTTCAAAACAGGTAGATGTCGTCGACGATGTCGTTGGCATCTTCCCAATCGTCGAGGGTCAGCGTGTTCCCTCCGCCAAAATCCCAAAACAGCGCGGTGTCGAGTTGGGTCGCCATATCGGCGATCTCTTGGGCTGAGAGGCCGTTTAGACCGAGTGCGGCACTGTCTAAGGACAGGCGATCCACGTCGTTGAGGAAATCCCCGATCCGATCATTGCCTGCATCGTAAACAAATGTATCGAACCCTTGGCCGCCACGCATGAGGTCGTCACCCGCGCCGCCTGACAGCGTGTCATTCCCCGTCGCGCCATAGAGTTGGTCGTTCCCGTCCATCCCGTAGAGCGTGTCGTTGCCTTCGTTTCCTGCAAGGAAATCATTGCCTTCGCCACCGCGCAGCAGGTCGTTCCCGTCCCAGCCATGAAGGGAGTCATCACCAGTAAAGCCATAGAGCTCGTCGTCGCCAGACCCGCCAATGAGGATGTCGTTGCCTTCTTCGCCCGCAATGAAATCGTTATCCGCGCCGCCGTGGATGTAGTCGTCCCCTTCACCGCCGTTCAGGATATCGCGTCCTCGGTCGCCAAAGATGCTGTCGTTGCCAGCCTCGCCATAGATGCGGTCATGACCGATGTAGCCATAAAGCTGGTCGTCGCCATCGCCGCCGTAAACCGTGTCGTTGCCCCAGCCCGCGCGGACATCGTCAGCGCCACTGCCTGCGCGGATCACATCGTGGTTTAGGTTGCCGAACAGGTGGTCGTCGCCTGCGCCGCCGTTGATGGTGTCATTGCCCGACAGTCCGCGGATCGTGTTGGCGTATTCATTGCCATTGATCGTATCCGCCGCCGTGCCGCCGATCCCGTTTTCGATCACGGCGCCATAGGCGATTGAGACGTTGCCAGAAAATCCGCCGATGTTGGAAAACGCCCCATCATTAAGGTCGAGGAGTTGGCTTGTCGTAAAGCCTGACAGGTCGATGGTGTCCGACCCGCTCCCGTCCCAAATGCTGAGGAGTGGGGACGTGTTGGTCGAGAAATCGAACACTCCGCCGAGGTTCGAGTTAAACCCGTAGACAGAGTCGCCGCCGTTTGTTGCCGTGTTCACTCCGTAAAGCATTTGCAGCGCGTAAATGTCGTAGAGCATGTAGGTCTGCGGATAGAGACCCATGTTCTGCATGGTGTTGGCTTCGTCGAAATAGCTCATCAGCGAATATTGGTGGCTGTCCGAGATGAACTGAGCTGCTGATGAATAGGTGATCGTCGTTCCCGCGACCACGTCATAGTCACCAGGGTGGGACAGGCCGATGGCGTGACCGAATTCGTGCAAGAAGACGAAGTAGGAGTAGCTGCCAACGTCGAGCGAACTGGTCGATACCCAGCGGTTATTCACCCAAAGGTCACCCGCCGCGTTTGAGGCAGCGGTGCTCCCCGGGAAATAGGCATAGGCCCCTGCGCCGTCGGTTGATGACGTGTAGCCAGCCAAGAGGATCGTGGCATTGTTCGTGGTTCCGCCGCCGGCGGCGACTTGGGTCAGCGACAGGTTTGTGAGGCTCGCCGCGTAGGTTACAACCTCGGTCGCGGCATCCATTTGGGCTGCGGAGAGTTGGGAAAACGGGGCCGCTTTGCCGTCTGCGTCTAGTGCAGTGCCACTGTCCCGAAATCCCCACGTGACATTCGCGCCTGTCGCGGGGGCGCTGGACCATGTAGAATCCGAACGGATCAGCGCGGATGACCCCATCGCGAGATCGTAGTCCGCCTTGGTTCCGATGGCCAAAGACACAGCATAGTCGCCGCTGCTGCCACCATCGTAGCTGCCCGCAGCGAGGTAATAGGTGCCCGTGGTCGTGGGGGTGTAGGTCAGGTTGGAGTAAAGACCGGGGCCGCTGTCATCGTCGACTGTAATATTGGTGCCGTTCGAGGAATAGAGCGTCAAGTAGGTATCAGACACAGCAGCCGACTGCGTGCCCAAACCCGCCATTGCAGCAGTATAGGTTGTTCCAGCGGTTAAATTGACCTCTATCCAGTCTTCGTTATTTTGGGCGAGGTAGCCGACAAAATAGTCACCCACAGAGATCGCATAGGGCGTCTGTGTCGATGCGACGGCATCGTTGGTTTCTGTGACATAGGCCATTGGCATCCGCGACTGGATTGTACGTATACTCCAGTAACTTATACGGCGCTTTGTTAATGACTGCCAAACGCAGAAGAGCAAACTTTAGTTTATTCGGGTCAATCTTCCGCGATTTGATGATTAATCTTGTTCTGCGTAATGTTTGCGTTTCGACATTTTGCCTAAGCCCGGGTTGAGGCTGTTGGTAGGGTCGATGGATTTGTAGAAGTTGGCGAGGTCGGGTTTCGCCTCATAGAGGTGGCCGACGTTGTGCTCTGCTGGGTATTCAGCGCCGCGCTCATCAATCAGTTTAAGCATCGCGGTTTTGATCGCTTTGACGTCTGCGCCTGCTTTGACAACATAATCCTGATGCATCACGTGGCATATGAAGTGACCGTAGTAGAGGCTGTAGGTCAGGTGTTGCGAAATCTCAGACGGGAGTCGTTCGAGGAAATCCTCGTCGTTTCGGCGAAGCGCGATATCGAGGGCGATGATGTCCTCAACCTCTGCAGCGTGGATTGCCTTGTATCGGATCGCAGCGCCCGCAGCGGCAAAGCGGAGGAGGCCCGCCATTTTCGCTTCGCGCGGGTTACATTCAAAGAACGACAAGCGGCCATCGCCCGCCATCTTGTCGAGGAGCGCGCGGGCCTCGGCAATGCCGTCGTCGCGCATTTTCAGGATTAAGTGATGTTCGTGTTTGGCGCGCATATCGCGGAGCGATGCAGGCAGGATGTCGGGCCAAATGCGCGACAGGGTTTGCATGAACTGATCCGTAAAGCGGCCCATGAACGGGACCTTGGCCAGTCGCGCATCAACCCAACCCTTGATCGCAAAGAACATTGGCAAACGGTCGGTGCCCAGTTTGTCGATCATGACCATCGTGTCTTTGCCGTAGCGGTCCGAGATGTCGAAAACATCGGCGTGCATGTATTCGGCGCTGACGGGCAGGGAGGCAAAATCCGACAGGATCGCGCGGCGCAGATCGGTCAGCGCGGCGGTATCATTGGTGCCGATGTAGAAGGTGCGCTCTGATGCGTTCTTTTCAAAGGTATCGAGACGCACCGCAAAAACAGCGAGCTTGCCGGCGCAGCCAGCGGCCTCGTACAGGCGGCGTTTGTCGGCGTTAAAGCGGGCAGGGGTGTCGGCTGTCACATCACGAACGCGGGTCACGTAGTCGGTGTCTGACCCTTTGCGGTTCGTGTCGTCGATGTCAGTCTCTGTAAAAGAACCGGATTCCAAACGCGTCAGGATTTCTTGGGCTGTTTCGCCGAGATTGATCCCGAGGTGGTTCACAAGTTCAAGCGTGCCATCCGCCGTGATCTGCGCGTAGAGCGCCATTTCAGTATAAGACGGACCGCGTTCGACCAGTGAGCCGCCAGAGTTGTTGCAGACGCCACCGACGACAGATGCGCCGATGCAGGACGAGCCAATCACCGAATGGGGTTGGCGGTTCAGCGGGTCGAGGAGTTTCTCGAGCGCAAAGAGAGTTGCCCCTGGAAAGCTGATTACCTGTTTGCCGTCGCGGATCAGGCGCAGGCCATCCATGCGGCGGGTGTTCACCAAAACCACGTCACGGTCATAGGTGCCGTTCGGGGTGGACCCTTCGGTCAGGCCCGTATTCGCGGCCTGCATGATGACGATCTTATCGGCGGCCACGCAGGCTTTGAGGATGTTCCATTGCTCAAGCAGGGTCGCGGGTTGGACAACGGCTAGAACCTCGCCTTCACCCGACCGAAACCCTTTGCGAAACCGCTGGGTTGCGCGGGGAGAGGTGAAAATATGACGACGTCCAACGATCTGACGTAGTTCAGCGAGAAGCGCGCGGTTGTCCATTTTCAACTCCGGTCAGCGGAACCGTAAATTTTCGCGGGACAGTTGGCTGACCGAGGTCACGCCCATCAGTTTCATCCCGCGTTCGATTTCAGCCTTCATCAGGCCAAGCGCGCGTTCGACACCCGCCTGTCCAGCTGCGGCCAGAGGGTAAAGGTAGAACCGCCCGCCGCCGACAGCCTTGGCGCCCAGCGACAACGCCTTGAGCACATGGGTGCCGCGCTGGATGCCGCTGTCCATGATAACGTCGATTTCGTCCCCGACCTCGTCCACGATTTCCTTGAGCTGGTCGAAGGGCGTGCGCGATCCGTCCAGCTGGCGGCCACCGTGGTTCGACAGAACGATGCCAGTGCAACCGATGTCCACGGCGCGGCGGGCGTCCTTGGCAGTCATGATGCCCTTGAGGCAGAATTGGCCGTCCCATTCTTGCACCATTTCCGCCACGTCGTCCCAGTTCATTGACGGGTCAAGCATGTTCGAGAAGTAGTTGCCGATCGACGAGGCGCCACCGCCCATGTTCACGAATTTATCCAGCTGCGGCATCGCGAATTTTTCGTGGGTGACATAGTTGATGCCCCACATTGGCTTCATTGCGAATTGCATCATCCCGCCAAGTGTCAGGCGGAAGGGGATGGAAAATCCGGTGCGCAAGTCTCGTTCGCGGTTGCCGCCGGTGATGCTGTCCACGGTCAGCATCATGACGTTCACTCCGCTTTCCTTGGCGCTTTGCATCATGGCGCGGTTCAGCCCACGATCTTTGTGGAAATAGAACTGATAGCACTGCGGGTTTTTATGTTTGGCCCGCATTTCCTCGATGCTGACGGTGCCCAGAGAGGACACGCCAAACATCGTGCCGTATTTCTCTGCCGCTGCTGCGACAGCGCGTTCCCCGTCGTGATGGAACAGACGCTGGAGCGCGGTCGGCGAACAGTAGATCGGCATGTCGAGCTTCTGGCCCATCACCGTGACAGACATATCCACGTCCTGCACGCCGGTCAGAACCGAAGGCAGCAGGTCACAGCGATCAAAGGCAGCTGTGTTTTGGCGATAGGTCACCTCGTCATCGGCAGCCCCGTCGATATAGTTGAAGATCGGACCGGGCAGACGACGGCGGGCAAGTTCGCGGAAGTCGTGGAAATTGTGGCAATGGGCCAGACGCATTTTCAAGCTCCGTTAATAAGCGACAGAGGGCAGCCACGTGGCAAGCTGTGGCCAGAGGTAGACCAGCATCAGACCAGTCAGCTGAAGCAACACGAAGGGGATGATGCCTTTGTAGATGTCGACCAGGCGGATTTCTGGCGGGCAGACACCCTTGAGGTAGAAGAGCGCAAAGCCAACGGGAGGTGTGAGGAAGCTGGTCTGCAAGGTCACAGCCACCATGATCACGAACCACAGAAGCGCGGGTTCATCAATTTCCCCAAAGCCCGGAATATCGAGGCCGAGGCCATTCACGATCGGGCGCATCAGCGGCAGAACGATCAGCGTGATCTCGATCCAGTCGAGGACGAAGCCCAAGAGGAAGACGAGGAACAGGATCATAAAGATCGTGCCTTCGGGGCCAAAGCCCGCGCCACGAATAATGCCTTCGATCAGTTCGTCGCCGCCGAGTTCACGCAGCACGTAAGAGAACACCGTCGCACCAAGGAAGATCGCAAAGATATAGGCCGTGGTGTTGAAGGTGGACTTCAGCACGTTGACCAGTTTGCGCAGGGTGAGCTTGCGGTAGAGCATCGCGAGAAGGGTCGCACCCAATGCACCAACGCCAGAGGCTTCGGTCGGGGTGGTGAGGCCCGCAAAGATCGAACCCAGAACCGACAGGATCAGTAGAAGCGTCGGGATAACGGCGATCAGAACATCCTTCACGGCGGCCCAGTCAGGGCGAACAGCGCCTTCGGGAACGGGGGCGAGGTCGCGATTGATCAAGGCGACGACAAAAATGTACACCAGATACAGACCACCAATGATCACACCCGGGAATACGGCAGCCATAAAGAGATCACCAACCGACAGTGCCATTTGGTCAGCCATGATCACCAGCATGATCGACGGCGGGATCAGAATACCCAACGTGCCAGAGGCGGAGACCACACCAGCGGCCAAGCGCGGGCTGTATTTCTGCTCCATCATCGTAGGCAGGGACAGGACGCCCAAAAGGACGACCGATGCACCGATGATACCAGTGGAGGCCGCGAGGATGATACCGATCAGCGTCACAGTGATTGCTAGGCCACCGCGCACGGTGCCGAACAAACGCTGCATAGACCGCATGAGTTTTTCAGCCACGCCGCTTTCGTCCAGCATCAGGCCCATGAAGATGAACATCGGCAGCGCCACAAGGATCGGGTTCGACATCGTGGAATAGACACGGTTCACAGTCGCGCCCAAGGTCAGATAGTCGAGGCCCGTGAGTGTCCGCTTGAGCCCTGTCCACGCCATGAAATTGTTGTCGAACAGGTAAGCGATACCGCAATACATCACGCCGACACCCGCCAGCGTCCACGCAACGGGGAAGCCCGTGAACAACAGCATGATAAAGGTCAGGAACATCGCGATAACGAGCTTTTCCTCGGTGTATTTAACGAGGAACGTCAGCGCGACAGTGACCGCGATAAAGATAACGAGGGTGACGAGGATCGTCCGGAGGCTGCCGCCTTCGCGTTCGTCTGCGTAGTTCATCCAAAGCGCGTGAACGTCGTGGATCAAACGCGCGACCGCAGCCAGCGCCAGAAGGCAGAAGCTGATCGGGATGATCGCTTTGAACGCCCAACGATACGGCAGACCCAATGGGCTAGAGGACCGTTCGTCAACGCGGAAGCTCTCGTAGAAATAGTCGTAGCCTTGGTCGATCATCAGATAGATGAACGGGAACAAAAGGCAGATGATGCCGATGACTTCGATCACGCGCTGACCGCGGCGGGACACCTGCATGTGCAGAACGTCCACACGCACGTGGCTATCGGTCACAAGCGCAAAGGAAATGCCGATCATCGTTACCAACCCGTAGAAATGCCATTGGATTTCATCGAGTTGTGGGAAGTTCTGGTTTAGCACGTAGCGGAAGGCAACCTGCGTTACGATCGCAAGGACCAGCAGAACGTTGGTCCACATCACGACCAAACCGACGCTTTTCACAACGCTGTCTAGCGCGTTTGCAATCGGCTGAATGTCGCGGTCGGGGTGCTCTTGAAGGGTTTCATAAACCTCAACGGGGTCTTCGGACGAATGGATAGTATTCGACATGGTTCCTCCTCCTTGGAAACGTGCGGAAAAGGGTCAGTGACCCCGTAGAATTGTTCGGAGATGTGGTGTGGGAGGGCCTCCTCGACCCTCCCACGATTGCGACTTACCGCGGCAAGAACGCGTTTTCTTTCCAGATCTGGTAGCCTTCGCGGAACTCGTTCATGTCAGCCAGAACTGCTGCGAAGAATTCGTCGTTTGCAGCTTGTTCAGCAGCAACTTCTTCCCAACCAGCTTTGAAGGTGTCGAGCATCTCTTGGTTCCACTGACGGATTTCAACGCCGTTGTTTTCAACGTTGTCCATCATCACCGAGAACTGCATCGCTTCGCCTTCTGCGAAGGAGTCAGCCATCGATGCCTTACACGCGTTTTCGATGATTGCACGCTGGGTGTCGGATGCTTCGTTCCAGGTGTCGCCGTTGATCAGAAGTTCAAAGACGGTCGCCTGCTGGTGCCAACCCGGGAAGTAGTTGAACTTCACCAGTTTGTAGAAGCCGAGGCGGGTATCAACTGCAGGCAGCGAGAATTCGGTTGCGTCGATTGCACCGTTTTCCAGAGCCGAGAAGATTTCACCACCCGGCAGGAGAGAGGTCGCAACGCCGAGTTTCTGCATGACTTCACCGCCGAGGCCGAAGAAGCGCATTTTCAGACCTTGCAGGTCTTCGGGGGAATTGACTTCGTTTGCGAACCAGCCCGAGGTTTCAGGCGCGGTGATTGCGCAAGGCAGAACGTGCACGTTGTAGCCAGCATCATCATACATCTGCTGGTACAGGGTCATGCCGTTGCCGTAGTAGAGCCACGCCATGTATTCGCCAGCTTCGGGGCCGAACGGAACAGCCGAGAACAGCGGTGCGGCTGGGATCGAGCCAGCCCAGTAACCAGCAGTGGTGTAGCCAGAGTTGATTTTGCCTGTCGAGACAGCTTCGAGGATTTCGAACGGCGGAACCAGTTCACCCGGCTCGTAAACGCGCATCCGCAGGCTACCGCCCGACATCAGTTCCAGCTGTTCAGCAACGCGCGGGATCGGCGAGCCGAGACCCGGAAGGGCGGTGTTAAACGCAACAGGGGTTTTGAGCAGGATTGGATCGTCTTCTGCCATTGCGGCGGGCGCTGCGAGTACCAAAGCGGTTACAGCGAGTGCGGTGAATTTATTCATTGTCTCTCCTCCATTTAAACTGTCGACACTCGGGCCGTTGGCGCCGAATGGGATAGAGTGGTAAAGACAATATACCTCTGCCTACAGTCAACAATAAAATTTACCACTGATGGTAATTGGAGGGAAATATAGGTCAGTAAAATTCCATAAAAGTGTGTTCTGTTCGGATGTCTGACGACCTGCGAGCGTTGAATTTCTCACGAAATTACAACGGCAAAGGACGGCGGGTTAGGAGTGCCTGCGGAGGCTGCTTGAATTTTAGGCTGGAAAATTTAACTTACCTCTCTACTTTAGCTCTGAAGCTGAGGAGGGGCCGTTCAATGGTGAAGCAGAGCGCATTATTCGAACCGATTTCTCACGATTCGGTAGCTGACGCGGTGGTCCATCAGATCGAAACGATGATCGTGAATGGCATCCTCAAAGAGGGTGCTCGGCTGCCGTCTGAACGCGAAATGGCTGAACGGCTAGAGGTGTCGCGGCCTAAATTGCGTGAAGCTCTGAAGCAGCTTGAAGACGAAGGGTTGCTGATTGTTCGCCATGGCGAAGGGTCGTTTATCGCGCAGCTCACGGGTACTGCGATGACGCCTGCGTTCCTCGATCTATATGCGCGGCACCCTGCGGCGTTTTATGATTATCTAGAGTATCGCCGCGAACAGGAAGCCTTTGCCGCCCGGTTGGCAGCGCAGCGGGCGACCCAGACTGATAAAGACATTATCGCGTCGATCTTGGATCGCATGGTGAAAGCGCATGAGGATCAAGACTTAGAAGCGTCAAAGGTTGCGGATATCAGTTTCCACTCTGCTGTAGCGGATGCGAGCAACAATTCCACGCTCATCCATATGATGGCGTCGATCTATGATTTGACCCGTAGAGGGGTGTTCTATAACCGCAATTTCCTGCGTACGATTGATACTGCGGGCGATCGGCTGCTCGAACAACACAAGGCCATTGCGGAGGCGATTTTTGGCAGCGATCCCATCGCCGCAGAGGCCGCGGCTCGCGCCCATATTGATTTCGTCGAGACGTCGTTTCGTTTGGGCCACGACCGTGATCAGCGTGAACGTATGGCAGAAAAGCGCAAACTGCTGTGGGACAAGGGCTAATTTGCAGTTTCAATAAATAACGGGACAAATCTGAAAATTGCCTTAGGTTGACGCCTGTTCGGTCACCCCGCCGTCATGGGGCTACAATAGAACCAGTTGGAAGGGAGGCTGACTGTCGTTCGTATGGAGTTCGTAGAGTTTTCTCATAACCTATGGCTGATAGTTGCATCGTTCGCGGTGGCGCTAATGGCGGGCTTTACGGGCCTGAGCCTGACCAACGGGTTGTCTACCTATTCCTACACACAGCGCAAAATCGCGATTTCATTTGCGTCGATTGCGCTGGGGGGCGGTATTTGGTCGATGCACTTTGTTGCGATGCTCGGGCTGCAGTTGCCGTTTGTGTTTTACTATGATGCCGCAGTTACGCTGACCTCGGCCTTGGTTGCGATCCTTGTGGTGGGCACGGCGCTTTTGATCCTGCATTTTGGGAAGCGCACACGGGCGAAGCTGTTGCTTTCAGGTGTGATCGTTGGCGTCGGGATCGGGGCGATGCATTACATTGGCATGGCTGCGCTCGAATTGTGTCGTGCGGTCTATACGCCCCTTGGGATCGGGATTTCGATCGTGGCGTCCTGTGTGCTGAGTGTGATCGCCTTTGGTATTGCCTACGGTCGGCGCAATCGGCGGAACATCTTGCTGGGCACTGTAGTATTTGGATTTGCAGTCTGTGGCGTGCACTTCGTTGCGATTGCGGGGACAAACTTTGTTCAGATGTTGGTGCCATCGCAGGTCGGGCCGATGATAGGGAACGAGACATTGGCGATTGGCGTTGTTTTGACGAGCTTTGCTCTTTGTGGAGCGTTCTTGTTATCGACGACGACGTTTTTGCCGTCGGAAAACGTGGCGGTTGCAGAGCCTGTCGAGGCGCCGCAAGTTGAAGAAGCGCCAACGCCCGCACCGATCGCAACCCGCCAGATCCCTTACGAACAAGAGGGCCGCACGCAGTTCATTGATGCGTCGAATGTGGCGGCTATCCGGGCCGAAGGGCACTACACTTACATCTATACCAAATCCGGCCAGTTCTTTTGTGCGTGGTCGATTGCGGATGCTACAAAACGCCTCGCGAAATCGAACTTTATTAAGACCCACCGTAGCTATCTGGTGAACCCCGCGATGGTCACTGGTTTCGAACGGCTAAAGGACACAGGCGTCTGTTACTTCAATTTGCCCGAGCTGCCCAAAGTTCCCGTGAGCCGTTCACAGCTCAAACCCGTGCGCGACGTTTTGGGCGTTTAGCGCTTTCGCATTTCGTGCGGGCCTATTCGCATTTCGTGAAAATTCCCTCGTTTTTCGCTGACGAACCGCTGACGGCGGTGTGCTTTGGTATGCAGTCTCCTCTCATCTGATCATTGCCGGCAGGGAGGGCCACTAATGATTCCAGCCTCATTCGATTACCATCGACCATCCGATATGGACGGGGTCATCGCGCTCTTGAAAGAGCACGGAGACGACGCTCGTGTATTGGCCGGTGGGCATAGCCTCATTCCGATGATGAAACTCCGCATGGCAGAGGTGCCGCACCTCATCGACCTTCAGTCGATCGAAAGTCTGCGCGGGATTTCCATCAACGGGTCACGCGTCACCATCGGTGCAATGGTCACGCAGCATGATATCATCAACCACGCAGAACTGGCGAAAGTCGCGCCGATCATGCGCGAAACCTCGTTGCAGATCGCGGACCCGCAGGTGCGCTACATGGGCACTGTCGGTGGCAACGTTGCGAACGGCGACCCAGGCAACGACATGCCGGGTTTGATGCAGTGCCTCGATGCGACACTGCATTTGGTGGGCCCAGACGGGACCCGCGACGTTGCTGCGCGTGACTACTACGAGGCGGCATATGTCACCGCGCGCGAGGAGGACGAAGTTCTCACTGCGATCAGCTTTGATGCGCCGACGGGTGGGTATTCCTACGAAAAGCAGAAGCGCAAAATCGGCGACTACGCCACCGCTGCTGCTGCCGTCACCATCCAAACCGAAGGTGGCAAAGTGTCGAGCGCGTCTATCGCGATGACGAACCTCAGCGACGTGCCTGTGTGGTCCGAAGCCGCTGCCAACGCGATCATCGGAACGGTATGCGATGCTGACGCGGTGAAGGCTGCTGTTAACGCGATGCTCGATGACATCGACCCGACCGAAGACAACCGCGGGCCCGTTGCGTTCAAACGCCATGTGGCCGGCATCATCCTCACTCGCGCGATCACCCGCGCTTGGGACCGCGCGTAAGGAGAGACCCATGTCAAACAAGATGCACATCAAACTCAACGTGAACGGCGAGGGCCACGAGTTTCTGGCCGAACCGCGCGAACTGTTGATCTATACACTGCGCGAACGCCTGAACATCACGGGCCCGCACATCGGCTGCGAAACGTCCCACTGTGGCGCTTGCACCGTCACCATCAACGGTAAGTCGGTCAAAGCCTGCACCATGTTCGTCGCCCAAGCTGACGGCGCGGACATAACCACCATCGAAGGTCTGGGCGGCCCCGATAACATGCACGTCCTGCAAGAAGCTTTTCGTGAACACCACGGGCTTCAGTGCGGATACTGCACACCGGGCATGATCACACGGGCGTCCAAACTGCTCGAAGAAAACCCGAACCCGACCGAAGAGGAAGTCCGCTTTGGCATGGCAGGGAACATTTGCCGCTGCACGGGCTACCAGAACATCGTGAAATCCATCCTTGCCGCTGCAAGCGAGCTGAACGCCGCGAAGGAGGCCGCAGAATGAAAGACCTGAACGAAGATCAAGTAGAGCGTTCCGCCAATCTCAAGGGCATGGGTTGCTCGCGCAAGCGGGTTGAGGACGCACGTTTTACCCAAGGCAAAGGCAACTACGTCGATGACGTGAAACTGCCCGGCATGCTGCACGGCGATTTCGTCCGTTCGCCCTATGCCCACGCGCGGATCAAATCCATTGATACGTCCAAGGCGATGGCGGTAGACGGTGTGATTGCTGTTCTGACAGCGGCTGACCTTGCGCCTCTGAACCTTCACTGGATGCCGACCCTTGCGGGCGACAAACAGATGGTTCTGGCCGACGGTAAAGTTCTGTTCCAAGGGCAAGAGGTTGCCTTTGTCGTCGCCAAAGACCGCTTTATCGCGGCTGACGCGGTCGAACTGGTCGAGGTCGATTACGAAGAACTGCCCGTGATTGTGAACCCGTTCGAGGCGCTGCAATCCGATGTGGTTCTGCGCGAGGACATCGCCGACCAGAAGGAAGGCGCGCATGGTCCGCGTAAGCATCACAACCACATCTTTACGTGGGAAGCTGGCGAAGAGGCTGCAACCAACGACGTGATCGACAACGCCGAAGTCGTCGCGACCGAAACCATGTATTACCACCGCACGCACCCGTGCCCGCTGGAAACCTGTGGCTCGGTCGCGTCGATGGACAAGGTGAACGGCAAGCTCACCGTTTGGGGCACGTTCCAAGCACCGCACGTCGTGCGGACCGTGGCGTCCCTTCTGTCGGGTATCGAAGAGCACAACATCCGTGTGATTTCCCCCGACATCGGCGGCGGCTTTGGTAACAAAGTGGGCGTTTATCCGGGCTACGTCTGTTCGATCGTTGCATCCATCGTCACGGGTAAGCCCGTGAAGTGGATCGAGGACCGTATGGAAAACCTCATGTCCACCGCGTTTGCTCGCGATTACTGGATGACGGGTAAAATCGCTGCAACCAAGGACGGCAAAATCACTGGCCTTCATTGCCACGTGACCGCTGACCACGGCGCGTTCGACGCTTGTGCGGACCCGACCAAGTTCCCCGCCGGCTTTATGAACATCTGCACGGGGTCCTATGACATCCCGACCGCTTACCTCGCGGTTGATGGTGTCTACACGAACAAAGCACCGGGTGGCGTGTCTTACCGTTGTTCGTTCCGTGTGACCGAAGCGGTCTATTTCATCGAGCGGATGATCGAAGTCCTTGCGATTGAGTTGAACATGGATGCGGCAGAGCTGCGTCGCATCAACTTTATCAAGAAAGACCAGTTCCCGTATCAGTCGGCTCTCGGCTGGGAATATGACTCGGGCGACTATCACACCGCATGGGATAAGGCGCTGAAGGCGGTCGACTACGATGGGCTGCGCAAAGAGCAAGCCGAACGCGTTGAGGCGTTCAAACGCGGTGAAACCCGTTCGATCATGGGCATTGGCCTGTCCTTCTTTACCGAGATCGTCGGGGCCGGACCTGTGAAGAACTGCGATATCCTCGGCATGGGGATGTTCGATAGCTGCGAAATCCGTATCCACCCGACAGGGTCGGCGATTGCGCGTCTTGGCACCATTTCGCAGGGGCAGGGTCACGCGACAACCTTTGCGCAGATCCTCGCGTCCGAAATTGGTCTACCAGCGGATAGCATCACCATCGAAGAAGGTGATACCGACACCGCGCCATACGGTCTGGGCACCTACGGGTCCCGTTCGACCCCAGTGGCAGGTGCGGCAACCGCTCTTGCTGGTCGGAAAATCCGTGCGAAAGCGCAGATGATCGCGGCCTACCTTCTTGAGGTGCATGACGACGACCTTGAGTGGGACATCGACCGCTTTGTCGTGAAAGGCGCGCCTGAGCGGTTCAAGACCATGAAGGAAATCGCTTACGCGGCTTACAATCAGGCCATCCCAGGGGTTGAGCCGGGCTTAGAGGCTGTCAGCTACTACGATCCACCGAACATGACTTACCCGTTCGGTGCCTACGTCTGCGTTATGGACATCGACGTGGATACTGGCGTCCAGACCATCCGCCGCTTCTATGCGCTCGATGACTGCGGCACACGTATCAACCCGATGATCATCGAAGGTCAGGTGCATGGTGGTTTGACCGAAGCCCTCGCCGTCGCACTGGGCCAAGAGATCGCCTACGACGACATGGGCAACGTGAAAACGGGGACGTTGATGGACTTCTTCCTGCCAACCGCGTGGGAAGTGCCGAACTACGAAACCGATCACACCGTCACCCCGTCGCCGCACCACCCAATTGGTGCCAAGGGCGTGGGCGAAAGCCCGCATGTCGGTGGTGTTCCGTGCTTCTCGAACGCTGTGAACGATGCGTTCCGTGCGTTTGGCAACCGTCACACCCACATGCCGCACGATCATTGGCGGATTTGGCAGACGGCGAACAAGCTCGGTCTGCACGGCTAAACCGGAACGGGCTGCCCTGTCATGGGGCGGCCCACCTTTGATGGGTTGAAGTCATGGATTGCACCGCACTCAAAACCGCTATGGCGGAACAGGGATATGTTGCCTCTGATGATCTGGCGATGGCCGTTCATCTGGCGCTCGCCCTTGGGCGTCCGCTGCTGCTCGAAGGGGCGGCAGGTGTCGGCAAGACAGAGATTGCGCGGGTGTTGGCCGCGGTTCAAGATACGAAACTGATCCGCCTTCAGTGCTATGAGGGTTTGGATGCGTCACAAGCCATCTATGAATGGAATTACCAAAAGCAGCTACTTTCGATCCGCGCTGCCGCTGATGGTGGCACAGCAAAAGAGGTTGAAGCACGGATATTTTCCGAAGAGTTCCTGCTAGAACGCCCGCTCTTAGCCGCGATCCGTCAGGATAAGGCGCCTGTTTTGCTGGTCGATGAAATCGACCGCGCGGACGAAGAGTTTGAGGCGTTCCTCCTCGAAATCCTATCGGATTTTCAAATTACGATCCCCGAATTAGGCACTATTACAGCCCAATCGCGCCCAATCGTGATCCTGACTGCCAACGGCACGCGGGACCTGTCGGACGCTTTGCGGCGGCGGTGTCTTTATGCGCACGTCGGCTACCCTGACCGTCAGACTGAACTGTCGATCCTCAAGGCGCGCTGCCCAGAGGTCGAGGCGCAGCTTGCCAATCAGATCATCGGTTTTGTTCAGAGCCTGCGCAAAGAGCAATTGGAAAAGACGCCCGGCATTGCAGAAATGCTCGACTTCGCGGCGGCTCTGATCGGGCTTGGCGTGAATGACCTAACCCATGATCCTGTGATCCTGCAGGCGACGATGGCGACGCTTTTGAAGACAGAAAGTGACCGCTTTAACATCACGACCGAGATCACACAGCGGCTCGCGGGGAAGGCAGCATGACGCGGGTCACGAAATTCTCTGGCCGCGATGCTGGGCCTTCTGCGCGGATGGCAGGGTTTATGTCGCATCTACGGGACAACGGGCTTCGCGTCGGGGTGAGCGAGGCCGAAGCCGCGCTGACGGCTCTGACACAGGTTGATGCTCACAACCCGACCCAATCGCGCTGTGCGCTCAAGGCGGTTCTTACGGGCTGTGCCGAAGAAAACGCGCGGTTTGATGACCTTTTCGATAGTTTCTGGATGAACGAGGGCAAGGTGAAAGAGCGGGTTATGCCATCGCTCAACACTTTGTCGGATAGCGTTCATTCTTCGCGCTCGGCTGAGGGCGAACAGGCGGGCGGTGGCAGGGGAGAGGCCACCGCCCCCGACGGATCGGATGGCGAAGCGGATTCCGATGGCGAAGGTAAACTCGTCGCCACGACCCTGCGCCAAAAGATGAAGCGCGACCTGCGTGATGTGGTGCAGACTGACGACATCCGCGAGGCCGAAGAGATCGCCCGCAGGCTTGGCATTGCCTTGCGGCATCGTCGGTCACGGCGACGCAAAGCTGCGCAAAAGGGTGACCGTATCCATTTCCGCAAGCTTATTCGGCAGAGCCTCCAGACGGGCGGCGAGCCCATTCGGTTGCCCAAGAAATCCCGCCCTGATCGGCCGCAAAAGATCGTGGCGATTTGCGATGTGTCGGGGTCGATGACGCTCTATGCGCAGGTGTTTCTGGCCTTCATCGCGGGGCTGATGCGGTCGGATGATACGGCGGATGCCTATCTGTTTCACACCCGTCTTGTGCGGATCGCCGAGGCTCTGCGCGACCGTGATCCATTGCGGGCATTGGGGCGTCTGTCTGTGCTCGCCGATGGTTTTGGCGGGGGGTCAAAAATCGGCGCGTCCCTCATGCAATTCGCACGGACCTATGCCCGTAAATTTGTGGACGGTCGGACGGTCGTGATGATCCTGTCGGACGGTTACGATACTGGCTCTGCCGATGAATTGGGCGAGGCGATGCGCCTTTTGAAGAAGCGCGGCTGCAAGGTGATCTGGCTCAACCCATTGAAAGGGTGGAAGGATTACGAGCCCGTTGCAGCAGGCATGGCTGCTGCGCTTCCCTACGTTGATCTCTTTCGTCCAGCCAATAGGCTGGCCGATCTTGCCGCCCTCGAACCGGAGTTAATGCGCCTATGATGACCGCTAAATTCTCTGACACGACGTTACAAGACCTCGCACAATCGCTGTCCGAGCGGGGCGAACCCTACGCCATCGCGACCGTCATTCGAACGGTCGGGCTGACGGCAGCGAAACCCGGTGCGAAGGCGATCCTGAACCACGAGGGCCAGATCATTGAGGGCTGGATTGGCGGCGGATGTGTCCGTTCTGCCCTGACCAAAGCGGCGATCAAGGCGCTGGAGCTGGGCGATCCTCAGTTGATCTCTTTAGCCCCCGCCGAAGTGCTGGCTGATCTGTCGGTTGAGGCAGGGTCAGAGGTGAATGGCGTACGGTACGCCCGCAATGGATGCCCGTCCAAAGGGTCGCTCGATATCTTTGTGGAGCCCGTTTTGCCGATGCCTGAACTGTTCATTTACGGCGTGTCGCCTGTCGCACGTGCGCTCGCCAGCCTCGCGCCGCGGTTTCAATGGTCGGTCGAAACCGTGACGTCAGAGGACGGGGCTAAACCGCTGCCGCAGGGCGCACGTCGCATGATCGTTGTGGCCACCCAAGGCAAAGACGACATGGCTGCGCTGACGGCTGCGTTGGCAACGGATGCCGAACACATCGCCTTTGTAGCGAGCCGCAAGAAGTGGGCCTCGCTGTCTGAAAAATTGCAAAGTTCAGGTGTAACAGAGACTGTTTTGAGCCGTGTTCAAGCCCCAGCGGGTCTCGCGATTGATGCGGTCACACCAGACGAGATCGCCCTGTCGATCCTTGCCCAGCTGACGCAATTGCGCCGCGCAAAACATCGGATGGAGGACGACAATGTCTGATCCGACCCCGACCGAGAAAACCACCCTTCAGCGGTTGGTAGATGCCGTGAAACCTCGCCCTCTGACGCCAGAACAGGCGGCAGTTTTGGCGACCGTGAAATTCCCCTGTTGTTGAAAAGGACACACTGATGGAACTCAAAGACGAAATTCTGATCGATGCCCCCAAAGATCGCGTTTATGCCGCCTTGAACGATCCAGAGATCCTCAAGCAATGTATTCCAGGCTGTGAGGAATTGATTCAGCATTCTGACACCGAACTTGAAGCCAAAGTGGTTCTGAAAATCGGGCCCGTGAAGGCAAAGTTTAGTGGTAACGTAACGCTTGATAAATCGGGTGCCCCAGATGCGTTTTCGCTGACGGGGCAGGGGAACGGTGGTGCCGCGGGCCACGCCAAGGGCGGCGCGGATGTGACGCTTACCGAGGTCGACGGTAAAACCATGCTGACCTACGAAGCGAAGGCCGAGATCGGCGGGAAGCTTGCCCAGCTTGGCAGTCGTTTGATTCAAGGCACGGCGAAGAAGCTCGCGGGTGCGTTCTTTACCAAATTCGCCGAAGTGATCACTGAAACAGCTGAGGCATAAAATGACAATGGGTGGCCCAGTTGGTGCCGCCCTTTTTAGTCTAGCGGCGGATTGGTGACGTGCTTTGGCATGATCAAAAGGGTCACCGCGGCCACTATTTTTAGTGCGCAGGGCAACACGGCGTAGAGCAGGGTGAGCCGGTCGAGGGCGATGTCCGAGTTGTCGCCTGCAGGAACAAACCCGACGACATCTAGGGCAGGTAAAACCATCACTGCTGCCAAAGGCAGCGATAGCTTCGTTGCAAAAGACCACAGCCCGAACGATTGGCCTGTCGCAATCCCCGCTCGGCCCAAGAGGGATGCAAAAATAGCGGGTAAGATCACCAATTCAGCGCCAACCGCTGCGCCTGACGCGATGCAGATGATGGCGAAGGGGATTGCGTCACCAGTACTCAAGAACGCCGTTCCAATGAAAGTCGATACGGACAGGAGCATTGCGCTCAGCAAGACTGGACGGACGCCAAAGTGACGGGCGAGGCGGCTCCAGACAGGGATGGCGAGGCCGGACGCGGCAAAGAACAGGATGAGCAATCCGCCCGACCAATTAGGGAGCATCAGGCGATCTTCAACGAAGAACAGAAATAGGGTCGAAGTGATGGCGACGGGCAGGCTGTTTACGATTGCGAGGAGGAGAAGCCAGCCACCGCCTGCCATCAATAGCTTGCGGATGTCAAAGGGAGCAGGGGGTGTGGCTGGTCGATCCCATAAGTTTTTCGTCGCGAGGTAAGACAGGATGATAAGCGCTGCGAGGGCCCAGCCGAAAAGTCTAAAACCATCGTTCAGCACAACTGGTCCAACGGCTGCAAAAATGACGCCTGCGATCAGTCCAACTTCGCGGTAGGTGGCGAGGCGTAGTTGGTCCTTTGGATCCGTCGACCCTGCAAGTGCTGCACTATCGCCGTATAAAAGGATCGCACCAAAGCTGTAGCCCGAAAACACGAGCACCAAGGTTGCGATCAACCAGAGGCGCGTATCGAAAACAGGCGTCACGGAAAACAAGAGCACAAAACCGAGCGCCATCATTCCTAGTGCGATGGCTGCAAGCCTTCGGCGAGGGCCGCGCCAATGGTCAATGATGCGGCCGAGGATTGGGTCTTGGGCAAAGTCAAAGATGCGGATGCCCATCACTATAGACCCCACTGTCGCCAGATTTAGGCCGAGTTCAACTGCTGCAAACCGAGGGAGATGGATGTAAATCGGCAAGCCCGCCGAGGCGAGCATCATTGCGAACAGGCTAACACGCCAATAGCCATTCATAGTCCGCGTAGCTTTCTCGACAGAGAGGTGAACCGACTGTCATCTGACAGCCAAATAGAGAGGAACCGTTTACGAATATCGGGATATGTGACGGTGCAGGTTTGGGTGCCGTTGCGCCACAGTTCGATCTCATCAGGAGCTTGCCCGACGGCTAGGTAGCTGTCGCCTTTTCCGACATCATAGAAGCATTCTGATAGGACCGATATGACAGTTTGAATGTCGTCGGGGTCCCCTTCAATACGGCGCAATTCGGCTTCGGTGCCGCGTATCAAATCTTGAGCCGAAAACCCGCGTTTGTAGTCTAGCTCTAACGCCATCGGTGCGGCCCAATCAAAGGCTGCGCCAGACGGTGTATAGAGGCGGGCATCATAAGCGGTGATGCCGATTAGGCCCAGACTGGCCTCGCCGATCACCACGGGATTGGGTAGACCTGCAGTCTGGACCGTGTCTTGGGCCATTGTGGGTCCAGCTAAGAGGACGATTGCAGAAATCAAACGAAACATGCGCAGCAACGGCTCTTTGATCAACCAATACGCGATATAGTTAGAGCGCCGTTGCCATCTGAAAAGGTGTTTTCTGAAATCAGTAGGCTTTGGTCGGCGTTAGGATTTGACCGGTGGCTTCGGTCAAGTTTCGATGCGCGCTTTCGACCAGCATTGAGACGTCGTTCACACCAGCGACCAAACGATACCCAAGAGCATTGAGTTCCTTCCAGCCGCGTCCCGCGCTGGGTACTGTTGCGAGCGGCATGTTGTGGCGTTTCGATGCAGCTTCGATCTTTTCGAGCAGGGCCAGCACCTCTGGGTGATCCAGATGTTCGAGATGACCCGCGGACGCTCCAAGGTCGTTCGGGCCGATAAAGATCATGTCAATGCCTTCAACCGACATGATGTCATCAATATCATTTACAGCATCAACATGTTCGCACTGGATGATGATCGTGATCTCATTGAAAGAGTCAACAAGGCCGTAGTCTGTTCGAGCGCCCCAATGTGATCCGCGTACCATAGAGGCCGCATAACCACGGTGGCCTTTGAGCGGATAATAAAACGCGGACACGACCCGTTCGGCTTGAGAGCGGGTGTTGACCATCGGGACGATGAAGTTTCGGAACCCGCGGTCGAGTGCGCGTTTGATCAGCGTATCGTTTCCTTCGGGAAGGCGCAGGATGGCCGTGCCGCCGCAGGCTTCGATTGCGCGGGAGACGTTTACCCAATCTTCCAGTTCGCCACGACCATGTTCTCCGTCTACGATGATGGTGTCCCATCCGTGTCGCACGAGGATTTCGGCGATGTCTGGGCTACCCAGTTCGACCCAAGCGGCAGGGATCATCGCGGGCGTCTGAAGTCGCTGCTTGAAAGAGGTGGTCATGGGTAGTCTCCGGCTATGAAAATCAGCAGCGCAATAGCGTAGTGACGTTGTGTATCTCTTTGCTAAATTCGTAGCGCGATGGCTGTGTCGCTACAACGGTGCAATGTGGTCTGGCGTTGAGAATGTTGCGCGCTGCGGCCTGCCGCGACGGGCTGTCACAGATCGGGGCAGGGGCCTAGACTTGGGCGATGAAGGACACCAACATGGCGCAAATTTGGACAGACTAGAAAAGGACATCTCATGGACCCGATCGTCATCGTAAGTATGGCCCGCACACCGATGGGCGGCTTTATGGGCAGTTTGTCCAAAATCGCGGCACCTGACCTAGGTGCGAGTGCAATCGCTGCCGCTGTTGCCCGCGCGGGCATTGCTGCGGATAAAGTTGATCAGGTCATCATGGGGAACGTGTTGCCTGCAGGATTGGGTCAAGCACCGGCGCGTCAGGCATCGATGGGTGCTGGCCTTCCGCTGGACGTGCGCTGTCAGACCGTGGGCAAGGTGTGCGGTTCGGGCATGCAGGCGATCATGAATGCCCATGACATGATCAAGGCGGGTTCGTCTGATATTGTCGTCGCTGGTGGGATGGAGAGCATGTCGGGCGCGCCGTATCTCTTGGAAAAAGCGCGGACAGGGTATCGTGCGGGGCATGGCAAGGTCATGGACCACATGTTCCTCGATGGGCTTGAGGATGCCTATGATAAAGGCCGCGCAATGGGCACCTTTGCCGAAGAATGCGCCGACGCTTACGGCTTCACGCGCGAGGAGCAGGATGCTTATGCGCTGCGGTCGCTGGACCGTGCAAAGACTGCGATCGATACGGGTGCGTTTGATGGTGAGATCGTCGCGGTTGGGGATGTGACGATCGATGAACAACCGGGTCGCGCGCGGCCCGAGAAAATCCCAACATTGAAGCCTGCGTTCCGTGACGGCGGCACTGTGACTGCGGCGAACTCTTCGTCAATTTCGGACGGTGCTGCTGCGTTGGTTCTGATGCGCAAATCGCAAGCCGACGCGATGGGCCTTACGCCGATCGCTGTCATCCATGGACACGCGGGCCATGCGCAAGCGCCGTCGCTGTTCACTACGGCCCCAATCCCTGCGATCCAAAAGGTTTTGACCCAAGTCGGCTGGAGCGTGGATGATGTCGACCTCTTTGAAATCAACGAAGCCTTTGCCGTCGTAGCCATGGCCGCCATCCGCGATCTTGGGCTTGATGATGCAAAGGTGAACGTAAACGGCGGTGCCTGTGCCTTGGGCCATCCTATTGGATGTTCGGGCGCGCGGATCGTCGTCACGCTTATCGCGGCGCTTCAGGCCCGTGGTCTGAGGAAAGGCGTTGCGTCGCTTTGCATCGGCGGTGGCGAGGCGACAGCGCTGGCTGTTGAACTTCTGTAAGGTCTGTTCATCCAAAAATAGGACCGCGGGTTTTCGCGGTCCTAGCCCACGAAGCTTCAATGATTAGAGTCGGTGTTGCTTGTGTAGAGAGTAATGGGCAAGCCGTCCGACTTAACTGTCTTGAGCCGCGCAGAGTGAGTGGCTAGGGTTTTGACAAAACCCTCAGGAGGCAGCGTGGACCATAAATATAATCAGCCCCTTGGTGGGAATGAGGTTCCTCGTTTCGGCGGCCCAGTCACAATGATGCGGTTGCCTGCGTGCGACGATACAAGCGGGCTAGACGCATGTTTTGTGGGTATTCCGATGGATATTGGCGCGTCCAATCGATCCGGTACGCGGTTTGGTCCCCGTCAGATCCGTGCGGAGTCTAGCATGTTGCGCCCTTACAATATGGCAACGGGTGCGGCACCGTTTGATCACATGCAGGTCGGCGATATTGGTGACGTTCCGATCAATACGTTCGACCTCAAGGACACGGTCAAGCGCATCGCGGACTTTTATCGTGATTTGCTAAAGCATGATGTCGTGCCACTGACCCTCGGCGGTGACCACACGCTGACCTATCCCGTGCTGCAAGCCATCGCTGAAAAGCACGGCCCTGTTGCGCTGATCCACATCGATGCCCACGCTGACATCAACGACGAGATGTTCGGCGAAAAGATCGCCCACGGGACGCCGTTCCGCCGCGCCTTTGATGAGGGCCTTTTGAACAATGAAAAGGTCTATCAGATCGGTTTGAGGGGTACGGGCTATGCTGCTGACGATTTTGATTGGTCGCGTCGGCAGGGCTGGACTGTTGTTCAGGCCGAAGAATGCTGGGGACAGTCTCTTAAACCGTTGATCAACCGTATTCGCAAAGAGATTGGCGATACGCCGACCTATATAACCTATGATATCGATAGCCTCGACCCAGCCTTTGCGCCGGGTACGGGGACAGTTGAAATCGGGGGTCTAACGACATGGCAAGCATTGGAACTGATCCGCGGCTGTGCGGGGCTGAATGTTGTTGGTGGTGACCTTGTTGAGGTGTCCCCGCCTTATGATCCTAGCGGAAACACTGCGCTGATTGGGGCAAACCTTCTGTACGAAATGCTTTGTATTTTGCCAAAGTGCCAACGCGCCAAAAGATGATGGGGCATTCTGGATATTCCAGTGGTGGTTTTGGGGATCAAACGGACTCTGGCAAATATAGCAAAGGATCTAATATCTGTGGGCCCGTTGGAAGGTTTGGTTCTCCAAGCACAGCCTTGATCATGTGATCGACCAAGTTGCGGCACAGCGTTTCAAGGGGCGTCGAGATTACCATCGTCATGTATCCGTCGCTTAGCGCAGCGCGTCGATCATCGGTGAGTTCGTTCCCGACGAGTGCGATTTTCCCTGCAGGTCGGCTTTCACGAAGTGCGGCAATCGCGCCCTCAATGCCTCCGCCTGCGACGTAGATGCCGCGTAGATCGGAATGGCGCGACAAGAGATCGAGCGTTGCCTCATAGGTAATCTGTCGCGTGTCGAGGTTTACAAAGGGGTCCAAGACTTGGAGGTCAGGTGCATTGTCGCGGAAGTAGCTGACGAATCCTGTTTCGCGAAGGATGTGCCCATGCCATCGACTGCCGCCGACAAAAACTGCGACCTTGCCTGATTGGCGAATTTTAGTGGCAAGCATCCAAGCGGCGAGGCGACCTACCCTCATGTTATCCATTCCATAGTAGGCGCGGCGTGAGGGTTCGGCAAAGTCATTCAGGATGGAAAAGAACGGGACACCTTTGGCAGCAGCTTCCGCCACTGTGCGGGTCACTTGGGGGTGGTTTAAGGCTGCTCCGGCAACGGCGTCGCATTGTTCGGAAAGGCCTTTGATTGCAGAGCAAAAATCCTCGGGCGTCGTGGCGCGCACAAAGGTGATTTTTGCCTTGCCGCGAATGTCTCTACGGGCCGAGACAGCGGCTTCGATCTCGCGGGCGAGGTTCTGGTAAAAAGGTTGTTTTTCTTTCGAAAGGACAAAGCCAAACGTCATGGCAGGAAGACTTCGCTGATCCCGCGCGGTGATGAAGCCAAGTGCATGATAGCCGAGTTTTTCGGCAGCTTCGGCAACCCGTCTTGCGGTATCGTCCCGCACAGGTGCGCGGTTGTTCAGAACGCGGTCGACGGTTGCGATGCCGACGCCGGCGGCGGTTGCGATGTCGGCTAAGGTTGGTCGTTTGGTCATGATAAAAACCTATCAAATTGGCGGTCATATTTGATAGCTTTTGATAGATAATCAATGTTGAAAACTTAGAATATCGAAATTCATCGCGTAGCGTCCCTGAAATGAGCCCAAGGGAGGTCTGAATGGGTAAACGCGATTATTCAATGTTGGGAGAAGATGCCCGCCGTGCGGTCGAGTCCGGCTTGGCTGCGGCTGAGTGGTATCATACCGACATTCCCCGCAAGGAAATGAAGGATTTAATGCAGCGGTCCAATGGCCCTGCGATCCGCGACACGATTGTTCTGTTTGGGAGCATGGCCTTGTTCGCGGTCATCGCTATTTATCTCTGGCCCACAGCTTGGTCGATTCCGTTCTGGCTGGCTTACGGCGTTCTGTATGGTTCTGCGATGGACAGCCGCTGGCACGAGTGCTCGCACGGGACAGCGTTCAAGACGCGCTGGATGAATGACGTCATTTATCAGATCGCAAGCTTTTGCATGGTACGAAACCCGCACACCTGGCGTTGGAGCCATGCGCGTCATCACACTGACACGGTGATCGTGGGCCGCGACCCCGAGATTGCGATCATGCGCCCGACCGAGTTCGCAAAGCTGGTTTTGAACGTCTTTGGGATTCTGGACAGCATTAATGGTTGGCTTCGAGTGCTTAAGAACGCGTCGGGCCAAATCGATGCCGAAGAGGCGACTTGGATCCCTGAAACGGAATATCACAAGGTTATACGTGTCGCGCGTATTTGGGTGCTGATCTATGCGGCAACCATAGGCTTGGCCGTCTGGATGCAATCGATCCTGCCATTGATGGTGATCGGTCTGCCGCGTCTATATGGGGCGTGGCACCATGTGATGACGGGTCTTTTGCAGCATGGCGGCCTTGCGGACAACGTCATCGACCACCGTCTGAATTCGCGCACTGTTTACATGAATCCTGTGTCGCGGTTCATCTATTGGAACATGAACTATCACGTTGAACATCACATGTTCCCGATGGTGCCCTATCACCGCCTGCCTGAGCTGCATGCGAAGATCAAACATGACCTGCCGACACCGAACCCTTCTATTCCTGCCGCATTGGCAGAGATGGTTCCGGCCCTGTGGCGTCAGATGAAAAACGAAGATTACTTCCTCCTGCGTGCGCTGCCAGCTTCGGCCAAGCCATACCGCGAGGAATTCCATACCGCCGCCCTAGGTGCGGCTGAATAACACGACTTTTCTGGGGAGAACACACATGCCTTGGGTAGATGCCTGCGCAATCGACGACATCGACAAAGAAGACCTGATCCGTTTTGATCACGGCGACAAAACCTATGCGATCTATCGGTCACCTGATGACGAATATTTCTGTACCGATGGAAAATGCACCCACGAGGATGTCCACCTCGAAAACGGTTTGGTCATGGAATACGAAATCGAATGTCCCAAACACAACGCAACCTTTGATTATCGCACGGGCGAAGCGATGCGGGCTCCGGCTTGCGTGAACCTGAACACCTATGCGGTGAAGCTCGAAGGCGATCGCGTTTGGATCGAGGTCTGATCGGATGGGACTTTATCACAAACGCCCAACGGTCGCGGATATCCGCGCGCTAAAGGGTAAGCGTCAGCTCTCTATGCTGTTTGTCGATACGCCTGATGAGGCGGCAGCGGCAGCGGCAGCTGGCATCGATATGCTGTCGATCATCGACCCCGTCTGGACGCCCGAGATGCGCGAAGCCGCGGGCGATTGCTTTGTCCAGGTTGGACTGCTGTATGGCCAACTGGTAACGCAAGAGGACTATCTGCGCGCCGCTCATCGCGTCATGCAAATCGGCGGCGACTGCGTCTATTGCGCGTCGTCCTTTGGCACGATCAAGGCGATTGCCGATGATGGCATCCCTGTCGTCAGCCACGTGGGGCTGATCCCGTCTAAGGCCACATGGACGGGTGGGTTCAAAGCCGTTGGCAAGACCGCGAAGAGCGCGTTGGCCGTGTTTGAGCATGTCAAAACCCTGGAAGAGATCGGCGTCTTTGGTGTCGAACTTGAGGTCGTGCCTGATCGCGTAGCGCTGGAGATTTCCAAACGCACGAACCTCGTGTTGTTGGGGATGGGGGCAGGGCCATACGCCGATGCGCAGTATCTCTTTGCCGAGGACGTTCTGGGCTACACCCGAGGCCACAAGCCGCGCCATGCCAAAACCTACCGTGATTTTCGGTCTGAAATGGGTCGGCTGCAGGCTGAACGTATCGCGGCCTTTGCCGAGTTTAGGGCAGACGTGGATACGGGTACTTATCCCGCGGCGGAACATTCCGTAACGATCAAGGATGACGAGTTTGATGCGTTCGTTCGCGGATTGGAGTGAGTCCCTAAGTGCATGACGTTTTTACGTCATATATGCGTTTTCTGTTGACGTTTTATTTTCAATACATCACCCCTTATTGCCAAAGTGATGAGGGAAAATAAAATGAGCAATCGTCCGACTGTCAAAGATGTTGCGCGTGAAGCTGGGGTGAGCGTCACCACTGTGGACCGTGCATTGAATGGTCGGGCGGTTGTCCGCGAAGATACATTGCGCCGTATTGCAGATGCTGCGCATCGCATTGGCTATCACGCTCGTGGGCTTTTCGATCATCGGTTAAATACCGTCGCGCCCGAGAAAAAGTTCGGCTTTGTTCTGGTGAAGGAAAAGCACGAATTCTATCAGAATTTTGCACGTGAGATTGAACATGCGGTTGCTGCCCGGACGGATGTGCGCGGCCATGCTGTGATCCGGTTCGCGCAGTCACAATCACCCGAAGAATTTGCAGAGTTGATCCAGTCGGTTGGGGAACGCGTTGATGCTTTGGCCTGTGCTGCGGTCAATCATCAAAAACTGAATCAGGTCGTTGAAGGATTGCGGCAAAAGGGGGTTCCAACCTTTTCGTTGTTGAATGACTTTGCTCAGGGTGTTCGGCGTAACTATCTGGGAATAAACAATATGAAGGTAGGTAGAAGCGCAGCTTGGATGCTGACGCGCTCTGCAAAACTGCCTGGTCGGTTGGCCATTTTCGTGGGTGGAAATAGGTGGCACGGACATGATCTTCGGGAGGTTGGGTTCCGCGGATACGTCCGTGAAAATGCGTCTGAGTTCACTGTAGTAGATACGTTGGTGAATCTAGAGGCGCGTCAGGTGACCTATGAGGCGACGCTCGATTTGATCGAACGCTATCCAGATCTACGCGGTATCTATGTTGCGGGCGGTGGTATGGAAGGCGCAATTGCTGCCATGCGCGAGGCGACGGAGCCAGGGCAGGTGCAATTGGTTGTGAATGAATTGACCGCAGAAAGCCGTGCGGGGCTGTTGGATGGGTATGTCACAATGGTGATAGGAACGCCCCTTCCGCAGCTGTGTAGTGACTTGATTGGGCTGATGATTTCAGAGAGTGCGGGGCATCTCGATGATACGGCAAGTCAGCACTTTTTAGAGCCAAGGATCGTGCTGCCAGAGATGCTTTAATGGCGTAAATACGTCATTTAGCATGTGCAGAAAAACGTCATTTGTGACCTGAAAATGGCGTGATGCATTGACGGAATCGCGCGCAAAAGTCACCGTCTCCTCAGTTCCGGTTGCCCATTGGGTCGTGCCGGTTTGGAGGAAAAATGAAGTTCGCGCTTAACCACATGACCGTGCCCAATGTCGGGTATGCTGATTTTCTGGATTTGGCTAAATCGCTTGGCTGTGTCGGCGTAGAGGTCCGGAACGATATTGCTCGCCCTCTGTTTGACGGCATGGATGCTGCGGATGCAGGTGCGCTGGCACGTGACAAAGGCGTTCGTCTTGTTGGTTTGAGCCAAGTTTATCCGTTCAATAGCTGGTCCGACGATATTGCTGCCGAAGTGCGCGCACTTATCGCGACTGCGCAGGCCGCTGGTGCGGAAACGATTAGCCTGATCCCACGCAACGATGGCACGCAAAACGCCAATGGTGAGCGGCAGGCGAACCTTCGGATTGCGCTGAAAGAGATCAAGCCGATGCTTGAGGATGCTGGCATGGTCGCGCTGGTTGAACCGCTCGGCTTTTTGCGGTCGTCGCTTCGGTCCAAGCAGGAATTGATCGACACCATCGTATCGCTCAATGCAACGAACCAGTTTAAAATCGTGCATGACACGTTCCACCATACTCTCGCTGAGGGGGGACCGATCTTCCCAGAGCACACGGGAATTGTTCATATCTCGGCTGTGGTTGATCCATCGCTGGCGATTGCGGAAATGGAAGACGAGCACCGTGTTCTGGTCGATGAAAACGATCGTCTCGGCAACGTAGATCAAATCGCAGCACTTTTGGCGGCTGGTTACGATGGCCCCATTTCTTATGAGTGCTTCTCACCCGTGACGCAGTCCATGGCGGACCCGTTTGGTGAGCTAAAGAAATCTTTCGAATTCATCTCTTCACAGGTCACTGCATCTGTCTGAGTGAACGACCTCTGGAGGGAGGTCAAATCCGGCATGTATCAGGGTGCGCCGGACACCTAATGGGAGGAAATAATGAAAAAGACCCTTATCGCTGCTAGCGTAACCGCTCTTATGTCCACCACCGCAATGGCAGAGAACATCGGCGTATCGATGGCTCTGTTCGACGACAACTTTCTGACCGTTCTGCGTAACGGTATGATCGAAATGGCTGACGGCATGGAAGGCGTTGATCTTCAGGTAGAAGACGCGCAGAACGACGTGGCAAAGCAGCTCGATCAGGTCAACAACTTCATCGCGTCTGGCGTTGACGCGATCATCGTGAACCCTGTTGATACCTCGGCAACTCAGGCACTGACTGACGCTGCTGCCTCTGCTGGCGTTCCGCTGGTGTTCGTAAACCGCCAGCCGATCAACGTCGACACGCTGCCAGACAACCAAGCGTTCGTTGCGTCGAACGAAGTTGAATCGGGCACTCTGCAAACCATCGAAGTTTGCCGTCTGTTCGCAGAAGCTGGCAAGACCGAAGCCAGCGTTTATGTCATGATGGGCGAACTGTCGAACCAAGCTGCCGTTCAGCGTACGGCAGACATTCATGATGTGATTGCTGCAGGCAAATGCGCTGTGACTTTGAACATTCTGGACGAACAGACCGCAAACTGGTCGCGTGATCAGGCACAAACCCTGATGACCAACTGGCTGTCGACCGGCGCTGAATTCGACGGCGTCATCGCGAACAACGACGAAATGGCGGTCGGTGCGATCCAAGCTCTCAAAGCGGCGGGCGTTTCGATGGATGACGTAGTTGTAGCAGGTATCGACGCAACTCAGGACGCTCTGCTGGCAATGGCAGCGGGTGATTTGGACGCGACCGTGTTCCAAGACGCAGCAGGTCAGGGCGCTGGTTCGCTCGACGCGGCTTTGAAACTGGCACGTGGTGAGAGCGTCGACCAGAAGGTTTACATCCCGTTCCAGCTGGTGACCCCGGCAAACATCGGTGACTACACTTCGAAAAACTAAGGTCGGTTTTTTCGATCTTATCGACGGAACGGGGGCCTCCTGTTCCGTCTTTCGCTCTGACGGGCGATCCATAAAGACTAGGAGCAATTAGAAATGGCGAATTCTGCACACGGCATTGGTGGGCTTGTGTTTGATGATAAGAAGAAGGCGCGTGCACCTGAATGGAACGTATTTTTTGCGCTCATTCTGATTGTTGTGGTGTTCGAAGTGCTTGGCATGATCCTGCAAGGTCAGAGCCTTTTGTTCGACACCGACGGCCGGTTTGACAGCATTTTCAACGAACAGCGTGTGAAGATCATCATTCTTCAGGTGTCGATTATTGGGATTATCGCGCTGGGGTCGACGCAAGTGATTATCCTTGGGGGGATCGACCTGAGCCCTGGATCCATCGTGGGTCTGACGGCGATGATCTCTATGTCTTTTGCTCAGGTCGCTGAAGTCAACGGCATGGTGAACCCCAAACTGATGTTCGACGGTGTCGCGGATTTGCCGGTGATTGTCCCTGTGTTGATCGGCTTGTTCGTCGGGATCGCGGCTGGGATTGTGAACGGTGCTTTGATCGCCTACACGAAAATTCCGCCTTTTATTGCGACCTTGGGCATGATGGTTGCGGCACGTGGCGCGGCCAAGTGGTGGTCCAAGGGTCAGCCGATTTCTTTCCCGACCGAAAGCTATGCGACTATCGGGTCGGGCATGATGCCTGTGGTGATCTTTTTCTCGCTGGCCGTCCTGTTTCACCTGATCCTGAAATATACCGTTTACGGCAAACACACCTACGCAATCGGTTCGAACGAACAAGCCTCGCGCATGTCGGGCATCAAGGTCGATCGCCATAAGGTGCTGGTCTACACAATCGCGGCCTCGCTTGCGGCCCTCGCTGCCATCGTGCTGTCGTCGAAAAACCTGACTGCACAAGCGGGCATGGGCGTGATGTATGAACTCGATGCAATTGCGATGACGGTTATCGGGGGCGTGTCCCTTTCGGGTGGCCGTGGGTCGATCATCGGTACTGTGCTGGGGTCGCTGATCTTTGGGGTGATCATCTCTGGTTTCACCTTCTTGCGTCTCGATGCCTATTACCAAGAAATGGTCAAAGGCGTGATCATCGTCGGGGCTGTTGTTCTCGACCAATGGCGTCAGCAACGCGCCGCAGCGCGCCTGTAAGGAGGACGAAACATGAGCGATATCATCCTCGAAACTCGTGGTTTGACGAAACACTACGGCGGCGTGCATGCGCTGGAAGGCGCGGACTTTGTGATCCGCAAGGGCGAACACGTGGCCATCATGGGCGACAACGGGGCCGGTAAATCCACCTTTGTGCGCCAGATCACGGCTGTAGAACAACGCACTCGTGGCGAAGTGATCTTTGACGGGAAACCTGTGCATTTTGCGGGGCCGATTGAGGCGCGTGAAGCTGGGATTGAAACCGTGTTCCAGAACCTCGCTCTGGCTGATGATCTGGACGTGCCGTCGAATATGTTCCTTGGCCGTGAAAAGGTCCGATTCAAGCTCGGGCCGTTCTCGATCCTCGATAACAAAGCGATGCGCGAAGCGACGATGGGGGGCTTGGTCAAGACGGGTGTGAAGATCCCGAACATCCTGAACCCGATCCGCAATATGTCTGGTGGTCAGCGCCAATGTGTTGCCATCGCGCGCACGGCGGCGTTCCATTCGAAGCTGACGATCATGGACGAACCGACAGCGGCCTTGGGCGTGCAGGAAACGGCGCAGGTTGAAAACATCATCCGCACCCTCAAAGAACAGGGTGAGCCGTTGATTTTGATTAGCCACAACATGCGTCAGGTCTTTGACCTCATGGACCGTATTGTTGTGTTCCGCCGTGGCCGCATTTGCGCGAACCTCAACGTCAAAGACACCGACCCACAAGACGTCGTCGCCTATATCACCGGCGCAAAAACAGGCGCCGAGTTCGAAGACGTCTAGTAAGTGACGCAGGCGGTGGATAGACCATCGCCTGTCCTAAGACTCATATCATTGTTGACCTTTCCTGAAACGATTTAGGTAAGCTATGATTTGGAACAGAATAAAGTAATCCAGACCCCCTTCCGCAGGTTGTTCAACGCGGTGGAGGTCCGACACGACCCACATTAGTTTCCGGCGAGCATCCGGAACCGGAGGAAAGAATGAGCCTACGTTTTGCTGTCCTTGGCGCTGGCCGTATTGGTCAGGTGCATGCCCGCGCAATTGCTTCTGTCGATGGCGCAGAACTGATCGCGATCGCGGAACCGTTTGAGGCAGCAGCCAAAGCCGCCCAAGAGAAATTCGGTTGCGAATTACGCACCATTGATGAGGTTGCGGCCTCTGACGATATCGATGCGGTTGTCATCTGCACACCGACCGATACCCACGCTGATCTGATTGAGAAATTCGCCAAAGTCGGGAAGGCTGTGTTCTGCGAGAAGCCGATTGATCTGAACGTTGAACGCGTCAAGCAAGCGATCGCAATCGTTAAGGCCGAGGGCACCACGCTGATGGTTGGTTTTAACCGTCGTTTTGACCCTGATTTTATGGCAGTGAAAGCGGCGATTGATAACGGCACGTTGGGTGACGTTGAAATGGTGACAATCACCTCGCGTGACCCGGGCGCTCCGCCGGCTGAATATATCAAAGTGTCGGGCGGTATTTTCCGCGATATGACCATTCACGACTTCGACATGGCGCGTTGGTTGCTGGGCGAAGAAATCCAAACCGTCATGGCGCAGGCGTCGAACCTTGTTGATCCAGCGATTGGTGCTCTGGGCGACTATGACAGCGTAAACGTCATTCTGCGTACTGCTACGGGCAAGCAAGCTGTCATCACCAACTCGCGCCGCGCGACTTATGGCTATGATCAGCGTATTGAGGTTCATGGGTCCAAAGGCATGGCGGCTGCTAAGAACACCGCAGAAGCCAATATCGAAATCGCAACCGGTGAAGGCTTCAAACAGCCGCCGCTGCTGAACTTCTTCATGTCGCGCTACACGGCGGCTTATGCCAACGAAATCGCGGCTTTTGTTGATGCTGTCGCGAAGGGTGCAGAGACGCCGACCACAGGTCATGACGGTTTGAAAGCGCTCGAACTTGCTGAGGCTGCGTTGAAGTCGGCACAAACGGGCCAAGCAGTAAGACTGTAATCCTCCGACCTGTGGCCCTTGGTTTTGGCTGAGGGCCTCAGGTCTATGAGTTTGTTCTTGATGGGCTCGAACAACATCGGACGTCGTTTGTGCGGTGTTCTGAAAGGCAGAGATAAATGACGAAGACACTTGATGTAATTACGATTGGCCGTGCTGGCGTTGATCTTTACGGGACGCAGATTGGCGGCCGTCTTGAGGACATGGGTTCGTTTGAGAAGTACATCGGTGGCAGCCCAACGAACATTGCCTGCGGAACGGCGCGTTTGGGTCTAAAGTCTGCGTTGATCACCCGTGTTGGCGATGAACACATGGGTCGGTTTATCCGCGAGCAGCTTGTGCGCGAGGGCGTCAATGTTGATGGGGTGATCACGGACCCTGAGCGTCTGACGGCGTTGGTTATTCTGGGCATTCGCGACGAAGAGCAGTTTCCGCTGATTTTCTATCGGGAAAACTGTGCGGATATGGCTCTGTGTGAGGATGATATTGACGAGGCGTTCATTGCCTCGGCGCGGTCGGTTCTGGCGACGGGCACGCATTTGTCGAACGTAAAGACCGAAGCTGCGGTGATTAAGGCGCTGGAATTGGCGCGCAAGCACGGTGCGCAAACGGCTCTGGATATTGATTACCGTCCGAACCTTTGGGGCGTGGCGGGGCATGGCGACGGTGAGAGCCGCTTTGTCGAGAGTGCGGCGGTGACGGCGAAGCTGCAAACCTCGCTGCACTTCTTTGATCTGATTGTCGGTACCGAGGAAGAGTTCCACATTGCGGGCGGTTCGACCAACACGATCGAGGCGCTGCGGGCTGTGCGCAAGGTGTCGAACGCGACACTGGTGTGCAAACGCGGTGCGGCGGGCGCTGTGGCCTTTGAGGGCGATATTCCGGACAGCCTTGATGAGGGGCAAACGGGTCCGGGCTTCCCGATTGAAGTGTTCAACGTCTTGGGCGCGGGCGATGGGTTTTTCTCTGGTTTGATGAAGGGTTGGCTCGACGGTGAGGATTGGCCGACGGCGCTGAAATACGCGAATGCTTGTGGTGCCTTTGCTGTGTCGCGTCACGGCTGCACACCTGCTTATCCGTCGCTTGAAGAGTTGGAGTTCTTCTTTGAGCGGGGTATCAAACAGCCTGACCTACGCAATGATGCAGAGCTGGAGCAGATCCACTGGTCGACGAACCGTCACGGTGATTGGTCGACAATGCGGGTGTTTGCGTTTGACCACCGTATGCAGCTTGAAGAGATGGAGGGGTATACCCTCGCGCGGGGTGGCGAGTTCAAAGAACTGTGCCTGAAGGCCGCGCAGCAGGTTCAGAACGGGCAGGGGGGGTATGGTATCCTCTGCGACAACCGCATTGGGCGGAATGCGCTGCACGCGGCCTCGGGTTCGGGTCTGTGGGTTGGTCGTCCCGTTGAATGGCCGGGATCGCGCCCGCTGACGCTTGAGCCTGAGTTGGGGTCGGACTTTGGTGGTCTGAACCAATGGGCCAAAGAGAACGTGGTGAAGGTTCTGTGTTTCTGTCACCCGGATGACGATGCAGAGATGCAAGCCCAGCAAGAAGCGACGGTGAAGCGTCTGTTTGAGGCATCGCGCCGGAACCGTCTGGAGTTCTTGCTTGAGGTGATCCCGTCGAAGGTGGCGCCTGTGACTGACGACACGACAGCGACCCTGATCCGTCGGTTCTATGAGATCGGCGTTTACCCAGATTGGTGGAAGCTGGAGCCGATGAAGACCCATGCGGGTTGGCAGAATGCGATCAACGCGATCGAAGAAAACGACCCCTATACCCGCGGCATCGTGGTGCTGGGTCTGGATGCGCCTGAGGCCGAACTGAGCGCCTCGTTCGAGGTTGCGGCCAGCTATCCGCTGGTGCGTGGGTTCGCGGTTGGTCGGACGATCTTTGGCGATGCGGCGCGGGCTTGGATGAAGGGCGCGATGACAGATGCAGAGGCTATTGCTCAAATGGCTGAGCGCTATACCAACCTGTGCAAGATTTGGGACGCAGCGCGCGTCAAAGCGGGAGGAAACGCATGACACAAACAATCCGACTGACTGCCGCACAGGCCATGGTGAAGTGGCTTTCTGTACAGTTCAACGAAGATGGCGACCGTTATATCGACGGTGTTTGGGGTATTTTTGGCCATGGTAACGTCGCGGGTCTGGGGGAGGCCCTCTACAATGCCGCCGACACTATGCCGACTTGGCGTGGACAGAATGAACAGACGATGGCGCATACCGCTATTGCATATGCGAAGACGCTCAAGCGCAAACGTGCGCAGGCTGTGACTTCGTCGATTGGACCAGGTGCGACCAACATGGTAACGGCGGCGGCGCTGGCGCATGTGAACCGTATCCCTGTGCTGTTCATTCCAGGTGATGTGTTTGCGAACCGTCGTCCTGATCCTGTACTGCAGCAGATCGAGAGCTTTGAGGACGGGACGATCTCGGCCAATGATTGCTTCCGTCCTGTGGTGCGCTACTACGACCGTATCTCGCGTCCTGAGCATATCATGACCGCGCTGCCGCGTGCTTTGGCGACGATGACCGATCCTGCGAATTGTGGTCCTGTGTGCCTGTCCTTCTGTCAGGACACGCAGGCGGAGGCCTATGATTACCCAGAAGCGTTCTTTGAGCCCAAGGTCTGGCGCGTGCGCCGTCCAGAGCCCGATGCGGCTGAGTTGGCGCAGATTGCGGACCTGATCAAAGCGGCAAAGTCGCCTGTGATCGTTGCGGGCGGTGGCGTGATCTACTCCGAGGCCGAAGAGATGCTTGGCGCTTTTGCGACCGAATTCGGTATTCCCGTTGTTGAGACGCAAGCGGGCAAATCGGCCTTGGCGCAATCACATCCGATGAACTACGGTGCGTCTGGCGTTGATGGCTCTGAGGCTGCGAATATCATGTCCAAAGAGGCCGATCTCGTGATCGGTGTCGGCACCCGTTTCCAAGACTTCACTACGGGGTCGTGGTCGTTGTTTGAAAACCCGAACCGTAAATTGGTGTCGATCAACGTTGCGGCCTATGACGCGGTGAAACACGGTGCCTATCCGCTGGTATCGGATGCAAAGGTCGCGCTTGAGAAACTGACGGGTCTTTTGGCGGGGTATTCGGCGTCGAACGCGAAGCCTGCTGTGCGGGCGGAGTGGTTGGCAAAGGTCGATGCGCATTGCGCGGATCGCAAGGGCGGTGAGGGTTACCTGCCGATGGATTGCGAAGTGATCGGTGCGGTTCAGCGGACCTCATCCGAGGCAACCATTGCGATGTGTGCGGCAGGCACGATGCCTGGTGCGCTCAAGCTGCTGTGGCAGTCGCCGCAGGGTGGATATCATATGGAATATGGCTTTAGCTGCATGGGCTATGAGGTCGCGGGCGCGATGGGTGTCAAACTCGCAGCACCTGAGCGTGACGTTGTGTGCTTTGTGGGTGATGGGTCCTATATGATGGCGAACTCTGAACTGGCGACGGCTGTGATGCGTCGTGTTCCGTTCACGGTGGTGCTGACCGATAACCGTGGGTTTGGTTGTATCAACCGCCTGCAGATGGGCACGGGCGGTGAGCAGTTTAACAACCTTTACAAAGACTGCCGCGTTGAAACCCAACCTGCGATCGACTTTGTGGCGCATGCCGCATCGATGGGTGCGCACGCGGTGAAGGCACAGTCGATTGCTGATCTTGAGGCACATCTGGCGGCTGCGAAATCGCGCGATATTCCAACCGTGATCGTGATTGATACCGACCCGATGCACGGCCCCGGTGAAGCGGGCGGCGGCAGCTGGTGGGACGTGGCAATTCCTGAGGTGCCGAGCAACGACAGAATGTCGGACGCGCGGGATCGCTATGTCCAAAACATGAAACGTCAGAACCTTGTGAACTGATCAAAGAGAAAGAATTGGGGCAGGGTGGTTCCTGCTCCAGACTTATTCGGGCGATGTGCCCTTTCGGAGTGACTAATAATGATCCAGTTCGGTACAAACCCGATCGCTTGGGCCAATGATGACGACCAGACCATCGGTGCGACTATCTCGACCGACCGTATTCTCGAGGAAGCGGGCCGTTTGATCGGGTTTGACGGTATTGAAAACGGCCACCGTTGGCCGAATGACCCAGCAGAGCTGAAATCGCTCTTGGGCGGCTATGGCCTGAAATTTATCTCTGGCTGGTATTCGACGAACCTCTTGGTTCAGTCTGTGGCCGAAGAGATCGAAGCGGTGCAGGGTCACCTTGCGAAGCTGAAGCACAACGATTGCAAGGTGTGCATCGTTTGTGAAACCTCGAATGCGATCCACGGCTCGGACCTGCCCGTGAATGACCGCCCGACCTTGACCGCCGATGAAATGGTGGCTTTTGGTGCCAAGCTCGAGGAGTTCGCGCAGTATCTGGCGAGTGAGGGCGTGACCTTGGTCTATCACCACCACATGGGCACGATTGTTGAGTCCCCAGAGGAAATCGACGCCTTCATGGCCGCAACTGGCCCCGCAACGCATCTTCTGTTCGATGCGGGTCATTGCGCATTCGGCGGTGGTGATCCTGTGGCTGTTTTGACCAAACACGTTGGTCGCGTCCGTCACTTCCACGCGAAAAACATCCGTCCTACGATCACCGCAAAGGTGCGCGCAGAGGGTCTGTCGTTCCTTCAGGGGGTTGTTCAGGGCGCCTTTACCGTGCCGGGCGATCAGGAGGGCGGCGTTGATTTTAAACCGCTCCTGCAGATCCTTGCGGATAACAATTACGACGGTTGGATCGTGATTGAGGCAGAGCAGGACCCCGAAGTGCGGAACCCGCTGTTGTATCAGACCCTCGGCCTGCATACGCTCAAGCGGATTGCAACAGAAACCGGGCTTATCTGATGTTTAAAATGAATGACCCCTTCTTCCGTCCTTTGTGGCTGCGCGTCCTTTTGGTCGCGATCTGCGTATTTTGGACGGTGGTCGAGCTTTGGACAGGATCGCCCGGTTGGGCCGTCATGTTCGGGGGCTTAGGGGCTTACGCTGCCTATTCTTTCTTTATCGTGTTTAACCCGACTGACCCTGAAAAGGACTCCGACGATGCCTGATCTTTTGTGCAAACCGTTTGGAACACATGGCAAGGTGCATCAAATCACGCCGCAGTCGGCAGGATGGCGCTATGTTGGGTTCTCGCTCTTCCGTCTGCGTGCTGGCGAAACCGTGGGCGAGGCTTTGGGCGACAACGAGGCCATTCTGGTGATGGTCGAAGGCAAGGCAACCTTTGAGGCCGCAGGGCAGTCTTGGGGGGAATTGGGCGAGCGGATGAACGTCTTTGAAAAGACGCCGCCGCATTGCCTCTATGTGCCGAACGACAACAGCTGGGAGGCGACCGCGACGACCGACTGTGTGATTGCGGTTTGTTTGGCGCCTGGCAAAAGTGGCCATGAGGCGCGCCGTATTGGGCCGGACGGGATCACGCTGACCCAGCGTGGGACGGGCACCAACACGCGCTTTATCAACAACATCGCGATGGAGAATGAGGACTACTGTGACAGCCTCTTGGTCACCGAAGTCTTTACCCCTGCGGGCCATTGGTCATCCTATCCAAGCCACCGTCACGACGAAGATGACTTCCCGCGGATCACCTATCTAGAAGAAACCTATTACCACCGTCTCAACCCTGCCCAAGGGTTCGGCATCCAGCGCGTCTACACCGAGGATGGCACCTTGGATGAAACCTTGGCTGTGTCTGATGGAGATGTGGTTTTGGTCCCGCGTGGGCATCACCCCTGCGGTGCGCCTTATGGGTTCGAGATGTATTATCTGAACGTCATGGCAGGTCCGCGCCGCAACTGGCGCTTTGTGCCTGATCCCGCGGTCGAGCATCTCTTTTAAGATCGCAGCGGTGACGACTTAGCTGAAGTTGAGGCTGTCAGCTTTTGTCGTGATTGGCGGGGGTCAACCTAGCTCGGCATTAACTCTCGCAAAATGGTCCTCGTAGCTTCGGTCATTGGGTTCATCGTCGCTTTGAGAATTTCGAGCCTATCGAACTGGTCAGGATGATCTGACAAAGTCTGGCGAAGTGCCGCGCCGAAGATCATCCGCAACTCTGTCCCGATGTTGAATTTGCAGATATTCGACCCGAGAGCCAATTCGCGCCGTTGCGCCGATGGAACACCTGATCCGCCGTGTATGACGAGTGGGACGTTTGTGACCGCTTCAATCGAGCGGATACGGTTGAGGTCCAAACTCGCACCCTCGGTTTGTTGCAGGTGCACGTTTCCAACCGAAACGGCCATTGCGTCAACGCCTGTTTGCCGAGCAAATTCTGCCGCTTCGCTTGGGTCTGTTCCGGCCGATTGTTCGCCGTTGGCATAACCGACAAACCCGATTTCACCCTCACAAGACACGCCCGCACGGTGCGCGAGTTCCACAATGGCTGCGGTTTCATCAATGTTCTGACGCAGGGGTTTGCGCGATCCGTCGAACATGACCGAGGTAAAGCCTGCATCAATTGCCATCCGACAGTCGTCGAACGAATATCCGTGGTCGAGGTGTGCGACCACAGGCACCGTTGCCTGCTCTGCAAGATGGCGAAACATCTGGCCTAGGATCGGCAGCGGTGTGTGCGCGCGGCAGGTCGGACCTGCTTGCAATATCACAGGGCAACCCTCGGCCTCGGCGGCCTCAACATAGGCGCACATATCCTCCCAACCTAAGGTGACTAAGCCAGCCACGGCATAGCCTTGCTTTAGCGCGGCTTGCAAAACCTCGGCGAGCGTCGCGATGGTCATTTGAATTTGGCCACCATGTCTTTGATGCCGGGGATCGTTTCGACCTGATAGGCATGCGTTGGCTGGAAAAACTGCACGAGACTGCGCTGGCTGAGGCCGCCGAGAATGGTGAAATAATACATCTCATACCCAGGCAGCACAGCGCAGGGGTGGTAACCCTTGTCGATACAAATGGTGGAGCGGTCCATCAGTTGATAGGCATCGCCGACCTTGCCTTCTTCACGTTGGAGGATTTGCACCCCGCCGCCATGGTTCGGACGAAAGCGGAAGTTATAGGTCTCATCATGACGTGTCTCGATAAGGGTTCCGTTGTCGTCCCAACGGTCCGTGTCGTGTTTGTGCGACGGGAAGCCGGACCAGCCCCCCTGACCAACGGTAAAGAGTTCGGACACCAAAAGCCGACCAACTTTATCATGTTGTTTCTGGCCAAGGATGTGTTTGATCTTGCGGTGGGTCTTTGTGTCGTCCGACCCGTATTGGACTTTGTCGATGTCTGCGACACGCACATCAAACGGGTCGAGAACTTTGTCGTATCTGGCGCCCGCGATAAAGGTTTCCGTGTCACGTTTTGCGACCAAAGTTACCTTAGCGCCTGACGGGGCATAGGCGCCCTCTGGTTCCCCATCCCACACATCGACGCCACGATTGCCAAGGTCGGCAAAATGAACACCCTCGACCTCGACATCGACGGTGCCTGTCGCAGGTGCGATGCAGGTTTCGTAATTCGGCACCTGATAGGTAAATGCTTCGCCTGCTTTGAGTTTAACGATGTTGAAGTAGTTTAGCGGAACCGTTGGATCATCGACATCCACGATCGGTTTGTTTTGGTTGTCATGTGGGGGGATATGCATTGATCTCTCCTTAGGCCACCTGAGTGGGGCCGGGGTGATTGGCCAAAAACGTGTCGAGTTCATCGGGGTAGGGCATAGCGGGGGCGCACCCCGGCTTGCCGACAACGATTGCAGCGCAGGCTGATCCACGCAGAAGCGCTGTGTGCAGGTCATGACCGTCTGCGATAGACGTCAAAAAACCAGCCATGAAACTGTCGCCTGCACCGGTCGGTTTGACGGCTTCGACAGCGTAAATGCCTGTACGCAGTTCGGTCCCGTTGTGGAAGGTCACCGCGCCATGTTCGCCCATTTTGTAAACGACGATCTGCGCAGAGGTCTCAGCGAGTTGCCGCGCTTTGGCGAGGCCGTCTTCCTTGCTGCCCGCCATAAAGCCGAATTCATCGTCATTGCCGATGATCACATCGGACATTGAACCTGCGCGGGATAGGACATCTTCGGCGACCTGCGCATTGGGCCAACTATAGGGGCGGTAATCCACGTCAAAGATGATCGGCAGGCCTGCCGCGCGCGCCAACTCAAACGCGCGAAATGCAGCCGAGCGTGATGGTTCTGCGGCAAAAACAGTGCCTGCGGCGATCAAAGCCCCAAATTTGCTGTAGTCGACCGCCTCAACGTCAGTGACTGTCATTTCAAAATCCGCAGCCCCATTGCGGTAGATCACCGATTGGTGCCCTTCGACGCGTGTTTCATAGACGGCCAGCGAATTGCGAGCTTCCCCGCCTTGGGGGATCACATATTCGCAGCCGACCCCGTAGTGTTTGAGTTTCCCAACACAGAACCTACCAACGGCATCGTCAGAGACGCGGGTGACGAGCGAGGCCTGACCACCCAGTTTTACTATCCCAGCGGCGATGTTGGCGGAGGATCCGCCCATGTCAGCGTTAAACGTCGTCGCGTCTTCAATTGCGATGCCTGTATCAGCAAAGAGGTCCATGCCGACACGGCCTAAGACGACATAGCTGTTACGCTTTACAGCGTCGAAAATATCCATCTCTCAGCTAACCCTCGATTTGTGATCCCGCCGACCGCGATGCGCGTTTGACGCTTGCATGACTTTGAACGGAAGGATACGAATATTGCAAGCGGTTGCAAACTGATTTTGCGGGAGGGGTTTTATGGCGGAAATCGGGATCGGTATCATCGGCGGTGGATACATGGGGAAGGCCCACGCCGTTGCTATGTCAGCCGTCGGTGCGGTGTTCAATACGACCCTTCGTCCGCGTTTGGAAATGGTCTGTGCTAGTTCCAAGGCCTCGGCCGAGAACTACCGCGTCGCCTATGGTTTTGCACGTGGCACGGATGATTGGCGTGAATTGGTCAATGACCCCAAGGTCGAGGCCATCGTTATCGCATCCCCGCAGGCCACACACCGCGCTATTGCAGAGGCGGCCTTTGCACTCAATAAGCCTGTGTTCTGCGAGAAACCGCTCGGCGCCTCGCTCGACGATAGTCGCGCGATGGTGGCTGCGGCCCAAGGCCAGGTGAGCATGGTCGGTTTTAACTACATTCGGACGCCTGCCAGTCAATTCGCCCGCCAGCTTATCGCCGAAGGTGCGATTGGCGATGTTGTTTGGTTTCGCGGCGAACACACAGAGGACTTCTTGGCCGATCCAAATGCGCCTGCCAATTGGCGGACCCAAGGCGATGCGAACGGCACGATGGGGGATCTTGCGCCTCATATGATCAATGGGGCCTTAGCACTTATTGGGCCGATCAAATCGGTGATTGCAGAGGTCGAAACGGTCCACACCAACCGCCCCGGTGGGATCGTAACCAATGATGATCATGGACAGCTGATGTGCCGCTTTGCCAATGGCGCAATGGGCCAGATGTATTTCAGCCGCATCGCACATGGTCGCAAAATGGGCTACGCCTACGAGATTACAGGAACCAAAGGGGGCATCCGCTTTGATCAAGAGGATCAGAACGCGATCTGGCTTTATTCCATGGATGAACCCGAGGCGACGCGGGGCTTCCGCAAAATTCTGACGGGGCCCGCGCACCCCGATTACCTGCCCTTCTGTCAGGGACCGGGGCATGGCACGGGCTATCAGGACCAAATCATCATCGAAGCCCGTGATTTCTTGCGGGCGATTGAAACCCGCTCTCCCGTCTGGCCGACCTTTGAGGACGGCATGGAGGTGAACCAAGTGATTGAGGCGTCGATGGTGTCGTCGCGCAGCAAGGCTTGGGTTGAAGTATCGTCTGTCTGATTGCGTTTGAAAGGCGCCAGTAAATGACCATCAAAATCGCAAACGCCCCGTGTTCATGGGGCATCGAATTCGCTAGCGACCCGTCCTATCCGACATGGCAGTCGGTTTTGGATCAGTGCGCAGGGGCAGGGTATAAGGGGATCGAGCTCGGCCCGATTGGCTACATGCCCGAAGACCCTGCTGTCCTCGCGCCAGCCTTGGCAGAACGTGACCTAGAGATCGTCGGCGGCGTTGTGTTCCGTCCCTTCCATGATCCCGCAAAATGGGACGAGGTGATGGACGCAAGTGTTCGTACCTGCAAAGCGCTGGTCGCGCATGGGGCAGAGCATCTCGTTTTGATCGATAGCATTTCGCCACGCCGCGCAGCCACCGCTGGCCGTGCGAATGAGGCCGAGCAGATGGACGCAGACGAATGGCGCGCGTTTCGGGATCGTATCGCGACCATCGCGAAAATGGGCACCGAAGAATACGGCCTAACCACCAGTATTCACGCCCATGCCGCGGGCTTTATCGACTTCGAGCCAGAGCTGGAAAGGCTCTTGGATGAGGTCGATGAAAGCGTGTTGAAAATCTGCTTTGACACGGGCCATCATTCCTATGCGGGCTTTGATCCAGTTGCCTTTATGAAACGGCACATCGACCGCATTTCCTACATGCACTTCAAAGACATCAACCCTGTCGTAAAGGCAGACGTTGTCGCCAATCGCACCGATTTCTACAAAGCTTGCGGCCAAGGTATCTTCTGTAACCTCGGGCAAGGCGATGTGGATTTTGCTGCTGTTCGGCAGGTCCTCCTCGACGCTGGGTTTGAGGGGTGGTGCACGGTCGAACAGGACTGCGACCCATCCATGCCGGGCACGCCGCTAGAGGACGCCCGCGCAAATCGTCAATATCTTCAATCCATCAGTTTTTGAGGAGATCGAACATGGCAAAGCTAAAATGGGGCATGATCGGCGGCGGTGAAGGCAGCCAAATTGGACCCGCACACCGTTTGGGGGCTCAGGCGGATGGGCGTTTCGAATTTGTCGCGGGTGCACTGGATCATCGTCCTGATGTGGGGCGCGAATATGCGCAGCGTCTCGGGATCGCCGCGGATCGTGCCTATGGCGATTGGAAAGAGATGCTAGCAGGAGAAAAGGGGCGCGACGATCGCGTTGACCTCGTGACCGTAGCCACCCCAAACGCCACCCACTTTGAAATCACCAAGGCGTTCCTTGAGGCTGGGTTCAACGTGCTGTGTGAAAAGCCGATGACCATGACCGTTGAGGAAGGCGAAGAGATTGTTCGGATCGCAGAAAAGACGGGCAAAATCTGTGCGGTGAACTACTGCTATTCAGCCTATCCGATGGTGCGTCAGGCTCGTGCGATGGTCCGTGCTGGCGAGATCGGGAAGGTGCGTCTAGTCGTCACGAACTTTAGCCACGGGCACCATGGCGATGCGACCGATGCCGACAACCCGCGTGTGCGGTGGCGGTATGATCCTGCAATGGCGGGCGTGTCGGGGCAGTTTGCGGACTGCGGTATCCACGCGCTCCATATGGCGACGTTCATTGCGGATGATACGGTCGAGAAACTATCGGCGGACTTTGCATCTACAATCCCGAGCCGCGTGCTCGAAGACGATGCGATGGTCAATTTCCGTATGGCAGGGGGCACAGTCGGACGACTTTGGACATCGTCGGTGGCGATTGGGCGGCAGCACGGGTTTGATATCCAAGTCTTTGGCGAAACAGGCGGTTTGCGGTGGGCGTCGGAGCAACCAAACCAGTTGATTTACACTCCTGTAGGTGGACGCACCCAGATCATTGAAAAGGGCGAAGGGGGTCTGCACGAGGACGCACAGCGTCTGTCCCGTGTGGCGATTGCTCACCCAGAGGGGTTTCCCTTGGCCGTGGCGAACATCTACTGCGATCTCGCCGATGCGATCTGTGGTGAGACACGTGATGGTTTGCCAAACGCGGCGGATGGTGTGCGGTCAATGGCGGCTGTTCACACCGCGGTTGCTTCGGCAAAACAGGGCGGCGCATGGATGGATGCTCGCCCGCCAATGTTCCGTTAACGGCTCTGGATCGGGCGCAACGTTTTGCGCTCGACCACATGACATGGGAACAATCGTGCCTCTGGGTAGCGATCTGGGTTTTCGAGCATGGCCACCATCAGTTCGACCGAAGACGCAATGATCTGCGCGATTGGTTGGTGGATGGTGGTCAGGGCGATGTTTTCCCAGCCCGCCATCTCCATGTTATTGAATCCGATCAGCCCGACATCCTGTGGCACACCTTTGCCAAGATCCTGAAGACCACTCAGGATGCCGACTGACAAAACGTCGTCACCGCCGAAATAGGCCTCGGCTAGACCGTTTTCGGCCAGTCGCAAGATTTCAGCGCGTCCAGCCTGAAACGAATATGCCGATGCAAAGCTGTATGTAAACGCGATGTCTGGATGCTGCGCCATCTCCGCACGAAAGCCTTCGAGACGATCCAAGGTTGAGGTTGCCCGCTTCGGTCCGCCCAAAAACGCGATGGATTTGTATCCTCGGGACACCAACTCACGTGCCGCCATCCGTCCTGCGGCGACGTTATCGATCCCTACGACGTGAACATCAGGGCTTGTTGCGTGCCGTCCAAAGGTGTTGACGACAGGGATGTTCTTATCCCGAAATGCCTTGGAAAATTCGGGGGGCAGAGTGGACGACACGACCATAACACCATCAACCGAATACTGTTGTAACATCCGCACTGAATTTTCAGGGTCTGTTTCATTGCTCAAGTTGACGAGCAACGGGCGGAGGCCGCAGTCCTGCAGGGCACGGGTAAAACGGTCGAACACTTCCAGAAAAACAGGGTTGTAGAAGTTGTCAGAGACAAGGCCGATCAATTTGGTTCGACGGGTGGTCAGGCTCCGCGCGATAAAGTTCGGACTGTAACCCAACTCTGCCGCCGCCTTTTCAACCTTTTTACGCATTTTGTCAGAAACGGACGCCCCATCCGTAAAGGTCCGCGACACCGCAGAGGTCGAAACGCCAGCCCGTAAGGCAACATCCTTGAGCGTCGGTGTCATGCGGTCTAATCCTACGTGATTTCTCTTGCAGCCAACCTACACAAGTCGCGCACGATGCTCAGCAAAAAAGTAAAATTTTGCAATCGATTGCAGGCCTAATGTTCACCTCAACCAATCATGCTTTTCAGGTTTAATGTCTCTAATCTCGGTGGCTCAATGGGACGAGTAAAAGTGAACCTGACCCTCGACACTGACATTGGAAAAGCCGCGCGGGATTTTGGCGGTGAATACGTCGCGACTCGCGGAAGAGAGGCTCGGTGCTTTATCCAACTTCAGTGGTAAAGACGGATCACTTGCGTCCGCTGAACTGCGCCATATGTGGTGAGACAAAACTTGCCTTAAAATAGTCCACAAGGAGGTTCATGGCCGGCGTGAAATCGACGCCGCGCCGCCACGTTATCCCGACGTCCATCGTTGGAATCTCCACATCAGTGGACACGGTCTCAAGGCGTTTGCCTTCTAGGGACCAAGGGCGATAGACCATGTCAGACAAGATGGCCACACCTTGTCCATTCGCGACCATTGACCGGCAGGCCTCAACTGACGACGTCCTGAGTTTTGTTTTGGGCCGATAACTGGTTTTGCTCCAGTATTTCATAGCCGTATGCGCAGCTTCGTCGACGGTCAGCATAATGTAGTCTTCGTCTGCGATTTCTTTGAAGCTCGCTTTGCCGCGCTCGAGAAAACGGTGGCCGGCTGGCACCCAAAGCCTCCGAGAGGACTTAAGAAGTGTCTCTGACTCAAGATCAGGATTGCTGAGGTTTGAGGTAAGCAACACGGCGAGATCGAAACGATTGGCCAGAAGGCCGTCTTCGATACTTTCACGGTTTAGCTCGCTGATCTGAATGTCGAGGCCGGGATGAAGGCGCGCTAGCCGATCAATGTGAAAGGGCAGAAAATAGCCAAGGACCGTGTAAGTCGCCGCCAATGTGATCGTACCACTTACGTCAGAGCGGCGCTTCGTCAGGCGCTTTGCGTCGTCAACTTTGTCGAGGATTTCGCGCGAGGCGGCGAGAAATTCCCGCCCGGCATCTGTCAGTTCCATGCCTTGCGAGGATCGGACGAAGAGTTCCGCATCCAAAATGGCCTCAAGTTCCTTGATCGCGCCCGTAACGGACGATTGTGAGATCGAAAGGGCGTTCGCGGCCCGACTCACCTGACCCGACTCTGCTGTTGCTACGAAATATTTGAGATGACGGAGATTCATGACATTCGGTTAACACAATATACCAAGCTTATCTATCGAAAATTTCGATACCTTTTGCTCACTTTGCAACTGCAGAAGAAATATGCACTTAAAAAGTGGTATTCTAGATAAACTTCTTCGCAGACGCAGTATCGAAAATTTTGATACCGTTACTTCAGAATAAAGAAATTCCAATCGTGAACACTTTTTGTGAACCTATTCTAAAGTTTAGACAGGGAAGTGAAGCATGAAAGAGATGGTCGACCTCAATTGCGATATGGGCGAGGGGTTTGGTCAATGGAAATTGAGCGAAGCTCCTGATGAAGAGATTATGGCCCTCATCAGCTCGGCAAATATCGCGGCCGGATTTCATGCAGGTGACCCAAATTCGATGGACCGCGTGGTAAAGCTCGCTCAGACCTATGGTGTAGGTTTGGGTGCACATCCAGGCTACAATGATCTTCAAGGTTTTGGTCGTCGATACATAAAAACCAGCTCGGAAGAACTGGTAAACGACATTGTTTATCAGGTCGGTGCAATCCGCGAATTCGGCCGTCGCTACGGCATCTCTCTGCAACATGTTAAGCCGCATGGAGCGCTGTACATGGAAGCAGCGGTGAATGAAGAACTGTCAGAGATGATCGTCGATACGCTGGGCAAGACTTGCGGCACGGCAATCCTTTTCTGCATGGGTATCTCCAAAACATATGAAGTGGCAAAACGGGTTGGGCATCCGGTCGTTCGGGAGTTCTATGCTGATCGCGACTACGACAAATCTGGGTCGATCGTATTTGCCCGCCAAGTAGCGCGCCCCAATCCGGAAGAGATCGCTGAAAAATGCGTGCGCGCCTGCAGGGAAGGCGTTGTGAGAACTGTGGATGGCGAAGACATTCCGATCGAGTTCGAGTCCATCTGTTTTCACTCCGACACACCGGGCGCGCTGGACATGGGTAAAGCCATCCGCTCAGGCCTAACAAATGCCGGGATCACAATCGCACCAGCCGCAACAGTGCTGGGACTCTGAGAGACATCGAGAGAGGATAGACAATATGGCACACGTACTTTCGCCGCTGCCCGGCACATTCTACATGAAGCCTTCGCCAGACGCGGCACTCTACAAAACTCCAGGCGACCCTGTCGCCATTGGCGACATCATCGGCCTCATCGAGGTTATGAAGACCTTCATCGAGGTCAAAGCCGAGTTTACCGGTACCTTCTCCGCATATATGGCCGAAGACGGTCTACCGGTGATGCCAGGACAGGCTCTTGCCGAAGTGGCGGTCTGACATGAGCATCGAGCGCCTATTCATCGCAAACCGCGGCGAGATCGCTGTTCGCATCATTCGCGCCGCCAGAGAGCTTGGGATCACGACGATCCAAGCCTATTCAGAAGGTGACGCAGATATGCTCGCCGTTAAACTCGCAGACGAGGCAGTCTGTATCGGGCCTGCAAAGGCGACCGACTCCTATCTCAACATCACACGTGTGGTGTCGGCTGCCATCGATATGGAAGCTGACGCGGTTCATCCCGGCTACGGCTTCCTTTCTGAAAGCCCAGCGTTTGCGCGCACCGTCGAAAAAGCTGGCATCAAGTTCATTGGACCATCCGCAGACACGATAGAACGCATGGGCGACAAAGTGGCGGCACGTCAGGCCGCCGAAGCCGCTGGCGTTCCTGTTGTGCCCGGCTCCAAGGGACGAATTGAATCTGTCGATGAAGCCGTCGAGGTCGCCGCGAAAGTGGGCTATCCTGTGATGGTCAAGGCCGCCGCAGGTGGCGGTGGCAAGGGCATCCGGATTGCGGAAAACGAAGACGAGCTGCGGACGCTGGCACCGCAAGCGCAACAGGAGGCAGCCGCAGCGTTTGGGGATGGCGGGCTCTATCTCGAGCACTCAATAAAATCGCCGCGTCATATCGAGGTTCAGATTGTTGGCGATGGCAAGAAGGCTGTCCATTTCTACGAACGCGAATGCTCTCTCCAGCGGCGCCGCCAAAAAGTCTGGGAAGAGGCAGGCGCAGATTGCCTTGATGATGAGACGCGTGAAAACCTCTGCATGGCCGCCGTCGCACTTGCGGAGTCAGTGAACTATCGCGGTGCTGGCACGCTCGAGTACCTTTACGAAGAGGCAACAGGCGAGTTCTTCTTCATCGAGATGAACACCCGCATTCAGGTTGAACATCCTGTTACCGAAATGATCACTGGATTTGACCTTGTTAAGGAAATGATCCGTGTTTGTGGTGGCGAACCTCTTAGCGTCAGCCAAGATCAGGTCAAAAAATCAGGGCACGCGATCGAGGTACGTCTCAATGCCGAAGACCCGTTCATGCAATTCTTGCCGTGGCCGGGAAAGGTCGAGAGCCTGAAAATCCCGAAAGGAGAAGGCATTCGCTGTGATCACTTCATGTACGAAGGTTACCAGATCCCGCCTTTCTATGACTCGTTGATCGGGAAGTTGATCGTTCACGGCAAGGATCGCGCCGACGCCATTTCGAAGATGGCAACTGCTCTGGAAGGGCTCGAGATCAATGGCCTAAAAACCACCGCTCCACTCCACAAAGCTCTGGCAAAGGACGCTAGCGTCGCCGCCGGCGAGTTCCATACCCAATGGCTTGAGCCATGGCTGGAAGCCGGGAACCTGAAACCCGAGAACACGTGAGGAAGCCAGAATGAAAACCCGATACACATTTGGAGGCGACGAGCACGTCTATGTGGAGATGGATGACGAAATGTCCCTCGACGCGTTCTTCAAGTCTCTGTCCATGAGCAATGCAGTGCGCGACGCCAAGATTGAGGGCGTCACTGAGATTTGCCCTGCAAATGCGTCGTTCCAAGTCCGCTTCGATCCGGATGTCATTTCTCCCGATGACATCATGGCGAAGGTCAAGGAGCTCGAGCACAAGGCAGAAACTGCCGAGAAACGCCTGACAACGCGGATTATCGAGATCCCAGTTTTCTACAAGGATCCCTGGACACACGAGACGCTGATGCGGTTCCGCGAGCGCCATCAGGATCCGAATGGCACCGATCTCGACTATGCTGCGAAAATCAACGGGTATGACTCGGTAGACGACTTTATCGAGGCACATCACTCGCAGCCATGGTTCGTGTCGATGGTAGGCTTTGTTGCTGGCTTACCGTTTCTCTATCAGTTGGTCGAACGCGACAAGCAGCTTCAGGTTCCAAAGTACCTTAGCCCGCGGACCGACACCCCGAAACTGACCGTGGGCTACGGTGGATGCTTCTCATGCATCTATTCCGTGCGCGGTGCCGGCGGCTATCAAATGTTCGGTGTCACCCCGATGCCCATCTACGATCCGGAACAGAAGGTCGCGCATTTGAAGGACTTTATGGTGTTCTTCAAACCCGGCGACATCGTGAAGTGGAAGCCGATCGACCGAACCGAGTATGACGCCATCGTTGCGGCAGTTGAAGATGGCACCTACGTGCCGCGGATCGCAGAGGTCGAGTTTGATCTTGATGAATTCAACGCCGACATGCGCGGCACCAATGCAAAGATGTTGGAGGCCCTCAATGACGCTTAAGATCAAAAACCCAGGCCTTGCGACCTCCATTCAAGATCTTGGCCGCATAGGCTATTTCCATCTCGGCATCCCTCTTGGCGGGGCCATGGACCGCTATGCACTACGTGCTGCAAACATGCTCGTCGGCAATGATGAAGGTGCAGCCTGTCTCGAAGCAGTCTTTATGGGGCCGGAGATTGAGTTCATGAAAACCGCTACTGTAGCAGTAACCGGCGCGCAGCTTCCGATTAAGGTCGATGGGGAATACCAAGAGGCTTGGACCTCCTTTGTGGTCAAAGCGGGTCAGACGTTGAGCTTCGATTTCCTTCAGTCTGGTGCACGCATTTACATCGCTGTCAGCGGTGGGATTACAACGCCTGAGGCTCTGGGCAGCCGGTCCACATATCCAATTGGAGCACTGGGTGGCGTGGAAGGGCGCGCAATTCAAGCTGGGGATGAGTTGCCAACGGGCGGAGCGCAAGGGCCCGGCGCCGGTCGCACCGTGTCGGAATATCTTCGCCGTAAGCCAGGAACGCCGGCCAGTCTGCGCGTACTTCCCGGGCTGTACTGGCATCGCCTGACGGAAGAAGCCGGCGCCGGGTTCTTTGAAGATGAATGGAAAGTCGCGCCTGAAGCAGACCGTATGGGCTATCGATTCAAGGGTGGGCGCCCGCTCGAGTTTGTTGAGCGCGAACAACCGTTTGGCGCGGGTGCGGATCCATCGAACATCGTGGACGGTTGCTATTCGTACGGCTCCATTCAGGTGCCGGGCGGAACCGAGCCAATTGTTCTGCATCGCGACGCGGTGTCGGGTGGTGGCTACTTCACCCTTGGCGCTGTCATTTCGGCTGACATGGACCTGATCGGACAGCTTCAACCTCACACTTCAGTCAAGTTCGAGAAAGTAGACATGGCTGCTGCCCTCGAGGCCCGCAAAGAACGTAAGAGATTGCTTGCAAGAATAAGAGAAGAGCTCGGTTAAGAGCCAGAAATATAACCAAAAATCGCGATTTTTCGCATCAGACTATTTTAACTGACAAGGAGATCAGAACAATGAAACTCGTCCTAAAGACGGCCACGGCACTGGCTTTGAGTGCTGCAGTTCCAGCTGCGGCATTCGCCGAAGACGCCTGGTTTCCCTATTCTGCGCAAGAAGTCACTCCAGCATTTTCCGCCGACGGTGAAGTCAGTGCAGTAACTTACGAAGCCCTTGAAGCAGCTGAACAAGCCTGGAACATCTGTGTTTCGTTCCCCCACATGAAAGACGCTTACTGGCTCGGTGTTGACTATGGCGTGACCGCAGAAGCCGAGCGTCTTGGTGTGAACCTGAATGTCGTTGAAGCAGGCGGTTACACAGAGTTGGCGCGCCAGATCAGCCAGATCGAAGACTGCGTTGCGGGGGGTGCGGATGCGGTCGTAGTTGGCGCGATTTCTTTCGATGGATTGAACAACGTTATTGCGGAAGTCGCGGGGCAGGGGATCCCAGTCATCGATGTCATCAACGGCGTGTCATCTGATGCCATTTCGGCCAAATCCTTGGTCTCGTTCCGCACGATGGGCTATGAAACGGGCTCATACCTTGCCGAACGTCACCCCGCAGGAAGTGATCCGGTGCAAGTCGGATGGTTCCCTGGTCCGGCGGGCGCCGGCTGGGTTGAAGCAGCGCACGCTGGTTTCATGGAAGCCGTCGAAGGGTCTGCCGTCGAGGTTCTTGAACCGCGCTTCGGCGATACCGGTAAGGAAACTCAGCTGAAGCTCGTCGAGGACGTTCTACAAGCTAACCCGGATGTTCGCTACCTCGCGGGCACAGCCGTAACCGCCGAAGCTGCCCAGGGTCTCATCCGTGAGCGCGGTTTGCAAGGTAACGTCGATCTGCTCGCCTTCTACATGACCCCAGGCGTCTACACAGGCATCGAACGCGGTTTCATCCTTGCAGCGCCTGCTGACAGCATGGTGATCCAAGGCCGCATAGCAATCGATCAGGCTGTCCGTATCCTCGAAGGCAAAGACTATATCAAACACGTTGGTCCGGAGATCTTCGTAGTCGACCCAGAAAACATTGGAGATGTCGAGCGCACCAATATCCTTCCGCCGGAAGGGTTCTCGCCCGTCTTCTCTGTGTCCAACTAACCTCCTCCCTTTTGGACTGCGGGCCGGCCTAGGCCTGCCCCTTCGGCCCGCAGTTTTTGGAGACTAACATGTCTGCACAACCACTCATCGAAACCAGAGCGCTTACAAAACAATACCCAGGCGTGCTTGCCCTAAATGCCGTCGATTTTGACCTTCATTCTGGCGAAGTACACGTTCTCTTTGGTGAGAATGGTGCTGGGAAATCGACGCTGATTTCAATGCTCGCGGGCGCGAACACTCCGTCACACGGAAGTATCGTCCTCGATGGCCAAGAAATGAAGTTCAATAGTGTTGCCGATGCCCAAGAGAAGGGCATCTACACAGTCTTTCAGGAATTCTCACTGATCCCGACCCTGACTGTGGCTCAGAATATCTTCTTAGGCTGGGAGCCCATGAGAGGTCCCTTCATCGATCATCGCACCATGCGCAAACGCGCGCATGAAATGCTTCTCGAATTGGGCTTTGATATAGATCCGAATGAGACCACCTCGCACCTGTCGCGAGCAAAACAACAGATGGTAGAGATTACCAAGGCTTTTCACGGCAATCTCAAGGTGCTCATTCTCGATGAGCCTACTGCATCTCTTACGGACAAGGAGGTTGATCACCTCTTCGATTTCGTGAACGAGCTCAAAGCCAAGGGCGTCGGCATCGTCTATATATCGCACCGCATCCAAGAATTTTCGCGCATTGCAAACCGGGTCACTGTGCTGCGCGACGGCGGCAAAATCGGTACCGTCGATATGGCGGACACCGACGAAGATGCACTGGTCGAGATGATGACGGGGCGCGCGATCGACGAAATTTATCCTAAGATCGTGAAGGGGTCCGGCGACGTCCTGCTCACTGTCGAGGGCCTCAGAACAGCTGGCATTCATGATGCCTCTTTTGAGGTGCGGGCGGGGGAAGTTTTGGGCGTTGCCGGTCTGGTGGGATCTGGCAAGTCGCGTTTGTTCCGCACTGTCATGGGCTTAAACACCCGCGTGCGAGGCACAGTGAAAATGCGCGGCAAGGACATCAGTCATTCGCCGACCCGCGATATCATAAAGGACGGGATCTATTACCTTTCGCCGGACCGGAAGGGGGAAGGGCTCCACCTTGCTAAATCTTCCCATGACAATCTTGCAGTCAATCTTGTCATGGGAGACAAGGTTGGGGGCGACGGTCAGCTGGTCAAGTGGTCTGAAGTCAATGCTGAGGCCGCGACAATTTCGGATCATGTGCAGTTGCACGCGGGCTATCGCAACAAGCCGGTGTCACAGCTGTCAGGGGGTAACCAACAAAAGGTGCTGTTTGGCAAATGCTTTGGTCAAAATGCCGACATCATCATCTTTGATGAGCCCACTGTCGGGGTCGACATGGGCACCCGTGCAGCACTGTACCTTTTGATCAAGGAATTGGCGGAAAGTGGCAAAGCCGTTGTCGTTATCTCCTCCGACCTTCCAGAGGTCATGAACCTCTCCCATCGAATGATTGTTCTGGCGCATGGTCACATCTCGGCAGAGCTGAGCGGTGACGACATGACGGAAGAGCAAGTTCTCAAATTCTTCTTCGACGAAACCGGAGCAAAACTATGACTACAGACGCCACAGAAACCGGGGCCTTCGATCCCATTCGCAAAGTGTTCATCAAAGTTGGCGTCTTGCCATTTTTCCTCGTTGGTGCACTGATCATCTTCACCACGCTTTCCGACAAGTTCTTGAGCATGCAGAACCTTGTCAACGTCGCTCGACAGTCCGTGTATCTCGTACTGGTGTCGATGGGGCAAATGTTGGTTCTCATTTCGGGTGGCTTCGATTTGTCCGTTGGAACGTCGATTGCCTTGACGTCGGTGGTATCAGCACTCGGGATGGTTTGGCTCGCCGGAGTTTTCCCTGATGCGATTTGGCTCGCCATCACCCTTGGTGCCTTCATGGGCTTCGCGGCTGCGATCTCTATCGGCCTGATCAACGGTATTGGCGTAGCGTACTTCGATGTTTCACCATTTATCATGACACTGGGTGTTTCCTCTGTCGGCGCAGGCCTTGCGCTCTTTCTGACGGGTGGAGTTCCAGTTTCTGGACTGCCCTTCGCCTTTGGAAACACGTTTGGTTTCGGCAGACTATTTGGGGTTCCCGTTCCTGTGATCATCGCGGCGATCTGCATCATCGTTATGTGGCTTTTCTTGTCTCGGACACGCCTCGGCACCCAAGTCTATGCGGTTGGCGGCAACATCAAGGCGGCCCATCTTTCTGCAATCAACACAAAGCGCACTTTGATGATGGCTTATGTGATCTGTGCCTTGATCGCGTCCTTGACCGGTTTACTGCTCACAGCGCGCGTCGAGTCGGGCGAAGCCAACCTCGGTAGCACCATTGCACTGGAATCGATCGCTGCCTGTGTGATTGCAGGTGTGTCTCTGAGAGGCGGCATCGGTCGCGTGGAGAATGTTGTCCTAGGCGCGTTTTTCATCGTGCTTGTCCAGAACGGCATGAACCTCGCGCAGGTCAGTTCTTACATGCAGATGGTACTACTTGGTGCCTTGCTGATCCTCGCCGTGATCTTCGATCAGATGCGCTATCGCATGATCCTGAGCGGCCACTGACAATGACAAAAGGACCGGGGCTGGTAACAACCGGCCCCGCTGTGGTTTCAGTTATGAAAGGAGAACATATCGAACACACAGGGCTTATGATTAACGACAGATGGAACGTCAAAATGTTGGGGGAGTACAAGCACTCACCACAACGCAAGGGATGGGTCCGACTTGACGAAATCGATGAGGCTTTTTGCTGTCAAAATAGTAGGCATCTCCAGGGCCGAGAATCTTGCGTTGATCATCGACCGTAATTTCAACCCGACCTGAAATAACGACCCCACCTTCTTCGCCTTCGTGGACGTACATAACCCGTCCGGTATCAGCTCCGATGTCATAGGTCTCGTACAGGATCATCATGGCACGGCCCAGCAAATCGGTTCCGACCTGTTTGAGGGAAAGCCGACCCTTCCCGATCTCCGGAAGATCTTCGGCAGCAAAAAAGATCGTCTTCTCCATCTCTGGTTCGAATTCGAAAAACTCGGACAGGCTGACAGGAATGCCATCCAGAACCCGCCGCAACGCTCCGACTGATGGGTTCGTCTTGCCAGATTCCATAAGCGAGATCGTTGAGTTGGGTACACCAGTCTTCTTGGCAAGCGCCCTTTGTGACAACCCGGCTCGTTCTCTGAGAGCCCGCAATCGGGCGCCAAGAATGAGGTCTTCATGCGATGTGTTTGTCATGTTCACAATAGCCCAAATTTCAAATTTAGTTCAATATAAATCAATAGGTTACAGATAGCAAGAAACCATCTTTTACAACATCGTGAACGCCTACAGGATGCAAAGAACAGGTCTAGTCGCCCTGATTCGAAAAGGAAGAAATCAATGTTGAACGCAGAAATTAGCACTCGCAAAGACAAAGCCATCTCGCGTGGCGTCGGAATGCAAACCCAAATTTACGCCGATCGGGCAAAGAACTCGGAAGTTTGGGATGTGGAGGGAAATCGTTACATCGATTTCGCCGCAGGCATTGCTGTCGTGAATACCGGCCACTGCCATCCAAAGGTCATGGCAGCAGTGGAACGGCAGATGGGGTCTTTCACCCATACCTGTCATCAAGTGCTGCCCTACGAAAACTACGTTCGGCTCGCTGAGCGCCTAAACGTAAGCGTATCCGGCGATTTCGAGAAGAAGACCATTTTCGTGACGACCGGAGCTGAAGCTGTCGAGAATGCAATCAAAGTGTCGCGTGCTTATACCGGCCGTCCGGCGGTCATCGCCTTCGGGGGTGGCTTTCATGGTCGTACCTTCATGGGCATGAGCCTCACAGGTAAAGTTGCGCCATACAAACAAGGTTTCGGGGCCATGATGCCCGACGTCTATCACGTGCCGTTCCCGATCGACGCGCATGGGGTTTCCACAGAAGACTCCATGGATGCCCTGAATAAGCTCTTCAAGGCGGATCTTGATCCGGGACGGGTCGCGGCGATCATTTTTGAACCGGTGCAAGGGGAGGGCGGATTCTATCCTGCACCTGTCGAACTTGTGCGCGAGATCCGCGCGCTTTGTGATGAGCATGGGATTGTGATGATCGCAGACGAGATCCAAACTGGCTTTGCACGGACGGGCAACCTCTTTGCCATGGATGGATATGGCGTCGCACCCGATCTGACCACGATGGCCAAAGGTCTCGCAGGTGGCTTGCCGCTTGCCGCCGTTACTGGCAAGGCCGAGATCATGGATGCCGCCGGCCCTGGTGGTCTTGGTGGAACCTATGGCGGCAACCCGCTTGGGATTGCGGCAGCCCACGCCGTTCTTGATGTAATCGAGGAAGAAGACCTCTGCGCGCGCGCAAATGAGTTGGGATCGCGTCTGCGCCAGCGGCTTGAATCGATCCGTGCCACAACTCCGGAAATCGTCGACATTCGCGGCCCAGGCTTCATGGTGGCTGCAGAATTCAACACGAGCGATGGTTCTGCTCCCAGCCCTGAATTCACCCAGAAGGTTCGCACCGAAGCTCTCAAGCGCAATCTCATCCTTTTGAGCTGCGGTGTTTATGGCAACGTCATTCGCTTCCTCGCCCCGATCACCATACAGGACGAGGTCTTTGCCGAGGCGCTGGACATTCTTGAAGCGTCTATCGCTGCCGCACGGGAGAACTGATCATGCTAAAGCTGAACGATCCTACGCTTCTCGAGACTCGCGCCTATGTGAATGGGCATTGGATCGAGAACGGCAACAGCTTTCCGGTTTTCAATCCCGCGACCGGAGAGAAGATTGCGGATGTGACAGACCTCGGCGTCGAAGACGTCGCTCTCGCCATCGACGGTGCATATGATGCCAAGGCAGCCTGGGCGGCCAAGACTGGCAAGGAACGCGGCGCAATCTTGCGCAAATGGCATGATCTGATGGTGGAGAACATCGACGATCTGGCTGCGATCCTCACCGCCGAAATGGGCAAGCCTCTGACTGAGGCCAATGGCGAGATCATGTATGGTGCGTCCTATGTCGAGTGGTTTGCCGAAGAGGCAAAACGTATCTACGGCGATGTGATCCCTGGCCATCAGCCCGACAAGCGTATTGTCGTCCTAAAGCAACCAGTAGGTGTCGTCGGCTCGATCACGCCTTGGAACTTCCCGAATGCAATGATTGCCCGAAAGGTGGCGCCCGCGCTCGCCGTTGGCTGCACCTTTGTTGCGCGTCCTGCTGAGCTGACGCCTCTATCTGCTATAGCCATGGCTGTACTCGGCGAACGCGCTGGTATTCCCAAAGGTGTGTTCAGCGTAATTCCAAGCAGTGACGCGTCTGCGGTGGGCAAGGAGCTTTGTGCCAACACGAAGGTGGCCAAGATCACCTTTACTGGCTCGACCCGCGTCGGGAAAATCCTGATGGAGCAGGGCGCTGCAACGGTAAAGAAAGTCTCGATGGAGCTTGGCGGCAACGCACCGTTCATCGTGTTCGATGACGCGGATGTCGACGCTGCTGTTGAAGGCGCTTTGATCGCCAAATACCGGAACGCCGGTCAGACATGCGTCTGCGCCAATCGGATTTACGTGCAATCGGGGGTCTACAAGGAGTTCTCCGAGAAGCTTGCAAAGCGTGTGGCGGCGCTGTCTGTCGGGGATGGTTTCGAAGAGGGGGTCGCAATCGGTCCATTGATCAACGATGCCGCCCTGTCGAAGGTCGAAGCTCACCTCGCAGATGCGATTGCCAAAGGCGCAAGAATTGCAACAGGCGGCAACCGGCATTCTCGCGGCGGGACTTTCTTTGAGCCGACCGTCGTCACCGGTGTGACCCGCGCCATGCGGGTGCAGCAGGAGGAGACCTTCGGACCGATTGCGCCGCTATTCGAGTTCGAAACAGAAGACGAAGCCGTCGAGCTGGCGAACGATACGGAGTTCGGCCTTGCCGGCTACTTTTATGCCAAGGACACCTCCCGCGTCTGGCGCGTCGCCGAACGTCTGGAGACGGGCATGGTCGGCATCAACACCGGTCTTATTTCGACGGAAGTCGCGCCATTTGGGGGCATCAAGCAATCGGGTCAAGGACGCGAAGGCTCCAAATATGGAGCCGATGATTACCTCGAACTCAAATACATGTGTTTTGGTGATATCCAGTGAGATCGCTCTACCAATTCAAGGTGTGAACTCTAGGTGAAGCGCAGTTTAAGAAATTGCGCTTTATTCTATTCAGCTCTGAATTTTCATCAGCCAGCACTCGAAGACTTACACGGGCGTTGGAAAGTCCAAGCATTTGTGCGGCGTTGTGTTGAGAGAGTGACAAATCGACTTCAAGGGCATCTGAGATGCATTCAAGCCTGTTGGTTAGGTTTTGAGCCTCGAGTATCGGCTAGCCGATCTGTCTATGGGAGCCACGGGCTCTGCGACGTCGATTATGTTTCAGGCAGATACCGGTAAAACGGTCCTCCTCGAACGATTTCTACTTTCAACCAACCAATAGATCTTGGCATAAGATGCATAATCATAGTTATGTTAAGTATTTCATTTAAGTGGTGTGCTCTCAATTAGAGAAATGTCACGCCGTCTATTTCCAGACGTCGCTATCACTGATCACAACCTTGCCAAACGCTCAATTTCTGAAACCACAAAGTCCGCTTCGACATGGTGCGGCATGTGGCCAACGCCGGGCAGAATGCTAAGTGTCGAGTTAGGAAGTTGGCTATCGAGTTTAACTCCGTGAACGCTTGCTGGTACCGTGGTATCCAAATCGCCAAAAATGATAGAGGTTGGAGTTGAGATGTTGCCATATTCAACCTCCATTCTTCCTAGATATGGTTTCAGCTCGGACACTTGTCTGGCGTTGAGCGCGAAGCTTGGCGCTCGCAAAGTGAGGGCAACACCCAAGTGATCAATGTAGCCCTTTGGAACATCATTTGGCGCAAAGACAGACGCCGTGGCAGCTTCAATGCTTCGATCGCTAGCAATTTTTGTAACGACTGGCGCTATAATACGTCTTCCAAATGACGAGCCGGTCAGCCGGTACCAAACATCTAGATCACCTGGCCACACATTCGTCGCGCCCGCTAAAGACACGAGCCCCTTAAGGCTCTTATGCTCTTGGAGGGCCCAAGCCATAGCGACAGCGCCACCATAGGAATGGCCTAACACAATTGGACTACGAACAGAAAGCTGATCCGCGGCTCGCCTAATGTAGTTCGCTTGAACAATCGGACTCTCTCCGCCGACGACCGGATCAGACCAGCCCAAACCTGGGCGGTCGAAACTCGCAACCCTAAACCCACGTTCTGCGAGCTTATCCGCAAAGGAAAAGGTGAAATCTCGCCCATTGCCGCTTGCTCCATGAATTAGAACAACGTCAGGGCCTTGCCCACGGATGTCGGCGTAAATTCTAGCTCCATCGACCAGTGCAAAGTGTGATGGCCGTTCAGGTAGTTCGCGATTTATCGGTTGGTCCATATCAAGGATATGATCACCGCAGCCTGAAATTCCAGTGCATGCGGGCACCAAAAATAAACCCAAACCAAAGGCGCGGCGGGTCAGTCTCCTATGACGCTGTCGGGGCATCTGTGACTTCTTGTTTTTGAGGACATTTCAAATCGTACAGGCCCAAGGTTTGCCCGCGTTTCCTTAAGACTATTCACGTAGAACAACGCCCGAGGGTTAAACAGTTTCGGAGCAAAGGTCTTAGTGTCAGGCGGCTTAGCCTGGGGGTCTACGCCGCCTGACCTTAACGCTGGTCTTATTTGGGTACGAGCACAGCGTTAACAACGTGAATCACGCCATTCGACTGATTGACGTCGGAGATGGTTACAAGGCTAGCGTTTCCGCTTTCGTCGTAGATATACAGTTTGCTGCCTTTAACCTGCGCTGACAGGGCGTCGCCCGAAACCGCGTTAAAATGATAGAAGCCGTCAGAAGATGCGCGCGCTTGGCGTGCGATTTCATCGGCAGACCAGTTTCCTGCTACTACGTGTGCAGTCAGCACCTTAACCAAAAGATCTTTGTTCTCGGGACGAAGAAGCGTCTCTACGGTTCCTGCAGGAAGCGCTTCAAAAGCGGAGTTCACAGGAGCAAAAACAGTGAATGGTCCGGGACCTTGGAGGGTTTCAACGAGGCCAGCCGCTTGAACAGCCGCAACCAATGTTGTGTGATCGGCCGAGTTAACCGCGTTTTCAACGATGTTCATGGTCGGGAACATTGCTGCTCCGCCAACCATAGGGTTACCGGTTTCTGCGTGGCTTTCTGCGAAAGCCGCAGAGGCGAAAGTCAGCGCTGCAAATGCTGTAGCGAGTTTGGATGCAAGTTTCATAAGTTTCTCCTCTAGGATTAGACCCGCAATCGCTTGCGGTTGGAGAAGCCACGAAACGAAGGGCTAGATAGTTTCAGCCCCTCGTAAATAATTTTGCATCAAAGAAGTTACCTGTGGCCAGAATAGTTCCGGTCGGCGCGCCGGTGGGCGATCCGCCTTTCGGTTCATCTGACACAGCCAAAATCCCGCCATCGATTAATGCCGCAATCTCGGACGTTATTTCAAAGAGGCTTTCACCATCGGCAGAGATTACGCCCAACGATACAGGCGCTTCGGCAGTGGCACCGATAACCCAAAGTTCAAAGTCGCGCCCGACTGCCGGCTTGCCCAGCTCAGGGATCACTTTGAACAAGTTTCCGTTCGGAGCATACCCAGCCTCGATATGAAGTGACCCATCGGCGGATTTCAAAGTAGCGTGCAGTGTCGGATTAAAGGCAGGGCCGCGAAGCGCTGGAGAGAGTAATAGGAAGGCGACCACGGCAATCGCTGCCAGAGCGGGGAACGCGAACCACCCCCAATTAAATCGCCGCTTCGGCTCTGTGCCGTTCAACCGATCAAGCAATTTGGTTTTTGTCTGTGCCGATGGTGTTTCTTCCGGCAGGTCCTCAACCAATATCGAGAACTCTTGCTCCCAAAAAGCCACAAGAGCGCGCAGCTGTGGTTCTACTGCTAGGCGTGTTTCGAAGTGCCGCTCTGCTTCCGCGTCGAGCAGGCGCAAGACGTATTCAGCGCTTAGCGCCTCATCGTCCATTATGTCCTCTCGGTCGCTCATCGCGATAAGCACTCCTTTAAAGATATGAGGCTGCGGCGCAGCCATGTTCGCATGGTATTCAGCGGCACATTAAATTTGGTGGCAAGGTCCTGATAGGTCGCCCCGTCTAAATATGCTGCTTTGACGGCGCTTGCCCGATCAGGTGGTAGTTCTTGGAAACAAGCATCAATCCTACGCCGCTCAGAGGCTGCTATGCTCGTCTCTTCAGGACCGGGGCGCTTCTCTGCAATTTCACTGACACTATCGATGTCGACATAATTGCTTCGGAGCGTCCTTAATCGATCAATAGAGAGGTTGCGAGCAACGGTTATCAGCCATGTCATTGGACTATGCCCCGTAACGGCATATCGGTCCGCCCTTGCCCAAATCCGAAGGTAGACGTCTTGCAGCGCGTCCTCTGCCTCAGACCGACTTTTCAAGACGCGCAAGCAGACGCTAAAGAGCTTCCTGTTCGTTACATCATAGAGATCTGCCAGCGCAGCCCGATCACGAAGCGCAATTCTGCCGATCAGAATTTCTATGTCATTGCGATCGGTCATGCCTGCCTTAGGTAAATGATACGGCCTTTTAAGCTCCGCACTCGCATGACAGAATTGGCCCCAGTCGGCAAACTTTTTCAACTGGGACCATTACATTTCAGTTTGTTTTAACCGCTTATAATAGGCCGTTCATCACATCCCAAGCGAGGCTGCAAAGCCAGTAATCCCGCCCATACCCAGATCAGCCTTCAACGATGCTGCACCTGTTTCAAGGTCGATCTCATAAAGACCCGCCGTCGCTGCGCCTTCCAATTGCAGGATCGCAAGAGCCATGTTTTCACCCTCGGCACCTGACACAATATCAAAGCCGCCCATAGGGGCCAGATCAACCGACATGCCGTCCACGGTGATTTTACCGACCGTGGCGAGCGTACCTTCGTTGTTTGCAAGGCTGATCAGAGAGTCGTTTTCAGCATCAAGCGCATACTGGAAAGTTCCGCTCGCTTTGGCGCCGTTGATCGCATTGGTGTACGCGTTGGCATAAACCATTGGGGTGGTGCCGAATGCTGCATCACCTTCGGCATAAGCGAGGTCTTTGAAGCGACGAACAGAGCCTGCACGTTCATCGTTGTCACCAAAGCCAGCCGGGAAATACACGAGGTTGTCGCCAGTGGTTGAAACCGCGCGCACCGCATCAATGGCGTTGTTGAAGTCGAGAGCAACCATTGCGTCTTGGCCGATAGTAGCGCCATCCATGAACATCGCGCCGAGGTCGGTCATCTCTCCGCTCATCGGATCAATTTTTCCGATCTTGCCATCGGTAAAGCCCAGAAGCTCGCCCGTTACAGGACGCCAAGCAATCGCTTTAACCGGTGTCGCGAGGTTAAACGTCATCACATCAGCCGGTGCGTTGATATCTACCATCACGACCAAGGTCGTTCCATTGTCGGCAAGTGCATAACCAGAGACGGACGCATGACCAGCCGCTAGAACGGGGCCCGCAGCAAGGGCAATCAAGGATGTCACAATAGCTTGGGTTTTCATCGAAGTTCCTTTCAGTTTCACAAACGCGCACGATTTTCCAAGGTGCTCGTCGGTAGTCACGAAAAGACGGGGTATAAAGTTTCAGGGAACTATGAATTTTTTGATCGGCGGCAGTAAAACAGCTAAGAACAAAGTATTGCGCACGTTCTGTATTTCCTGAGGTGTGCTAAGTCGTCCCGCAAGCAATGTTTTTGTTCAACAAAAACAGGATGATATTTTTTAAAGTACGCTTAACGCTTTCTTAACCTTTGCAACCAACTTGATCTCTAACGGGACCAAGAAAAGGTATGAGCAAATCAAAAGGCGGTAGGCCAAGACAGTTACAGAATAAAACGCGCACGGTTGCAATTCGGCTCACTGAACGTGAGTACGAGACGCTTGTCCATCGATCTGCTGGCAGGCCGATCTCGTCGACATTGCGGACGCTGGCTTTTGCAACTCAGAAACGTCAGCGCCCAAATGTTGATGTGGCCAATCTGGAGCGATGGCGAGAATTAGGGACCTTGAGTGAGAGGCTCTCGGCGATCATTCGGATAATCGCAAAACAAAACGACCATCATTGGGCCCCTACCCTAGCAACCTTTGAACGTATTTTGACTGCGCTTGAAGAGGCTCGGATAGACCTCCTCAAAGAGGCAGCCCTATGATCGGTACGCTTCACAAAGTGACATCGTCCGAACGGTTGGTGACCTATCTCAGTACCGACTACGACAAGGCCGGCAATTTTCGCCCGAGAGCGGATGTAGTCATGAGCAACATTGGAACAGGACCCAATCAGATTGTCCGCCACCTTCGTGCTCTGACGCAACTGCGGCCCGACATTCGAAGGCCGTTATCTCATATCGTTCTTGCTGCTGCACCAGAAGATCGATCCTTCCGCGATCAACTCTGGAGAAAGCTTATTCGCTCGTGGTGCAAAGAGATGGGCTACGAAAGCTATGCAGCGTTCTGCCACGGTTCACATGTCCATATAGTTGCTAGCCGCATCCTAGTTAGCCGCCAATTAGTGTCTGATCGATTTGATTATCGCCGCAGCGAGGCCGTTATTAGAACTCTCGAAGAGCGGTTTGACCTTAAGCGGACGCCGCCGTCACACCTATGGGAACCGAGCGTAAAGACTTCGCATGTTGCGGCGCCTAGTCATTCCGAACTTGCGCTCGCTGAGCGCGGGCAGCTGTCCGCAAAACGATACATTCAAACCGCGCTGAGTGAACTGACCTCAAAACCAACGGCGATTTCCGATCTTGTTGCGGCTTTGTCTGACCTAGGTATCGCTACGCGAACCCGCTTTGGCCATGCCAGCAGCATCCTCGGTTTTTCATTCAGTTATGCGGGGTATGTCTTCCGAGGATCCGCCCTCGGCCACGCGTTTACTCAGCAATCTTTCATCCAGAGGGGAATTACGTATGACCAAAATACAGAATTTGAAAAACTTAAGCAGGCAAACGCTTACAGCCGCGGCAGCACCGCTGTCTCAGCAGATAGAGAGGCTCAGCACGTTGATCGAGAACGACCTTCAACTTCGACAGTCGATAATGAAGCAAGCCAAAGATCAGAGCGCGGCAATAGCCGAAAAGGACAAAACGATCGCGACCGCAAAAAAGAGGCTCCAGAAGTACCAGGCCCAAGTCGACACGTTGAAGCACAAAGTGACAAAACAGGAACGCGACCGAAAGCTCCTCATGACCGCATGCGGTATCCTAGCCCTGATGACGACACTCAGTCTTTTCTACGTGACCATCGCGCCAAACAGCTGAGTTTGATCGAGGCTATCAATTGGACCGCGTTCAGACCACAAGAGCCCCCAGACGACACCAATGAAAATTCATAGATGGCCAGGCAAGCTTTCTTGAATGTGCTGAACAAAAGTATCGGCATCAACATTAAGTGCCTTAAGGATCACCAAAGCTTCGACCAAATCGAGACGCCGTTCGCAGAGTTCGTATTTTGCGACAAATGACGGAGGTTTATCCAAGATCGTCGCGAGCTTCGCTTGCGATAATTGGGCTTCGTGTCGTGCTCTAACGAGGTCTGCAACAAACTGCCTGTACGCGTCCAAGTGCAAAGCGCCCGCCATGTCTGCCCTCATTTTTTGACTAGACACGGGCTTACAGCTACTTAAGAATACTCCCAAAAAGGGAGTGAAAAATGAACCACAACAAACATCAGACGCTAACGTCGATCGAGGATATCGAACCAATGATCGCTTCAGTACGGAGGCAAATCCGGAAGTCTGAGAGTGGTCACTGTCGGTTGGAGGAAGGTTTGGCTTTTACAGTCATGCTCACTCAAGAACAGGCGCGTATTTACTCAAACTTAGGGTACATTGATGAGGTTAACTGCACTGAACATGTCCTAAGCCAAAAGGGCATTGCAGAAGCTATCCAGCTCACCATCGATTTTGCCCAGCAAGATGAACAGCGCCGTGCGCTTCAAGGCCATGTTCTAGACTTGCGCCGCATTCTTGAAGGGCATTTTCCGGCAGAGGTCCTGAACGCTTATGCGGGAGATGTTAGCGAAATCCTCGGCGATGAAAGTATCGTTAGCCTGCAATTAAGAAAATCGAAGCTAGGGCGTGCAATCGCTTCAAACTATGCTTGTCTTGGGCCAGACGATCCAAACACGGACGATTGCACCAATCGAACATCGCAAGGGATACCCGTATGAAGAAAGTCAAAACACAGAAGCTGGCCGAGGCGCGATCTCTAGCCGAAGAACCAAAAGTATCGCAAACTAAGCAGCAACGTCTCAAAGCGATGCCAACGAGATCCGCAGTACACTTTGATGACGGAATACTCGACGAAATCGCTCTTATGGCTTTGGATAACAAAGAATAGACCAATCTAGACACCCACAAATTCGTCTATTCTTAAATAACTCACTGAAAGTGTGGGGTAGACCTGTTCAAGGACAAAGTCGTTCGACAAGGTCATCTCGGCGTTGGCGCGGAGTAGTGAAGTTTAACGAGGAACAGCATCAGGCACAACGGTTTATCCCCGCGGATGCGGGGAACAGATCACGGAATGTCCGTCGTCATCTTCAAGTGGGATTGGATTTATCAGCAATATTGAGAGCACTCACCAATGATAAAAGTTATCTAATTTCAAATTGCGAAGGTCGCAGGCGTCAGTTCAGCGCTCGTAGAGCGGACTTTGATTGGCCGGCGTGGGGTTCGTTTGCATTCGGATCAAAAGGTGCTTATTGCCTGATTTTCAACGCGGCATACTTCGGTTTGAGATGGGTCTTCGTTTTACGCGAGAGTCGAGGCCGTCTTCACACGGATCGCGGCGGCACTTCATACAGCGGTGAAAATCCAGATCACCAATCTGAATGAAAATGAACCAAAGGAAATTGAACAACGGATCAATGGCCGCAGCACTGCGGCTAATCTTGAAGTGCTGAAATAGAAAGCGCGATGTCATGCCGAAACAATTGTTATTCATTCTCCCGTCTTAAGAGCGTTTGTTATGATAATCCCTAGCTGCTCTTTTGTTCCCTAGGGTCGATGAGAAATAGGCACCAAAAGTTCTACTGCAGGCTCTGCCATGCCTTGGCTATTGATTGATATTTGATAGGTGCGTCCTTGATCCAAACTAGGTTCATCTAAACCTTCGCAGGCAGACGTGACGAAAACCGTATGGAAATCATGTCCACCAAATGCTGGACATGACGAGTGAACCCCTGCGACCGGATAGAACTCTATCAACGATCCGTTCGGTGAATAACGGGCCACCCTTCCCTCGCCCCATTGAGCGTTCAGAATACAACCGTCGCCATCTACGATCGAACCATCTGGATAGAGATCTTCGGGAGCAAGATCGATAAAAACCTGCGGTTCTCCAATGGGCCACCCGTCTGGGTCCAGCAAAACCTGCATGATTTTCTGCGTAAGAGTGCAAGCGAAATATGCGCGATCACCGTTTGGCGAAAAGCAGATCGAGTTGGGGATGGTAATGTTGTCAAAGAGCTTGACTAACTCACCTTTGAAAAAGCGATAAATTGCGCCTGCATTTGGTTCAGCATTTTTTCCCATAGTGCCGATCCAAAACCCACCCTGGCGATCTGCTCGGCCATCGTTTGAGCGTGTGATCGGATTGTCAGCCTCGAGCGGTACGATCAATTCGCGTTCACCTGTCGGAATGGCAAAATGCCAAAGACCAGTTTCTGAAGCGATTAAAAGGCTGTCGTGATCGATCCAACCAGCTGCCGAAACATGTTCGTCGAATTGCCACTCAAGTTCGGTGTTTTCGATTCTGCTGAGAAGTTTTTTTCCGATAATATCGAACCAAAACAATTGCTTGCGAAAAGGGTGCCAGAGTGGGCCTTCGCCCAAAATGCTGTTGCGGGAGTCGAAAACTGTAGCGCTCATCTGAATACCTCATCATAGCGGTTCACGATGGCAGTGGCGCGTGTTGCCACAGTGTCGGCTGTGTCCCCTGGGCAATAAAGTGCCGTTCCGATGCCAAATCCGTTCGCGCCCGCTGCGGCCCAATCTGCGAAATTGTCAGGCCCAGCACCGCCAACGGCGAGGACTTCGGTGTTTGAAGGGAGCACGGCTCGTATCGCCCGCAGTCCATCTGGGCCAAGTAACGATCCAGGAAATATTTTAAGCCCATCAGCACCATGTCGAAGTGCCGCAAAGCACTCAGTTGGCGTCATGACGCCCGGATAGGACAACAGCCCCAGGGATTTCGTTGTCGTGATCACTTCAGTATTGGTATCGGGTGAGACGATCAAAACGCCTCCTGCGTCTTTGACGCTGCGCACGTCGTCAGGTGTCAAAACCGTCCCTGCGCCGATAATCGCTTTCGTCCCAAATGCGTTTGCCATCCGTTCAATCGAATGCAGCGGGTCCGGGGAATTTAGCGGCACTTCGACTTTTGAAATGCCGGCATCGATCAGCGCACCCGTGACGGTGACCGCGTCTAACGGCGTTATTCCTCTGAGGATAGCGACGATATTACGGGTCATGTCCGGTCCTTTATGCTGGAATATGCAACGATGAGGCCCAGTCGAACGAGTCCACCCCCATCAGAAATCGTGGCGTTCGCGCCATTGGCGGTCAATCCTCGTTTGTAGAGGTCGGATAGAGCATCGGCGCCAATAATGACCGTAGGTTTTCCGTTCCACAGATGTTTCATCGCGGTGATCTCTTGGCCAATCAGATGCCCTGAAAGACGACCTGTTAATACGTCAGAGGACGTGCCGTGCACCAGACTGGACGCGCGAATGGAGAATAAGTCGGCAAGAGTGGTCTCTTCGACTACGGCGTCGTCAAATGAGGTGTCGTTCCAGTCTGGCCCAGCAGAGTGTCTGAGGATCGAGTGACCGCGCAGAAGTGCGAACAATTCGCCTGTCATGACCGTACGGAAATGTTCGATCTGACCATCACTGATCTGAACCCATTTCGTGTGAGTCCCAGGTAAACAAAGAACACCTTTGAAATTCGGGTTCTTTGTCAAAAAGCCCGCGATTTGTGTTTCTTCGCCGCGCATGACGTCGGCTGGGTCGCTCTGACTTGCGCCACTGAGAATGCGGACATTTAATCGTGGATCTTTGGTACAAACCTCAATGAAACCAGTCCCAGAGGCAATACATGGTACACTGACATAAGGGGCTTCTTTCCAGCCCTGACGTGCACCTGCCATGCCGCAAATGATGACGTCAGTGGGTCCGTCAATCAGGTCCCCGATAAGGTCGAGGAGAACGCCCTCGTATTGTTCAGGGGTCAGACCGCCCATACCCTGAGGTGAAGTGCGTTCAGCCTTGACCGAATGATCTGCGCCCATGAGCCATAGGCGCAGATTTGATGTTCCCCAATCGACTGCGATCCAATCGGCCAACATTTTAGGACAGATCAGATGGAAGCACGGCTTCGGGGATGTTCTGGTAGCACACGGGGCGCAAGAACCGGCGAATGGCCATCGTGCCGACCGATGTTGCCCCGAAATTGGTCGAGGCAGGGTAGGGTCCGCCGTGGACCATTGCATCGCAAACTTCGACGCCTGTTGGGAACCCATTCGCGAGGATACGTCCAGCCTTGCGCTCCAAAATCGGGAGCAAGGCACAAGCATCTGCAACGTCAGCGTCGTCCATGTGGATGGTGCAGGTCAACTGCCCCTGCAAGTGACGTGCAATTTTATGCATTTCGTCTATATCTGCGACGCGAACGACTAGACCCAGCGGTCCGAAAACTTCTTCGCCAAGGATTTCGTTCTCTAACCATTCTTTACCTGTTGTGGCGAACAAATACGGAGTGGCGTTGCGCTGGTCACACATAGAGGTCAGCAGCTCTTGGACACCCTTGGTTCCAGCGATCTGATCGCGGCCTGCGCGATATGCAGCGGCGATGCCGTCGGTCAACATGGTCTGAGCGCCCATTGGTGCAAGCGCTTCTGTTGCAGCAGAAATAAAGTTATCCGCATCAGGCCCATCAATGACGACCGCAATGCCTGGATTTGTACAGAATTGCCCCGCGCCCATGGTGAGCGACCCAGCCCAACCCGCCGCGATCGCAGCACCGCGGTTTGCAAGGGCTGCGGGCATAAAGAACATAGGGTTCACACTGCCCAATTCACCGAAGAACGGAATGGGCTCGGGGCGTCGTGCACAAAGATCAAACAGGGCGCGACCACCAGCCAACGAACCCGTAAAGCCAACAGCTTTGATCAGCGGATGCTCGACGAGGGATTGGCCAACGTCGCGCTTTCCGCCTTGGATCAGACTAAATACCCCATGGTGAATGCCACATTTCGCGATGGCTGCGTGCACTGCCTCTGCGATGATTTCACCAGTGCCTGGGTGGGCAGAATGGCCTTTTACCACAACGGGGCAGCCAGCCGCGAGTGCCGATGCAGTATCGCCGCCCGCTGTCGAAAATGCGAGCGGGAAGTTCGAAGCGCCGAATACGGCAACGGGCCCGATCGGACGTTGCATCATGCGAATGTCAGGACGGGGCAAAGGTTGGCGATCAGGTTGGGCCGCATCATAGCGGCGATCAAGGTATGCACCGTCGAGGATATGTTGTGCAAAAAGGCGCAGCTGGCCAACTGTTCGTCCGTGTTCCCCTTGAAGGCGCGCTTCGGGGAGGCCCGTTTCTTGGCTGCCAATTTCGGTGATTGCCTCAGCGCGGGCCTCAATTTCGTCGGCAATGGCGTTTAGAAATGCAGCACGCTCTTCACGTGTTGAATACCCATAAGTCCAAAATGCGTCTTCGGCTGCTTTCGCGGCCTGATCAATGAGTTGCGGCGTGCCAATGCTAAAAGCGTGGGCGGGGCCGTGGGCGGGTTCTGAGGTAAATGTGCTATCAGAACCGATCCATTGACCAGCGATTAGGTGTTTCCCGTGGGGTGTAAAGGTCATGACTCTATCCTTTATTTGCCCCAGCGCAGCGCCAGAACGTCCATATCTTTTGACAATTGAAGCAACCGATCTTTGGTCCTCTGGCTCATTGGTTTTAGAGGGTGACGAACGTGATCTGATTTGATTACGCCGCCTGCTTGCATAACAGTTTTCGCTGCACGCAGACCACATTGGCGGTTTTCGTGGTTGATAAGTGGCAAACATTTTTCCCATTGAGCCAGCGCCGCCTCAACATTTCCGGCCCGATAGTCCATGACGATTGGGCGAATTTTTTCGGGCTGAAGGGCCGATGTCATGGTGCCCGTGGAGCCTGCATCGAGATCGGCAAGAAGCGTTACAGCCTCTTCGCCATCAAAGGGCCCAACGATGGACTCGCCACCCTGTTCGATCAGGGCCGCGAGCTTGTCCGCCGCGAAGGGCGTTTCGATTTTGAAATAGCTGACATTCTCGAGCTCTTTCGCCATGCGAACAAGCAGCGGGACGGACAAATTACAGCCAGAGAGTGGTGCGTCTTGAACCATAATCGGAATTGAAATCGCATTCGAGACGGCTTGGAAGTGTTCGTAAACGCCAGCTTCGGCAGGCACTAGACCAACGCCGTGATATGGCGGCATCATCATGACCATCGACGCGCCCAAGGCCTGAGCTTCGACGGCGCGTTTGACGACAATCTCGGTCGCAAAGTGGCTGATGGTGACGATCACTGGAACTCGGCCAGCGACATGTTCAAGTGAGATGCGCGTCAGGATCGCACGCTCTTCGTCGGACAAGAGGAACTGTTCAGAGTAGTTGGCAAGAATACAGATTGCATCGACGCCTTGATCGATCATGCAGTCCAAAACGCGGCGCATGCCGTCTTCGTCAACTCGACCATCATCGAAAAACGGTGTGGGTGCGACGGGCAGAATGCCAGTGAGTGCCTGTTTCATAGGTTTGTCCTCAATCATAAAACGGGTCGACAACTACGCGGCGACCAAGTGCCAGCGCGTCTGAGACATGCACCATCGGGCGCAAGTCCATGTCGATCCCACCTTTGGCCACCAAGGCAGCCATATTTGCATAAAGTCGCGGGTATTCCCCAGCGAGCGGATTGTCCGAGATGATCGCGTCTTCGACGCCGTCGATCAGAATACGTGCCCCACCGTCCATGAGCGTTAATGTGCCCTGATCGGTGGTGGCCTCGATTGTCCAGATTTGATCGCCCGTTTGTCGCCAGTCGAATTCCGCCGTGACGGATGCGCCATCTGGGTGGTGGAACACCAAATTGGCTCCGATCGGAGTTTGCCTGTTCGACGGGATATCGAGGCTGGCCGATTTCAGGTGAATATTCGTCGGCAAGACCTCAGTTACGATGGAAAGAGCGTTGATACCGGGATCAAAGACACCCATACCACCGGGTTCCCAAATCCAATCTTGGTTTGGATGCCAGCGGCGCACGTCTTCTTTCCATGTGACATGAAGCTTGAGGAGCTTCTTGTCGGCAAGCCAACCCTTTGCGGCGGCTACCTTATCGGCCTCGCGACTGTGCCAAGTTGCATATAGTGCAACGCGGTTTTCTTTTGCCAAAGCGACCAGTGCATCACATTCCGCGATAGTCGCCCCTGGAGGTTTTTCGAGCATGACATGGCGACCGGCGCAAATAGCCGCAGCCGCGTAATCAAAACGAGGAGTAGGTGGAAGGCAAAGCGACACAACACGGATGTCAGGCCGTGCGGTTAGCATTGCTTTGAAATCGTCGTAGGCATCGACGCCATCGACAGTGCCATGTCGCGAAACCGTAGCGGCTAAAGACCAATCGGGCGAAGTCGCGATGGACGGTACATGCTGGTCCATCGCGATCTTGCCGATCCCAACGAGAGCGATCTCCATCAATGCGAGTCCTTCCCAACTGGGTTGCCACGGCATCCTTTTAGGAAATCTAGATCTGCACCTGTGTCCGCGCCTTCAACGTGTTGTTGATGGAGCCATGCATACCCCGATGTTGGTCGTTCATGGGCAGGTGCCCATTTCGCCAAACGATCAGCCAGATCGGCATCACTGATATCAAGGTGGAGGCGGCGGTTTTCCACGTCCACTTCTATCATGTCGCCGTTTTGGACAACCGCCAAGGGGCCGCCTGCTGCCGCTTCGGGGGAGGTGTGAAGGATCACTGTGCCATATGCCGTGCCCGACATCCGCGCATCCGAGATGCGGATCATATCGGTAATCCCCTTTTTCAGAACCTTTGGGGGCAGACCCATGTTGCCGACTTCGGCCATCCCTGGGTATCCCTTTGGGCCACAGTTCTTCAAAACCATGATGCAGTTTTCATCGATGTCCAAATCTGGATCTTCGATCTTTCCCTTGTAGTCATCGATGTCTTCGAACACGACCGCACGGCCGCGATGCTGCATGAGATGAGGGCTTGCAGCCGAGGGCTTGAGGACTGCGCCTTTTGGGGCAAGGTTCCCTTTGACGACGACGATGCCTCCTGATTGGGTCAGAGCCTTTTCGGTCGGGAGGATGACATCTTCGTTATGGTTCATCACATCTCGAACTTCGTCCCAGACTGTTTCGCCCGATACTGTCAGTGCGTCTTTGTGCAGCAAACCGCCTTCGCCCAGCCGTTTCAAGACAACGGGCAGACCTCCGGCGTAGAAGAATTCTTCCATTAGGTATTTGCCCGAAGGCATCAGGTTAACAATCGTCGGCACGTCGCGCCCGCAGCGGTCCCAGTCGTCCAACGTTAGGTCAATGCCCACACGACCCGCGATCGCCAAAAGGTGGATCACCGCATTGGTCGAGCCACCAATCGCCGCGTTGGTGCGGATGGCGTTCTCGAATGCATGTTTCGTCATGACATCAGACGGTTTCAGATCATCTTTGACCATCTGCACGATGCGACGACCTGACAATTGGGCCATAACACGGCGACGGCTGTCCACTGCAGGGATTGCAGCGTTGCCTGAGAGAGCCATGCCTAGGGCTTCGGCCATTGACGCCATGGTAGAGGCGGTGCCCATCGTGTTGCAGGTCCCCGATGAACGGGACATTGATTGTTCAGCTTCGAGGAATTCCTCTTGGGTCATTTCGCCAGCTTTGACAGCTTCGGAGAATTTCCAAAGGTGAGTGCCCGACCCTACGCGTTCGCCACGGAAGTAGCCATTGAGCATTGGGCCGCCCGTCACTACGATTGACGGGATGTCGGTCGATGCGGCAGCCATCAGCAACGATGGTGTCGTTTTATCGCAGCCAACCAAGAGTACCGCGCCGTCAATCGGCTGACCGCGCATTTGCTCTTCGATCGAGAGCGCAGCGAGGTTGCGGAACATCATCGCGGTCGGACGGAAAGTGTTTTCAGATGCTGAAAAGACCGGAACCTCGACTGGAAAGCCGCCAGCCTCCCAGATGCCAGCTTTGACCTTTTCAGCCAATTCGCGCAGGTGACCGTTGCACGGCGTAAGATCGGACCAAGTGTTAAGGATGCCGATTATCGGACGCCCGTCGAAAAGGTCGTGGGGATAGCCTTGGTTCTTCATCCAACCACGATGATAAATCGTGTCGCGCGAATTGCCGCTATACCAGTGTGTTGACCGCAGTTTGCGGGGCCAAGGGGCTGGTTTGAATGTCATGAGTTACCCCTGTTTGTTTTTGTTGTAGACGTCAAAAAATACAGCGGCGAGCAACACGAGGCCTTTGATGACCTGCTGGTAGTCGATGCCGATGCCGAGGATTGACATGCCATTGTTCATGACGCCCATTATGAATGCACCGACGACTGCGCCGATAATCTTGCCCGAACCACCTGACATCGATGCCCCGCCGATAAACACAGCTGCGATAACATCTAGTTCGACGGCAAAGCCTGCTTTGGGCGTAGCTGTGTTAAGACGGGCAGCAAAAATCAGACCTGCCAGCGCGGCCAACAAACCCATGTTGACGAACGACAGGAACATTAGGCGTTCGGTTTTGATACCAGACAGCTTTGCTGCTTTTTCGTTACCACCCAGCGCGTAGATCCTGCGCCCAACGGTCGTGTTGGCCGTGAGGAAAGCATAGATCACGGTCAGAACGACCATAGAGATGACCACGTTTGGCAGGCCTCGGAACGTGGCTAGTTTGAACATCACAAACAGCAGCGCTGCGGAAATGATAAAGGTCCGCGCTACAAAGAACGCCTTTGGTTCACCCTCGATGCCATATTTTGCGTTGTGCGCACGGTCGCGAAGTCCCATCCAAATGATGATTGCGACTGCAATCACACCCAGCGCCATCGCAAGGACGTTGAAGTTGCGTGTTCCCGCAATACCAGAAAATACATCCGATAGACCTGCTGGGAAAATGTCGGGAATGAAACCAGTTGAGATCAGCTGGAACGATTTAGGGAATGGGCCAACAGACTGGCCCTCAAGTAGCCATAGCGAAAGACCGCGAAACACGAGCATACCAGCAAGCGTCACGATGAAAGATGGGATTTTCCAGTAGGCGACAAAGTAACCTTGGGCCGCACCAATTAAGATGCCCATGACCAATGAGGCGGCGACTGTCACGCTTACGGGCATGTCCCACTCTACGATCATCACCGCAGCAAAAGCGCCCACAAACCCCATCACAGACCCGACCGACAGGTCGATGTTCCCCGAGACGATGACCACCAACATGCCGAGCGCCATAATGATGATATAGCTGTTCTGGAGGAACAAGTTGGTGATGTTCACTGGTTTTAGCAGCGTGCCATCAGTCATAATTTGGAAGAAACCCATGATTGCAATCAACGCAATCAAGAGGCCGTATTCGCGCATGTGGTGTTTGAAGTATGCACCAAGGCTGTTGTTTTTTACCTGTTCCATTTTCAGGCCCCTTATTCGGTAACGATGAGCGACATGATGCGCTCTTGGTCGGCGTCCTCGGCGGCGAGTTCACCGACCAGTTTGCCTTCGTTCATGACGTAGATGCGGTCGCACATGCCCAAAAGTTCGGGCATCTCGGATGAGATCATCACGACCCCTTTGCCCTGTGCAGCCAATTCATTGATGATGCCGTAAATTTCGAACTTCGCGCCAACGTCGATGCCTCGGGTTGGTTCGTCTAGGATCAAAACTTCGGGTTCGGCAAAAAGCCATTTCGACAGAACGACCTTTTGTTGGTTGCCGCCAGACAAGTTCACGACCTTCTGGAAAACACTTGGCGTCCGAATGTTCATCGCTTTGCGATACTCTTCGGATACCTGAGTTTCTTCGTGCTCGTTGATGACGCCCGCTTTGGAAACCGCATTGAGGTTGGCTAGGGTCACGTTCGTTTTGATATCTTCATCCAAAACAAGACCGAGCGATTTGCGGTCCTCAGTGACATAGGCGAGACCAGCTTTAATCGCGCGATCTACCAGAGACACATCTGCGGTCTGGCCATCTACGATTACTTCGCCGCTTATGTTTCGACCATAACTGCGCCCAAAGATCGACATGGCAAGCTCGGTACGGCCTGACCCCATAAGGCCAGCGATGCCGACGACTTCGCCTTTGCGGACATAGAAGTTCACGTCGGTGATCATTTGGCGATCCGCATGGTCGGGATGCCAAACATTCCAATTGCGCACTTCCATTAGTCTTTCGCCCGGATTGCGGGGACGTGCTGGATACCGATCTGACATATCCCGCCCGACCATGTCGTGGACAATGCGGTCTTCGGTGATTTCACCCTTTGCGGCGGACATTGTAGAGACAGATGTGCCGTCGCGGATAACGGTTACAGTATCGGCTACACGGCGCACTTCATTCAATTTGTGGCTGATGATGATCTGCGTCACGCCCTGTGTCTTAAGCTCGAGCATCAGGTCCAGCAGTGCCTGACTATCAGATTCTGACAATGCCGCAGTTGGCTCATCGAGGATCAGCAACCGGACTTCTTTGGAAAGAGCTTTTGCAATTTCGACAAGCTGTTGTTTGCCAACGCCCAAGGCCTCGATCAGGGTATTGGGAGCTTCCTTGAGACCAACTTTCTTGAGAAGATCCTCAGTCAGTTGGAACGTCTCACGCCAGTTGATAACACCCTTTGCTGAACGTTCGTTGCCCAAGAACAGGTTCTCGGCAATCGACAGCAGTGGCACCAAGGCGAGTTCTTGGTGAATGATGATGACCCCCTCTTTTTCGGAGTCAGAAATATCGCGGAACTGTGCAAGGTTTCCGTTGTAGTGGATTTCGCCTTCGTAGGTTCCAGCGGGATAAACACCGGACAAAACCTTCATCAGGGTCGATTTGCCGGCCCCGTTTTCGCCGCAAATTGCATGAATTTCGCCTTCCATAACAGCAAGGTTCACCTGATCGAGCGCCTTAACGCCGGGGAACGTCTTGGTGATGGAACGCATTTCGAGAAGCGGAGTCATGTTCGCCCCAAAGTTCTATAAAAAGGAGCCTGCCCGCGCCAGAATGGGAGCGCGCGAGCAGGCAGAGGAGAAAGCCGAGATTATTGGATCTGGTCTGCGGTGTAGTAACCGCCGCCGATCAAGACCTCTTCCCAGTTGGAAACGTCAACCGATACGGGTTCCAGCAGATAGGACGGAATAACTTTTACGCCGTTGTCATAGGTGGAAGTGTCGTTGATTTCCGGTGCGCCGTCGTTCAGCAGAGCTTCGACCATGCCGACAGTGACGCGAGCAAGCTCACGAGTGTCTTTGAAAACGGTCGAATACTGTTCGCCTGCAAGGATCGATTTAACCGATGGGATTTCGGCATCTTGACCCGAAACGATCGGCATCGGCATGTCGCCCGAGCCATAACCTACGCCTTTTAGCGAGGACAGGATACCGATCGACAGACCATCGTAGGGTGACAGAACAGCGTGGACAGGAACGTCGGTGTAATAGGCGGACAGAAGGTTATCCATTCGCGCCTGTGCTACAGCGCCGTCCCAACGTAGGGTGCCAACGGTGTCCATGCCCATTTGGCCCGAAACGACGTTGATTTTGCCGGAATCGATCAGCGGTTGAAGGACCGACATCGCACCGTTGTAGAAGAAGTAGGCGTTGTTGTCGTCTGGCGAGCCGCCGAACAGTTCAACGTTGTATGGGCCATCGCCAAAGCGCTCTTCGAGACCAGCAACAAGGCTGGAAGCCTGCTGAACGCCAACTTTGAAGTTGTCGAAGGTTGCGTAGTAGTCAACGTTTTCGCTGTCGCGGATCAGTCGGTCATAAGCGATGACGCTGATACCTGCAGCCGCGGCGTTTTCCAAAGCGTTGGAAAGAGTGGTGCCGTCGATTGCAGCAATGACCAGAACATCCACGCCTTTGGTGATCATGTTCTCGATCTGAGCGAGCTGGTTAGGGATATCGTCTTCCGCGTATTGAAGATCGGTTTCGAAACCAGCTGCTTCAAACTGCGAAACCATCGATTCACCGTCGGAAATCCAACGTGCCGAAGATTTTGTCGGCATGGCAATACCAACGGTACCATCCGCGAAGGCAGCAGATGCGAATGCAATAGCGGCAGCGGTGGTCAAAAGTGATTTGAGTTTCATGTAGTCCTCCCAACGGATTAGCGGCCGCTTCCTCACTGATCGACCGCTGTCCAGATAAATGAGCTTAGTCGCCCTGACAGAGTGGCTAAAACCTATTTGCATAACTGTAAAATTTAATTATTGATAATCTAAATATCACTATTGGTATGTCATGGATTTTATTAAGCGGATCAAACCACATCACCTAAGGCTATTGTTGAAAATTGCAGAAGTAGGACAGCTTCAAATAGCCGCAAATGCATTGGCGATGTCGCAACCTGCTGCTTCGCGAATCCTTGCTGACATCGAACGTCAAACGAATGCACTGCTGTTTCTTCGCACTCCGAAGGGTATGGAGCCGTCTTCAGTCGGTGCCGCATTTATTCGTCATGCAAGGGTTGTTTTGTCCGAACTCGAGAGCCTAGAAAAAGAAGTTCGTGACCTCACAGATGGGCTAGCAGGTGAAGTTCGCATAGGAACCGTCACTGGAGCTGCGGTTGGGCTCATTTTGCCTGTCTTGAAAGATCTCCGAGAAACGTCGCCAGACGTGAAGGTCACAATCGAAGTAGGTCCTTCAACCGAACTGGTCCGAGGTCTAGAAGAAGGGCGTTTTGACTTCATTGCAGCTCGTATCCCGCCCGAACAGGATAGTCGCGACTTCATGGTATATCCTGCTCGATCCGAGGTCGTAAAACTAATCGTTCGCGACACACATCCAATCGCCAGGCATGTTGATGTAAACCTTGATGAACTGACAGAATTCGACTGGGTGATCCAAGAGCGCGGATCGCCCATCCGACAAGCCGTCGAAGCCGCATATCATTCCTCGGGCTGCGCTGCGCCCACACGAGTCATCAACAGTTCATCATTGTTGGTTGTGCAAGCGCTATTGTCATCTTCGGATGTGATTGCACCACAATCTTCGGAGGTCGCAGAATTGTTAACCGGTAACGGTTTCGGTGCCCGATTGACGACCCTTCACTCTCGGAAGCAAATCACAGTCCCCCCTTATTTCGTGGTTCGACAAAAGGCGAGACAACTTACTCGCGCGGCTAAATTATTCTTTGATAACGTTTTGGATCGGCTGCAATGAACATGGCAAGGCAGTGCTGTCTGACTAATTCGAATTCGTCTCCGTTTGCCGTTCAACCAAGTCTTCGGGTCGCACCAAGTTGGCGACACTCGGCGATAGAAGTGGCTCGTAGGGTCTTAAAGTTGCCTCGGCTGTAGTGGTGTCGTTCCTGCTTGAAGTGATTGTGGATGGAAGAGTGAATGAAAGATGAGAATTCTCAATAACGGTTGTTGAGCCACCTGCACTTCTTCCTACTGATGCTTGGGCAGTTAATCGTCGTTACCTATTCTTCGATTATCACGACTTTTTGCCGTTTCTGGTGTTCGGTAAATCCCTCGGACGGAGACCAAGATGTCACAGGCGCTGATCGACGCGATCGCAATTCAAGAGCAGCGCCTAATGCTGGATCGGTTCGACGAGAATACTGCATTCGCGACTGGCTGGCCCTTCGCGCCCGTGCCCAAGCGATACAGGCGCCTGTGTCTATTGAGATAAGGTCATCAACGCGGCGGTATTTCTTTGCCACCCTGCCTGGCGCTACGCCTGAGAACGAGGATTGGGGGAGGCGCAAGATCAACACTGTTCTGCGCACCTTCAAGTCTTCGATGCGGGCGGATCACCTTGATCATAACGAGATCGCCTTGCCCAAGGCGCTTTATCCCTAAAGCGAGTCGAAAGTTCCTATCCGTGCGATTGATAACCTCAGGGGTGGATGTTGGATTCGAATGTCCGGTATTGAATGGAGCTTTCAGTCCGATTGCATCCGCAGCAAAGGTCCGCTCCCCACCCTTGCCGGAACGTAGCTACCGGCCCTTTGCGGACCTTGTTGGGCCTTCTTGTCGCCGCGCCGCGGCGTTCCCGAAGCGGACAGCGGAACCGTTGCGCAGAATTTTAAGCATTCGATGACGGTAATGCCTGGTAAAGTGAGCCTCCGCAGCGGCCTTACCAAGGTCCTCATTGATGGTCGGGAAGACCCAGAAAGATCAACGCAACTCCCAGTGTGACGAGAAGGCCACCACATACCCTGTCGACCCAGAGTGCGCCGCGATTGCTGAAAAACTGAACAGCTTTTGCGCCTAGGCCTGCGTAGGCGGCCATGACGATGGCATCGATCAAGATAAAGATAAGGGCCAGCTTGACGTACTGCGGAAACATAGGCTCTGTCGGGGTGAGGAACTGAGGTAGGAAAGCTGTGAAAAACAGATAGCCCTTGGGATTTGTGACCGCGACGAGAAAGCTCTTTCGAAAAATGGTCGAGTAGTTTCGTAGGGTCGTAGATCTGTTGATTTCAGATGGGTGTGCGGCTGATCCCAACTGACCTGAAGACCGTATCATCTGGGTGCCAAGCCGGACGAGGTAGGCCACACCGATCCATTTGACGACGCCGAACCAGAATGCGGATGCGGCGAGAATAGCGCCCAATCCCAAGCCAGCCGCAGTGATAAGAACGGCGTCAGATATTGCCGCGCCAACAATGCCGACCCCCGCCGCAGTGATGCCGAACCGCGAGCCATTGGATAAGGCGAGCAGAACGGTTGGACCTGGCGTCATAACGACAACCAGCGCCAGAACCGCGAATGTCAGAAGGGACAACTCCATCACTCAGCCTCCGAATTCAGAAAGAAAATGGCCAGCCCCGTCAGAAGAAGGCATAATCCGCTTACAATGGTTCTGAGCAGGTTCCAGACCTGCCAAGTCGCTGAATAGTCCTGCCAGATGCTGCGCGCCGCATTGATGTCAGCTGGGATGGATACTTTTGCTAGAGCCTCATTCATTGGGACATTAACCATCGCGGTGACGAAGAAAGCGCCGCCAAAGTAGAGGATGGCTGCCAGTCCAAAGAGTACGGCGGATTTCCTTTTGGCCTCTTGAGCGGCGAAGATGGCTGTCGCCCCCAGAATGAACGGTGTCATGAAGAAAGCTGGGAAAAACACTGCATTCCGGACAGAGGCGTTCATGGCTTGCATCGCGGCGATGGCGGTGTGTGGGTCTGTCGCGTCCAAGCCCCACATCGTTGAACATACCCAAGCGTAGAAAAACCCGAAGATGGCGCCGATGCTCAGGAGCGAGAGCATCGACATGGACAAGAGAAACCGAGACATCAGGCCTGCCTCGCAGTCATTTCTTGTGGGCGTGCCGCTTTCACAACAGACGAAAAGATGACCAGCGCAGCAAATTGACCGAGCAGAACTGCCGGGTAGATCAGGCCGAATTGGGCGTCAAAGTACTTCTGAGGACCGAAGGATATCAGCGCCATTAGCGCGGCGATGACGCTCAAGATGCGCCCCTCTCGACTGCTAAGTGGCTGCACGATGATTGCGGCCACAGCGACCGACATTGCAGCTCCGATAAACGGGGCGATGCCGAAAAGTGGCGTGGTGACAGGCGGGTGAGGTCTGATCCCAGCATACAAGGTGGAAAGCATGATCCCTTGCAGAAGAATGAGTGTAGCCAGAGCGGCAATGATGTGACGGGTAGATTTTTCCATTTTTTCCAGCTCCAAAAGTGTAATTTAAATTACGGTTGCCTACATCCGTAATAACGGTTACGGATTCTGTCAACAGATTGGAGAATGAAATTGCGAGAAGAAAAACGATCCCTGCGCCAGCAACAGATCGAGGCTGCTGCCTATGAGGTTCTTGAGGCAAAGGGGTATGGTGGAACATCCATGCAGGTCATCGCCAAACAGGCGCGGGCCTCAAACGAGACGTTGTACAACTGGTATGGGGATAAACAGGGGCTGTTCCGCGCCCTCGTCACGCGCAACGCCGAAGAAGTGAAGTCCCACCTTGAAGCCGAATTGGGAACAGACCATGAAGCGCTTTCAATTCTGGGCACACTTGGTCCAAAGCTACTGAATTTGCTAACAGGCGATCGTGCTGTTGCCCTCAATCGGGCCGCTGCTGCCGATAGTAGTGGTGAACTTGGCGCGACGCTTTCAAAGGCAGGTCGCGAAGCCATTTTCCCCTTGCTGGAACAGGTGCTGCTTCGTGCGAGGCAAGAAGGAAAATTGCGTTTTAATGCATCAGAAGAGGCCGTGGGCCTTTATCTGGACCTGTTGATCGGTGATCTGCAAATCCGGCGTGTGGTCGGACGGCTACCAGCTCCAACAGAAGAATTTTGTGAGGCGCGATCTCAGAAGGCTGTGAGCCATCTCTGCCTGTTACTGAGCAGCCAACAAGTTATGCGTTGATGGTAATCGGCCCGCTTTGAAATCGTTTAGAACATTGCGTTTGCGCAAACTCGGCCCAATCCGCGCCTGCTAAATCCCAATCCAGAAAGGCTGGAGGGATTGGGACATGCTGGTTGTATTGCGTATGCTTGTTGCAACGCTGTTGCTGGTGACGGCAGCCGCTGCGGAACCAGTGCTGCCTGAATTGATCGACCAGTTCGAACTGGCCGAAATTGCACCGAATGCCGACCGGATGGGGGCGGTAGGTGCTGATGGGCTGGCGCCGGTCTACAAAGGCGACGAACAAACTGGCTGGATTTTCATAACATCGGACTTCGTGCCGACCACCGGGTATTCTGGCAAACCGATCCATATCGCCGAAGGGATTTCGAACGAGGGCGTCATCACCGGCGCGGCCTTGGTCAAACATTCGGAACCCATAGTGCTGGTAGGTATTCCTGAACAGGACATCAAAGATGTTATCGCGCACTATACTGGCCTTGACCTGCGCACGTTAGATCAGACACGTGACGCCAGCGACCTTGAAATCGTGTCGGGTGCGACGGTCACGATCATGGTGATCGACGATTCCATCATTCGTGCGGGGTTGCGAGCAGCGCGGGCCGCTGGGATCAAGGGCTTTGCTGTGGCCGAAGGGCCGACGCGAACCATAGATCGAGATGCGGGAGAGATCAGCGATTGGGAACCGCTTGCCGGCATCGGTGCGATCCGCAGGCTGACGCTGGATGTCGCGACGATCAATAACGACTTTGCCGCGTTCGTCGATCCGCGAACCGAGAAACACATCGAAGCGGGGCCTGACGGAGACGCATATGTCGATGTTTGGGCTGCGCTGGTCAGCCAACCTTCAATCGGCCGTAGCCTATTGGGCGAAGACATGTACGCGAACCTTCAGGGCATGATGTCCGAAGGTGACGAAGCCATTGCGATCTTTAGTGCAGGGCGTTGGTCGTTCAAGGGATCGGGTTATGTGCGCGGCGGGATTTTCGACCGCTTCCAGCTTATTCAGGGTGAGATTTCCTACCGGTTCCGCGACCGCAACAACCGCCGTCTGGTGCAGGTCGCCGCAGATGGCGCGCCGGCCTTCACCGAGATGGACCTATTCGTCATTCCTGCATCAGCCGGTTTCGATCCCGCAGCGCCATTCCGCTTACAGTTCCTTGTCCAGCGCCCTGTTGGCCCGATTGAGAAATTGTTCCTGACCTATGACCTTGGCTACGAACTGCCCGATGTTTACACGGTAGCAGTTCCGCAGGCCGAGCCCCTCGTCGCTATTGCCGACGACACAGAGGCGACCGCGCGCGACGCCTTGTGGCTGCGCATCTGGGAGGCCAAGCGGCTGCAAGTCGCGGCCCTTGGGGCGGCACTGCTTGCGTTGACTGGCATGTTCTTTTTCCAGATGCAGGCGACACGGAACGCACGGGCCTTTGCGATCTTCCGCAACGTGTACCTGATGTTCACGCTGGTATTTGTCGGCTGGTACGCGAATGCGCAGCTATCGGTCGTGAACGTCATGGCAGTTGCCTCAGCGGTATTCAGCGATTTCAACTGGGACACGTTCCTGATGGACCCGCTGATCTTTATCCTGTGGTTCGCGGTCGCCGCCTCGCTGATCTTCTGGGCGCGGGGGGCGTATTGCGGCTGGCTCTGCCCGTTTGGTGCCTTTCAGGAATTGTCGAATAAACTGGCGCGCCTCGCACGTCTGCCGCAGGTGAAACTGCCATGGGGACTGCACGAACGCCTCTGGGCGTTGAAGTATGTCATCTTCATGGGGTTGTTCGGCACCTCGCTTTACAGCTTTGAACTGGGCGAAAGGTTCGCAGAAATCGAACCATTCAAGACCGCGATCATTCTAAAGTTCGCGCGGCCATTGCCCTATGTGCTGATCGCGGTTGCCGCCATTTTGCCGGGTCTGTTTATCGAAAGGTTCTACTGCCGATACGTCTGCCCCTTGGGCGGCGGTCTAGCAATTCCCGCGCGCATCCACATGTTTCGTTGGCTCAAACGTTACCGCGACTGCGGCAACCCCTGCCAGCGCTGTGCTACTGACTGTCCGGTCGAGGCCATTCACCCGACCGGAGAGATCAACCCGAACGAGTGCATCTCCTGTCTCAACTGTCAGGTCCTTTATCAGGACCACGAGAGATGCCCCGTGGTGATCCTTCGCGACAAACGTAGGGCCAAGGACGCTATGTCCGCCGCTGCTTTGAATCGCGTCTCGGGTCATCCCAATACACTCCGTACATCCATCAAAGGAGAAGGAAATGAGTGAGGAACAGAACAAGGGTATTTCCCGCCGTGGGTTATTTCAGGGCACCGCAAGCGCGGCTGTTCTAGCAGGTACGTTGCCCGCAGGAGGAATAGCTGCACTCGGGCTTGGACTGGGGGTAGCACCATCGCGTGCTCGCGCCGAGGCGGCTGATGCATCGGTCGCACCAGGGCAATTGGACGAATACTACGGCTTTTGGTCGTCGGGCCAGTCAGGTGAAGTGCGCGTGATCGGTGTACCGTCGATGCGCGAGCTGGTGCGTATTCCGGTGTTTAACCGCTGCTCTGCCACAGGTTGGGGTCTAACCAACGAAAGCCTCAAAATTCTGACCGAGAACCTGATGCCGGAAACGAAGGAATTCCTCGCTAAGCGCGGCATGAAGTCCTACGAAAACGGCGACCTTCATCACCCGCACATGTCGTTTACCGAGGGCACTTATGACGGGCGCTATCTGTTTGCCAACGACAAGGCCAACACCCGCGTCGCACGGATCCGCTGCGACATCATGAAAACCGACAAGGTGATCGAGATTCCGAACACCTCGGACATCCATGGCCTGCGTCCACAGAAATGGCCGCGCACCGGCTATGTCTTTGCCAACGGCGAACACCGCATTCCGCTGCCCAACGACGGGTCGGTTCTGGATGATCCAGACGCCTATGTATCCATCTTCACCGCCATCGACGGCGACACGATGGAGATCGCATGGCAGGTCATCGTCGACGGTAACCTTGATAACAACGACGCAGATTACGAAGGCAAATACGCGTTCTCGACATGCTACAACTCGGAAGGCGGCGTGACGCTCGCCGATATGACCTCGGCCGAGATGGACTGGACCGTCGTGTTCAACATCAAGCGGATCGAGGAAGGCATCGCCGCAGGCGACTATAAGGAATACAATGGCGTCAAGGTTCTGGATGGCCGCCACGGTTCCAAATACACTGCCTATATCCCTGTCGCCAACTCGCCGCACGGCTGCAACATGGCGCCCGATAAGGTCCACCTTTGCATCAACGGCAAACTTTCCCCGACCGTCACCGTCATCGACGTGACCAAATTGGACGCCGTGTTCGACGGGGCCGAGCCGCGCAGTGCCGTGGTTGCGGAACCGACGTTGGGCCTCGGGCCGCTTCACACAGCCTATGACGGCAAGGGCAACTGCTACACCACGCTGTTCCTTGATAGCCAGATGTGTAAATGGAACCTCGATCTGGCTGTCCGCCAGTATAATGGCGAGGACGTGGACCCGATCATCGAAAAACTCGATGTCCATTATCAGCCGGGTCACAACCACACCACCATGGGCGAAACACTTGAAGCGGATGGCAAGTACCTCATCTCGCTCAATAAGTTCTCCAAGGACCGTTTCCTGAACGTTGGCCCGCTGAAGCCCGAAAACGATCAGCTGATCAACATCTCGGGCGAAAAAATGGTGCTCGAACACGACGGCCCGACGTTTGCCGAACCGCACGACTGTATCCTTGTGCGGGCAGACAAGGTGAACCCTGCCAGCGTCTACCAGCGCGACGACGCCTTGTGGGAAGATGCCCGCAAAATGGCGGAAGCTGATGGCGTCGATCTGGAATATGCAGCCGACGTGGTCCGCGACGGCAATAAAGTGCGGGTCTACATGCACTCGGCGGCTCCAATGTTCAGTCTGGAGAAATTCGAGGTCAATCAGGGCGACGAAGTCACGATTGTTGTCACCAACATCGACGATGTGGACGACCTGACTCACGGCTTTACACTTGGCAACCATGGTATCGCGTTTGAGGTCGGGCCGCAGGCGACCGCGTCGGTCACTTTCACCGCCGACCGTCCGGGCGTGCATTGGTACTACTGCCAATGGTTCTGCCACGCGCTGCACATGGAGATGCGTGGCCGTATGCTGGTCCATCCGGCATAAGGTGGCGTGATGCGTATCGGGGTCTTGTATTTTTTAGTCCTGTTGGCCTTCCCCGCCAACGCAGAGGTCAGGGAAATTCTCCCCGGCCCCGATACGCTGCGACTTGCCATTGAACAGGCCGCGTCCGGTGACACGCTCGTCCTTTTATCGGGCGAGTATACCGGGCCGGTCACTATAGACCGCCCCCTGACCTTGACTGGCGATTCCGCAATCATCAACGGCCCAAACGAAGGGACGGTCGTTTCCGTCACCGCCCCCGATGTAACTATCAATGGACTAATCATTCGCGGTGCGGGTGCGCGGCTGGATAAGCTTGATAGTGGGATCGCGCTTTCCGACACGGCAGACAATGCGGTGATTACTGGCAACCATCTGCAAGGCAACCTGATCGGCGTCGATGTTCAGGGCGCAAGCGGTGTCACTGTTTCTGGCAACTTGATCGAAGGGCGTAACGATCTGCGCGTCCCCGAGCGTGGACCAGGCATCTACGTCTGGAACGCTCCCGATCTGTTGGTCGAAGGCAATACTATTCGCATGGGCCGCGATGGTATCTTTGTCACCACCTCGAACCGCGCGACTTACCGCGACAACGACATGTCGGACCTACGGTTCGCCTTCCATTCGATGTACGCAAACGACATCACGCTGATCGGCAACACCAGCCACGGCAACGACATGGGCTTTGCCTTCATGTATTCGAATAAGGTCTACGCTATGGGAAACCTGTCCGACGGCGACACGACCCACGGGTTCTTTATGAATTTCGTCAACCACGCTGATTTGACGGGAAACGAGGTCAGAAGCGGCGGCGAACAATGTCTGTTCATCTACAACTCGAACCGCAACCACTACGAGGGCAACCGTTTTGCGGGCTGCGACATCGGTGTGCATTACACCGCTGGATCACAGGATAACGTACTGACTAAGAACGCTTTTATCGGCAATCGGACCCAAGTCAAATATGTTGGCACCCGCTGGCTTGAGTGGGCCGCGGACGGGACCGGAAATTACTGGTCCGACCACGCTGGTTTCGACATCAATGGTGATGGGGTCACCGACAGCCCATATCGCCCCAACGATATCGTCGATCAGGTGATCTGGTCACAACCGATGGCGCGGATGCTGGTCGGTTCGCCTGCGGTCCAACTGATCAGCTGGTCCCAATCGAGGTTTCCTGGACTTTTACCTGGCGGGGTGAGCGACCCTTTCCCGTTATCCTCGCCAGGCGCCGCTGGTTTGACCTACACGCAGGAGCTGACACAATGACCATCCTTTCCGTCCAGAACCTGACTGTCGATTTTGGGACCTTCCGTGCGCTTGATGATGTTGCTCTGACCGTCGCGCATGGTGAAAAATTCGCGCTGCTGGGCCATAACGGTGCGGGCAAATCGACCCTTTTCAAGGCCGTCCTTGGGTTCTTGCGGCCCACCTCGGGCACCTTGTCGGTCTGTGGTGATGCTCCAGGCAGCGATACCGCGCGGCAAGCGGTCAATTATCTGCCAGAGAACGTTGCATTTGCCCGCAACCTGACGGGCCTCGAAGTGCTGCGCTATTTTTCGGGTCTGCGTGGGGCACTGCGTGGCGAGGTGATGCCGCTTCTAGACCGTGTCGGACTGGCCGAGGCGGCGCGCCGTCCGGTAGGCACTTATTCTAAGGGGATGCGACAGCGGCTTGGGCTCGCGCAGGCATTGGTTGGCGCACCGCGTCTACTTTTGCTGGACGAACCGACAAGCGGGTTAGACCCCGTGTCCCGCCGCGATTTCTACGACATCATCACAGATGCGACGGGGAGAGGGTCGTCGGTCCTGCTGTCGTCACATGGCTTGGAAGAGGTGGAGCATCGCGTCGACCGCGTCGCCATCCTTGCACGCGGTGAAATGCGGGCAATGGGAACGCTCGCGGAGCTGGCCCGCGCTGCCGCACTGCCTGTCCGTATCCGCGCTACCACGCACGAAGGTGGGGTCGACCGACTGCACGCCAATCTGGGCGGAACGCGGTTCAACGGTCGCAGCGTCGAGGTGCTTTGCAGTGCCGACGAAAAACTGGGTGTTCTTGGTAGGATCGGTGCGATGGGCGGCCTTGTGTCCGACGTCGACGTTCATGTTCCCGGATTGACCGATGTCTACCGCCATTATTCCGATCAGTCAGTAGGTGAGCCAACATGACTAGACTTTCTATCATCATCGGGCAAGAACTGCGTCTGGCGCGGCGCAATATCTGGGTGCTGCTGACAACTGCTCTGCTGGCGCTGTTCGCGCTGGCTCTGGCGTTTCTGGGCGCGGGTCAAGGTGCGCGACTTGATGCCGAAATCCTAAGCTTGACTGCCGCATCACTTGCGACCCTGTCCGTCTATCTGATCCCTTTGATCGCGCTCCTGACGTCATACGATGCCATCGCGGGCGAGATCGAGCGCGGCACACTAGCCCTGACCCTTGCCACGCCTACCCGCAGGTGGGAGCTGTTCATTGGCAAGTTCATCGCACAGACCACATCGGTGGGTGGCGCGATCCTGATCGGGTTGGGGTTGGCAGGTGCCGCCGTATCTGCGGTCTACGGTGCAAGCATCGACGGATTACTGGTTTGGTTGCGCCTTATGTTATCCACCGCTGGATTGGGTGCCGTATTCGTGGCGCTGGGTCTGATGGTTTCGGCCTTTTCGACGCGCGTCGCGACGGCTGCCGCCCTGTCGATCGGCCTATGGCTGGTGTTGGTTGTTCTTTATGACCTCGCGTTGCTGGGCGGTGTCATTGCGGCGGGAGACGGTGCTTTTACGCGGGTCGTGTTCCCGTGGCTCGTCCTTGGCAATCCAGCAGACGCCTACCGTATCTTCAACCTTGCCGCGCTGGATGCTGCTCCCGTCTCGGGCATCGACGGATTGGCTCGGACCATGCCGTTTCCAGCGCAGATCACACTGGTCGCCATGGCCATTTGGGCGGTGCTTCCGCTTGGCCTTGGCACACTTCGCACAAAGAGGATTGTCCCATGAAACGATTGATAGCACTGTCGCTGTTAGCCCTCGCTGCCTGTAAGGAAGATGTTGCAGAAATTCCGACCCCGATCGACATGACTGACGAGGCATTGGGATATTACTGCCAGATGTATGTTGCCGAACATGCGGGTCCAAAGGCGCAGATATTCCTGAAAGGCCGAGCGGCGCCGCTTTGGTTTAGTCAGGTGTCCGACGCTCGCGCCTATGTTTTGGATCCCGCGCGTGAGGCCGACATTACGGCGATTTATGTCAGTGACCTTGGCGCAGCAGAAAGCTGGGCGATCATGGGGGAGGGCAATTGGATCGCTGCGGACGACGCGGTTTTCCTGATTGAAGGCAGCCAGATGGGCGGCATGGGTACGCCCGAGGCATTGCCCTACAGCAGCGCTGAGGCCGCGAACGCAAGCGGTTACGGTGGTAGAATTATGAACTGGCAAGAGATTCCCGAAATCTATGTCCGGCCCGAAATGACCGCTATGTCTGCGATGGATCACGGAGAACACAACTGATGGAGCGGATATCCAGACGGCGGTTTCTCGCGATATCAGCTGCGGCTTGTCTTCCCACGACTGGCCGCGCGATGCCTGTTGCAGAATGGCGCGGCGTCGCTTTGGGGGCGCAAACTAAGCTGGCATTGGCGGGCGTTGACACAGCATCGGCTGCACCTGTCTTTGCCGCAGTCTCGGCCGAGCTTGAGAGGATCGAGGCACTTTTCAGTCTCTACCGGAGCGATAGTGCTTTGGTTCGCCTGAATGCCCAAGGTCGCTTGGCAAACCCAGCTCCTGAAATGTTGGAGTTACTCGCAACCGCAATGTCCATCCATCATGCGACCGATGGTGTGTTTGATCCCGCTGTTCAGCCAATATTCGCAGCAATCGCCGAATGGCGCTCTGCACCTACGGTTCAGCCATTTTCTGAACTGCGCTATGATCCCGAGAACATCACGATGCCTGATGGTATGGCAATTACACTGAACGGGATCGCACAGGGCTATGCCACCGACTGTATCAAGGCGCTCCTGATCGATCAGGGGCTAACGAATGTCGTCGCCGATATGGGCGAGGTTGCAGTTTGGGGCGGCGGTGCATTTGGCGCTGGCTGGCCAGTTACTTTGCCTGACGGAAGCACGCGGAACCTGACAACAGGAGCCGTTGCAACATCTCGCCTGACTGGGACGATGGTTAACGGACAGGGCCACATCCTTCGCCGCGACGGTCAGTTTAGCGAGGCACCGGACTTTGCGACTGTAGTCGCGTCTTCAGCAACTCTAGCGGACGGATGGTCCACTGCACTTGCAGTGTCGTCGCCAGAAGAAAGGGCCGCGTGGGACCATTTCTTGTCTGAGTTCGAAGTTATCATCGGCTAGCGCTTGGGGGCGGGCTGCAAGAGGAGTGGCCCGTATACCAGACAAAATAATGCGAATGCTGTGATCCAGGCTGCTCCAGCCATATGCATCTGTCCAACCAGTCGCATCCCGACTGCGACCAACAGCGTAGCGTAGATCGCGACTGTCGCTTTTCTAGCGTGCAGCACCTGTCCCGTATGGCCAAGTGTCGCGCGGGTCATCACGGCGAGGGTCATGAGGCCAATGGCACCGGCGGTCCAAATGTGCAGCGCCGCCTGCGGTGGTAGGATCGCGGGCCAAAAGATCGACATTGCCATCGCAAATGCGCCAATTGGAACAAACGCATACGCGAGATGCAGGACCAGAACCAAGGGTTCCGCAGTTGTGCGATGACCTTGCCAACGGGCAAGGCGCAGCAGATGCATTGCGCCGAGTATACCAAGGCCGCCAGCGACGCCCACGTTCGTCGGGGCGAATACCCATGAAACGAGACCTGCTACCGTTGCCAAAAGGGTCAGTCGGTCGAACCACTGCATTGGTGGCGTTGGCAGTTGGGTTATGCCACGTTTGACCAGCCAGTTGCGGGTGAACGACGGGATAATCCGCCCCCCGATAACCGAAATCATCATGATCCCCGCGGCGATGCCCATGCGGGCGCCGTAACCGTCAAAAGCGGCCTCGATATGATAGACCGCGTTGGCGATGCCAAAGACAGTCATCATCGCCAGAACGATTAGGTTGCGCCAGTTTTTGCCCGCAATGATCTCGCGCAGGAGGAACATCGTCAAAGCCAGTGGAAAGCCCAGGTCGATGAGCGCAGCCAGACCCGTGGGCAAATAACCTGACACCATGATGGCTAATCGCCCAGCCAGCCAAAGGCCCGACAGCGCTGCAAGCGGCCAGCCGATGACTGGTAATCGCCCGGTCCAGTTCGGCACGGCCGTGAGCAGGAACCCCGCGGTCACCGCCCCCAAATACCCGAACAAGAATTCATGCACGTGCCACGTGATCGGATCGAACCGTGTGGGGAGTTCGATCACCCCTGCAAGGGCTGTAACCCAAATAACCATCGCAACCACCGCCCAACCTGAAGCGGCCAGAAAGAACGGGCGGAACCCGAATGAGAATATCGCAGGTCCTTGCCAGTCTCGAGCACGTTGCGTGGTTGTTGTCATGATGCGGCTTTCTCTTCGGCTTCTTCCAACAGGTTTTTGATATGTCGGGCAAAGGCATAGGTGGCAGGAATGGCGACACAGCCGCCGATCGCGATGGACCAGCCCGTCGATAGAACTGGTAATCCTATCCAACTTCCGATCAGCGATGCGAAAAAGACGTTCACAGCCATTGCACCCCAGCCAAAAGGGTAAAGCGCAACTGTAATGCGTCGCGTTGACCAACTCATTTTCGGTTCACCATCCAATAGACGGCATAAAGCGCAGCAAAGAGCATGAGTGAGGCGAGCATGAACCACAGCTCTGCAGTCGCAGACTGAGGTTGCGGGATCGGTCGGTCAAAGGGCGCGGCGGATGCAGAGGTTGCGGTAATCAGCATGGTGAGGGGGAGGATACGCATTTCAGGTCTCCTGCGTGAGTGAGCGGTAAATATCGGGTAAGGCACGCGGCATCCGTTCGGGATGCGGCAGCAGTGTGAAACCACCACGCCCAAAAATACGGGCGAACCAGTCCTGTCCGTCTTCGTCGACGATGACGCCATGCAACGTCAGCCCTGCGCGGCGGGCTTCGCGGACGGCCATATGGCTGTCTTCTATCCCGTGTTGGCCTTCGTAGTGATCCAGATCGTTCGGTTTGCCGTCTGTCAGGACGATCAAGAGTCGACGGGCGGCTTGTTCCTGTGCCAGTTGGGCGGAAACATGACGGATCGAAGCACCGAGGCGGGTAAAATGGCTGGGCTTCAAGGCACCTATCTTAGCTTCGATGTTCTGGCCCATCGGTTCGGCGAATTCCTTCACACGGGTTAGGAAAACGCGGTCGCGTTTCAAGGATGAGAACCCCCAAATTGCCAACCGGTCGCCTGCCGCGTCGATGCCATGCGCCATCGCGGCCATAGTCTCGCGGGCGACCTCGATCACGGACGTGTCGCCGATCGCAGCTTCTGTCGATCGCGAGGTGTCGATAAGGAAGGCCACAGCAAGGTCCCGCTGGATCTGGCGGTGGTCCTGCCAGATCCGGTCGGAGCCGCGACCAGTTGCCAATAGATCCGCTTGGGTGGTGATCAGCGCATCAAGGTCCAGTTCCGATCCGTCAACTTGACGCGGTCGCAGGATGCGACGGGGTTGGAGCGTTTCGAACTGGCGACGAACAGCGCGAACGAAACGCGGATCGGGTCTGAAGTGATCGCCCTCGGACATCGCAGGCGCATCCAGAACGCGGCAATGTGCCTCCATGTAACTGCGGGATTTGAAGTTCCATTCAGGATAAACGTAGTTGCCTGCCAGCTTTTCGTGGTCAGCCTCGGCGGGGGATAAATCGAGGTGCAAGCGCAGACGTGTCGCCGCCTTTTTCTGGTGTTTCGTCAGAGTGATCTTGTCCTGATCATCAGCAGCCTTGGCGGCGTTTTCATCATCGTCATCATCTACTGAGCGGTTGAGGTTCATCGATTCAACCCAGCTCAGGATCGCTTCGAAACGGTGGATGATAAAGCTGTCGCGGCGGCGCGTCTGATCCTGATCTTTGCGCTCCCCCATCTTGCGTGAGGATGTGACTGCAGCAGGCGGCGCGGTGGTCTCGCTGGCTTCTTCGGTGGCATTGTTGCCGTTCATGGGTTGGCTAAAACGCAACCAGATTGGGACGGTTGAAAAAGGCAGGTATCCTCGTTCTGCTGTCCTGACGGGTAGGTCTATCCGCCGCCCGCACAGCTGATCGCGGATGATCTGTTCGATTTCGGCCTCCGCTGTGGGAAGCGGTGCAACCGAACGGTGTGCAGACAGGTGGTGTGCCATCTCGCTATAGGCCGAACGTAGGCCAGGACAAGCCTTATAGGTGGCATCTGCAGCCGCCGCGTTTAGTCGGATGTTCTCACAGTCCGCAGCGAATGCGTCGCTCGCGCGCGGCAGGTCCGCTGAAGTGGTTAGCGCAGCGCAAGCGGTTAACCAAAAATAGGCCGCACGGTTCAAGTCACGATCGGAAAAGGCGGCAATTTCAGGCGGAAGCCGAAGCGATTGCCCATCAAACCGCGCCACATGTTCACGGTCCGCTTGGGTGGCTAGCTTGCGCCGTATCGGAGTGCGATGCCGCGCGGGAGACGCAGGGCTTTCGACGATTTCAACCCCAGCATTACCCCCAAGAGCTCGAAATAAAACCGCAAGACTGGACCGGACCGAAGTCAAAGACACCGCTGCGTCGGCATGCATTTGGATTGCGCCGATGTTGCTTGCCATGTCGTGCCACAGGTTGCCGACCGTTTCTTCGGGTTCCATCAGGTCCAGTATTTTCATGGTCTTATCCGTAGATTGTGGCGACCAGATCGCGCAGCGATTGCTGAACGTCCGCGTCGTCGGACAAGGGTTCGATGATTGCCACGTCCAGCGCCTGATCGATACCCATACCCCCTGCGATTAGCTTGGCCGCGTAGGTCAGCAGACGGGTCGAAACCCCTTCCTCAAGGTCCATGCCCGACAAGCTGCGGATATGCCCTGCGAGGCGGATCAAAGGCGCAGCACGACCCGCGTCCAGCCCGCTTTCTTTAACGACGATTTCGAGCTCAACATCGGGTTTAGGGAAATCAAAGCCGATCGCCAAAAACCGCTGGCGGGTCGAAGGCTTCAACCGCTTAAGCACATTCTGGTAGCCTGGGTTATAGGATGCGACCAACATAAAACCCTTGGGCGCGACAAGTTCTTCGCCTGTGCGGTCAATCATTAGAGTGCGGCGGCTATCGGTCAGCGGGTGCAGGACGACGGTCACGTCTTTGCGGGCCTCGACCACCTCGTCGAGATAGCAGATAGCACCTTCGCGGACGGCGCGGGTCAGCGGCCCGTCAACCCATTCGGTCTGCCCGCCTTTGAGCAGGTAGCGCCCGATCAGATCTGCGGCGGACAAGTCGTCATGACAGGCGACGGTATAAAGTGGCTTGCCCATTTTTGCCGCCATATGTTCGACAAAGCGGGTTTTGCCACAGCCGGTCGGCCCCTTCAAAAGAAGGGGCAAACCGTTGGTGTAGGCCGTCTGGAACAGATCGCATTCGCGACCCGTTGGACGGTAATAGGGGATCGTCGGGACATTATGCATCGTCATCTATCATTCCCCTGGCTGGAGGTCGGTCTCGCCGCCTGTGATGACTTCACGTTTGCGCGGCATCGACAGCGAGTAGATGAACAGAAGCGCACCGATCACGACAGCAGCACCAGCGCCAAACCGCATCAGGTAGAACACCGACAGGGCATCCTGCACGTCCATGTAGTAGTCACCAACAACACGCTGCATGTGCGTCTGGATCGTACCGGCAAAGGTCAGGACAAAGGTCATGAACGCCATACCGCCCGTCATCAGCCAGAAGCTGGCCATGTTGAGCACTTGGTTATAGGGCTCGCGATTACGCAGCATCGGCATTGCATAGGTGAACACCGCAAGGTTCAGCGCGACATAAGCCCCAAAGAACGCAAGGTGGCCGTGGGCTGCGGTGATCTGCGTGCCGTGGCTATAGAAGTTCACGCCGTGCAGTGTATGCAGGAAACCCCAGACGCCAGCGCCAAAGAATGCAACGGTGGAAGACCCCAGCGACCACAGCAATGCGGCCTTGTTTGGGTGGTTGCGGCGACCTTTCCAGACCATGACGAATGCAAAACTCATCATCAGGAAGAACGGGATAACTTCGAGCGTCGAGAAGATCGATCCGATCCACTGCCAGTAGCCTGGTGTGCCGATCCAGTAGAAGTGGTGCCCCGTACCAAGGATGCCAGAGAATAGCGCAGTGGCAACGATGATATAGAGCCATTTTTCGACGACCTCGCGGTCAACGCCCGTCAGTTTCAGCATCAGGTAGGCAAGGATCGCGGCCATTACCAGTTCCCATGTGGCTTCCACCCACAGGTGGACCACGAACCACCAGTACATTTTGTCGAGGCTGAGGTTCTCTGGGTTAATGAAGGCGAAAATCCACAACAGGGATAGCAACCAAAGGCCCATCAGGAGCACGTTGGTGATCGCGGTCTTGCGTCCTGCCAGAACGGTCAGCGACACGTTGACAAGGAAGATCACTGCGGCCACCAGAATGCCGAATTTGACCCAGAGCGGTTGCTCAAGGAACTCACGACCGCCGTGGATACCCATCAGGTAGGACACAACGGCCCCCAGAGTGCCGACGACAAGGATGATCAGCTGGATATATGCCAGTTTGACCGAGAAGATCTCTCTTTCGGTTTCTTCAGGCAAAAGAAAATATGCTGCGCCAAAGAAGCCCAGCAGCAGCCACACGACCAGTGCGTTGGTGTGAAGCATACGGATTACGTTAAAGGGCAGAAGTTCTGACAGGAAATTGGGCGACACATAGACCCAACCAGCCAAGAGCCCACCTAGAACTTGGATTGCGAACAGCGCCATCGCCACCGAGAAATAGGCCAGCGCCACTTTTTGCGATTGATATTTCATGAGCGTCTCTCCTTAGCCCGCATCATTCGGGGGCCAGCCCTGAGTGTCGGTGTGGTCAGCCCAACGCAGGAATTCGGACAATCCGCGGATTTCCTCGTCGGTCAGGTTGAAGTTCGGCATCTGGCGACGGCCTTCGATCCCGCTTGGCTGGGCTTCCATCCAACCCTTCAGCATGTCGAATGCACCGTTGGGGTCATCTGTCACGCCCCAGCGTGTCATCACGTTGCCAACTTCAGGCGCGAAATAGGCGCCTTCGCCGTGCAGTGTGTGGCAGTTGATGCAGGAACTTCTTTCCCAGACGCGTTTGCCCAGAACGACCTCTTCGGACAGTTCCATGCCGGTCGTGGATGTATTGACGATGTATCGGTGACTTTGCACCGAGAGGACCGCGAATATGGCCACGAAGAAGATAGATCCCCCGTAAAACACATTCCGCGCCCTTGCTTTTGTAAGGATTTCAGCCATCGGAGCTTTCCCTTTTAGTTGCGGTTCAACTGAGATGGCTACGCGTGATTTCAGAGGAGGAGTTTGCGGAGGAACAACGTTCAGGCATTTTAGCGACTCTAGTTTGGTCGGTAGGAGGACAATGCTGTGAACAAAGTTATCCCTGAAGACTGCGAACTTATGCTTGGCGAGTTGATCAATCGTTGGCCAGCAACGGTCCCCGTATTTTTGGGGCACAAGATGTTATGCGTTGGCTGCCTCGTGAACCCTTTCCATACGATCGCTGATGCGTGTCTTGAATACGATCTCGAACCACTTGAATTTGTGGCCGAATTAAATGCGGCGATTAGCGCTGATGGCGAAATTGACGTTCAAGTGATTGAAAATAATTCGGAATTTGAAAGAAAATCGCTTTTATCCAATCTATTTGGAAAACCTCGCTGAAGTTTGTTGAAGCGCAAACTGCCCGATCCCGAAGTGGCCTAGAGTTGGGTCAACGAAATTCGAAAACGAGGGAAAACAATGCTTCGCAAACTGATAGTTCCAATCGCTCTGGTCGCCACATTTGCTGGTGCCGCAAAAGCAGAAGAGCACGTTGTGCGGATGTTGAACCGTGGTGAAGCCGGAACAATGGTGTTTGAACCAGGTTTCGTCCAAGCCCAAGCGGGCGACACCATCCGCTTTGTACCAACCGATCGCGGTCACAACGCCGTACTCATCGAGGGTCTGGCACCAGAAGGGGCCGCGCCATTCGAAGGTAAGATCAACGAAGAACTCGTGGTCACCCTTGATACAGAAGGCGTCTACGGCGTCATGTGCAAGCCGCATTTTGCAATGGGCATGGTGATGTCGATTGCCGTTGGCGATGTCGAGGTTCCCGAAGGTTTCCTTGAAGGGCGTCTGCCGCGAACCGCGAAGACTCGCTTCGAAGAACAGCTTTCCAATCTTTAACAAAAATCACTGAAAGACCCAGGAGGGAAAAATGGCCAAAATCATTAACCCCGGCCTCATTCAAACCAGCCGCCGCGGCGTACTTCGTGGCTCCATGCTTGCCGGCGCGGCAGCGATGGTCGGAGGTGCGGCGAAAGCCACCCCAACCAAAATGCCAATCGTGACACCGCGTCCTCACGCGCCTCAGTTTATCCAGGCTCAGGCTGACGCTCAGACTCAGGCAGTTGCGGCAGACCTGTCAGGCTACACTCGCGTTCGTCAGGAGCTGGTCGCACCACCGTTTGCCCCAGTCCATGAAAACGTTGCAACTGGTGGCCCGAAAATCGTCGAGATCACAATGGAAACGCAGGAACGCCTGTTGACCGTTGACGAGGAAACTGGCGCACAAATCTGGGCGCTGACCTACAACGGATCGGTCCCTGGCCCGCTGATCATCGTCCACCAAGACGACTATGTAGAACTCACTCTTCGCAACCCAACTGATAGCCAGATGGAGCACAACATCGACTTCCACGCATCAACTGGTGCGCTCGGCGGTGGTGGTTTGACCCACGTTTATCCGGGCGAAGAAACCGTTCTGCGTTGGAAAGCCACCAAGGCTGGTGTATTCACTTACCATTGTGCTCCAGGCGGTGCGATGATCCCGTATCACGTCACTCACGGGATGAACGGCACCATCATGGTGCTGCCGCGTGATGGCCTGAAAGACTCCCAAGGTAACCTGATCAACTACGACAGCATTGCCTACATCGGGGAACAGGACTTCTATCTGCCGCAGGACGATGATGGCAACTTCAAGTCCTACGAAAAGGCTGGTGACGACTATGCTGACAGCATGGAAGTTATGCGCGGCCTGGTTCCGACCCACGAAGTCTTCAACGGTTCTGTTGGCGCGCTGACTGGTGAAAATGCCCTACGCGCAAAAGTCGGCGACACCGTCCTGATGGTCCATAACCAAGCCACCCGCGACAGCCGTCCGCACCTCATCGGTGGCCATGGCGACAACGTCTGGGAAGCTGGTTCGTTCAGCGATCGCCCGCAAACTGGACTGGAAACATGGTTCATCCGTGGCGGCAGTTCGGGCGCAGCGACCTACACGTTCAAACAACCAGGCGTCTATGCCTACGTGAACCATAACTTGATCGAAGCTGTGCTTCTTGGCGCTACCGCTCACTTTGTCGTTGAAGGTGATTGGGACAATGCACTCATGGAGCAGGTCGTCGCGCCACATAGCATCGCAACCTGAGGAAAAGCCAATGAACTCCGCAGCCAAAAACCGTTCCGTGATGACGCGTTCCCTCGTTATCGGAGTAGCGGCACTGGCTGCGGTGACAACAATCGGGGCCGCGTATTTGTTGCGCGGTCCCGATTTAGCTTATGTGCCTGAAATGGCAGATAAACCCTACCGCTTTGAAGATGGACACGAGATTTTTGTCCAGAAATACGAAGTTACCATTGCTGAGTGGAACCGCTGTTTTACCGACGGGGCCTGTCACGAAAAGATCATTCCGCAACCCGGATTGGTTTCCGAAACGACACCTGCAACGGGTCTTAGCTATCTTGATGTCGAGGAATATTTGGCTTGGGTGAATACCAAGTCTCGCCATGCCTTCCGGCTTCCGACCTTGGCAGAATGGGAAGCGATCGCACATGAGGTGCTCCCCGAAGAAGTCGATCCCATATTTACCGATCCAGAACTAAGATGGGCGTCAGCCTATTTGGTCGAGGGGCGGGCATCGCGTGCGTTAAGGGAACAGGGTGCGTGGAAAACCAGTAGTTTGGGCATCGCCGACCTCGACGGTAGCGTATGGGAATGGACGCAGGACTGTTTCTCGGGTGATGTCGTCGCTGATGAAAGTTGCCCTGCCTACTTCGTCGGAGGAGAGCACGTGGCGGCCATGTCTTTTATAGTTCGCGACCCTGCATTCGGAGGGTGTGCGGTCGGTACTCCGCCAGCCCATCTTGGAATGCGGTTGATATCGGACAGCCCGATCCGCGCGCTTCCTCCCTCTTCCTAAAGCCGTGTTGTACTTGACCCGACGATAAAAACCGTATCTTGAATCCCTGTGTTTGCGTGTCTATGAGTTTTGGTCTGCATTCGAACAGGGATCCCAATTTTGAAAAAGCTGGATGAATCTCTCATCGCGTCGCTGCCGCCGTTCCGGCAGCTGTCTTCGGTCCAGATCCGCGAAATTTTGGATCTCGCAAGCCCACTGCGTATTGATGCCGACGCAACGATCTTTTCGGAGGGTCATGACGCTGGCAGGTTCTATCTGTTGCTGGACGGGCATATTCGTGTCGTTCGACATAGCGCGGATGGCGAGCAGATCATCTCGTTGCATATCCCACCTGGTCAATTATTCGGTATTGCTGCGGCACTGGGTCGGACCACTTATCCTGCATCGGCTGTCGCTGCGGCTGAGTGTATTGCCCTATCGTGGCCTATGTCCCGCTGGGACAGTTTCGTCACCAAATATCCAGGATTCGCGACAGAGACCTACAAAGTTGTAGGCGGCCGCGTCGAGGCTATGAACAGCACGATCATGGAAATGGCAACAAAACACGTTGAACAGCGCATAGCTTGCGCGATTTTACGTCTTGTGCAGCAAGGAGGAAAACGTACTGAGCAAGGGATCGAAATCGGCTTCCCGGTCACCCGTCAAAACATTTCCGAAATGACGGGTACAACGCTCCACACCGTTTCCCGTCTCCTATCGGCATGGGAAAAAGACGGCATTCTGGCAAGTAAACGCAAACATGTCTGCGTCACGAATGCCCATCGATTAGTGGAACTTAGCGGCGCCTGAGAATTTGAGCCTCTCTCGTGCCGTCTCGTGAGGGTCACGTTAGGTTCCCGATGGCGATCGTTAGGGTTCGGTATGTTACGTCAAACTGAATGTCCGCTCGCGTTCGCGGACAAGGGGGCGTTCGCGTCCGCAGCGAACGTCCGTTTTCCGCCGATGCTGTTGAAAAAGTCTTTGTTGCAGCGCGGCAAGTCCTTTGATTCACTCGAATATGAGGGGATTGGAGGATTTCGTCATGATGGGCACCCAAACGGCAC
>NZ_JBWKMA010000002.1:0-140482 GCF_056431045.1 Aestuarium zhoushanense
TTCTCGGCGGCGTCTTTCGATGTCTGTGGCTTCTTCGTCATCTCGATCTCCTAATCGATAAGATGAACCAGAAATCCTCCGTTATTCAAAGCTTCAAATCTGTCCCAATGGTGCTGACGTCAGACACGAGCGCACGCAGCACAAAATCAATAGGTCCGGTGTGGGCTCTTCGGGAACCTTTGCCGCTGATTGCAGCAATGACCGGTCTTAGTCGACTGCGTCACCTTGAGCTCCCAAATACCAAGCAAGCCTGATCCGCCCATGGCAATGCAGTGCTCTCAGTCAGTTGCATGAAAGTGATGGCGGTAACCTCACGCTTGAAAATCAGTCGCCTCAGCACATCCGGCGCAAGATAAGCCAACCTCAACTGCCTGCTGACATGGCGCTCTGCGAGGTTCACGGCGATGGCAAGATCGCGGACGGTGTCGAACTCGCCAACCTCCATGCGCCGCTGCCAGGCCCACGCGCGGCCGATTGCACGCAGGATATGCGGGTTTTGGTTCTGGTCCTCGCTGGGCAGGCAATCAGCGGGCGGCAGAATTTTGGGTCGCCCATTTTTCTTGCGCATTTCAAGGGGGGCGAACACTTGGATGGTATATGGCGCGGACATTATTCTGCGGCCTCAAGCCGGCGCGGTGTCATCATTTCCCGGATTACGCCGGCAATTCCGTCGGTGCGCAGGTCGATGATAAGGCCTTCAGCTGTCACCGTGACGCGCCGGACAAGGAGCTGAATAATACGGGCCTGCTCGCCGGGAAACAGCTGATCCCAAAGCTTGGGGAAGTGCTGTAGAGCGTCAATGACATCCGTTTCAGGGATGTCGTCACGGTTCAATGCGGCAATAACCTGCGCTGTGGTTCCCGGCGTGCCAGAATACGGCAGACTTCTGTGATGACGGCAGCTTCTGCAGTATCGGCTGGCAAACGCCTCGGGATGCCGTCCTCTGGCGTCTCTCGGTTCTTCAGAAGGTCCATGGAGACATAATAGCGATACCGCGCGTGCCTTTCTTGGTACCAGACGGTGTCATTGCTGAGCCAGTGGCCCTGAAGAGCAATCCCTTGAGCAGCGCCGGCGTCTGCGTCCGGCTGTTGTTGGCCCGCTTGCGGGGGCTCTCAATCATAATGTCATTGACTTGTTCCCAAAGCTTTGCGTCGATGATAGCATCATGCTCGCCTGGATATGCTGTGCCTTTGTGCACGGCTTCACCGAGATAAACGCGATTGTTGAGCAGGCGATAGAGATAACCCTTATCGATGAGCGTACCTTGCTTGTTGCGGAAACCGTCACCGCGCAGTTCGCGAGCTAGGACGGTGGCAGAGCCAACTTCCACAAAACGTTCAAAAACCATGCGGACCTTGGCGGCTTCCTTGTTATTCACCAACAGCTTGCTGTCGACGACGTCGTAGCCGAGAGGGACATAGCCGCCCATTCACATGCCCTTCATGCGCGAGGCCTTCACCTTGTCACGGATGCGCTCGGCTGTGACCTCACGCCCAAACTGTGCAAATGACAATAGGATGTTTAGTGTTAATCGCCCCATTGACGTGGTGGTATTAAACCGACTGCGTCACGGAGACAAAAGTGACGCCGTTTCGACCGAACACCTCGAACAGTTTAGAAAAGTCCATGAGAGCGCGGGATAGGCGGTCGATTTTGTAAACGACAACCACGTCAACCAAACCATCCTCAATATCGGCCAGCAACGGAAGTGCTAGCAACCGGTTTGGCGGCACCAGTACCTACAATTGCTACATCGAAAGCCTTTCTGGAGGCGGGACCGTGGGGGCGATCACAGTCACCGCCAATCGCCGAACGTTTAACTGTAACTGTGCTTGCAAATGTTAGGCGCTGACGTGCGCTCCACACAATATGAGCTCTGGCCCATACAGGTCAGTCTCTTTGAGACGCCCATTGAGTGGGATGTGAATGGCCAACTCGCGTGGGCGGCGATTGAGGCTGTCGGATCAATTGACGCCAGCACTATGCAGAAAGCTGCGAAGCGGCGGGTCTGCGGCATTTTAGAGCAGAGCGCGGCTGGCCAAGCGCTCAAGGCCCACCTCTTCGTGAAGTGGTCCGGAAAATTTGGACAGCGTACCAAGGTGTATCCAACGCAGGGAGCCAACTTTACTCCACGCTTTCCGTACCAAAAAGTAAGCTTGAAAGCGCTCCAGCGGATGGCAGCGCTGCAAATTTGGTACGCCCTAAATTTGCCGGGGTGTCGTGATGCTTCCCATTCGCCAACTGCGTCACGACCGAGAGGCTCCAAGGAATAGTTAAAGCTCTGCCTCATAGTCGGTGCTGGCTTGATGACGGTGATCTGTCCTTTTGGCGCTTCTGAACCCCACTCCCAGTGAAGGCCAAAAGTGCCCAAACCAGAACATGGCAGTCGTTAATTCAGGGCAGGGGGTATGTCGCGCCCTTTGTGTTCCGATTGGTTCCCTCGATCAAAAACGGCAGGCTACTGAGCTGCACTACTTCAAATTTCCTAACCAGCGCAGAAACTCGCTTAAGTCTGCAATGGCTGCCGCTGGCACGAGAGAGAGTTGGACGCGTGAGTAATCCGCTCCGCCACAATCTCTCATAAAAATCTCGATCAGCCATTAACTGTTCAGCATCCGGTAGTCTGCTAGTGTAGTCGTTGCACCAGTATAATCGCTGACCTGGCCAGTTGTGATGAAGCAACGGATCGGGCGTCCGCTCGTGTCCGTGACAGCATGCAGTTTGGTGTTCTTGCCACCCTTTGTCTGATCATTTAGACGTCGACGCCCCTTTTTCGGCCACAGGCTTGAGGCTGTGCGGTGTGCTTCCGGATAGGTAGTGGAGAGCGGATAGGTTAAATCCAGTTCGGATAAAGCTACGGCATCACGGCTTGCACATTGCAATCACGAGATCAGGTTCCTGACGGGGTCGTTTTTGTTTCAACGGGGTTTAGCGGAGCAATCCGACTTTCGAAGACTGGTGATCTGGCTGATATCGGTCTCTGAACGCTTCGCGTCTCTTTCCACCCGTCCTTCGGTAAAATCGAGGCGGATTTAAAAAGTACATCCCTTTCAGTGGGTTGGCACGGAGGGCCGCGCCACCGCTGTAGAAGGTTGATCTGCTTCTCGGTGCGAATAGAACCACCCCAAGGCGGCGTGGTTGTTGATCATGTTGCGTATTTCGGCCGAGTTGAACTCTGGCGACCGCGCGTTAGGTCACCCAGAGGACAATATGAGATCGAAAGAATGACAGACTTAATCCCGACCCGCACCGCTGGCGAAGAGCTCTTAGCGGCTTCTGTGCCTCGAATGGGGCGTCGATACGCCAATGGCCGCAATACGGATCATGGCCCAGGCGCACACAAAGCAGTTTCGGTTTTATCCCCCTATATTCGGCGCAGGTTGGTTCTGGAGGCGGATGCGGTCTCAGCGGCGTTAGCCGCCCATGGGCCGCAAGATGCGGAAAAGTTTGTGCAAGAGGTGATCTGGCGCGGCTATTTCAAAGGCTGGTTGGAACAGCGACCGCAGGTCTGGGACAGTTATCGCATGGGGCTGGACGCTGATATTGCCGCGCTTGACCGCGACCGCCGTATGCGCCGCGATGTCGACCGTGCTATGTCTGGGCAAACGGGACTAGAGTACTTTGATGCTTGGGCAGCCGAACTGGTGGAGACTGGCTATCTGCACAATCACGCTCGGATGTGGTTCGCTTCGATCTGGATATTTACTCTTGGGTTGCCATGGAGGCTAGGTGCGGATTTCTTTTTTCGTAACCTGCTTGATGGTGATGCCGCCTCAAACACGCTGGGCTGGCGCTGGGTGGCAGGACTGCACACGCGTGGCAAGCCATATCCGGCCGACGCGCAGAATATCGCGACATTCACAGCCGGTCGGTTTACTCCGCGCCGCAGTGATCTGGCGGTGGTAACCCAAGGTCTTGAGGCAACTGAGCCTGACGGCCTGCCTCCAGTCGTGCCGCTGCGTTCGGTCCTGTCACCGCAACCCGATCTCCCAACGGCACTGCTGATCACGGACGAGGATTGCCGGATCGAGGATTTCGACTGTTCTGCGTTGGATATTCGAACAGCGGCTACGCTTGTGGCGGGTCATCTGCGATCCCCTTTGCCAGTATCCAATCTTGTCCTTCAGTTCGAGAATGGTGCATTGGCAGATGCGGCTGCGCGCGCTGGGTTTGCCTCAGTAGAGATGCAGGCAAACGATCCCAGCGGCTTGGCGCGATGGGCGGCGGATGCGGGTGCAACACAGATCGTTACGCCGTATGTGACGCGCGGTCCTTTGCGAGATTGGCTGGATGCGGCCACTCCATCTTTGGTCAAGCACGGCATAACGCTATGCGAGTGGCAGCGCGATTGGGATAAGGCGATCTGGCCCCACGCCACTGCAGGATTCTTCAAAGTTAAGAAAAATATCCCACGTATCCTTGAACAGGCAGGTCTCGCATGATCGCGGTGCGGATCGGGACTTACGGTCCGGATGACGTTGTGCCGGATGCTCATATTCTGGATCTGACACTTACCATTTCGTCAAATCTTGTGATGGTTCCGCGAGACGAGATGGCGCTTGTGTTTGACTATGACCCGCTCATCCGACGCATCGACACACTGGCGCGCTCACCAGTATGAGACGCAAGAGCGACTGATGACCTGTATCGTCGAAGCCTGCGCTTCCTGAGCCTGTGCAAAGTGCGGATCTGATCGAACGCAACATGATCCCTGTGCGCCATCTCAATGATCTCGCCAACCATCGTAGGGTCGAGGAGATCGCTTTTTCATATGAAGGCAAGTGTCATCGCCTCGAAGAGTCCCTTGCAGCAATGGCCCTTCAAGCATCGCGGGACAGCAGCCTTGACCTGTGCTGGATTGACGGAAGATGTCTTTTTCTGGGTGAGTGTCCGGAAACGGACCTTTTATATTGCTTCTGAAAGGTCGTTGTTAAGCATCATATGTTCAGCGACATCCAGCCACAGTTGATCAATTTGGTCTATAACCTTGGGATCAAATTGATCTGCGACTTTCCAGTATCGTCCATTTGGCACCATGTAGTTTGCGCGCGCTTCGGCGCGCAGTGCACGCTCAATTAGGCTACTTTGAAACCTGATAGGTCGAACAGAGTTTAGGCTTGAATGAACTGCTCTTGGATAAATCAGACGGCTCGTCGGAGCATTCGATAGGTTTACCAAGGCGCAGTTCGACTGAGATGCGAGTGCCAAAAGGCGCGCTGACTTTGCTTCAAGTGATCGCAGGGTGATGTCGTCGCGCAATGGGTCAGCCGTTCCTTGGCCATAGAAATGCGTTGGCCCGGTCTGGGGATAAACCATGTCACAACCGATCATGGCTATAACGCGTGGTTTGAGCGCGGCAAGCGCCCAGTAAGCTGCGGTGAAGGCCATAGTGCCTCCAGCATAAACAAAGCCACCAAATTGGTTTTGAAGAGGTACATAATCATTTGCGCAGATCGTTTTTTGATCTGTTTTAAATAATCGTGGACGTCTGTTTATAGGGAAATCCTCGGGATGAATAAGATAGTCCCAATCGGGGCGTACTTGCCATGCATTGTTGATCGCGACGATGGTTTGGGACGAACTGCGGCGCCAATCTCTTGACTGAAGTGCCCCAGGTCCTGAACCAATAATAATGACTACACCCACGACTTGGACTCCACGTTGCCACTTCTTCTCTGTGTCTGAGATAGGGCAATCCGAGGGTGTAGCAATCAAATGGAGCAACATTCTTTGGTTTTGGCCTAGTCGGCAATCAAGACAGCCGAGGGAATATTAGGACCTTGTGCATCGCTACTCTTGGCGAGTGGTATGCCGATCCAGCGCGAAAGCCGAGTTGACGGCCTCTGTTCCGTAGGCCGCAGGAGATGGGATATTCGCGACGAGTGTGATGCGTCAGCATTGTTGCTGTGTGGCAATCGGAACCAACGGTTAACCCAGTTTTACCAAATCGCTCACGATTGCGGCGGTAGCGGGTGCGAGAGTGACGCCGATGTGGCCGTGTCCAAATGCCATTATCACGTTTTTGTTGTGTTTTGTGGCTCGGATCACGGGGACTGAATCCGGCATGGATGGGCGAAACCCGAACCAAGTTCGACTAGGTTCCCCCAAGGCTGGAAACATGTCACGTGCTCCACGCTCTAGCATTTTTAGTCGGTGTTCAGACTGCGGCAACGAAAGTCCGCCCAATTCGACCGTTCCCGCGATGCGCAATCGTCCGACCATTGGCGAGGCGTAAAAGCCGCGTTTGGCAGAGCATACTGGCCGCGTCACCGGCGGCGTATCCATGTCGAACTCCAAGTGATACCCGCGTTCGGTATCAAGGCGCACAGTCTCGCCCGCCGAGCGAGCCAAAGGTTTCGAAAACGCCCCCGCGGCCACAACCACCTTATTGGCCTGAAGAACGCGGTCTGTGCAGTGAACCTTTATCCGGGTTCCGTCACTGTCGTCGATTGAACGCGCGGCAGTTGGATAGATAGTGACTCCCCGTTCCACCAAATTTCTGGCGAAAATCTTCATAACTTCCCCAAGGTTGTCGATGCTCGTTGCGTCAGGAAAGAAATGAGCGCCGCCCTCAAAGGGCTGTAAATTGGGTTCGTGGCGCAAGACCTCATCGGCGGTTATGACTTCGACCGCAACGCCGTTCTGTCTCCGCAGCCTTTCGTCGTATTTTGCGGCGGCAAAGGCTTTGTTTGACTCATAAAGGTACAAGCATCCTCGCCGATGCAAATGATGTGATGCGCCAAGTTCGAGGCTAAGCTCATGCCACATGTCGCTCGCGTTTTTCAGGAGCGCGCCGATCCTCTGGGCATTGTTTTCAGCTTGCTTGGGGAGGCTTTGGTAGAAAAACTCGATCAGCCAGGGCGCGAGGCTTGGCAAGGTCTGATAACGCAAAGACAACGGACTGTTACGGTCAAAGAACAGACTGGGCAAATTGCGAAGCACATTAGGCGTACCCACTGGAATTGTTGCATAATCTGCAATTGTGCCAGCATTCCCGTAAGACGCACCCATGCCCAATTCATTAGGTTCGATAAGCGCGACCTCTTTGCCTTCTTTGGCAAGGCGAAAGGCTATGCTCATTCCGACGACACCACCGCCGATGACGATGATTTCGTGGTGATCAGGTTTGGGGGTAAGATCAGGCATAAGTGCTCACGTCGCGAAAGCTGACTTCAAGGTCGCCATAGTGCGATTTTAATTTGGCGTGTCAAATTCTCGATTTCGACGCGACGTCTAGCCTAACACGACGAACAGCCGCGTTCGCGTGTGGGGGCGACTGGGGTGTAGCCTTCGCGCAGAATGCGGTTCATGCCGCCTTGGACATCGATCACGGGGCCGTTGATCAATTGGGCGATCTGGCGCGTGGCTTGGGATGTGCGATTGCCCGATCGGCAAACGAGCGCCAGCTTTTGTCCGTCGCGAAGGCGCGGTTGAACGGCTTGAAGGAACGATTGCGGGTCGGTGTAGGTGACGAGCAGAGCGCCCTCAATCACGCCTGTTTGCTTCCATTCTTCGGGGCGCCGAATGTCGACGAGCAATGTGTCCTCTGATGTGGCAAGCGCCTGACCACTGAGCGCTTCTAGCGTGAGGTTTTCGGCGTGAGCCTCAGGTTGATACAGCCCGAATCCGATTGCGGCGGCTGAAATGACGGCGGCGCCCAAGAAAACTCTGCGATTCATCGTTTATCCTCATGAATTTTTGCCACATATAATATAATAAAAATGTAATGTGTAGGGGCCAACTAGCTGCGTTTGGTCGCGGGGTGAGGCAAAAATGACCGACTGAACCCATCAAAAGCATATCCTGATGGGGTATTCTGTCGATTTCATTTGAAATCTCCCTCGCTCTCTGCAAGCTGCGCCAAAGTTCTCTTTGCAAACATAGCAGGAAAAAGATGGAAGTTTCGGTTCGCGACAATAATGTCGAGCAAGCGTTGCGTGTGTTGAAGAAAAAGCTCCAGCGTGAAGGGGTTTATCGCGAAATGCGTCTGAAAGAGTATTTCGAGAAACCTTCCATTCGCAAAGCGCGCGAGCAGAAGGAAGCGATCAGCCGTCAGCGTAAACTGGCTCGCAAACGGGCGCAGATGCTCGGCTAAGCTAGGTTTGTTCGCGCCGAATTGGGCGCGATTATCCAAGGTTGCTGCATTCGTCGAAAGACGTCGATGTAGAACATCACAGAAGCTGCACGACTAGCGCCTGTCATCCTGAACACCGATGTGTCGTTTTGGGGTGAGATCGAGGCGCAAAGTCGGCAGCTTTTTCTGTTTCGCCTTTAAGTCTCTGAATTCACGATAGTTTTAACGCCCGTCTGCTTGACAAAGGCACGTGCTTGTTTGATTGCGGCCGTAGCTGCGTTTGGGATGAAGACATCGCTTCAGGATTTGTAGAAGGTTGGCGGTGGGGCCGTTGGCGTTCGGCTGACGTTTGGGGGTAAGATCACGACCTATAGGCGCCTGTCTGGGCAGTCCGTCGGGTTCTGTCCTGAACCGGACACCTTCGCGCGTCGCTGGAAGGTTGATGCTCGTTTCGAACCCGCGATGGAGGACACGGTCAGAGACCGACGTTACGCAGCATGGAAACGCGCGGTCGCAGCGACGATAAGCGCGGTCTAGCCGATCGGAATACCCGCGAGATGCGCGACGAGCTCCAACCCGTTGCGGGCACCGAATTTGTCCATGAGATTTGCGCGGTGAACCTCGACGGTGCGGGGGCTGATCTCTAGGCGACGGGCGATTTCCTTGGACGTCAGGCCCTCGGCCAGCATCTGCGCCACTTGTCGCTCGCGGCGCGTGAGTTCGGTCACAGGGCGATTGTCCGAAATGTCGGCAAAGCTCCACACCGATTGCGCAAAGGGCTGATCAAGGTCGAGCGATTGCCCTCGAACACGACACCAAAACAGGCTGCCATCCTTGCGACGCATGATGCGTTCGTCGGCATAGCGTCCCAGCCCGCGCATCTTTTCGGCGCCTATCTGGCCAATGCGCTGAAATTCCTCTGAGGAGGGATACAGTTTTGACAGTGAATGCCCCTGAAGTTCGGAGGCCGCAAATCCGAACATTTCGCAAAAACGGGTGTTGCAGCGCTGGATCACCCGATCCTCGGCGTAGATCAAACCGACTGGCGCGCTCTCAAAGGCTAGTGCGGCAAACCTGTCCATCTCTTGTCACCCGTTACGTAGTTTCACGGATCGCGCGGCCCGACCCGCTGGAGTATTCCGATGGAAAGGGAATGGAGGCAAGTATGGACGCAAGAATAGTTGGCTGGGGGCACACCAAATTCGGTGTGCATCGTGACAAGAGCTTAGAGGCGTTAATCCAGCAGGCGGCGTCTGAGGCGATCAAAAGCGCAGGTCTCACGCCGAACGATATCGACGCGATTTGGCTCGGTCATTTTAACAACGGCATGGTGCCTGACGCGTTTGCCGCCTCGCTCGTGTTGGGGATGGATGACGGTTTGCGGTTTAAACCAGCGACCCGCGTAGAGAACGCCTGCGCGTCGGGATCTTCCGCGGTCTATGCGGCGCGCAATGCGATCCGCGCTGGTGACGCGCGTTGTGTGTTAGTGATCGGCGTCGAAAAGATGACCGAACTCGATATTAAAGGCGTGACAGCGGCCCTCGCTGGCGCATCCTATTCCGCCGAAGAAGCAGGCGTGAGTTTCCCGCAAATCTTTGGCCGTATCGCCGCGGGATATTCTGATGCCTTTGGGGATCAGTCCGAAACCCTTGCGCGGATCGCGGTGAAAAACCATCAAAACGCTCTGAGCAATCCGCTGGCCCACCTGCAGCGCGAGGTGACGTTTGATTTCTGCAATAAGGTCAGTGAAAAGAACCCGATGATCGCGGCCCCGCTGCGGCTCACTGATTGTTCGCTGATCAGCGATGGCGCAGCGGCGCTGGTGATGGTGGCAGACGACATGACGGCGGATTTCGACCATGTTGCGGGATTTCGGGCTGCCGTGCAGTTGAACGATTTTCTGCCCATGTCGCGGCGCGATATGACCGAATTGACCGCCGCACGGCGTACCTTTGCAGCCGCATATGAAATGGCGGGGATCACCGTTGATGATCTCGATCTGGCCGAAGTCCATGATTGTTTCACCATCGCTGAACTGATGATCTACGAGGCGATGGGCCTTGCCGAAAAAGGCAAGGGGGCCAGCCTCGTGACTGAGGGCGCGACCCTGCGTGGTGGCCGCCTTCCGATCAACCTGTCGGGCGGGCTAAAGGCCAAAGGGCATCCCGTTGGCGCAACGGGCGTGTCGATGCATGTCCTTGCTGCGCAACAGGTCACGGGGCAGGCGGGCGGCGTTCAGCTGGACGGTGCGGAACTGGCCTGTGTCTTTAACATGGGCGGGTCGGGCGTTGCGAACTACTGCTCAATCCTCGAGGCCGTTCGATGAACCCCGCTGAATGGTTGAAACGAACGGCAACGCGGTCCCCTGATCGTCCTGCGCTCTATTCTGGCGAAACCCTCGTATCGACATACGCGGGTTTTGACCGCGCGGCGGCATCGATTGGGGCTGTGTTGAGGGCACGCGGCATTGGTGCAGGGCATCGCGTCGCGGTGTTCATGTATAACTGTCCTGAGTTTCTCGAAACGCTCTATGGGATTTGGTATGCGGGCGCGGCGGCGGTGCCGATCAATTCTAAACTGCACCCCAAAGAGGCGGCTTGGATCATCGATAATGCGGGCGCTGATCTGGTATTCAGTGATGACGCTTTGGTCGGGGATCTGTCTGATCTGTTGGAGGGGCGAGAGATCATCTCCGTCAACGGGACCGCGTTTGCAGAGATGAAACAGGCCGATCCGATGCCAGTGCCAGTCGGTCTGAACGAGAGCGACCTCCTTTGGCTGTTCTACACTTCAGGCACGACTGGTAAACCAAAGGGCGTGGCCCTGACCTGCGGCAACATAGCTGCGATGACCTTTACTTACTTCACCGATGTGGATGACGTTTTCGCGGAGGACGCGATCCTCTATGCCGCGCCGATGTCGCATGGCGCTGGGCTCTATAACTTTATGCATGTGATGCGCGGGGCGCGGCATCTGGTGCCCGAAAGTGGTGGTTTTGATGCGGCGGAAATCCTGATGCTGGGTAAACGAATGGGGCCGATTTCCATGTTTGCAGCGCCCACGATGGTGCGTCGGCTGGTCGATGCTGCCAAAGCTAGCTCTGAAACGGGCGAAGGCCTTCGGACCATCGTCTACGCTGGCGGTCCTATGTATGAGGCCGATATTTTGGACGCGACCGAGGTGATGGGCGCACGCTTTGTCCAAATCTATGGGCAAGGGGAATGTCCCATGGGCATTACCGCCTTGCCTCGTGGCGACGTGATAGACCGCAGTCACCCGCGCTGGCGGGACCGTTTGAATTCCGTCGGCACGGCGCAGAGTGCGGTGCGCGTGCGTATCGTTGATCGGGACGGCGCAGAGGTCCCTCGAGGTGAAATCGGCGAAATCGTCGTTTCAGGCGCGACCGTAATGCCCGGCTATTGGCAGAACCCCGAGGCGACCCAAAAAGCGATCCGCGATGGGTGGCTTTGGACGGGTGATATGGGGCGCATGGATGACGACGGCTACGTCACCCTGCGGGACCGATCAAAGGACATGATCATTTCTGGCGGCTCAAACATCTACCCCCGCGAGGTCGAAGAGGTTCTGCTGAGCCACCCGAATGTGCATGAGGTTGCGGTTATCGGCACGCCTCATCCCGAATGGGGCGAAGAGGTGATCGCGTTTGTCGTCACACTGCCTGACGCTAACGTTTCGTCCGCTGAATTGGATGCGCTGTGCCTCGACCGCATCGCTCGTTTCAAACGGCCCAAAGTCTATCGATTTATCGATGCACTCCCCAAAAATAACTACGGAAAAGTCCTCAAGACTGAATTGAGAGACCGTATGAAAAAGGAACCCACCACATGACATTCCTGACAGGTAAAACGGCTCTGGTTACGGGCTCTGTCCAAGGCATCGGTTTGGCGATTGCCAAAGAACTGGCGGGTGCAGGGGCACGCATTGCGGTTCATGGATTGGCTGATGCCGCCCTAGCGCAAGCCGCTGTAGACACATTGCTGGCCGCAGGTGCACCTGAGGCGCGGTTCTTTGAGGCGGATATGCGAGATGTGGCAGCCATTGAACGAATGATGGCAGAAGTCGATGAATGGGGTGGGATCGACATTTTGGTGAACAACGCGGGCATCCAGAAAACCGCCATGCTTGCCGATATGGACAAAGAGACGTGGGACGCGATCATCGGCATCAACCTCTCTGGGCCGTTCCACACGATGCGCCTCGGCATGCCAAAGATGGCTGAAAAAGGCTATGGCCGTGTGATCAACATCGCCAGCGTCCACGGCACTGTCGCCTCGGTCGCCAAGGTTCCCTATTGCGCGTCAAAGTTCGGGCTGGTGGGTATGTCAAAGGTCGCTGCCTTGGAGTACGCAGCGGCAGGGTCCAAACGTGATGGCGGCATCACGGTTAACTGTATCGGACCCGGCTGGACCGAGACCTCGATTATTGAACCGCAGATCATCGAACGGGCGGCTAAATACGGTGGCGACCGCGAGAAAGGCATCGCCGAACTTCTCGCCGAAAAACAGCCAAGCCGACGGACTTCTGACCCGACCGAAATCGGGGCCCTTGCCCTCTGGCTGTGCAACCCGATTGCGCACAATGTGACAGGCGCGGTGATCCCTGTAGATGGCGGTTGGACGGCGCAGTAACGGCCCCATCATTAATCTGAAATTAGGCCGCCTCGAAAGGGGCGGCTCGTCATTTGACAAAGGCGCCTCGCAACTACGGAGCGTCAGATTTGGCAATTCAACCCTTGACCTAACTTCGTGTGAGATTTATCTCATGAGTTGTTAAACCTTAAGTGGTGATTTTTTTTACCTCATTTTGATTTCTGCAACGGATCGCTTACCGCTTATTTTGGCGGATGCAGTTGTTACATTTGTATTGATTTATTGGGTTTCCTGCTGCGGCAGGTCTGTTGCTGTGCTTTTTTAAGGCTCATGCAATGCGTTGTTCTGCAATTTACAGAACGACCTCCATACTATCGCTTTGCGCTCTTATCGGTTGTGTCGGCAGTGGTGAGGACGAAACTGACTATTCTTACGGTGGCTCTAGCTCTGCACTGAGCGAGCAATATTCGAAATCGACTTGGGGTCCTGGCGGCGAACTCGGAACTGGGTGGGTTCGTGGGTTCGTGACCGAGTTCTCGATGGCCGCTGTCCGTGCCGTCCGTAATACCGCGAATTTTACCAACAACGTGAATTGGCGTGGTGGCCGTCCGCTTGAAGCGGCGCGTGTCGATTACGCGCGTTCTGTCGGGCTAACGGGGGCAGGGCAAACGATTGCCATCATGGATAATGCGCTCCGTTTGAGCCATGAGACGTTCGACGGCGTGAACGTGACGCACTCTTCCGTATCAAATTTGGATGCGCGCGATGACCATGGCACGGCAGTGGCGAGTATCGCTGTTGGTCGAGGCGGAACTGGCATCGATGCCGTCGAAGGCGTCGCCTCTGGTGCCGATCTATTTCTCGGCACGTGGGATTATCAGACAGGTTCGACGTGGAATGAACGCGCCGTAATGGTGAGTGAAGCCGATACCGCTGGTGCTATTGTGATGAATAACTCGTGGCAGTTGTCGCGTGATTTCAATCAATCGACCTTCGAGTATTACTTTGGCCAGTATTCCGTCGCCTCCTCGTATATCAGTGCGATGCGCGACTATGCACAGAGCGGCGTCGTGGTCTTTGCTCTGTCGAACTACCATGACGAATTGGACGCTTATAACGTCGGGGCTTTGCCGCTCCTTTACCACGACCTCGAAGGGTCGTGGATCACCGTCGTAAATGGTGCGGCGACGTTTGATGAATATGGGATCACCTCGGTAGAGCGTATCTCGTCCGCCTGCATGCAAACCGCGGCGTTTTGCATGACTGCGGATGGGTCGATCTATATCGCGACGGATTACACCGATATCGGCTACACGTCAGGCACGGGCACCAGTTACGCGACGCCGCAAATTTCTGGCGCTGTGGCCCTTCTGGCGGAAGCGTTCCCAGACCTCTCCGCCTCGCAATTGCGCGACCGCCTTTTGGCCTCTGCCGATAACGGATGGATGACCGATTTCACGGGGTCGATCGACTTCGGGTCGGGCGTCACACATGCCTATAACGACGAATTCGGGCACGGGTTCCTTGATTTGCGGGCGGCGCTTTTGCCGATTGGAACGGCCAGCGTTCCAGTTGCCGAAGGACAGAGCATCAATCTGTCCGCGGGGCAGGTGGCTGCTGTATCTGGGGCATTGTCGGGGAACGCCCTTGCCGACGCACTGTCGAGCGAGACCGTTTATGCTTCCGACAGTTTGAACGGCACATTTGATATTGCGGCGTCAGATATCGTTGCAGGGACCGTGGGGTCGCTCAGTTCGATCGACGTTGCTGCGTTGTCAGCAGAGCCGCGCCTTTCGGCCCGCGCTGCGACTGCTCAATCCCTCTCAGCGGGGCAGGGCTATGGAGCGATGATCGAGGCTGAAATCGCCATAAATGCCTATGCGCAAACGGGCAACTACGTGCGCGACCTGACCCTCGGCCAGACCAATCTGCGCGTGATCGAAGGCTCCAACGGGGGCGCTGGTTTAGGCCTCGCTCATACCTTCGCGACAGATGGAGGCTACTTTTCGGCTGGTCTTACTGCGATGCAAGAGGTTGGTTCGGTTGTCGGCGTAACGGCTCCTGGTTTCGAGGATGGCATCCGTGGACGCTCTGCGGCTCTGGACTTTGCCTATGGCGTGCAACTGGCCGACAGCATCGGTCTGCGCCTCGAAGGGGCTGCAGGCAAAGCCGACGGTCACGGGGCAGGGATGCTGGGTCGTTTTAACGACGTCACCTTTAACAGCGTGAAGGTCGCTATGGATCGCGCGATGCCGAACGGCGGGCTGCTCAGTATTTCACTCGCACGTCCGGCAGCGATCACCAGCGGCACGGTGGACGTAAGCCTCGCCAACGAGACGACGGCTCTGGCCGCCGGGTCTGACGCCTTTCGAACGATGCCTGCTGATCTCGCACCAGAGGCCCGTCAAATGGACATCGGCTTTGAATATTCCGCACCGATCCATGCCATCGACAATGCGTCGTTCACCTTTTCCATGGGGCACAGTCTCAACGCTGGTCACATCGAAGGGGCGCATGGAAATATGGTTGGGATCGCGCTTAATTTTAGGCTGTGAAGGTCTCTCGGAGAGTTCACTAATTTGTACCGAAGGCCCAAATGAGGTAATCTAATATTGCTGGTTCCGATGTTAGTTCGGGTAAAGTTTTTGTGGTTAACTCCATTGCCAAAAAGCAAATCTACGTGGGCTATTCGATTACGTTCAATTCCAGTGCCTTAGCCGCACTGCGCAGAATGCGAGCCAAAGCGCCTGCAAACTTTTCGGTCCGATCGCTTGGCACCAAAAGGCTGATGGTACGGTGGGAATCTGGCGTGACCAGCGGCATGACACGCACTTCGCTGCGGTGGATGCCTTGCCTACGGGCGAAAAGGTCGGGAAGGATGCCGATCCCTGCACCCGTCGCTGCCATCAAAACGATTGAATCGAGGCTCGTGCCTTCGTAGTCGTCGGACACAATTGCTCCACTCGCGCCAGCGATGCCGTAGACGATGCGTGACAATCTGTGCCCCGTATCCAACGTCAACAGACGCTGCCCCGTCAGGTCGGCGGCTGTCACGCTCGACCGATGGGCAAGTGGGTGATCCTGCGCGACCGCGACCCAAAGGGGTTCCACAAACAACGGATGTTGCATGGTGTTTGGGTGGTCTTCGGGGGTCGAGATGATCGCATCGAACCGACCGCTGCGGATGCCGTCATCCAACAGGAGGGTGTTTTCCTCGCGCACCACAACGCGCAGATCGGGTTCTGCGTCGTGCAGCGCGGTGATTGCTTGAGGCAACAGATACGGCCCGATTGAGGGCAAAACCCCAAGACGTAACCGACCACCAAACGGCAAGTCCGAGAGCATGGTGCCGCGCAGGGCTTCGACCTCGGCCAAGATACGCTGGGCGCGCTTCACAAAATCCAACCCGCGCGCTGTCGCCTCAACCCCAGCTCGGCTCCGATCAAAGAGCCGAACGCCAAGGTCGCTTTCCACGGCGGCGATTTGGGTCGATAGGCTCGGTTGGCTGACATTCAGCTTTTCCGCAGCGAGGCCAAAGCCGCCCAACTGGTGAACGGTGACGATATATTCCATTTGCCGCAGGGTCGGGCGCATACATAGCCTCAAACTATGAATAGTAATGTTAATTTGTATTTAAGCTATCAATAAATTTAGGGCAACAGGCCGCAAACCTGTTGGAGAGATTAATTATGCAAATGCTCGATAGCCTTGTTGGGAACCTAATGGTGCCAACGATCTTGTTCTTTGTTCTGGGCCTTGTCGCGGCCTTTGTGCGCAGCGACCTGTCCATTCCCGAAGGCGCGGCAAAGTTCATGTCGCTCTACCTGCTGCTCGCCATCGGGTTCAAAGGGGGGCATAGCCTCGCCGAAGGAGGGCTCAGTTTTGAGGTGTTCCTCGCGCTGGCAGCGGGTTTGTTGTTGTCATTCCTTCTGCCGTTCCTCGCCTACATGTTGCTACGTTCGATGACGCGGCTTGATGCGACCACGGCAGCGGCGGTTGCGGGGCACTATGGCTCGATTTCCATCGTGACCTTTGTCGCGGCGTCTAGCCTACTGGACCTGACGAGTCTGTCGGCGGACGGCTACATGGTGGCTGTTGCCGCCGTGATGGAGGTGCCCGCGATCCTCTCTGCGCTTTGGATTGCAAATCGGCTTGGTCGCGACGGCCAAGAGGCCAGCGTCCCGATGCGTGAACTCTTTGCCAATGGGTCAATCGTTCTACTGAGCGGCGCATTTTTGATCGGTGCGCTGACGCAGGACAAAGGGATGGAGATGATCGCGCCCTTCGTTGTGACACCCTTTGTCGGCATCCTCTGCCTATTCTTGCTGGATATGGGTCTGTCTGCGGGGCGGAGCCTCATCACAAACCGTCACCTCCTCAGCTCGGGCCTCTTTGCCTTTGGTATGATCATGCCCCTGATTGGTGCGATCTTCGCCATGGGTCTTGGCTCTGTGATCGGCCTGCAAACGGGTAGCCAGTTTTTGTTGATGGTGCTCTCGGCGTCGGCCTCTTACATCGCGGTGCCTGCGGCCATGAAAATCGCGCTGCCTAAGGCAGAGACGGGGATCTACCTGACGCTATCGCTCGGCGTGACGTTTCCGTTCAACATCACAGTAGGTCTGCCGCTCTACCTCTGGCTGGCCGGCCTCATCTGAGGGACTAGTCGCGCCATCCCCACGTTTGGGCCAAAGCCAAACATTCCGCCGCTGTCTCTACGGTCGTGTAAGTGCCGACCGACCGTAGGCAGGCGGCTGCAGCTGCGTGACCGAGTTTGAGCGCGTCTTGCCCTGTCCATCCTTCGTGAAGCCCGTATTGGAACCCTGCGGCAAAGGCATCACCAGCGCCATTTGCGCCCTTGCGGTCTTTATCCGCGATGCGCACTGAGGGTTGGAAGGTTTCGGTGCCGTCGCGAGTGACCAAAACCGCCCCTTCGGTGAAGTGAACGGCGACGAGTTCCATGGCCCCCATGGCGAGGACCTCTTTGGCGGCGGCTAGCACTTGGTCTCGATCTGTCACGCCGTCCTCAACGGTTTTTCGCCCAGCCAGCGCGCCAATTTCGAAGTCATTGACGACCAAGGTATCGAGATGCGGCAGGCAAGGGTGACCAACCTCTCTGATCTTGTCCTCAGGCCCCGCGACGAATTCAAAGTTCGTCTTTAGCCCTGCAGCCTTCGCCTTGCGCAAAACAGTGACCCAACCATTAGCATCGCCGCCCCACCTTGCGTCCATCTGTTTGTGAATACCCGGAAGCCCGAGGTGTAGAACACGCGCCGAACAGGTCGAAAAATCGTAATGGTCTGGCGTCATCAGGTCCGCGACACCAAAGAACAGGATATGCGTGCGACGACTTGTTTGAGCCGATACATAGGCGTCTGTCACTTGGGTCTGCGCCTCTGACGTGCGGTAAAGGCCACTGCGATCAATGCCGTATTCGTCGGCGATCCCGATCAGGAAATCGCCCATCTCGCCCGCACCAATCAGACCTTGGGTCCAGACGGGCATGTCAGGGTCGAGACGGCGCATATCGACGGCAAAGTTGCAACCAGACCCGCCACCCGCCAGTTCAACCTTTTGAACGGCGGCGATCATGTCCTCTTTGGGCCATAGATCGACGGTAATGTTGCGATCAACGCACCACGTGCCTGCGGTTACAAACCCCTTACGCATGGGTCACACGTTGGGCTTAAGAATGTTTTCCGAAATCACCAGATCGTCGTCGAGCGATCTGAAAGGCGTGATGCCATTGGCCTGAAGATCACCGTGATAAGCCTTCACCGCTTCCTCGCTGGTAACGCCGTCTTCGATCACGTGGCGCATCGCTTTGACCATGAGAACCGAGTCCTCGGAGTAGTAGATCTTGCGCCCGAACAGAGCCACACGTGCACCGTATTTTTCCGCCTGACGGATCAGTTCAAGGCAATCGCGCGTGGTTCCCGCGCCACCGCCAAGAATACCAAAGATCAGGTTCTCAGGATCGTACCCTGCGATTTCTTCGGTCGCGGCGGGACCGTTATAGGCGGCCTTAAGGAAGGCGGGGCGTTCATGGCGCGACACGCCCGCAAGGCAGCGCACGATCATGTCATTGTTGTAGGTCGCAAAGTCGCCGTTGGTTTCGACGGGGATTTGGGGGTTAAAGACCTCGAGGAAGTAATCGACCCCTTCCGCAGAGGCCTCATCACGGAACTTCGCGAACTCTTCGAGCGTTTTATGATCCCGTTCGAGGTCATTATAAAACGTCACCGAATAGAGGCCCAAGGGCGCGACTGCTTTGACCCGATCCAAACGGGCAGAGCGGAAATTCTTCATCATGTGTTTGGGATAGCACCCGCCACGGACGTGCCAAATATCCGTGGTATCGTTCAGGCGCACAGCAGGGGTCACGTGAGATTTGTGGAACAGCCCCTCGGCCTGCATCACCTCTGCGGTCGAGAGGGACATCAGCATGATGTCGACCAAACCAGATTTCGTGACCTTGATCATATCGTCGCGATAGGCACGTAGCGATTTCATGCGGCCATCAGCCCCTTTTCCTGGGGTGGCGCAGCCAAAGGCCATATCGCCGTCTTTGGCGTCCGCAATGATAAAGTCGTTCGGCTTGTATTTGCCCGAACGAATGGCGTCTAACTTACGATCAAGGTTTTTCGGCATAACGTCCTCCACTCTAGGGAAAACGGTATCGCAGTTTCGTGAAATTGATAGCGCTAAACTGTCTGCGAAAAGAAAAGTTTTGCAATGAGCGCGAGGGAGGCTGCGCATATGACTATCAATCTTGGATTGAGGTGCGAACTGCTAACCTAGCCCGTGATGCCTGACATGCAAAAGGGGCGCCGATGGCACCCCTTTCTTTGGTCGTTTCGCCCTCGATTAGAGGTAGCGGTTCACCAGATTTTCCAGACGTTCCTGACGGCCCGAACGGGGTTCTGGGTTAACGTTGTCCGCCAGAACGCGCTCTTGGATCGAGGCCAGATCGCTGCCCAGCATCGCCTTCGCGCCATCGGTATCCCAGCCCGCGTAACGCGCATCACGTGCCGCTTCGAGCTTGCCATCTTCAAGCATCGCAGCCGCCGCCTTGAGGCCGCGTGCACAGCAATCCATGCCACCAATGTGGCTGAGGATCAGGTCTTCTGCGTCGAGCGACTGACGACGGATACGTGCGTCAAAGTTGGTGCCGCCTTTGGTAAAGCCGCCAGCCTTGAGAACTTCATAATAGGCCAGTGCCATTTCCGGGACGTTGTTCGGGAATTGGTCGGTGTCCCAGCCAGACTGGTAGTCGTTGCGGTTCATGTCGATCGACCCCAGCATGCCCAACGACCCAGCCAAGGCCAGTTCGTGTTCAAAGCTGTGACCCGCAAGGATCGCGTGGCCTTGTTCGATGTTCATCTTCACTTCGTTCTCAAGGCCGAAGCGTTTGAGGAAGCCATAAACGGTCGCCACGTCAAAGTCATACTGATGCTTGGACGGCTCTTGGGGTTTCGGTTCGATCAGGATCTGACCGTCCCAGCCCATCTTGTGCTTATACTCGACCACCATTTCGAGCATCCGCGCCGCATGCTCTGCCTCTTTGGTGAGGTCGGTGTTCAGCAGGGTTTCATAGCCCTCACGGCCGCCCCACAGAACGTAGTTCTCACCGCCCAGTTTCATCGTTGCGTCCATGCAAGATTTGATGGTCGCAGCAGAGTAGGCAAAAACCTCTGGATCAGGGTTGGTCGCCGCACCAGCCATGAAACGACGGTGGGTAAAGAGGTTCGCGGTGCCCCAAAGCAGTTTCGTCTTTGAGGTTTCCATTTTCTGCGCAAAGTAATCGACGATCTCTTCGAGGTTGCGTTTGCTTTCGGCAAAGGTCTTGCCCTCGGGGCGCACGTCGAGGTCGTGGAAACAGAAAAACGGCGCGCCGAGGATGTCGAACATCTCGAACGCCACATCAGCCTTCAGTTTCGCGGCATCCATGGAGTCACCGAACCACGGGCGATCAAATGTGCGACCACCGAACGGGTCGCCGCCTTCGTAGGCAAAGCTGTGCCAGTAGGCGACGGCAAAGCGCAGATGGTCTTCCATCCGTTTGCCCATGACGACTTCGTCGGGGTTGTAGTAACGGAATGCAAATTCGTTTTCAGTCTCGGGGCCTTCGTATTTGACGGCCTGAATGCCTTTGAAAAAATCGGTCATAGGAACCTCTAGTTGAGTGTCTTAAGCGCCTTATAGGCCGCTTGATAATCAGCGTGGCGGGCGAGGAATGCCTCTTGCAACGCGGGAACAGGATCAATGGTGCGCGCGATTTGCGGGGCGCTTGCTGCTGCGGTGGTTTCACCTGTTGCTGCCATTAGGCCCAAACGGGCTGCGCCAAACGCGCCACCGTAGTCACCAGCCACAGGCAACCCGATCGGCATGCCGAGGATGGTTGCGATCGCCTGCACCCAGTAGTCAGACTTGGACCCGCCACCGACGGCGATCAACCGTTCGATCTGCGTACCGGTCGAGGTCAGCGCGTCATAACTATCACGCACTGCAAAGGTGACGCCCTCTAGCACCGCGCGTGTCATCGCTGTGCTGTCGGTCGCGTGGTCAAGATGCAGGAACGAGGCGCGGATGGTCGCATCATTGTGCGGGGTGCGTTCTCCGCCCAAGTAAGGCAGGAACAAGGTGCGGGCAGGGGCGGTAAGTGGTCCCAACGCGCCCGTGAGTTCTGCAGGTGCCGCGCCCATGACGCGCCCAAACCAGTTCATCGCGTCCGCAGCTGCGAGGATCACGCCCATCTGGTGCCATGTGTCGGGCAGGGCGTGGCAGAAAGTATGGACAGCGCTTGCCGCGTCAGGGGAATAGGCGTCACAGGCCGCAAAGAGCACACCAGAGGTGCCGAGGCTGATAAACGCATCGCCAGATTTCACAACGCCCACGCCCACGGCGCTCGCTGCGTTGTCACCGCCGCCGCCAGCCACGACGACATTGGCGGGGAGGCCGAATTGTGCTGCGATGTCGGCCCGTAGGGTGCCCGAAACATCGGACCCTTCGACGAGGCGCGGCATGTGATCGCGTGTCAGGTGGGTCGCTTCGAGCAGGTCATCGGACCACGCCCGCGCCCCCGTATCGAGCCACGACGTGCCTGCCGCATCCGACATCTCAGCGACGTGTTCACCTGTGAGCCAAAGGCGCAGATAATCCTTGGGCAGGAGAACCTTGGCCAGCTTGGCAAAGATTTCTGGTTCGTTGTTGCGAACCCAATCGATTTTCGGCGCAGTAAAGCCCGGGAATACGATGTTGCCCGTAAGGGCACGGAACCGCGGGTCAGCATCCAGCGCTGCGGCCTCAGCTGAGGACCGCGTATCGTTCCAGAGGATGCAGGGCCGTAGCACTGCATCCGAGGCATCCAGCAATGTTGCTCCATGCATATGACCAGAGAGACCAATGGCACGCACACCGTCGAGCGAAAGTTTGGACTTGAGAGCACCCAGAACAGTTTGCGCGGCTGTGATCCAATCCGCGGGGTCCTGTTCTGACCAACCATCGGCCTTGCGGCTGACGGTGAGGGGGGCTGTTGCTTCGGCGAGGATAGTTTGGGAATCGTCAATGACGATCCCCTTTAGGCCCGAAGTGCCTAGATCAAGTCCAATGTACATTATGCTGCCAGATGTTCCGGTTTGCGTCCAAGGATGATCATCGCGAGGAGGTCGTCCTCGGTCACTTCATCCACCTTCACAACGCCGACCAACTGACCGTTCTTCATAACCGCCGCACGGTCACATAGCTGTTTTACCGCATGAACATCGTGGTCGATCAAGAAGATACCAAGGCCTTGTTTTTTGAGCTCTTGGATCAGCTCTGCCACCATCTGTGTTTCATGCGGGCCAAGCGCCGCTGTCGGTTCATCCATGATCAGGATTTTGGCGTTGAAATACACCGCACGAGCAATCGCAACCGACTGACGCTGACCACCCGAAAGCGCGCTCACTGGTTCGTTGAACTTGCGGAAGTTGGGGTTGAGACGCGCCATGATCTTGCGCGTCTCAGCTTCCATCTTTGCTTCGTCGAGCATACCCGACTTGGTCACGATCTCGCGACCCAAGAACAGGTTCGACGCTGCATCGAGGTTATCCGCCAGCGCGAGCGTCTGGTAGATGGTTTCGATGTTATAGGAACGGGCATCGCGCGGGTTGTTGATCTCAACGGACTGGCCGTTGATCAGCACTTCACCTGCGTCCTTTTTATACGCGCCCGACAGACATTTGATCAGGGTCGATTTGCCTGCACCGTTGTGGCCCAAGAGGCCGACAACTTCGCCCGGGTAGAGGTCAACGCTGACGTCATCCACGGCTTTGATACCGCCGAATGCGATTTCGATGTTCCGCAATTCGACAAGAGGGTTTTGCGTGTTGGTCATTGTCACGTCTCCTTACTTTGAACGGCTGCGGTAAAGGTTGTCGAGGTAGACAGCGATCACGAGGACGCTACCGACGACGATCTGTTGGACTGCGGTGTCAAAGCCGATCAGGACCATGCCGGTCTGAAGGCTCTGCATCACCAGCGCACCGAGGATCGCACCGTAGATCGTGCCAACACCACCAGCGAGCGAGGTGCCGCCGATCACAGCTGCTGCGATCACGTAAAGCTCGTCCAGAAGGCCAAGAGCGTTGGTCGCGCTGTTCAGACGGGCAGAGGCAACAACAGCCGAGAGGCCAGCCAATGCACCCATCAGTGCGAAGATGCGCAGGGTCATCCAGCGAACGTTGATACCAGCCAGAGCCGCAGCTTCGGGGTTACCACCGATCGCAAAGACGTAGCGACCAAAGCGGGTGCGGGTCATGAGGATGGTCATCAGGATGCCGACCACCATCAGAATGATCACAGGGATAGCAAAGCCGTGGCTGATGAAGAGGCCTTCAGCAGGAACCTCAACGCCGTTTTTCGCCGCCCATTGGTTCACGATGCCTTTCGGCCATGGGTAGGAGTTCACCAGAAGAACCGCACCGACCACAATCGCGCAGCCTAGGCCGCCAACGAACAGTTCAGCCCACATCGGACGCAGCGGGAAGTCGTGCTCGATCCGATTGCGACGACCTGCGTAGATCAGCCAGACGATACCCGCGCAAGCGAGACCGCCAACGATCCAGCTGCCAGTTGCGCCAACGGTGCCGTAAGGTCCGCCGCCCAAAAGCTGGAAGGTCGCGTCAACGGGGGAGATGGTTTTACCATTGTTCGACAGGAATGCAGCGCCGCGCCAGATCATCAGACCACCGAGGGTCACAATGAACGCAGGGATGCCGCGGTAAGCGATAAGCCAGCCGTGGAATGCGCCGATGATCGCACCACACAGGATGCCAACGACAGCGGTGATGATCCAGATCGACGGGTTCCCGAGGCCAAGGTATTGCGGCAGGATTTCGACCTGCAAAATACCCATGATCATACCGGTCACACCAACAAGAGAGCCCACCGACAGGTCGATGTTACGCGTGATGATGACCAGAACCATGCCCGTTGCCATGATCCCGATGGAGCACATCTGAACGGACAAGTTCCACAGGTTGCGTGGTGTGAGGAAGGCGCCAAAATCGTTAAAGATTACGCCATACATGTGAAACCCGATCCAGATCGCCAGCAAAGCGCCGACCATGCCGAGGAGGCGGGTATCAATCTCGGTTGCACGCAGGAATCGCGTGATCGGCCCAGTCTTCGACGCGGAGCCGGTGGGTTTGTTTGTGGTGTCGGTCATGGAACCTTCCAAATATCTGCTTGGTACGCAGGGTGCAGTGCTCAAACCTAGTCTTCGTGGCAAGCGACTGCGGGCGTTTCAGGACGGCAAAGCGTCCGAATGTCGAAAATTCAAAGAGTGTCGGGTGCCAAACCGAGGTCTGGCACCCGTGTCTTAGGCTTAGTTACAGCCGTCAACGCCTGCGATTGCGCCTTCACATGCCTGCTCTTTCGAGATGTGGCCTGCGTCGATTGCAACGCTGAGGTTTGCGCGTGTCAGCGGGGTCGGGGACAGAAGGATCGCGTTCATTTCGATACCTTTTTCGCCGCCCGAGAACTTCACAGCGCCTTCGATTGCGTCGAGAGCGGTGCCCGAAGCCAGAGCCGATGCGATTTCACCAGCTGCAGTGCCGAGCTGACGGGAGTCTTTCCAAACCGAAACGGTCTGGGTGCCACGTGCAACGCGGTTGATCGCAGCCAAGTCGCCGTCCTGACCACCAACTGGGATCACGAGACCCTGAGCGGAGAGAGCAGCAACAACACCACCAGCCATACCGTCGTTTTGAGACAGAACAGCATCAACGTTGTTGTTGTTTGCGGTCAGGATCTGCTCCATGTTTTTCTGAGCATTTTCAGGCTTCCAGCTGTCCGAGAACGCTTCGCCAACGATGTTGATTTTGCCAGCAGCAACGGAGTCGCCGATCACTTCCATCATGCCCTGAAGCAGGAACCCAGCGTTCGGGTCACCTGGGTCACCTTTGATGATCGCGTAGTTGCCTTCTGGAACTTCAGCCGAAACGGTTTCAGCGATGATGCGACCAACGCCGATGTTGTCAAAGGTCAGGTAGAAGGTGCGGTCGTCTTCGATCAAACGGTCGTAGCCTACAACCGGAATGCCCTCAGCCGCTGCCATTTCGATAGCCGGGCCGATTGCGTCTTTGTCCCATGCGTTGATGATCAGTGCGTTAACGCCCTGAGCGATCAGTGCTTCGATGTCAGCAAGCTGTTTGGTGGACGACGACTGAGCGTCTGCGGACACATAGGTGTCGCCAGCAGCTTCGATTGCTGCAACCATTGCTGCTTCGTCGATCTTCCAACGCTCTTCCTGGAAGCTCGCCCAGGATACGCCGATTTTCATGCCGTCTGCCAGAGCAGCAGAGCCGCTGAAGCCTGCAACTGCCACAGCAGCCGCGATAATTGCCTTATGCATAGTGTTTCCTCCCATAGAATTCTATCAACGAAGATCGTTCTCTTCGTAGGCCTCCTTAGCTTGACTGATTAAATTCAATTGTCAAAATAAAAAAATCATAAATTGCGGAAAATTTATGGACAGCGGGCAATTTTCGCCCGAATATTACGCTCACCTGAGGGAAATTCGGAGGAAATCTTCTCGCAGGTGCAGAAATAGTTCAGGAGGTGAACTTATGGAATCTGGGTTGGAGGAGGTCCTTCTCGAATCGCAGCATGCACAGGAAGGGTGCGGGCCGATTAACCTTGTGGGGTTGCGTGATTCCAAATCTCTCCGTCAGCAGGTCTTTGAACAGGTGCGGGCAAATGGGCAGGTGTCGCGGGCGATGATCGCGCGGACTTTGAACGTTTCGCCGGGGTCTGTGACCTCTATTACGGCCGAATTGATCGCCGAAGGGTATCTGCGCGAGGTTGAGGGGGCCGCCCGCGAAGCGGGTCGTGGCCGTCCTCCCGTTGCATTGCAAGTGGTGCCAGAGGTGAAGCGGGTCATCGGGATTAAGATATCTGACGAACGTCACACCGCCGTGCTGACAGATTTCGCGGGGCAGGTGGTTGCCTCTGCCGCGTTGAACATTCCGACCACGAAAAAGCCTGTCGCTACGATCCTCGACGAACTCGAAGAACTGGTGAATCGTTTGATGACCACGGCGGGCCTGCCGTTCTCTGCGGTCTCGGGAATCAGCGTCGGAATCTCTGGTGTTGTCGACCATTCCTGTGGTGTGGTCACATGGTCGCCGCTCATTGTTGAAACCGAAGTCGCGATGGAGCAAGCCATTGCGGATCGGTTCAACTGTCCCGCTCACCTCGAAAACGACGCGAATATGCTGACGCTGGCTGAACTGTGGTTCGGCGCTGGCCGTAGCCGTAAGGATTTTGCGGTTGTCACGGTCGAACATGGCGTGGGTATGGGCATGGTGATCAACAACCAGCTCTATCGCGGCACCCGTGGCATGGGCATGGAACTGGGCCATATCAAAGTGCAACTCGACGGTGCGCTGTGCCGCTGTGGGCAACGTGGTTGTCTTGAGGCCTACCTTGCGGACTATGCTCTGGCGCGTGAGGCATCGACGGCCTTGGGTATTTCGCGGAACAATCCGCAGAGCTTGCCCGTCATGCTCGAAACGCTCTACGAAAAAGCGAAATCGGGCAACCGTGGTGCGCGGACGATTTTCCAGCGGGCAGGGCGCTATTTGGCGGTTGGCCTGTCTAATATCATCAACCTTTTCGATCCCGAGCTGATCATTCTGTCGGGCGAACGGATGCGGTTCGACTACCTTTATGCCGCCGAAGTGCTTGCGGAAACGCATTCCTTGACGCTCAATCAGGCGCGACCAAGAAGTAAAATTGAAATCCAGACGTGGGATGACTTAGTCTGGGCCCGTGGGGCAGCGGCGCTTGCGCTGAGTGAATTGACCAATCGGGTCTTTGGAGAGACGAAGTTACCAGCATGAAATACCTAACGCTCCTCGCGGTCTTTGGCGCGGCTCCGGCCTTTGCGGGTCCAGTTTTCGAAAATATGTCCCAGAATTTGCCGCCCCACGAATACAGCGGCGGCTGGGATCATTTCGTCGGCGGCGGCGTTGCGGTGATGGATTGCAATGGGGATACGCTCCCTGATGTGTTCGCCGCAGGCGGAACGGGGCCAGCATCGCTGTTCATCAACGACGGTGATTTCCAGTTCCACGCAGGTGACTTTCCCGAAATCACAGAGACCACAGGTGCCTATCCGATCGACATTGATGCGGACGGTCACATGGACCTTTTCGTCCTGCGGATCGGCGCGAATAGAGTGCTGAAGGGCGGCGCGGATTGTAGTTTTACTGATGTGACGGCGGATTATGGTGTGCCAGAGACAGATCAGTGGTCCACCTCTTTTACAGCGTGGTGGGTCGATGACGGTCTGCCTCAGATGGCCGTTGGAAACTACGTCGATCGCAGCAACCCAAAGGGGCCGTTTTTCGCCTGTGATAGCAATACCCTGCTGACGCCCGAGAACGGCACATACACTGCTATTAACCTCGAGCCCGGCTTTTGCGCACTCTCCATGCTTGCGGCGCGGGATGCATCGGGTACCCAGCGGCTCCGCATTTCGAACGACCGCCAGTATTACGTGCGCGGCGGTTACGAGCAGATGTGGGACATCGCCGAAGCACGGTTCTTGGGCGAAGAGGACGGTTGGGCGAAAGTCTCCCTCTGGGGCATGGGGATCGCTAGCCGCGACCTGAACGGTGATGGTCGCGACGAGGTCATGCTGACCTCAATGGGCGATCAGCTTCTGCAGATCGCAACGGACGAAGGCCTATATACCGCTGCGCCGTTTAACATGGGCACATCGGCGCATCGCCCATATCTCGGCGATGATGGCCGCCCGTCGACAGGATGGCATGCGCAGTTTGGCGATGTGGACAACGATGGTCGCGCTGATCTGTTCATCGCGAAAGGCAATGTCGATCAGATGCCGTCGAACGCGATCCATGATCCGAATAACCTTCTGATGCAGCAGCCCGATGGTCATTTTGTTGAGGCAGCACTCGAGGCGGGTCTGGCCAGTGGTGAACGTGCCCGTGGTGCTGCGCTAGCCGATTTCGATAATGACGGACGGCTCGATGTTCTGGTGCTGAACCGTCGTGCCCCAATGGAAATCTATCGCAACGTGACGCCTGACACTGGCGCATGGCTCAACGTTGCGCTGGAGCAGGGCGGTGGAAACCGCAATGCGATCGGAGCGCAGATCACGGTTGAGGCAGGTTCGTTTAAAGAAACCCAGCAAGTCACCATCGGCGGCGGTCACGCTGGCGGTCAGGCTGTGCCGTTGCATTTCGGTCTTGGCGACGCGATTGAGGCGACGATCACGGTGGAATGGCCGAACGGGACAGTGACCACGGCCACCGCCCCTGTGAACCAAACGCTGACCCTAACCCATTAAGGGTTAGGGATCGTCAATCCGCTCGGCACCGTTTCGGGAATACCCAAACGACCTGTCTGCGCGGTGGTGTCTGTCAGGCTGTTCAGGAACGCGACAATCGCCGTAACCTCGTCATTCGACAGTTCAACGGGTTCAATGCTGACTGCTGCGGCGATAGCTGCCACCTCTGCGGGATCATCCATGATCCGCCAATCGGCGAACTCGGCCTCGGGCAGCACGACCTGCGAACGATCGTAGGATTCGAGCCCCGCAACGGGATCAATGTGACCTTTGACAAAGGCCGTCAGGTCCGAATAGGCCCCCGCGTGGCCCCATGGCCCAGTGAGTGCTACATTGCGCAATGATGGAGTGCGGAACGCGTAAAGGTCCGCGGGATCGCCTGTCACTCGGAACCGCCCTTCGTCGCGGGCATTGGTTTCAAACCGCGCGCCTTTACCCGGTCCGACCTGAGGCTGCCCCATCGCGTGGAAACTATGATCGGTCAGGAATTTTCCTGCGTGACAGGATGCACATCCAGCCTCGCCATAAAACAACTCCATCCCTAGGGCAGCGGTGTCTGGTAGCGGAGCAGTCCCGCGCAAGGCCGCATCAAATGGCGATGTATCCGACCGCCATTCAAACTCCATAAACGCGGCAATTGCGTTGGAAATATCGGTAAAGGCGATGTCGTCGGGGGACGAAATGTGGTCATACACCGCGCTGAATTTATCAGCGTATTCAGGAATGGCCGCAACGCGGCGCGCGATCAAATCCCATGCACCACCTTCGCCCGTCAACGTGCCCAGACGCACGGCCTGCGAAATCTCGTTCTCGGAATAATGGCCCGCCATTTCATCGGCGGACAAAACGGGGAACATTGTCTGCGCGGAAACGATAGAGGCAAAGCCCGCGACCATCTCGTCCTCAAGAGGGGTGCGAAGGCCATTCGGACGGCTCGGGTCTACTTCAACACGGCCATCGTGAAACAATACTCGGAACTCTTTTGCGCCGAGGTTAAAGAGCGGCTGGGCGTTACGGGGAATCCGTTGTTCAGGCAGGTTCGCCATGTCCAAAACGCGGTTCGGGCCTAGCCCGCGACCACCATCCCCGATGGATAGCGATAGCCCGTCGCCTGTTCCCTCGGACGGATGGTGACAGGTCGCGCAGGCAACCTCTTTGTTACCCGATAGGATGGGATCATAGAATAGCAACTGGCCCAGTTCGGCCTCGTCTTGGCGCACCGGCAGGAAGTCATCATCCGTCAATGGTGCTGGTATGCCCGCCGCCTGAACCATTGGGGCTGCCAAAGCCAAAACTAAGGTCAATGAACGCATTCGATCTCTCCTCTTCCCTTGGCAGTAGAGTGTCGCAAAGCCTTGGGTTTGGAAAGGAAAAGAGGATAGATTTTTCGTATATAAACGGTGTTTTGAACAGAAAGAGGCCCCACCTGATCTCTCGGGCTGGGCCTCTTTGCAGGGAGAAGCAGTTTAGCTGTTTGTGGCGTTGCGATACCACTCCACGATCATCCGACGTTCGTCGTCTTCCATGTAGCTGACGTTCGCGGGCGGCATGGCGTGGGTGACGCCAGCCTGCAGGAAAATCTGGGTCGCGGCGCGAGCAATATCGTGGTCCGTTTCGAGCAGCATTCCCTTGGGCGCGTTGCGGATACCGTCATAAAACGGCTCACGCGCGTGGCACATCGAACAGCGGCCAGGGATCACCGATGCAACGTCCTCGAACCCTTCGGCATTTGCGAACTTCTGTTCGGTCGGGGTCAGCGGACGCGCGTCAGATTCTTCCCACGTGTCGTAGCGCAGCGGTGCGGTCGACAGCCACGCGATCAGGATGAACAGGATCGCAGTCACGGCCCATGTCCAGCTTGGGCTGCCTTTGCGAGCGTGGCGGGTGTTGAAATAATGGCGGATTGTTACGCCCATCAAGAACACCAGCGCTGCGATGATCCAGTTGTAATCGGTGCCAAAGGCCAGCGGGTTGTGGTTCGACAACATCAAGAACACGACCGGAAGGGTCAGGTAGTTGTTATGCGTCGACCGCAGTTTCGCGATTTTCCCGTATTTCGCATCAGGTGTGCGACCTTCTTGGAGGTCTTTTACCACGATGCGCTGGTTCGGCATGATGATGAGGAACACGTTCGCCGTCATGATCGTAGCGGTGAACGCGCCGAGGTGCAGCATGACCGCGCGACCTGTGAACACTTGATTGTAGGCCCAGCCCATCACCACGAGAAGGATGAACAGCAGAACCATCAGGACGGTGGGGCGTTCGCCCAGAGGCGACTTGCATAGGAAATCGTAGACCAACCAGCCGATGCTGAGGGAGGCCGCGGAAATCAGGATACCCTGCCAAAGGGCGAGGTCAGCCTTGGCTGGATCAATGAGGTATAGCTCACCACCCACCCAGTAGATGATCATCAACAGGGCCGCGCCAGAGAGCCAAGTCGTATAGCTCTCCCATTTGAACCACGTCAGGTGGTCGGGCATGTTTTCAGGGGCAACGAGGTATTTCTGGATGTGGTAGAACCCACCGCCATGCACCTGCCATTCTTCGCCGTGCGCGCCCACTGGAAGGTTCGGCACTTTGCGAAGACCGAGGTCCAACGCGATGAAATAAAAGGATGATCCGATCCACGCCATCGCGGTGATCACGTGAAGCCAGCGCACTGCAAAGGCGGCCCAATCCCACAATACTACAAGGTCCTGCATATTTCCCCATCTCCTGTCTTTGCGAAGAGTCTAGTCCTGTGATAGCTTTTCGAGTATTCTTGAAAATCCCAAGGCAGCTTCAAGAAATACGGAAATATCACGTGGCTTACCTCGACAATATCAGAACCTTCATTCGGGTCTATGAACTTGAAAATATGTCGGCGGCTGCACGAGATTTACGCATTTCTGCCGCGGTTGCATCATCTCGAATCTCGCAGTTAGAAGAACACCTTAACACACGGCTCTTCCAGCGGACGACCCGCAAACTCGCTGCTACTGAACAGGGGCGGATGTTTTACGAAGGGGCCTGCCGCATCATTGAGGCCGTCGATATGGCCGAAGCTGACATTAGCACCGCGACCAGCACCTTGCGTGGAACGCTCTACGTCGCGGCACCGCTCGGGCTGGGTCAGCGGGTCATCGCGCCTGCTTTGCCTGCTTTTCGGGCGCAAAACCCGCTTGTGGATATTCGTCTGCGTCTGTCCGACCGCAAATTGGATATGGCCGAGGAAGGGCTTGATGTGTTGTTTTTCCTTGGCAATCCAGAGGACAGCAACCTGCGCATTCGCAAAATCACCGACTGCCAAAGGGTGCTCTGCGCGTCGCCTGATTACCTCGCGCGACGGGGCTATCCGACATCGAGCGCGGAACTCTGCACCGATGCGCATGATTGTTTGAACCTGCGCTACCCCGGCGCGCCAGAGTTTCGCTGGCCTTTGCAAGGTCCAGAGGGTGTGCGTCGTGTCCCCGTGACAGGGCCGTTTGAAACTGACCACGGTGACGTGCTGACCAATTGGGCCTTGGACGGGCAGGGGATCATTCTGAAATCCGTGTTCGAGATTTCAGAGCACCTCGAATCTGGGCGTCTGGTGCCTGTGCTGCAAGACGAACCACCCGTGCCCATTCAGTTGGGATGCCTGTTCATGCACCGCAGACGGCAAGACCCCAAGGCACGGGTTTTTATCGATTTTATGGTCAAACGGATCGACGAACAGCTATCGGTTTAGCTGCCGCGATAGGTCGAATATCCGAAGGGCGAGAGAAGCAGCGGCACGTGGTAGTGTGATGCCTCTGACATGCCGAACCGCAGCGGGATTACATCCAGAAACCGTGGGGTTTCAGGTGGGGTGCCGCAAGCATCGAGGTAGTCGCCCGCATGGAACACCAGCTCATAAACACCCGTCGCAAATTCGGCTGCGGGCAGGATCTGTTCGTCGGTGCGTCCATCCGCGTTCGTCGCAAGGCTACGGATGTGCGTGCGGGTTTCGTTTTCAATCCGATAGAGGTCAATCTTCAGACCCTGCGCAGGGCAGCCACGCGCCGTGTCCAAAACGTGAGTAGTCAAATATCCAGACATATCAGTCTCCTTTTGCCCTTTTTTGCCGCAGTTTCAGAATGAAGCGATACCTGAGCAGCAATAAGGACTTTCAAGATTAAATTGAAACCGTTTCACTGGCTCTCAGAATACAGTGTTGCGAACTGCAGGAGAATTCAATTGCGTCGATATACTCGCAACATGCGCGGATACGGGCCGCAGGCCCCCAATGCGAACTGGCCCAACGGGGCCAAAGTGGCTGTGCAATTTGTTCTGAACTACGAAGAAGGCGGTGAGAACTGCTTGCTCCACGGGGATGCGGGCTCTGAGGGGTTCTTGTCCGACATTCCTGGTGCTGCGCCGTGGGCAGGTCAGCGTCATTGGAACATGGAGTCGATCTACGAATACGGCGCCCGCGCTGGGTTCTGGCGTTTGCACCGTTTGTTTACGGGCGCAGATATTCCCGTGACGATCTACGGTGTCGCCTCTGCCTTGGCCCGCAACCCTGAACAGGTTGCCGCAATGAAGTCCGCAGGCTGGGAAATCGCGAGCCACGGGCTCAAGTGGGTTGAACACAAAGACATGCCCGAGGACGTGGAACGCGCAGCTATTGCTGAGGCAGTCCGTCTTCATACTGAGGTCGTCGGTGAACGCCCGCGCGGTTGGTACACGGGCCGTTGTTCGATGAACACCGTCGCGCTCGTCGCCGAAGAGGGTGGGTTCGACTACATCAGCGATACCTACGACGATGACCTGCCGCATTGGATGGAATTCGGCGACCGCGATCAACTGATCATTCCTTATACGCTCGAGGCAAACGATATGCGGTTTGCGGGTGCACCGGGGTGGGTCACAGGGCAGGACTTTGGCGACTACCTCATTGATGCCTTCGATACGCTTTATGCCGAAGGCGAGGTAGGCGCGCCCAAAATGATGTCCGTCGGGTTACACTGCCGTTTGGTGGGCCGTCCCGGTAAAATCGCGGGTCTCAAGAAATTCATCGACCACATTCAGTCACATAGCGATGTTTGGTGTCCGCGCCGCATCGAGGTCGCAGAGCATTGGGCGACGCATCATCCACACAAACGGATCGAACGACCGAGCCAGATGACCAAAGACCGTTTTGTCAGCCTTTATGGTGGCATCTTTGAACATTCCGCATGGATTGCCGAACGTGCGTTCGAGTTGGAGCTCGGCCCCGCGCATGACTGCGCTGCAGGCGTTCACAACGCGCTATGCCGCATGTTCCGTTCCGCGACCGAGGATGAACGTCTGGGCGTTCTATTGGCGCACCCTGATCTGGCTGGGAAACTGGCTGCGGCTGGGCGTCTGACTGCAGAGAGCACATCAGAACAGGCCAGCGCAGGCCTCAATATGCTCACCGATGAGGAGCGCGAAACCTTTACCGCGCTGAACACGGACTACGTCGCGAAACACGGGTTCCCCTTTATTATCGCTGTGCGCGACCATGATAAGGCGTCGATCCTTGCTGCGTTCAAACGTCGGATCGACAACGACCGCGCGACCGAATTTGCAGAGGCCTGCCGACAGGTCGAACGCATCGCAGAGTTCCGTTTGCAGGATCTCTTCGCATGACAGTCAACGTGACGCCCAAACCCCTCACCGCCGAAGCCTTTGCGCCTTATGGTGACGTGATCGAAGTTTCGGGCGCCCCTGACATGATCATCAATCAGGGCATGTGCGGGCGTCACCACGACCGCGCAAACGTCGATTTCGGCGAGGGTCGCGCGGGCATCAGCCTCTTTGATGCAAAGGCGCGTAGCCTGCCGATGACGGTCGCTTTGGTCGAACGACACCCCTTGGGCAGTCAGGCCTTTGTGCCGATCTCGGGCGTTCCGATGATTGTTGTGGTGGCGGCTGCTGGCGAAACCCCTGGCCCGATCGAGGCTTTCATCAGCCAGCCGGGGCAATCGATCAATCTACATAGAAACACTTGGCATGGCGTTCTGACGCCACTGGATCGCGATGGCCAATACATCGTGATCGACCGAATTGGGGACGGCAATAATCTGGTGGAACACTGGTTCAAAGAGCCAGTGATTATTGGCGTCCCACAATAAACGCTCCCCGCAGAATGGGGGCGACTAACAACAGTCAAAAGGGAGTAACACTATGGCTGATACGTCACTTGGGACAGCTGCACAGCTAAAGGACCCAAATTATACACCTCCATTAGGCCAAGCGATCCCGCTCGGTATCCAACACGTTTTGGCGATGTTCGTCTCGAACGTCACACCTGCGATCATCGTTTGTGGCGCGGCTGGTTTCGGCTTTGGGTCGAACTCGCCTGATTTCCCGCAGATGGTCTATATGATCCAGATGTCGATGTTCTTTGCGGGCATTGCGACATTGTTCCAAACCATTGGTTTCGGTCCTGTCGGCGCACGTTTGCCCATCGTTCAGGGCACATCTTTTGCTTTTATTCCGATTATGATCCCGCTCGTTGCGGGCAAGGGCGTTGATGCTATCGCCGTCCTGATGGGCGGTATTTTCGTGGGCGGTCTGTTCCACGCGCTCCTTGGCACGGTCATCGGTAAAATCCGCTTTGCCTTGCCGCCGCTGGTGACTGGCCTTGTGGTTATGATGATCGGTCTCGCGCTGGTGAAGGTCGGTATTCAGTACGCCGCAGGCGGTGTTCCTGCGATTGGCACGCCCGAGTATGGCTCTGGCGCGAATTGGCTGGTGGCCGGCACGGTGATCGTTGTCACGCTGGGTCTCAAGTTCTTTACCCGTGGTATGCTGTCGATCTCTGCCGTTCTTGTTGGTCTGATCGCAGGCTATGTCGTCGCTTATGCGCTGGGCATGGTGAGCTTTGGCAACGTGGGGCGCGCTGCGGCCTTCTCGCTGCCGAACCCGTTCCACTTTGGCATGGAATTCACCGCGGCGTCGATCATCGGCTTCTGCGCAATGGCGTTCGTGTCGGCTATTGAAACCGTGGGTGACGTATCTGGTATCACCAAAGGTGGCGCTGGCCGCGAAGCGACTGACAAAGAGATCGCAGGCGCGACCTATGCAGACGGTCTGGGCACTGCTGTGTCTGGCCTCTTTGGCGCACTGCCGAACACCTCGTTCAGCCAGAACGTTGGCCTGATCGCAATCACTGGCGTCATGAGCCGTCACGTTGTGACCCTTGGCGCTGTGTTCCTGATCGTTTGTGGTCTGGTCCCCAAAGTAGGCGCGATCATCTCCACCGTTCCGATCGAAGTTCTGGGCGGCGGCGTGATCGTCATGTTCGGCATGGTCGTGGCGTCGGGCATTTCGATGCTGTCGGATGTTGAATGGAACTCCCGCAACATGGTGATCTTTGCGATTGCTCTGTCGCTGGGTCTGGGCCTCCAGCTCGAACCTGATGCGCTGCAGTATCTGCCGGGCACGATCAAGATCTTGGCAACTTCGGGCATCCTGCCTGCAGCTCTGATCGCGATTGTTCTGAACCTCGTTCTACCTGCACACCTCTCAGTTGAAGCAACTGATGAAGTGTCGGGCGGCATGTCGGGCTCCAAGAAGTAATCAAAAACCCTGCTCCGCATTGGCGGGGCAGGGCATAAGGCAAAGCAAAAGCCCCAGAGGAAACTCTGGGGCTTTTCGTTTATCGGGCCAGTGGTGCAAAGGGCATGTGGCGGTTCACGTCCTTGTAGAGGAGGTATCGGAACGGCCCCGGTCCCCCCGCGTAACAGGCTTGCGGGCAGAACGACCGTAGCCACATGAAATCGCCCGCCTCGACCTCAACCCAATCATCGTTGAGACGGTAGACAGCTTTGCCTTCAAGCACATAAAGCCCGTGTTCCATCACATGCGTTTCCGCAAATGGGATCACGCCACCGGGTTGGAAAGTCACGATGTTCACATGCATGTCGTGGCGCAAGTCGGTCGGATCAACGAACCGCGTCGTCGCCCATTTGCCATCGGTGTCAGGCATCGCATTCGGGGCCACGTCCGCTTCGTTCGTGACAAAGGCAGGCGGCATGTCGAGCCCGTCAATCGCTTGATACCGTTTGCGCAGCCAATGGAACCGTAGTGGGGCCGCTTTGGTATTGCGCAGGGACCATGTCGCGTTTGGCGGCAAGAATGCATATCCGCCCTCAGCCAACACATGGGTTTCGCCGTTCAGCGTGAGCGTCATTTCGCCCGCAACGACAAAGAGAACAGCCTCAACGCCCGTCTCCGTCTCTGGGCGATCCGAACCGCCGCCCTCAGCAACCTCAGCGATGTATTGCGAAAACGTCTCTGCAAATCCAGACAGCGGGCGCGCCAGAACCCAAAAACGGGCGTTGTCCCAGAACGGCAGGTAGCTGGTCACGATATCGCTCATCGTGCCTTTGGGGATTACGGCATAGGCGTCTTTGAACACAGCGCGATCCGTGAGCAACTGTGTCTGCGGCGGCAGCCCGCCCGTCGGGGAGTAGTATCGAGATTTTGTCATGATAATCCGAACCTTATAGATCGATCCCACTCAACCTAACTTTGGCGCGACGCACCACAGCGATTTGACGATAAGGTTTCGTAGCTTGGGTTTGATAATCGCGTCTCAAGCCGCAGCCAGTAGCCAATCTCGCAACTCAATCGCCCGCGCAGGGGCGTTTTTCCGAGCGGTGATATAGAACCCATGCGGCGCCTCAATGCTGTCGGGAAAGAGTTTGACCAGCGATCCCGATGAGATCAGCCCGCGTGTGAGCGTTTCCCACCCCAACACCGCACCAACGCCGTCTTGGGCGGCTTGAAGCGCAATGGCGTAGTTGTTCACGTAGTGCGAAGGACCCAGATCAATCGTCACCCCCAGCATTTCGAGAAAGCTCTGCCAGCCCGTCCATCGCGCATCTGACGCGGTTAAGTGGATCAAAGGCATCTTAGTCAAATCGGTCAAATTTTGGGCAGAAAAACGCGCTGCGAACTCTGGTGAGGCAAGAATAGAAATGCGGTCACGGAACAGCAGACGGCAATCACCCGAATTCGGCGCGTCCTCACCATAGAAAATGCACAGGTCACTGGTGGGCGACGTCCCCGGCAAATCGGTGACGTTTTGCGACACTGGGATGTGTCCCCGATGCGCCCAGAACCGTGTCAGACGCGGGGTGAGGAAGAACGCGGATACCGCCGTCGTCGCCTCAATCGTCACCGCGTCATCATCCGCACGAAGCTGTAACTGTTCGATTGCGCTTGATATTTCGCCAAAACCGCGCTGGATTGCGACATAGAGAAACGCGCCTGCCTCGTTCAATTCGACACCACGGTGATACCGGTTGAACACTTGGAACCCCAGTTCGGCCTCCAGCGATTTGACCTGATGGCTGATCGCGGCAGGCGTGACGTTCAAATCATCGGCGGCCTTTTTGAAACTGGCACACCGCGCGGCGGCCTCAAAACTGGCAATCGCGGTGAGAGAGGGGAGCGAACGATAGCGGGCTGGCATGGGGCAATCCTGAGGTGAACTCCAAAACCATTATGGCTTAATTCAAGTAAGTCAATGATAGGTTTTTTGCGATTGCGAGAGACCTGCGTTTTGCGGTTCTGTATCGCTGATTCAACGAAAGACCGACCGATGCATTCGAACAGTGATGTCCTCTCTCTCCTCCTGTCCCGTAAACCGTGGCATTCGCTGCCGCAGGGGCTTTATTTGTCCCAAGCGGCCTATGACGCCGACATGCGCGACCTATGGCACCGCGAATGGATTTTCGCGGCGAGCACTGCGGAACTGCCTGCCGCTGGCAACTATGTGACCGTCACCTTGGGCGATGCGTCGATCATCGTGGTGCGGGGCGCTGATGGTGTCGCGCGTGCGTTCCACAACTCCTGCCGTCACCGTGGCAGCCGCATTTGTTCGGCGACCAAAGGCACCTCTGCTAAACTCGTTTGCCCCTATCACCAGTGGACCTATGACCTCGACGGATCGCTCCTTTGGGCGCGTGAAATGGGTGATGATTTTAACCCCAAAGAACACGGCCTTGGCGTCGTTCACTGTCGCGAAGTGCAGGGTCTGATTTACATCTGCCTCGCCGCCGTTGCGCCCGACAGCGGTGACCTCGCGGATCAAGCTGCCCGTTACCTCGGCCCGCACGACGTGGCCAACCTCAAGGTCGCCTACCAGTCCACCATCGTCGAAGAGGCGAACTGGAAGCTGGTGATGGAAAACAACCGCGAATGCTACCATTGCGCATCGAACCACCCGTCGCTTTGTGTGACGTTCCCTGATGATCCTAACCTTGTTGGCGCGGATGATGCGACGACCAGCAACATGGGCCGCGAACATATCGAAAAATGCGAGGCCGCGAATTTCCCTGCCCGTTACGTGATCGACCCGACCGAAACATGGCGTTTCGTCCGTATCCCGTTCCTGCGTGATACCGTCAGCTATACGATGGACGGTAAGGCTGCGGTGTCAAAACGTATTGGCACAGTGCCCTTTGATGATGCAGGCAGCTGTCTCTATTTCCATTACCCTAACTCGTGGAACCACTTCCTGTCGGATCAAGTGCTGACCTTCCGCGTCATGCCGCTTGGCCCAGATCGGACCGAAGTCACAACGACGTGGCTCGTTCACAAGGATGCGGTCGAAGGCGTGGATTACGATCTGAACCGTTTGACTGAAGTTTGGATTCACACCAACGATGAGGACCGCCAAATCGTTGAGGAAAACCAGCGTGGCGTCCAATCTCCTGGCTATAAACCCGGTCCCTACAGCAAGGCCCAAGAAGGCGGCGTGAACCAGTTCGTGGACTGGTACTGCAAGACGCTGCAAAACCACATGGTGTCGTCATGATTCCGATGCCGAACCGCGCTTCGCCTGTTTGGACCGATGCGGAATTGCTAGAGTGTGTCGCCGTTCTGCCTGAGGCGCCGAACGTAAAAACCTTTAGTTTCCGCGCACCCTCTGGTGCGACATTCGTCTACAAGGCGGGGCAGTTCATCACGCTTGATCTGCCTGTGCCTGGTGGGAATGTGCAGCGGACATTTACCATGTCCTCTTCGCCCCTGTCGGCGGGCTACATCAGTGTGACCGTCAAGGTCCAAGAGGGTTCTGTCGGAAGCCGCTGGATGCATGATCATCTGACGGTTGGCACGTGGATCAAGGCCTACGGGCCTGCGGGTATCTTCCACCTGCCTGACCAGCCCGATGGCAAATACCTCTACATTTCGGCGGGCTCTGGCGTGACGCCGCTCATGTCGATGGCCACGACATTGTATGAATTGGGCAACGATCCCGACATCTGCTTCATACAATGCGCCAAACGTCCGCGTGACCTGATTTTCCGCCAAAAGCTGGAACTAATGACCTCGCGGACCGCTGGCATCGACCTGCATTTTGTCGTCGGTCAAAACGATCCCTACGAGGTTTGGACGGGCTATCGCGGTCGATTTAACCAGTTGATGCTGGGCCTGATGTGTCAGGACTATCTGGAGCGCGATGTCTATTGCTGTGGTCCAGAGAGCTTTATGGACAGCGTGCGCGAAATCCTGATTTCGCTCGGCTATGATATGGATCGCTATCATCAAGAGGCGTTTTCCGCGCCTGTTGATGACCCCGAAGACCTGCCCGAATTCAACGATGTTGAGGCCGATGCCACGGCAGCCGCAGAGGTTACCTTTGCGAAATCGGGCAAGACCGCGATGGGCAAAGAAACGGACACCGTCCTTGCCTTGGCGCGGGCCAATGGTGTGCCGCTGCCGTCTGGCTGTAGCTTCGGTCTGTGCGGAACCTGCAAGATCAAGAAAATCTCGGGCGACGTGCATATGGTCCACAACGGCGGGATCACCGATGCCGAAGTTGACGCTGGCTACATCCTCGCCTGTTGTTCGCACCCCTTGGGCAATGTGGAGGTGGAGGCTTAATCCGCCCCCATATCCTTGGCCTTTTGGGTTGCGGCAGACAGACCAGAGTAGAGCGCGGTGGAAAACCCACCCGTCTCTGCTGTGGTCAGACCCGCCGCCGTCGTGCCTGCATAATCGACAAAGACTTTCACCCACTCGGTCGCGTTCTGCGCCTCACCCCGCAACAACTGCGCCGCGTCACAGATGGTCGCCTCGGTCGCACGCGCGGCAATGTCGGGGCTGACGCCATTGTCCGTTAGAAATTTCATCATCGCAGCAGCCATAAGGGCAGGGTAGGCGGGACCTGATCCCGAAAGCGCGGTCATCAAATCGATATCCGTCTCTGACGCGAGTTCATCACAGGTGCCAAAGGCCGACAGGATGTCATTCGCGGTCGCTTTGTCATCCGCAGTGACCGCAGGTCCAGCGAACCACGGCGAATAGGACGTGCCGATCTCTGCGGCTGCGTTCGGAATGGCGCGGATCACACGATCACCCAAGGTCGCGATGTTCACGCTTGCCATAAACGAAATCGCCAGTTTCCCCTTGGCTTCAAAATTCAGTGCGGGCCAATCCTGTGGCCGCACAGATAGGATGATCACGTCCGAGCGGTTAACCAGATCGGCCACATCCGCCGCCCACGCGACCTGCCGCCCGAAATAGTCCTCGCGCGGACCGCTACGGTTCAGGATCACCAGATCGCTCGGCGCATGACCACGATCTAACAGCGCCTTACCCAAAGCCGAGCCGAGCCATCCCGTGCCGCCGAGAATTCCGATTTTCATAGTGTTACTCCGAACCGCGAATAGAACCGCGCGACTTCGCGTTCATTGGGTTTTTGGCCCGTGTAGACCTCAACATAATTGGCAACGCGGGCCAGTCGTTCGGTCAGCGGTTCGGTTGTTTGCATTGAGATATAGCCAATCTGAACAAGGTAGATCGTCCGCGCCCGCACATCGGCATCTTGGGCGTCATAGCCCCAGACCTCAAGCATCCCGCGCAGCGCATCGAGCCGCCGATTGTCTGCAGCCTGCAGTTCGGTGAGCATCTTTGGGTCTTGGATCGCCCAACTGCGCACCGCGTGTTCCATTCGCGCGTCAAAGGCATCTTCGCGTAGGAAGCAACTGATGACGTTGAACATCGCCTCAGTTCGGGTCTCTGCGTATTCCTTTGTGGCAGCGATCAGGGGGGTTGTCGTGCGGTCTTCCCACAATGCCCTCAACGCTTGGAGTAGCGATCCGCGATTGTCAAAGAACCAATAAAAGCTGGTGCGCGACAGTTTCAGCTGCGCCGCAAGCGGTAGGATTTTCACCGCATCGATGCCGTTCTCGATCAACGCATCATAGGCCGCTTGCAGCCATAATTCTGGCGATCCGCGCCATCCGGTGTCGATGTCTTCAGCCTGAGTCATGCGGGTAGGCTACCTGTGAATGACAGGGTGCTCAAGTAAATGTTCATAGGTGAACCTAAACTTGACAGTTATGAACATTTTCGGAATCCTGCGGCAAATCCAATTGCGGAGTCGCGCTATGTCCAACGATCCACTTCTCCAGCCGTATCAGCTGAAACACCTCACTTTGAAAAACCGGATCATGATTACTAGTCATGAACCTGCCTATCCCGAAGACGGCATGCCCAAGGAACGTTACCGCGCCTATCATGTAGAGCGGGCAAAGGCCGGCGTGGCGCTGACGATGACCGCAGGGTCGGCCTCAGTCGCTCGTGACAGTCCGCCCGTGTTCAACAATATCCTTGCCTGGAAGGACGAAGTCGTCGGCTATATGAAGCAGATGGTCGATGAATGTCACGACCATGGCGCCGCTGTGATGATCCAATTGACCCACCTTGGCCGCCGCACGCGCTGGGACAAAGCGGATTGGTTGCCCGTTGTAGCGCCCAGCCACGAACGCGAAGCATCGCACCGTGCATTCCCAAAACGCATAGAAGACTGGGACATCACTCGTATCATCGAGGACTACGCGGATGCCGCTGAACGTATGCAAGCGGCGGGCGTCGACGGGATCGAGCTCGAAGCTTACGGCCACCTCCTTGAACAATTCTGGTCCCCGCTGACCAACGACCTTGACGCGCCCTATGGTGGTTCGCTCGAAAACCGTCTGCGGTTCACGATGGAGGTTTTGCAAGCCATCCGTGCCCGCTGTGGCGAGAAGTTCATCGTCGGTGTGCGCTACACGGGCGATCAGGATATGGCGGGCGGCATGGGCAAGGATGAGGGGCTTCAGGTTTCTCACATGCTCAAAAACAGTGGCCACGTGGACTTCCTCAATATCGTGAAGGGCCATATCGACACTGACCCTGGTCTGACTGATCTGATCCCGATCCAAGGGATGCGGAACGCGCCGCACCTCGACTTTGCGGGCGAAATTCGCGCGGCAACCAATTTCCCGACCTTCCACGCCGCCAAAATTCCTGACGTTGCCACCGCCCGTCATGCGATTGCGAGCGGGAAGCTGGATATGGTCGGCATGACCCGCGCCCACATGGCCGACCCGCATCTGGTGCGCAAAATCATTGAGGGGCGCGAGGATGACATTCGTCCCTGCGTTGGTGCGAACTACTGCCTCGACCGTATTTATCAGGGTGGCATGGCGCTCTGCCTGCATAACCCCGCAACGGGCCGCGAACTGGAAGTCCCGCAGACGATCACCCCTGCAGACACGAAAAAGCGGGTCACGATCGTCGGTGCAGGCCCCGCAGGGATGGAGGCCGCGCGCGTCGCCGCCGAACGTGGTCACACTGTCACCGTGTTTGAGGCCGCCGACCAACCCGGTGGGCAAATCCGGCTGACTGCGCTGCAGGAACGCCGTCGGGAGATGACGTCGATCATCGCGTGGCGCTTTGACCAATGCACCAAGCGTGGCGTGCAGTTCCATTTCAACACCTTTGCCGACATGGACACCGTTCTGGAAACCAACCCAGACGAGGTTATCATCGCGACAGGTGGTCTGCCCCATACCGAGGTGTTGGAAGCTGGCAATGAACTGGTTTGTTCCGCGTGGGATATTCTGTCGGGCGATGTGAAGCCGGGCACGAACGTGCTGGTTTTTGACGATGCAGGCGATCACGCGGGTCTACAGGCGGCGGATGTGATTTCAGAGACGGGCGCGAAGGTCGAAATCGTCACGCCAGACCGCAGTTTCGCGCCTGAAGTCATGGCGATGAACCTTGTTCCTTACATGCGTAACCTGCAAAAACGCGACACGACCTTTACGGTCACGTGGCGTCTGATGGCGGTCGCGAAAGAGGGTAACCAACTACGCGCCACCTTGGGTAGCGATTACGGCGGGGTGATCCGTGAACAGATCGTGGATCAGGTTGTGGTGAACCATGGCACGCGCCCGCTCGATGACATCTATTTCGATCTGAAACCGCTGTCGTCGAACCTCGGTGAGGTGGACTACGACGCGCTGTCGACAGGTGCACCGCAGACCGTGATGCGCAATCCCAAAGGCACGTTCCGTCTGTTCCGCATCGGAGACGCTGTTTCGGCCCGCAACACCCACGCGGCAATCTATGATGCCCTTCGGATCGGTAAGGATCTCTAACCGATTGGCATCGTAAAGCCGACCTTCACGCGGTCCATAACCGCGCTCGTTCTAAATCGCGCGACGTTTTCTTCTGCAAAGAAGTGGCGTCGCGTGAAATCTTCGTAATCGGCCATGTCTTTGGCTGAGAGGATCAGGATAAAGTCCGCGTTTCCAGTGACATAGTAGCACTGCATCACTTCTGGCGCGGCTTTCATCTTGTCCTTAAAACGGTCCAATTCCGCAGGCCGTTCATTTTGGAGCGTCACCTCCACAATCATGATCAAACCTCGGCCAATAGTCTGCGGATTGAGGATCGCGACCTCTTGTTCAATCGCATCCGATGACCGCAATTTGGCAAGCCGTTTGCGGCAGGCGTCAGGCGATAGCCCCACTTTTTCCGACAGCGCTTCGGCTGTGAGGCGGTTGTTGTGCTGTAGGGCGTCGAGGATGAGTGTGTCAAAGCTGTCCATGTGGGGATTTGGTCGGAATATATGCCCCATGTCACGGGAAATTATCGAATAGGTCCGAAAATCCGCAATTTGTGGCTCAACACGCGGTTTTTCGGCCTCAACATGTCCCTCTTTGCCGAGATCGGATTGACCGCCTGCGCTACTCTCATTGCAAAGTAAAAGGATTCCTAATGCCCAACACACGTCCCAACCCTTTTCGTGGCACTGGCCTGCCGAACATGACGCTTTACCCGACCGCGGACGCCAGTGCCGTGGGTAAACTGTTATCGATGTGCCCCGCGCACGCTCAAACGCCGTTGGTCGAAGCCCCCGAACTGGCCAAGGCCGTCGGTGTGGCCCGCATCACGATCAAGGATGAACGCGGGCGCATGGGCTTGGGCAGTTTCAAGGCGCTCGGCGCGGCATTCGTGATCGCACGTGAGGCGGCAGAGGCCGTGCAGGGCGACGATTGGGGCAGTGCCCTTTCGGGTCGCGTTTTCGTCACGGCGAGCGCAGGCAACCACGGTTTGTCGGTCGCTGCAGGGGCGCACCTCTTTGGCGCGCAGGCGGTGATTTTCCTGTCGAACACCGTGCCCGAAGCCTTTGCCACAAGGCTCAAAGCCAAAGGGGCCCAGGTCGAACGGGCAGGCGCGAATTATGAGGAAAGCATGGAGGCCGCGTTGGTTTGGGCGGCGGAGAAGGGCTACACGCTGCTCTCTGACAGCTCTTGGCCGGGCTACACCGATCCGCCGTTCCACGTGATGGAGGGCTATCTTCAGTTGGCGGCAGAGGCGGCAAAGCAGATCGACACGGCCCCCACGCACATCCTGTTGCAAGCGGGCGTAGGTGGGCTTGCCGCCGCGGCGGCAGTCTATGCGCGGTCGGTTTGGGGCGATGGTCCGCAGATCATCGTCGTGGAGCCTGACCAAGCACCCGCCTTGTTCGATAGCATCGGCGCAGGCGAGCTCGTAACCTCATCTGGCGGCGTGTCCGAGATGGGCCGTTTGGATTGCAAAACCCCGTCGATGATCGCTCTGGCGGGGCTGTCGCGGGATGCCGATACGTTCCTAACCCTGACCGAAAATGAGGCCGCAGACGGGATCGCAGTTTTGGCCCAGCATGGCTTGGCCACGACACCTTCGGGCGGTGCGGGGTTGGCGGCGCTTATTGCAGGGATCGACGGGATCGGGCCTGATGCGCATGTGATGTGTATCCTCAGCGAAGGCCCCGAAGATGTCTGACCGCTCTCTCATTTTTCCGCGCAGTGAATACCGTGGTCGCGTTGATCGACTGCAAGCGCGGATGGCTGTCGCTGGCCAAGATGCGCTGTTGCTGACCTCGCCCGCGGATGTGTTCTACGTCACGGGGTTCCTAACGCGCTTCTGGGAAAGTCCCGCGCGTCCGTGGTTCATCGTCGTGCCTGCGCAGGGTGATCCGATTGCCGTGATCCCCGCGATTGGGGCCGATCTGATGGGGCGGACGTGGATTGACGACATTCGGACGTGGGCCGCGCCTGACCCTGTGGATGATGGTGTTTCGCTGTTGTCTGATACGCTCTGCGATCTGGTGCCTGCGGGCGGCGTCATCGCGACTCCGATGGGGTTGGAGACCTCGGCCCGTTTGCCGTTGGGTGACTTCATGCGGATCGCGGATCGCATCGCGCCGCGTCGATTTGTGGACGGCACCGACACCATCCAGCGCGTTCGCGAGGTGAAATCCGAGGCCGAGATTGCGAAAATCCGCACCATTTGCGGCGTCGCTGATCGCGCCTTTGCCCGCGTGCCAGAGTTCGCAGGCGTTGGCCGTCCGCTCGACCAAGTTTTCCGCGATTTCCAAAAGGTTCTCTTGGATGAAGGCGCGGATTGGGTGAGCTATACCGCAGGCGGCGCAGGGCAGGGCGGGTACGGAGATGTGATCTCTCCCGCTGGGCCAGAGCCGTTACGGACAGGTGATATCCTCATGCTCGACACGGGTGCGGTGAAGGACGGGTATTTCTGCGATTTCGACCGCAATTATGCCGTCGGCGTGCCGTCCGATGACGTCAAACGCACCCAAGCGGCGCTGACCCATTCGATTGATGTTGCGTTAGATATTTTGCGTCCGGGGATGCTGGCTCGGGACGTCCACCGTATCCTCACCGATGCCATAGCGAACAAGGGTGCCGTGGCTGGCGGTGGTCGGCTTGGGCATGGTTTGGGCATTACTCTGACGGAATGGCCGTCCTTTACCCCGCTTGATACGACTGAACTGCGGGCAGGTATGGTGCTCACCCTAGAGCCGGGGGTTGAGATCGCCCCGAACCGCATCCTCGTTCACGAGGAAAACATCGTCCTGCGCGAGGAGGGTCCAGAACTCCTCTCCACCCGTGCACCAGGATTCTTGCCAGAGGTTTGATATGACGACCTATCCCTATGATTTGACGGGCCCGATAGGGTCCACTGCGATCCTCGGTCTGATCGCGCTATCCACCGACGAAACGGTCGAACAGGACTTTTGGCACATGTTCCCCCAACGGGATGTCGCGGTCTATATTAGTCGTGTGGCTGCGGGGGCAGAACTGAACCCAGATACCATCGCGACGATGGCGGGGCACATCACGGGTGCGGCGTCTCTGTTCCCGACCTCTCTGGATTTCGACACGATTTCATATGCTTGCACCTCTGGCACAACGCTGATCGGCGAGGATCGCGTGGCCGATCTCGTCGCTGAGGGGGCCAAGACGCGGAACGTTACGAACCCTCTGACGGCCTCGGTCGCGGCATTGCGGGCGCTTGGGGCTACGCGTTTGGGCGTCGTGTCGCCCTATATCGCCACGGTTGCAGATGCGATCAGGGATGCCTTTGTCGCACGAGGAATTGAGGTGCCAAAAACGCTATCCTTTGGCGAAGAGCTAGAGGCCCGCGTCGCCCGCATTGACCCCAAATCGATCCAAGCCGCCGCGCTGGAAATCGGTCGCGATCCCGAGGTTGACGCTGTGTTCCTATCCTGCACCAACCTGCGCACGATGGATATCATCGACGCGCTAGAGGACGAATTGGGCAAACCCGTTGTCAGCAGCAATCAGGCGCTGGCATGGCATATGGCGCAGTTGGCAGGCTGCAAGGCAGGGCCAAACGCACCGGGGAAATTGTTCCGCCTTTGAACGCTTAAGTAAACAGGCGGGTCAACCTCTGGTCGAGAGGGAAGAGATCCGCCTGAATAGCGTGGTAATGGTCGGGCTTGCCGATGAACTGCTTCTCCGCAGGGTTCCCGTGGGCATCGACCTCATGGAACCAACCGCCGTTTTCGTGGTCGATAAAGAGGTCAGAGGCCGCTTGCCAAAGGCGGCGATACCATGCCTCGTCACTGTCGCGACCGTCGAGTTTGATCAGCGAAACTATGGCCCCGATGGCTTCGGTCAGCGGCCACCAGTAGCGGTCTGTGACTTGCGGCGCGCCAGAATAGTCGAGGGTGTAGACAAACCCGCCGCCCTCAACCCACGCATCGTTCAGCGCGGTTTCGATCAGCGAACGCGCACGATCAACAGAGCCATCATCCTTGCGGCCCGCCAAATCCCAATACTGCAGGTAAAGCCGGCCGAGTTCGAACGAATGCCCCGGTGTTGTGCCGCGCGGACGGAACATTGGGTCGCCTTGATACGTTAGATCGGGCGTCCAATTTGGGGTGTAGTGCTCTGGCAACCGCCAGTCATGCGAGGGCGCGATGGTCTCCATAAAGAACGACAGGATGCGGCCCGCTCGGGTGAGGAACAGCGTCTCGCCCGTCGCCTCATATGCGGCCAAAAGCGCCTCAACCCCGTGCATATTGGCGTTGTAGCCGCGGTAGGTTGAAAACGGTGACCAGTCGCGGTTGAACTCGTCAAAGAACAGGCCTGCACCGTCATCCCAGAACCGCGTGTCCAGCACCTCTGCCGCGTCCGCGATCAGACGGTCAGCATCTGGGTGGCCGATATTCTTTGCGCTCGATCCCGCAAGGAGTACAAAGACATGCCCATAGGCGAGCTTTTTGTCATCGACGATTGCGCCGTCCTTTAGGCCGTAGACATAACCGCCATGTGTTTTATCGCGGTGCTGGTTCCACAGGAACGCCATGCCTGCGTCGATCATGTCGTCGTGCCCCTTCGCCCCCCAGAGCGAGGCCAGCGCATAGGAATGCACCATCCGCGTGGTGTTGTGGAGCTGCTGAGCCGACCCCGCGATAGGGGTGCCGTCAATGGCCAGAACGTCATAGGCCCCATCCGCACGCAACGCCTTGCGATAAAACGCCAATTGCGCGTGGGCGTCGTTTTCCAGAAACGCCCGATGGACGGGATCGTTGATCCAATGGCCGTTGAAACCGTCTGTGCCGATCTGGGTCATGCTGTGCCTATTCGTGCCAAGTGTCACGAATTGATACCGCTAACGCCCGTTACCGCGCAACGCTTACCGCCTTGAGCACCGCAAATACTTTTTGCCCAGCGGTCAGGCCGAGGGTTTGAACCGAACGGCGGGTGATCCGTGACAACAGCGTCGCGCCGCCAACCTCCATCTGGACCATCGCACCGGGGCCGTCACCCATGCGGATCGATTTGATTGTGGCCGGCAGGACGTTGAGGGCCGAGATGCCTTGCGGGGCTTGGGTGGCGATCATCACATCTTGGGCTGCGATGCGCAGGCGAACCAGATCGCCGATCTGACGGCCGCAATTGGGGATGGTGACGACCAGATCGCCGATCAAGAGGTCGCTCAAACCGTCGTCAGAATGGGCGCCAACGCGCGCCTCAATCATCGCGCCAGCCTCGCGCACGCCGACAGGGATCACCGACGGGTCAGAGAGGACTTCGCCCGCTGGCCCCATTTGTTTGACGCGCCCCTGATCCATGACGACCACCGTGGTGGCAAGCCGTGCAACCTCTCCCGCGGCGTGGCTTACATAGACAATCGGGATACCCACCTCGTCGCGGAGCCGTTCGAAATACGGCAGGATGTCATCTTTGCGGGCCTCATCCAGCGCCGCCAAAGGTTCATCGGCGAGGATCAGTTCTGGCCCAGACAACAATGCTCGCCCAATCGCAACCCGCTGCTTTTCCCCGCCAGAGAGGGCTACAGGGCGGCGGTTCAACAGATCACCAAGGCCGAGCATTTCGACCACGGGATCAATCGGAGCCTTCGTCGCGCTGAACCGTTGTCCGTAGGTGAGGTTCTGGCGCACCGACATATGCGGGAATAGGCGTGCGTCTTGGAACACATAGCCGATCCGCCGTTTATGGGGCGGCAGCCAGAAGCCCGTCGCGCTGTCTTGGAGCACATGCCCCCCAATCGCGATACGACCCGCGTCAGGGCGCAGCAGGCCCGCAATGGCGTTAATCACGCTCGTTTTGCCAGAGCCGGAGCGACCAAATAGAACCGTCAGCCCATCAGGCGCGTCAAATGCCACATCAAGGGTAAAGTCGCCCTGTTTATGTGTGATCTGAACCGAAACCGTCATGCCGACACCCTAGCGGCGATGCGTTTCGATACGACCTCGGACAAGAGGAGGGCGCCCATTGCAATGACCACAGCAATGATAACGAGCCTCAGGGCAGAGGCTTCACCACCGGGGACTTGCAGGAAGGCATAGATCGCAGAGGGCAGGGTTTGCGTCTGGCCAGGTATGTTCGACACAAAGGTGATCGTGGCGCCAAATTCGCCCATCGCCTTGGCGAAAGCGAGGATGGAACCCGCCAAAATACCGGGGAGGATCAGAGGCAGGGTCACGGTCACGAACACCCACGCCCGCGATGCGCCGAGGGTTGATGCGGCTTCTTCCAGCTTTGGGTCCACGGCCTCGATCGACAGGCGGATCGCACGGACCATCAGCGGAAACGCCATCATCGCCGCAGCGAGGACAGCTCCCGTCCATCGAAAGGCGACGATGATCCCGAACGTTTGTTCGAGGAACTCACCGACAGGGCCACGCCGCCCAAAGGTTAGCAAGAGCAGATAGCCCGTCACCACGGGCGGCAGGACGAGCGGCAGGTGGACGATCCCATTCAGGATTTGCTTCCCGACAAAGGACCAGCGGGCCAATGCGTAGGCGGTGAATATCCCGACGGGGAGGCTCAGCACGGTTGCCCAAAAGGCAACGCGCAGCGACAGGGATACCGCCTGCCATTCCGCTGGTGAGAGCCAATCCGTCACGCTGTCCGCCTCCATTCCTCGGGCTGACTATTGCGGAGTGACGGCAGAGGAGCAAGCCAGATCAACGTCTTACCGCAGCCCGCAGCCAATCGCGAAAGAGCCTGACCTCGGCGCTGGGCTCTTGACCATCGGGAAGGATCAGGGCGTAGGCATCGCCCGTTTCGAACTTTCGCCCGCTGGCCAGAACCAGAGTGCCACGGTCGAGCGATTGCCGTGCAATCACATGCGGCACGATGCCAACGCCAAGCCCCGCAATCGCGGCATCAATCACCATGTCGAAATGGTCGAGCCGCGCCCCCCGTAGCGCCCGACGCGGGTCCGCCTCTCCATCGCGAAACCAGTCGAGCCAGAGGGTGGGTCGAGTGGATTGCTGCAACAGGGGCAGGTTCAACAGGTCGGTGTCCGACAGATTTGATGCCCCTTTGAGCAGTGCAGGGGAGGCCACGACAACCAGATTTTCGGGCAGGATGATCTCTGCCGTAGATCCTGTCGGTTGATGCGTATTGCGCATGATCGCCAGATCGACGGGATCGCGGATGAAATCCACGGGGTCGAGGCGGGCAGAAATGTCGAGGCTGATGTCAGGTGCAATCGCCGTAAATCCTGGTAGGCGCGGGATCAGCCAGCTGCGGACAAAGCTGGGCAGGGCGGCGATCCGCAGGATCGATGTGCGGCCACCAAAGGCCATTACGCCAACCGAGGCATCATCGAGTTGCGCTAATATGGCTTCGGCCTTGTCTAGAAAGGCATGGCCGGCAGGGGATAGCACCAACCGTTTACGGACGCGGTTAAAGAGGGCAACGCCCAAACGATCCTCAAGCGTGGCAAGTGACCGCGATACCGCGCTCTGCGTGAGGTTCAAATGGCCCGCGGCGAGCGTTGTGGTGCCCAGTCGTGCACAGGCGGTGAAAGACTGCAGTTCAGGAATGGATGGGGTGTAACTCTGGCGCATGTTCATGACTATAACTCATCAAATTCAATTTTTAAATCGTTTGTTTTTTGGCGCTCTTACGGGCACTCTCTGCACAACTTCAGACGAAAGGTTTCCCCCATGCCCGCACTCAAGCCCAAAGACGCCCCTGATCTTGGTTCCTTTGACTGGACCGATCCGCTGCGCATGTCTGGTCAGCTGACCGAAGATGAACGCATGATCGCAGAGAGTGCGCGGGCCTATGCGACCGAAAAATTGCTGCCACGGGTGAAGGACGCCTTCCTGACCGAACACACCGATCCCGCGATTTTCCGCGAGATGGGCGAGATGGGCCTTTTGGGCGTCACCGTGCCAGAGGAATACGGCGGGCTTGGCGGGTCGTATGTATCTTACGGCCTCGTTGCGCGTGAAATCGAACGTGTAGACAGCGGCTATCGGTCTATGATGTCGGTGCAGTCCTCGCTCGTTATGTATCCGATCTACGCTTACGGCACCGAAGAGCAGCGGATGAAATACCTGCCGAAACTGGCGTCGGGCGAATGGATCGGCTGTTTTGGCCTGACTGAACCCGATGCGGGTTCTGACCCTGCGGGCATGAAAACCCGCGCGGAAAAGACCGCGAATGGCTACAAAATCACTGGCTCCAAAATGTGGATCAGTAACTCGCCCATCGCGGATGTGTTTGTTGTTTGGGCAAAGTCCGAAGCACATGACGGTAAGATCAAAGGCTTCGTCCTTGAAAAAGGAATGAAGGGTCTGTCGGCGCCGAAGATCGAAAACAAAGTATCCCTGCGGGCGTCGATCACGGGCGAGATTGTCATGGACGGCGTTGAGGTGGGCGAAGATGCGCTGTTGCCCAATGTGTCGGGCCTCAAGGGGCCGTTCGGCTGTCTGAACCGCGCACGCTATGGCATCGCGTGGGGCGTTATGGGCGCGGCAGAGTTCTGCTGGCACGCGGCACGCCAATACGGTCTGGACCGCGAGCAGTTCAACAAACCGATCGCGCAGACCCAACTGTTCCAGAAAAAGCTCGCGGATATGCAGACCGAGATTACGTTGGGCCTTCAGGCTGCGTTGCAGGTCGGTCGTTTGATGGATGCCGCTGAGGCCGCGCCAGAGATGATCAGCCTGATCAAACGCAACAACTGCGGTAAGGCGCTCGATGTGGCGCGTCACGCACGCGACATGCATGGCGGCAACGGGATTTCGGCTGAATTCGGTGTGATCCGCCATATGGTCAACCTTGAGACGGTGAACACCTATGAGGGCACGCATGACATTCACGCGCTGATCCTTGGCCGTGCGCAAACTGGTCTGCAGGCGTTCTTCTGATGCAACCCTTGAACGGTGTGAAAGTCGTCGAGTTGGCGCGGATTCTGGCTGGTCCTTGGGCTGGTCAGGTTCTGGCCGACCTCGGGGCTGAGGTTATCAAGGTCGAAAGCCCTAACGGCGACGATACCCGCACTTGGGGGCCACCGTTCATGGATGACGGCACCGCTGCCTATTACCATGCGACGAACGCTGGAAAATCGGTGGTGACTGCTGATTTCCGCACCGAAGAAGGGCGGCAGATCGTGATCGACCTGATCCGTGACGCCGATGTGGTGATCGAGAATTTCAAGGTCGGTGGGCTGGCGAAATACGGGCTCGACTATGCGGGGCTGTCGGCGATCAATCCGCGGCTGGTCTATTGTTCGATCACAGGGTTCGGGCAGGATGGGCCTTATGCCGACCGTGCGGGCTATGATTTCCTGATCCAAGGCATGGCGGGCTGGATGGACCTCACAGGGGCGCCAGACGGTGAGCCGCAAAAGGTCGGTGTGGCTTTTGCCGACATTTTCACGGGGCTCTATTCGGTGATCGGTATTCAAGCCGCGCTGAAAGCTCGCGAAACCACGGGGCGCGGGCAGCACGTCGATATGGCGCTGCTCGATTGCGCGGTTGGGGTGCTGGCCAATCAGGGGATGAACTACCTCGTGTCGGGGAATGCGCCGCGCCGTATGGGCAATGCGCATCCAAACATCGCCCCGTACGAAGTTCTTCCGACGTCGAATGGCGATATTATCGTGGCCGTCGGCAACGATGGCCAATTCCGTCGGTTCTGCGACGTGCTGGGTCTGGAGGAGGATCCGCGCTTTGCAACCAATGCGCTGCGCGTGGCGAATAGGGTGCCCTTGCGGGACAAGGTCGTGGTGGCCTTGTCGCGCTGGGATCGGTCCGAGCTGTTGTTGGCGTTGGAAAAGGCGACTGTGCCAGCTGGCCCGATCAATTCGGTCGATCAGGTCTTTGCCGATCCGCAAGTCGTCGCGCGGGGGATGCAGGTTATGGAAAACGGCATTCCCGCAATCCGAACGCCTATTCGTCTATCAGAGACACCGCTCCGCCGCTAACGCTGGATTGGCTCTAGTGGGTCATAGGGTGGGGCGTCCGCGTCCCCCCATGCCACAGCCGCGAGGCTATCGGGCTTGACCCTGAGTTTCGACATTTCTTCTCGCGTGACCCAACGACGGTGGCTCACGATGCCTTCGGGATCGGTCCAGTCGCCAAAGGGATCGCCCGCCATAATCTGACAACGGAAATAGAGGTCGACCTGATGGAAATCGCCCTTCGGGTCGTGGAATTCGTTGATCAGGCAGGGTTCACCCACCTTAACGATCAGTCCCGTTTCTTCGTGCACTTCACGCGATAGGTTGGCAGGCAGGCTCTGATGCGCTTCGGCGCCGCCTCCAGGTGCACACCACAGGTGATCGCGATTTTTCCAAGCGTTCACGAGTAACAATTTGTTTTCGTGTAAAATAATGGCGCGTGTGGCAAGACGGATTGATCTGGACATGCGCTACAGTGGCCTGTGCCGCAGCGTCGCGCAAGCTGGTTGATTGGATTATGCGTTTTTGCGCTTATGTGGTGTATATGAAAACTTTACTCGCCTCACTTTTGCTTCTCGCCGCTGCCCCTGCCAAGGCTAATGACTGTGTTGTTCTGCTGCATGGGTTGGCGCGTGGGCCTGCCTCGCTTTTTGTGATGGGAGAGGTGTTAGAGGCTGAGGGCTATAAGGTCGTCAATCGCGGCTACCCGTCGACCAAGCAGCCGATTGAAGGACTCGTCGGGCAGATCACCGATGATGTGGCGGCTTGCGGCGCACGCAAGGTTCATTTCGTGACCCATTCGATGGGTGGCATTCTGATCCGTGCGTGGCTTCAGGGGCATACGCCTGCTGATATGGGGCGCGTTGTGATGCTGGCCCCGCCGAACCAAGGGTCTGAACTGGTAGATGTATTCGGCGATTGGGAGCCGTTCGAGTGGATCAACGGTCCTGCAGGAGAGCAGCTCGGCACTGGGGCGGGGAGCGTGCCGCTATCGCTGGGCGATCTGAATGTCGAAGTTGGGATAATCGCGGGTGATCAGAGCCTGAACCCGATCTATTCATCGCTAATCGACGGTCCCGACGATGGCAAAGTGTCGGTCGCGTCGACCCGATTGAAGGGCGCGGATCACATGATTTTGCCCGTGACCCACACCTTTATGATGAACAACCCCCAAGTCATCGCGGAGGTTGTCACGTTTTTGAAAGACGGCCACTTCGATCGGAGCGGAGAGGTCGTCTATGACGTGATCGAAGGGCTTATTGACCCGCAGGACCAGTGACGCGGTTCACGTGACCCATCTTGCGACCGGGTTTTGCGTCAGCCTTACCGTAGAGGTGGATGGCATCGCCTGATTTGGCGATATCTGGAATGCGGTCCACGTCGTCGCCGATCAGGTTTTCCATCACAACGTTCGAATGGCGTTTGCCGTCACCCAATGGCCAGCCCGCAACAGCGCGGATGTGCTGTTCGAACTGATCGACCGCACAGCCGTTTTGGGTCCAGTGGCCCGAGTTGTGAACACGCGGCGCGATTTCGTTGACGATCAGCCCATGGGGGGTGACGAACAGCTCAACGCCCATGACGCCGACATAATCCAGCGCATTGAGGATTTTCCCAGCGAGGAGAACCGCATCAACGCTCTGCATGCCTGTAAGGTTCGCAGGAACGGTGGTAGTGTCGAGTATGCCGTCCTTGTGGACGTTTTCACCCGGATCGTAACAGGCGACTTCGCCGTTGGTGCCGCGCGCGGCGATCACGGAAACCTCGTGGGTGAAGTTCACAAAACCCTCGAGGATTGACGGTGCGCCGCTCATGTCAGCCAGTGCTTGGGCCGCATCATCAGCGGATTTCAGACGCGCCTGACCTTTGCCGTCATAGCCGAACCGACGGGTTTTCAGAATGGCAGGGGTGCCAATCTCGGCGATGGCTTCGACCAGATCAACCTCATCATCGACCGCCGCAAAGGGTGCGGTTTTCAGACCCAGATCGTTCAAGAACGCTTTTTCGACAAGGCGGTCCTGCGACACCGCCAATGCCTTGCGGTTCGGGCGAATTGGGCGCACGGATTCGAGAAGGTCCAGCGCTTCGGTCGGGATGTTTTCAAACTCGTAGGTGATCACATCGACAGAAGCCGCGAAATCAGCGAGCGCTTCGGCGTCGTCATAGGGCGCAGTGGTCACACGGTCCGCAACATGGCCCGCGGGCGGGTTCGCGCTGGGTTCATAGATGTGGGTTTTAAAGCCCAACCGCGATGCAGCGACAGAGAGCATGCGCCCCAACTGGCCACCGCCAAGGATGCCAATCGTCGAACCAGGTTTCAGCATATCACTCATCGACGGGCTCATCAGGAATAGAAGTAGAAAGCGCCTCGCGCCATGCATCAAGGCGGGCAGCAAGATCGGCGTCTTGCAGGGCGAGGATACCAGCGGCCATCAGGCCAGCATTCGACGCTCCCGCCGCACCGATTGCCATGGTCGCAACGGGGTAGCCTTTGGGCATCTGAACGATGGAGTAGAGGCTATCAACGCCCGACAGCGCCTTAGTCTGCACAGGAACGCCAACCACTGGAACGCGGGTTTTCGATGCCATCATGCCCGGAAGGTGCGCCGCACCGCCTGCACCAGCGATAATCACCTGAAGGCCGCGATCCGCTGCCGCCTTGCCATAGGCCCAAAGACGGTCTGGCGTGCGGTGCGCGCTGACGATCTTTTTCTCGTAGGTGATACCCAGTTCTTCGAGAATATCGGCGGCTAGTTTCATTGTCGGCCAGTCGGACTGGCTGCCCATGATGATACCGACTTGCGGTGTGGTCATGATGTGTCCCCGCTTGGAATAAGAAGCGGCACTATAGCGAGCATGGGGCAGGGTGCAATTGCCCGCGATGCACTCAGGCGATGATATCGGGGAAAATACGGTCCTCTAGGACGACGATTTTGTCCTTGAGGTTCAGTTTCTGCTTTTTCAAGCGACGCAGGGTCAGCATATCGCCTGTTCCGCGATCTTCGAGGGCATGAATAGCCTCATCCAAGTCACGGTGTTCGCGCTTGAGAACCTCAAGTTCGAAACGAAGGACCTCAATCTGTTCCATCCGTGCGGATTTATTCATGGACTCACCCGATACTTTCTCGCGCCGCGAGTTCTTAACATAAGCGGTTTGATCGATTCCGCCTAGCCCTTGCAGCGGTCGGATTGAAAGACCATATTCAATTTATGGCTGCCGTGATCGGGGCCAATTTGACGGTCGCTTGGACGAGGACGTGTCGTATGACGAAACTAACATTAGGGGCGCATCCCTACCTTCTGGGCTTTGAACAGCTGGAACGGCTGGTCGAACGCACAGCGAAATCCGGTAATGACGGATATCCCCCGTATAATATCGAACAAACATCAGAACGGTCCTATCGGATCACGCTGGCTGTGGCTGGTTTTTCTGAGGACGATTTGCAGATCACCGTTGAGGACAGCAGCCTTGTCATCCGTGGTCGCCAATCGGACGACAGTGATGGTCGTATCTTCTTGCACCGCGGTATCGCGGCCCGCCAATTCCAGCGGTCGTTTGTGTTGGCCGATGGCGTCGACGTTGGCGAAGCGGTGATGGAAAACGGTTTGCTGCACGTCGATTTGACGCGCAAACTGCCCGAAACGGTAGTGCAGACAATCAAGATTAGGAAAGGGTCCGAATGATGAACGCGAAATACGATTTCAGAAACGCCCAAGACCGGATTGTTTATGTCAAATCGGTCGATGTCGCTGATCTTCCCGAGGATCTGCAGGAACAGGCAGGAGGCCGCAAACAGCTGTTTTCGGTTCACACTGAAGCGGGCGAACAGATCGCGCTCGTTGCGGATCGTCAGATGGCCTTTGTGTTAGCACGACAAAACGACATGACACCGATGGCGGTGCATTGATGTGACAAAGGCGCCCAAGAGGGCGCCTTTTTTGTTTGTCGATTGCAAGTCTCGTGAATATTAAATTATAATTTTGTTATGTATGGATAAGGAGGCCTGTCGTGGCATATCCCGAAAAGTTCTCAAAACCACAAATTGTTCTGCATTGGTTGATGTTTCTGCTCTTTTTCGTGAGCTTCTTTAGCCATGATGCGATCAAGGATAGCTACCGTGCCTTTGTCCGCGAAGGCGTGACCGATATTGGCATCGGCACCCGTGTGCACGTGATTGTCGGTATCGCGATTTTGGCGCTCGCCCTGGTGCGTATTGTGATGCGCTTCACCCGTCCCGCACCCGTGGAAATGGGCAGCGGAGCGCAGGCATTGCTCGCTAAGGCGGTCAAGCTCGGCCTCTATGTCGTGATGATCACGATCCCGCTGTCGGGCATCGCTGTATGGTTTGGTGGCATCCGTGACGCGGGCGAGGTGCATGAGGTTATGTTCACCTTGGGCCTCGGCCTTCTGGGGCTGCATATCCTCGGCGCGTTGGTCCACCAGTTCGTGTTCAAGGATAACCTGATGGCGCGGATGAAGCTGCGCTAAACGCCAAAGACAAAGCCCCGCGATTGCGGGGCTTTTTTGTTGTTACTCTTGCGCGGCGAGCCAGTGTTCTGCGTCCAGCGCCGCCATGCAGCCCATCCCTGCAGAGGTGACCGCCTGACGGTATTTCGCGTCGGTCAGGTCGCCCGCAGCAAAGACGCCAGGGATCGAGGTTTCGGTCGAGCCTGGTTTCACCTTCACATAGCCGCCAGAGTGCAGTTCCAGCTGGTCTTTGACCAGTTCGCTCGCCGGCGCGTGGCCAATAGCGATAAAGACGCCTTTAGCTGGGACTTCGGTGATTTCGCCCGTTTCAACGTGTTTTGCGCGAACGCCTGTCACGCCTTTGGGATCGCCTTCGCCAACGACTTCTTCCAATTCGTGGTTCCAGAGCACTTCGATCTTTTCGTGCTTCAAAAGACGCTCTTGCAGGATCTTTTCCGACCGAAGCGAGTCACGGCGGTGGATCAGGGTCACTTTGGTCGCAAAGTTGGTGAGGAAGAGTGCTTCTTCGACTGCGGTGTTGCCGCCACCGATCACAACGATTTCCTGACCGCGGTAGAAGAACCCGTCACAGGTCGCGCAGGCCGATACGCCGAAGCCCTTGTAGGCTTCTTCCGACTCCAGACCCAACCACTTTGCACGAGCGCCTGTCGCAAGGATGATCGCATCGGCGGTATAGGTGGTGCCGCTGTCGCCTTTGGCCACGAAAGGACGCTGGGACAGGTCGAGGTCAGAGATCAGGTCCATGATGATCTCACAGCCCATCGCCTTGGCGTGCTCTTCCATGTTGACCATCAGCTGCGGCCCTTGGATTTCTTTTTCACCCGGCCAGTTTTCAACTTCGGTCGTGGTGGTCAGCTGACCGCCCGGTTCCATCCCCTGAACCAGAATCGGGTTCAGCATGGCGCGGCTTGCGTAAACGCCTGCGGTATAGCCTGCAGGGCCAGAGCCAATGATCAAAACCTTCGTGTGGCGTGCGTCAGACATGTCAGCCTCTTTTCAATATCCGTTCCCCCCGATATAGCCACGCCGCCCGCTGCGGGAAAGAGGCGAGCGGGATTAAAACATTGCAAGAATTTTATGCATGCGAATGAGAAATGAAATTGCGCAACTTTGAAATATTGTTGCGCATAAAGTTCATTCGACGTAAGGTTCGCGAAACTTTCTTTGGGGATACCAATGCCGGGCAGCAAACTCGATGAAATCGATCGCATGATCCTTGCCGAATTGCAGGCGGATGGTCGCATGACCAACGTCGAATTGGCAAAACGAGTGGGCATTTCCGCGCCGCCGTGTCTGCGTCGTGTGCGCACGCTCGAAGAGCAGGGTTATATTCGTGGGTACCACGCTGACGTGGATAGCCGCGAGTTGGGCTTTGAAGTGCAGGTGTTCGCGATGGTCGGTCTGCACAAGCAAGCCGAAGCTGACCTTTCTGCCTTTGAAGAACGGTGCCGCAATTGGCCGCTCGTTCGCGAATGTCACATGCTCAACGGTGAGGTCGACTTTATCCTCAAATGCGTGGCCCCTGATTTGCGCAGCTTCCAGAGCTTCCTAACGGGTGAACTGCTCACTGCGGACAACGTTGCGCATGTGAAAACATCGCTCGTTATCCGCTGTGCGAAGGACGAACCGGGTGTGCCGTTTGACGTTCTTGAGGAACGCCTTGCTCGCGACGCTTAAGCGACGTCAAACACCGTAAGATCAGCCATCCGCAAACGCGGCTGGCAATCCATCCCGAAATCCCCGAGGTCTCGCATATGCGGGAAGAGCGGCATGAACATGTCGAGGAGTTCGCCGCGCAAGGGGAACCGATGTGGCGCACCGGGGTGATAGCTTTCTACTTCTAGCCCCGCGACGCTGAGGCGTTCGTGGGTCGCAAAGCCCAAGTGGAACACCTGCACGGGCGCCATCGGCGTGATTTCGATGATGCCGTCCCCATCGACGAGATCGGCCAGCGGAACAAACGCGCCGTCTTGCCCGTTGAACGCCCTGATGCGGGGTGACGTATGAAACACACGCGCTGAAGGTCCGAACATTGTGTCGTGCGATGGACGATGAAGCCCCAACGCCTCTGTCCCAACGCGGATCATGGATGTCGTTTCACTCGCCACATGCGGCACGATCATCATCGACCCTTTCCACATGAGCGTGCGGAGGCGTCCGTTGGCTGTGCGGATGCGATCCCCCGGCCAGAGGTCTTCGACCGCGATTGGGCCGTTTTCTGTTTGGAATAACAGGCCACGGGCAAAGGCAGAAAAGGCTTCCTCGAACAGAGGGTGCGCGGGCGCTGTTTTCTGGAATTCATGGCAGAGGCCATCTTTGGTCAGATGGGCGACTTCATATTTGCGCATGAGAGGCTGGTTGCGCTGAAGTCGCCCGTCTTTCCGAGCGATCCGGTCCTGAGAAACCGGTAGGTTATTTGACACGCCTAGAGCGGCTGCCGAACGGGGCATATGCATACTGGTCCACCTTACGGTTGACCTTCTGTCGGCCCCCACCGACAACATCGGGTCGTTCAACTTGATCAGAATGTGGCAGAAGTTGGTCAGACTTGTCAAAGAAATCAAAGTATTGTGGAGCAGCGGGTAACAAAGTGGGACTAGCAACCTCAGATTGTTCACCTTTAAGGCGTTAATCTGGCCTTAATTTCACGCCGCTCACCCCGAATCGCAAAGAAAAAGGCGGCCACTGGCCGCCTTGAGGTCTTGGAAGTGTCTGCTTCCGAGGGAGAAATCAGGCCGCTTTGGCCTCTAATTCGGGGGAGGTGGTTTCGGTGCGGCGGGCGATCATCGCTTCGCGACGCAGTCCACGCGCCCAAGGCATCTGTGTTTCACAGGCTTTGGCGTCTTCGATCATAGTGGTGAGCCAGCGTTTGTTTTTCATTGCTCTGTCCTCTTGGATAGTCGTTGCCAGTTTCGGCGTTGATCCCACTATCAAGGGCACAGGCGGCAAGAGTTGGGCGAAGTTGTGAAACTTTGCCCTGTTCGTGGGGAAACCGTCTCAGAACGGTGAAAGCCCTTTAGGCAAAGGGGTGCGAGAGCGTGAGGCTAGGTGGAAGTGACCCGATTGTGGCGGGTCAGAGGCGGATCGACGCGATCAAACGGCCATAATCGGCCTCTTTTTGATGGCAGGTCCGACGGTAGCTATAGAATCGGTCTGGGTCCGAGTAGGTGCAGTGGCGCGTCCATTCTGCGGTGCCCACCCCAGCGGTGCGCAGACGGAATAGACCAAAGGCAGGAAGATCGAACATGAACTTCCCGTCTTCTTTGCCATTCACAAAGAAACGGGCAAAGGCGGGGTCTTCGTCGAGAAACGCGTTAAAGAATTCCTGACCGACCTCATAGGCGCGTTGGCTGATGGTTGGACCAATGACCGCGACCATGTTTTCACGATCCGCGCCGAGGTCTTCCATCGCAACGATCGTTTCCTCAAGGATGCCGCTAAGCGCACCCTTCCAGCCTGCGTGTGCGGCACCGATGACACCTGCGTCATGGTCGGCAAAGAGCACAGGTTGGCAATCGGCGGTGAGGATCGACAAGGCGATACCTGGAACATCCGTAACGAGCGCGTCGGCTTGGGCGCGGGGCGTGGTGATGTCAGACACGGTCACAACGTCAGCGGAATGCACCTGATGCACACCAATAAGAGCCTCGGGCGCCACATCCATCGCGGCGGCCACACGGCCACGGTTGATCACGACGATGTCGGATTGATCGCTGCTACCACCGCCACAGTTCAAGCCCGCAAACACGCCAGACGATGCACCGCCCCGTCGGGTAAAGAACCCGTGGCGGATCGGCATAAGGTCATCATGGGTGATAATTTCGAGCGTCATGGTTCCAGACCTGCGGGCGGCGTGTGTGCGTCGGGGTAAATCCCGACCACTTTAAAGAGGTCACCCATTTCTGACGGGTGGGTCAAGCGTCTATGTGCGGCGATATGGGACTCTAACGCATCGCCCGACATTGACTGAGCCAAACTCTGCGCACGCTGCGTGATCCCGAGGCGTTCGAGAAAGACGCCTTGAGGCGTGATGCGGGTAAAGCGGGCAGGGGCCGCAGATTGGGTGATGACCTCAAAATCGACATGTGTGGTGAGGTCTGCGGTGCCCGGTGCGTCGAGCGGATCAACCGGTTTGTGTCCACGCAGGGCTTGGAGCGTGTCACCTTGGGACCGCCAATCGCCGTAATCGATGATAAGTGCCGCACCGCCACGGGTGCCGATCCGTTCGCCGATTTGCCCCATGATGGCGGGGAGGGCTGGGCATACTTCGACCAAATCGCCGTCTTTGGTATCGGCGAGGCGGTGATCCAGCAGCGCAATCGGGGCAGCGGCGGACAGGCCAATGGTGAGGGTGTCACCCTCTAGCCCGACCATCCGTTCACGCCAGCCGGTGCCGTCGCGTTGGAATTGGCGCACGGGGAGGGCGTCAAAGAATTCATTCGCCACAAGGAAAAGGGGCGCATCGGGCAGCGTCGATACATCCGCATGGAACGTTGGGTTCGGCAGCCGCGCAGATTGGGCAGCACGCAGGACGGGCGAGGCTTCGACCAGATGCAGGTGGAGCGCGTCATGGAACCCAGAGACGCCCTTGGTGGCACGAAGGATGTCTTGCATCAGCGTGCCGCGACCGGGGCCGAGCTCTGCCAGAACGCCGTTAGGACGGCCTTGGTCGATCCAAGCCTGCGCCAAACACAATCCGATCATTTCACCGAACATCTGCGAAATCTCGGGCGAGGTGACAAAATCCCCCGTCGCGCCGAGCGGATCGCGGGTGGTGTAATAGCCGTGTTCTGGGTGCAAAAGCGCCTCTGACATATAGTCAGCGAGTGTGATTGGCCCCGTGGTCGCAATCCTGCGTTTGAGGAGGTCCGCCAGCGCCGTCATGTGCGTTTCGCCCGTGCGATCATAACGAGGCCGATGAGGATCATCGGCAGCGACAGAGTTTGCCCCATGGTCAGCCCCCAGCCGTTCACATGGAACGCAAGGCCGAGCGGATTTCCGTCGCTGATGAACTGCGCGTCAGGTTGGCGGAAGAATTCGACGATAAAGCGCGATACGCCGTAGCCTGCGAAAAATGTCCCTGCCAAGGTCCACGGGCGTTTCAAGGCGCCTGCACGTAGCACGAGCCAGAGCATGATAAGGCCAAGGATTACGCCCTCCATCGCGGCCTCATAGAGTTGCGAGGGGTGGCGGGCGCAGATGGGCAAGAGGCACTGCTGCGCTGCTTCAGAGGGGAAGACGACAGCCCATGGAACATCGCTCACGCGGCCCCAAAGTTCGCCATTGATGAAATTCGCCAATCGCCCGAGGAGGAGGCCCAAGGGCGCGACCATCGCCAAACAATCCGCCACCGACCCGAGCGGCAGCTTTTGATGGCGCGAATAAAGGTAGGTCGCCACGATCACACCGAGGAACCCACCGTGGAAGGACATGCCGCCTTCCCAGACTTGAAGAACCTCAAGCGGGTTTTGGGCGTAGTAGCTAAAGCGGTAGAACAGCACATAGCCGAAACGTCCGCCCAAAATCACACCAGCGATGATCCACGTCATCAGATCTTCGAGCTGTTTGGCGGTCATCGGCGCGGTGTTCGCGGGCCAAAACGCGGGTTGTTTGAGCGACTTTGCGATCATCCACCAGCCCAGAGCGATTCCAGTGATGTAAGCGAGGGCATACCAACGCAGCGCAAACTCCATCCCGAAGACCGAGATGGTAAAGATTTCCGGTGACACATTCGGAAAGGCGAGAGCAGAAAGAGCGATCATGGCCGCAGGTTTGATGGGACGAATAGTCAGAGTCAACAGGTTGCGACTTGCCCCTTTGAGGTTCGCCCCCCATATAGGGCTTAACACTGACCGGAGGCTGACAATGCAGACCCGCAATAAAATTCTAGACGACTTTTCCCAATTGATGACCAACGCTATGGGCGTGGCGCAAGGGGCCAAGGACGAAGCGCAGAACGCGATGAAATCCATGCTGGATCGCTGGCTTGCGGACCGTGACTTTGTCACCCGTGAAGAATTCGACGCCGTTCGCGCGATGGCGCAAAAAGCCCGCGAAGAGAACGAAGCGCTCAAGGCGCGGCTCGACGCGCTCGAAGCGCAGAAATAATCACCGTCGCCGCCCCCATCGGGCGGCGGTCCTTCTTTATGGTGGTCTGAATTGGCAGAACCGTGTTCGAAACCTGCGCTGCGTTATTTCACGCTGGCTTTCGGTGTGACCGCTGGCGGTCTTATCCTCAGTTTGGTTTTGGGGTGGAGCATCTTTGGCACCGTGGCAGGTATGTTGAACGTGCTCTTCATCACGACTGTACTGTCGGTTCTGGAAATTTCGCTCTCATTCGACAATGCGATCGTGAACGCGAACAAACTGCGTGAGATGACCGCGGTTTGGCAGCGGCGGTTCCTGACATGGGGTATTCTGATCGCTGTCTTTGGCATGCGGATCATCTTCCCGCTGGCCGTCGTTTGTATCGCGGCCAAGATCGGGCCATGGGCTGCGGTAGAGCTCGCTTGGGCGCATCCTGACCGCTACGCCGAGATCATGGACGGTGCGCGGGTTCCGATCAGCGCCTTTGGCGGGACGTTCCTGTTGATGGTCGCGCTGTCGTATTTCTTTGATCCTGAAAAGACCGTTCATTGGCTGCCTGGTGTGGAACGGATGATGTGCCGCATGTCAGGCGCGAAACTGTTGGTGGTGACGATTGTGATCGGGGTGATCACACTGGTGTCGAACCTCTTTGATCCCGTGACAGGCCGCGCGTTTCTGCAATCGGCGATCTGGGGTCTGCTGACGTTCCTGCTGGTCGATGTGCTCGGCCATTATCTGGACGCACAAAGGGCGGGTCGTGCTATTGGGCAGGCAGGTTTGGGGGCGTTCCTATACCTCGAAGTGCTCGATGCCTCGTTCAGTTTTGACGGTGTGATCGGCGCGTTCGCCCTGACGCAAAACCTGTTCATCATCGCTATCGGCCTTGGGATCGGCGCGATGTATGTGCGGTCGATGACGGTCATGTTGGTCGAAAAGGGCACGTTGAACGAATATCGCTACCTCGAAAACGGGGCATTCTGGTCGATCCTTGTTTTGGCGGTGGTAATGTTCTTACATGTCGAATTCCACGTGCCCGAAGCTGTCACGGGCTTGCTCGGTGCGGCCCTCATCGGCGCGTCCTTTTTGGCGTCTTTGCGGGATCGTAAGCTCCATGGCTGACGTAGAAGTCGACGCTATTGGGCTGCTATGTCCCCTGCCTGTCCTGAAGGCGCGGAAAGTTCTGGCGTCGATGGAGTTGGGCCAAGTGCTCCGTATCTTGGCGTCCGACGCGATGGCGCAGATCGATATGCCCGTGTTTTGCCGCGAGGCGGGGCATGAGTTCCTCGGTATGGAAGAGGTTGATCGCGGGCAGGCCTATCTGATCCGCAGGGGCTAACCCTTTAGGTCCTCTGGCGTGTTGAAATTGCGGAAGACTTCGCCGTCAAACCGTACCTCAGTCGCGCCGACGGATTTCGCCCAACCCATCACCCGGCGTTCCCCAGACAGAAGGTAATCACGTAATCCCGCGGCTAGATCGACGGGCCAAACACCGACCGTAGGATGGGCGCGCCATTCGTTGTTGACCCGTGAGGTGGCGTAGGACGGCCCTGTGCCCAAACGCTCTAAAAGGTCATCGGGTAGCGAAACGGTATCTCCCGCAATCACCCCGACATGCGAAAACCCAGAGCCCGCAGCCCATTCCATCGCAGTCAAAATACCAGAGAGCGGGCCACAATCGGGCAGTTCATCGGGCACAACAGGCAGCCAATATGTCGCGAACCGCTGCGGATCCCCATTCGCGTTGATCGCTATTTGGGGGGAGTGTTTGCGCAGATCGTCCAGCAGCCATTCGATCAAAGGCCGATCCCGCCACAGCATCAGGGGCTTATCGCCGCCACCCATTCGGGTGGCCTGACCGCCTGCAAGGATCATGACTGGTGTTTGCTGCATTGCGTCCCTTTTCTTTCGCGGCTCAGGCTGTCATCGTGGTGCGACTTGCACAAGAGGGCATAATGCTAGGCTACGTAATCGCGACCAAAACCAGCACCGCAAACCCAACGTTGACAGAGGCGATACGCCAGTTGCGGGCCGAGGGCGTTGTGGTCGCAGGGGCCTGCCAGATCAACGATGATCCGCAGGACGGAAGCCCTTATCACATGGACCTGCATATGATCCCGTCAGGGCGTGTGATCCGCATTAGCCAGAACCTTGGCGCCTTGTCATCGGGGTGTCGACTGGACCCGACCGCATTGGAAGAGGCTGTAGGTTTGGTTGAGGCTTCGCTCGAAGGGGCAGAGCTACTCTTGGCGAATAAGTTCGGAAAACAAGAGGCCGAGGGGCGCGGGTTCCGTCCTGTGATCGGTGCGGCACTGGCGGCGGGTATTCCCGTCCTTTTGGCCGTGCGCGATGAAACCTTGCCTGCGTTCCACGCCTTTACCGAAGGCTTGGGCGAAGAACTGCCCAACGATCCGGCGGCGATCCTTGATTGGGCTCGCCGCACGGTCGCTGAACTCACTTAATTCGCGGCTTTTTCGTCCTTGAGGCGCTGAACAACTTTGCGTTTGTTGAGCAACGATGCAGTCAGAACGCCAACGGTTACAATCCCGATCATGATGGTCGAGAGAGCGTTGATCTCGGGCGAAACGCCCAAACGCACGGCCGAGTAGATTTTGATCGGGAGGGTGGTTGCACCCGGACCCGTCACAAAGGACGCAATCACTAGATCGTCGAGCGACAAGGTAAAGGCCAAGAGCCAACCCGACAGAACCGCAGGAAAGATGATCGGCAGAGTGACCGACATGAATGTATCGAACGGCGTCGCGCCGAGGTCCGATGCGGCTTCTTCCAGTGATTTGTCAAAGGACAAAAGGCGCGAGGAGACGACGACCGACACATAGCACATCGCAAAGGTCGTATGCGCGAGGATGATCGTTGTCATGCCCATGCTACCGAACATCACCTTGAACAGCAGTAAGAGTGAAAGACCGAGGATCACGTCAGGCATCACGAGCGGCGCATAGGCCATCCCTGAAAACAGCGTGCGGCCCCAGAACCGACCACCGCGCACCAGCACATAGCCTGCCAGCGTGCCGAGGATTGTTGCGAGCGTTGCGGTTGCAACAGCCACGCGGATCGTCACCCAAGCGGCATCAAGGAACGCCTCGTTATGGAACAGTGTGCCATACCATTTGGTCGAGAACCCCGCCCAAACCGTCACCAGACGACCGCCGTTGAACGAATAGACGATCAGCACGATCATCGGGATGTAGAGGAAGGCAAACCCTAGGGTGAGGGTGGTCAGGTTGAACCAGCTCAGCTTTTTCATTGGTCGCCCTCCAACTGCTTTTGTTGGTTCCGCTGGAACAGGATGATCGGGATGATCAGGATCGCGAGCAGGATCACAGCCACCGCAGAGGCCACAGGCCAGTCGCGGTTCGAGAAGAACTCTTCCCACAGAACCTTACCGATCATCAGCGTGTCCGAGCCGCCCAAGAGGGACGGGATCACGAACTCACCCAAGGCAGGGATAAAGACGAGGAAACACCCAGCAACCACACCCGGAACAGAAAGCGGTACCGTGACGAGCCAGAAGGCAGAGGTGCGCGTGCAACCAAGGTCCTCTGCCGCTTCGATCAAAGATAGGTCCAGTTTTTCTAGCGTTGAATAAATCGGCAGGATCATGAACGGCAGGTAAGTGTAGACGATACCGATATAAACCGCCGTGTTCGTATTCAGGATCGTCAGTGGTTCGTCGATGACGCCGAGCCACAGAAGGATCATGTTCAAGAAGCCTTCTTTGCCCAAAATTCCCATCCACGAATACACGCGGATCAGGAAGGAGGTCCAAAACGGCAGGATCACGAGCATCATCAGCGTGGCGCGCCATTCCTCTGGCGCACGGGCCATGCCGTAAGCCATTGGGAAGGCCACGGCGAGCGTCAGCAGGGTCGAGATCGAGGCGATCTTGAGCGACGACAGATAGGCCGTGTAATACAACGGGTCGAGCGTCAGGAAGGTGAAGTTCTCGAAATCCAGCTGGCTAAAGAACGCCTTGAGCCCCGCCAATCCCCCAGACAATTCCAAGGTTGGCGAATAGGGCGGGATCGCGATGGCAGGATCAGAGAGCGAGATCTTGATCACGATCACGAAGGGCACGAGGAAGAATAACAGCAACCACGTGAACGGAATTCCAATGACGATGAGGCGGCGTAGGTTCATGCCGCTCACTCCGTCAGGACGACACCAGCGGTGTCCGTCCAGCTAAGCCACACTTCGTCTTCCCATGTGAAATCACGGCGGGCGAGGCGGCGCGAGTTGGTCATCAAGGCGCTGACCAGTTCGCCAGAAGGCAGGCGGACGTGATAGGTCGACACATTGCCGAGGTAGCCGATGTCCTCAATCTTGCCTTTGACGTGGTTCGCGCGATCGTCGAGCGGTTCACGGTTCACAGAGATCTTTTCAGGACGGATCGCATAGGACACGCGTTGACCATCCGCGATGGGGCGTTCGCAGACCGCAGTGATGGGTGCAGCGCCTTCGGCGAAATGGATCGTAACGGTGTTGCCTTCGACAGTGGCGTTGCCTTCGATCAGGTTCACATCACCGATAAAATCCGCCACGTAAACGCTGTTCGGAGCTTCATAAATGCCAGCGGGCGTGTCGACCTGAACCATCTTGCCGTGATCCATGACTGCGACGCGGGAGGCAACGGTCATCGCCTCTTCTTGGTCGTGGGTCACGATGACAAAAGTGGTCCCCGTCTTTTCCTGAATGTCCATCAGTTCGAACTGCGTCTCGTTGCGCAGTTTCTTGTCCAACGCGCCCAGCGGTTCGTCGAGCAGCAGCAGTTTCGGTGCCTTCGCCAGAGAGCGGGCAAGTGCCACACGCTGTCTCTGACCGCCCGAAATTTGGTGCGGCTTGCGTTTCGCGAATTTGTCGAGGCGCGTCAGGCGCAGCATCTCTTTGACGCGATCGTTGATTGCATCCTTGCCCAGCCCATCACGGCGCAGACCAAAGGCGATGTTGTCCCATACGGTCAGGTGCGGGAAGAGCGCGTAGCTCTGGAACATCATATTTACGGGGCGTTTGTTCGGGGGCACGGGAACGATGTCCTGACCACCCAGAAGAATGCTGCCCTCTGTCGGGCTCTCAAAGCCAGCGAGCATCCGCATCAATGTGGTTTTGCCGCAGCCAGACGGGCCCAAAAGCGCAAAGAATTCGCGTTCGTAAATGTCGATCGTCAGGTCATCAACAGCGGTGAAATCCCCGAACCTCTTCGTCACGTTCTTAAACTGGATCAATGGTTTGGCGTTTGGATCGTTCCAAGGTGCAAAAACATTGGTTGGATTACTGGACGGGCGAGGGGACTGAGCCATCAAATGAACTCCGGCATAAAATGAAAATCCCCGCGCCGATAAAAACGGCGCGGGGCAGGTCAGGCGCGATTAGACGCCGGATTTAACGCGGGTCCACAGACGGGTCAGCAGACGCTGCTCTGCCGGACCGAACGGGGTCACGGTGTAGAGGTTTTCCAGCGTTGCTTCGTCAGGGTAAATCGCAGTGTCGCCGATCACGTCTTCGATCAGCAGCTCTTGCGACGCTTTGTTACCGTTTGCGTAGTAAACGTAGTTCGACGCATCGGCCATGTTCTGCGCATCCATGATGAAGTTCAGGAATGCATGTGCGCCTTCTGGGTTTGGAGCATCCGCAGGGATCGCCATTTGGTCGAACCACATCAGAGCGCCCTCAGTCGGAGCGTTATACGCAACTTCGACGCCGTTTTCAGCTTCTGCTGCGCGGTCACGTGCTTGCAGAATGTCGCCCGACCAACCGAAGGCCACGCAGATTTCGCCGTTTGCCAGAGCGTTGATGTATTCCGAAGAGTGGAACTTCTGGATGTACGGACGAACCGCCATCAGCACTTCTTCGGCTTTTGCGAGCGAGTCAGCGTCTTTGGCGTCTGGGTCGAGGCCCGCATAGGCGAGAGCAGCCGGAACCATCTCGGTCGGTGCGTCAAGGAAGTGAACGCCACACTCAGCCAGCTTTTCCATGTTGGCTGGGTTGAATACCAGCTCGAGGCTGTTGATCGGTGCGTCGTCGCCCAGAAGCTCAGCCACTTTGCCCGTGTTTACGCCGATACCGGTGGTGCCCCACATGTAGTTGATCGAATAGGCGTTGCCGGGGTCATACTGCGCGGTGCGATCTTTGATCACGTCCCACAGATTGCCAGCGTTCGGCAGTTTCGACATGTCGAGCGGCTGGAACGCGCCAGCTACGATCTGACGCTGAAGGAAGGTACCAGTCGGCACAACGACGTCGTAGCCCGACCCACCAGCCAGCATTTTGGTCTCAAGAACTTCGTTCGAGTCGAACACGTCGTAGATCAAGTCATAGCCGGTTTCGGCTTCGAACTTTTCCAAGAGCGCTTCGTCGATGTAGTCCGACCAGTTATAAACGCGCACCTCTTCTGCCATCGCAGAGCCAGCGACGAGCGCAATTGCAGCCGTCATCGGCAACCAGGTTTTTGTCATATTTCTTTCTCCCGAGTTGGTGGCCCATTCGGACCTTTTTCCCCAATTTGATCAAAAGTAGCCTACATTGCAACCTTTCTGTGTCGCAGGGGGTAAAATCATCCCGCCACGACTGAGGGCAAAAAACAAGCGGGGCTGCGTAAATGTTTTGCTATGCGGACTGTCTCTGGTCAAAAATAAGGCGTTTATTGATCAAAGAAAGAAAGGCCAGTTGATCAGGATGCTTAGCAGTTGGGCAAATCTTGGGGTTCGAGTGAGCTTTGGGTGCACTGCCTAAGGATTAGACCCTGCTTCGGATGACGTCCAAAGACGATTCTACGGCTCAGAGTGGGTCATGTGGGTGTGGAATTTGATCAAACTTGCTTGACGGGGCGGAGCCGTATTTCTATCCTGCCGCAGAACGCAGAAATTGCGTGTAACCATTGCCCTCAACCCCGCGCGCGTTTCGCGCCGAAAGGAGCGCCCTCATGAATATGATCAGCACCCAAACCCCCACAGCAGAGCTTCAGGCGCTCGATTCCGCTCACCACATGCACCCGTTTACCAACGGTGATGTTCTGGCAAAGCGCGGTGCCCGCGTTGTGACCCGCGCCGAAGGCGTGTGGCTGACCGATAGCGAAAACCACCGTATCCTCGACGCGATGTCGGGCCTCTGGTGTGTGAACATCGGCTACGGCCACGACAGCCTTGCCGAAGTTGCGGCAAAGCAGATGCAGGAACTGCCGTATTACAACACCTTTTTCATGACCACGCACGTGCCGGTTATCCAGCTTGCCAATAAGCTCGCTGAAATCGCACCGGGTGATCTGAACCACGTGTTCTTTGCGTCCTCGGGTTCTGAGGCGAATGACACCAACCTGCGTATGGTGCGTGCCTACTGGCAGGCGAAAGGTGAACCTGATCGTCAGGTCGTGATCGGTCGTAAGAACGGCTACCACGGTTCGACCATGGCTGGCATGAGCCTCGGCGGTATGGCTGGCATGCACAAGCAGGGCGGTATCATCCCAGGTATTCACCACATCAACCAGCCAAACTGGTGGACCGAAGGCGGCGACATGTCGCCTGAAGAATTTGGCCTCGCTCGTGCACGCGAACTCGAAGAGGCGATCCTGGAGATCGGTCCGGAAAAGGTCGCGGCCTTTATCGGTGAACCTGTGCAGGGTGCGGGCGGCGTGATCGTTGCGCCTGAAACGTACTGGCCAGAAATCCAGCGTATCGTTGATAAATACGGTATCCTGTTCATCTCTGACGAAGTGATCTGTGGCTTTGGCCGCACGGGTGAATGGTTCGGCTTCCAAGCAATGGGCACCAAGCCTGACATCATCACCACCGCAAAAGGCCTGTCCTCGGGCTATATTCCGATCGCTGCGTCGATCGTGAACGACAAAGTTGCGGAAGCGATTGATAGCGTTGAGTTCAACCACGGCTACACCTACTCGGGTCACCCTGTGGCCTGTGCGGTTGCGCTGGAAAACTTGCGTATCATGGAGGAACTGAACCTCGTTGATTACGTAAAGAACGACATCGCACCGTATCTGGCAGAGAAGTGGCACAGCCTTGGCGATCACCCGTTTGTTGGTGAAACCAAGATCGTTGGCATGATGGCGTCGCTCGCGCTGGTTCCTGAAAAAGGCAGCCGCAAGCCGTTCGAAGCTGCACCGGGCACCGTTGGTTTCATGACCCGCGAATGCTGCTTTGGTAACGACCTGATCATGCGTCACGTTGGTGACCGTATGATCATCGCTCCGCCGTTGATCATCACCCGTGACGAAGTGGACGAGCTGATCGCGCGTGCCCGCAAGTCGCTCGATGAAGCCTATGAAAAAGTGAAGGCCGCAGGTCTGATGAAGTCGGCCTAATGGACTTTCTCACCGCAAATGATCGCGTTGGGGAATACCCCGACAGCTATTATGCGGCGACAGCTACACCCCTTGACGCGTTCCCCGCGGCAAGGGGTGATTTGTCCTGCGATATCTGTGTCATCGGCGGTGGGTTCATGGGCCTATCGACTGCGCTGCATCTGGCAGAGCAGGGCTATCAGGTCACTTTGGTCGAGGCGCAGCGCGTCGGCTTTGGTGCCTCTGGTCGCAACGGTGGTCAGGTCTCTGGCGGTCAACGTCTACATCAGGACGATCTAGAGGAACTCGTGGGCAAAGACTTGGCTCGCAAACTCTGGGGCTTGTCGCAAGAATCCGTCGATGTCTTGCGCGGGCTGGATCAGAAATACGACACAGGCGCTGGCTGGGCCGCAGGTGTGATCGAAGCCGATCACCGCGCGCGCTTCGTGCCTCATACTCATGCCTATGTTGATAAGCTGAACACCGAATACGGCTACGATAAAATCCGCAAATTGGATCGGGATGAACTCTACGATCTTTGTCGTTCGGACGCCTATCATGGTGGCGCGATTGATATGGGCGGCGGTCACATTCATCCGCTGCGCTTTGCGCTTGGCCTTGCGCGGGCGTGCCGCGATTTGGGCGTGACCATCTATGAACAAACCCGCGTCACCCGCGTTGAAGAGGGTGAGCCCGCCGTTGTGCATACCGACGTCGCCACCATCCGCGCCCGCTATGTGGTGATGGGCTGCAATGGCTATCTGGGACGGATGCAAGAGCGCGTCGCGGCCCGCGTCATGCCGATCAATAACTTCATCATCGCGACAGAGCCTTTGGCTGATCCCGAACTGGTGATGAAGGGCAATCATTGCGTGGCTGACAGCAAATACGTGATCAACTACTTCCGCCTGTCAGAGGACAATCGGATGCTTTTTGGCGGCGGGGAAAGCTATGGCTACAAATTCCCGTCCGATATCGAAGGCGTCGTCCGCAAAGCGATGGCGCAGATTTTCCCACAGCTAAACGGTATCCGCGTCGATTACGCGTGGGGCGGGACGCTCGGGATCACGATGAACCGCCTTCCGCATGTGGAGCGGATCACGGGCAATATCCTGTCGCTCTCTGGCTTTTCTGGTCATGGCGTTGCCCTTGCCACATTCGCGGGCAAGGTCGCGGCTGAGGCCATCGCGGGGCAGGCGGAAAAGTTCGACATCATGGCATCTGTGCCGAGCCCACGGTTCCCTGGCGGTGCGGCGCTACGGCATCCCTTGTTGGTGCTCGGGATGCTGTGGTTCGGTCTGAAAGATCGGTTTTGACGGACATCCGCCTCGCAACGCCTGCCGATTTGCCAGCGGTGCAACAGATCGTCGAAACCTCTTATGCGGACTACATCCCACTGATCGGCCGCCGTCCTGCGCCAATGGGCGCCGATTATGCAGCCGCGATTAAGGCGGGGCATTTGTATGTCCTCGGAAATCCCATTGTCGGCTGTTTGGTCATGTTCCCTGATAGGGACGCGATCGAAATCGATATGATCGCGGTTTCGCCAGAGGCCCAAGGGCAGGGGATCGGGCGGAAGCTCCTCGATTTCGCGGTAGATCATGCGCGGTCAACGGGGCAGACAAAGCTGACGCTTTACACCAATGCGAAAATGGCGCGGAACGTGGTTATCTACGAAAAATACGGGTTCACCATCACGCATCGCGCAACGGTCGACGGCTTTGATCGCATTTTTATGGAGATGGTCGTTTAGTCGCGCATCGACAGGCGGATTTGGTTGAACCCCTGTTCAATATCCAAACGAATGGCGTCGCCCACGGCAGGAATATCGCCCGAACGCAGAGCTTCAACCGCGACGGCGTGACGATCGTCGAGCGACGCTGTGCCGAACCGTCCCCGCATGACACGCAAGCTCGGCCCAAGGCGAAGCCAGAGCGCATCCACTAGCGCAATCACCGTTGCCGCTTGAGAGGCCGCGTAAAGCGTGCTGTGGAAACGGTAGTTCTGGATCAGGTAGGTCTGAATATCGCCACGATCAATCGCGCGGTTCAGGTCCTCGTCGATGGCAGCAAGCTGGTTGATCTGTTCAGGCGTGATCTTGGCCGCGGCCCACATGGCGAGTTGTGGTTCCAGCGCCAGACGGGCAAAGGAAATCTCGTCAATTTCAGCACGGTTCAGAACGGGCAGGCCAACGCGACGGTTGTCTTTGAATTCCAGCGCGTGTTCAGAGGTCAGGCGGCGGATCGCCTCGCGCACGGGGGTCATGCCTGCATCCAGTTCGGCCACGAGGCCTTGGATTGTGACGGCCTGACCAGGCTCCATCTCTCCGCAGAGGATCATGTCGCGAAGGCGTCGATACACCGTTTGGTGTGCTGGTTCCTTTGGCATTTCGACGTTCACGTGCGGCACTCCTGCGTCTAATTGGGGCCAATTCTGCCCCACATCAAAGAAATGATCAAATCAGATTGTGTTAGTGAAGCCCGTCTGCACCGAACTTGAGGATTACAGGCACCACCAATTCCTCTTCGTCGGTGAGGTGGCGGTCCATCAGGCGGGTCAATTTCTCAAGCTCCGCATGAAGCGCACCTGCGCCTGTGATCAATTTTGGGCCACGATCAAGGGTCTGCAATGCCCCGTTCGCAACCTCGACAAAGCTGGAGAGAATGCCGTCCATCGCGTGGTGGTCTTTGTCCAGAATGTCAAAGCCACGGGTCACGCGCGGGTCTTTTTTCGACAAGATCGGAAAGTAGTGCTGATCCTCAATCTGGTGGTGGCCATGCAGGTCTTGGACGAACATAGAGCCATAACGCGAAATCGCGGTCGCAAACCGTTTCGGATCACCCTTGTCCATCACATCCTCGGTCGCCGTGGTCATCGCTGACAATAAACGGCGGAAGGTCATGTGACGGTCGAGCCAAAAGCTCACCAGTCCGTGGAAATTCGGATCACTGGCCCAGAGGTCGCGGGGGTATTCGGTGACCAATACGCGCAGCGGATCGGGGAGCCCCTTACGGTCAGTCAGGTCGAGCGAGATCGTCATCAGTAGTCCTTTTCAAAGAAAACACCGACCGAGGTATCGCCAGTGGTTCCGAACCCGCCTTTGGCAGTGAAGTCGCCGCCAAGGTCAAGGTTAAGGTTAATTTCGGTGTCGCCTTGCGATGAAACGGTGACATCGGTGTAGATATTGTCGCTGAGGTATTTGCCCGCCGATAGCGCCGCATTGCCCGCATCATCGGTGGTCACATCCAGATCATCCAAGCCGGACCCCTGACGGATTTTGTCGATCAGACCACCGCCGCTGCGTCCCGTAAGGGTGCCAACGGCTGCGGCCAGTTGCACGGCTTGGAACGCGCTGATGGACGACATGTCACGACCAAAGAGAAGTTGGGACAGAACTTCGTCTTGGGGCAGTTCGGGCGCGGAGGTAAAGCTCACCTCTGGCGCGCTGGCGGGGCCTTCGACGATGACGTTGACGGTCGTGCCGTTCAGGGACTCGGTTGTCGCAACAAAGCGGATTTTGGGGATGAAGTCGCCCTGCATGGTGATCGCGCCATCGGTCAAGGCAAAGCGTTGTTGCAAGATATCGAGCCGCCCACGGATAAGGTCGAACTGGCCCGCTGGAATGATTTGCTGGGTGGTCCCTTGCAGCGCCAGTTTCCCGCCCAGTTCAGCATCCAACCCACGCCCGCGCACAAACAGGCGGGCAGGGGCGTTGATTGTGATGTCGAGGCCATAGGCAGGCCCGCCACCGCCGGCGGTGGTCGCCGTTTTCCCCGTCAGCCCAGCACGTTGCAGCGTCTGGCGCACGTCTGAAGGCGCACCTACATGGGTCACATCAGGCACATCGCCCAAGGACCCAACGGTCGACGACGGCACCTGAATCTCCGCTTGGGCCACGTCAATGGTGCCGCTGATTTGCGCACCCCCCGCAAGCGGTCCATTGATCGCAATCGCCCCCGTCAGGGTGCTTTCATAAAGCGTTGGATCGCGCACAACGATGTTGTTGGCTTCAACGGTCAGAGCTGAATTTAGTCCGCCACCTAGCCCAACACGGCCACGCAACGCCAGCCCGCCACCGAGCGAGGACGCCCCTGTCATATCCACCTGCGCTGATCCATTGGCGAGCGTGATCGTCCCGTCGAGGTCGCGCAGGGATTGGCCCAAGGTCGGCGCTGATAGCTCTGCGCGCGTGATTTGAATTTGCCCCGCGACGGCGTCGAGAGCAGCGGGGCCAGAGACGGTGAGGTTAAACCCTGCGGTGCCCGTCAAACGGCGCGGTTCTAACACGCCATTCAAAAGCGCTAGCGGGGCGGTGCCATTGATCCGCAGGTCGAGGTTCGACCCTGCAATCTGTCCCGCGACAATAGCCGAAAGGCCCGCCGCGCCGTCTGCTTGGGTGTCGATCTGCCACGCGCCATTCTCTGTCAGGGTCGCGGTGCCTTTGGTCGTGAGCGGACCCGAGAAGTCAGGCGCGATAAGGGCAAGATCTGCAAGGCGGAGGTCGAACTTTGCCCCACCTGTAGTGCCGTCGGTCGCGAGGGTCGCTTGGCCCGTGAGGTTTGGGAAGGTCAGCGTGAGTGGATCAACGGTGATCTGCTGGTCATCGCGGCGCAGGCGTGTCGCCAACTGCCCCGCGCCAGCCAAGATCGGGTCAACGCTCGCATTCCCAATCGCCACGTTGCGCGTCGTCGCATTGGCGGTCAGGTCAAACGCTTGGCCGTCCGCTTGGGCTGTGCCGTTGATGGTCACAGACGCGCCGCCCGAAAGGTCGATGCCAACAAGGGCCGCATATTGGCGAAGGTCGGCGACCTCGGCGTTCAGGTCAATCGGGCCTTGGCCTTCAGCAGGCAGGTCCGCGCTGAGGTCGATCCTGTCGCCATCGCGGGTGACGACGGCATCTGCGGTTAGGGTTCCGTCCGTCGCACGAGCGCCGTTGACCGTCACGGACAATGCGCCCGACGCCCCGTCAATCAGACCAGCCGCAGGGGTGTTGAGCGTCGCACGTCCCAACACGCCATCCGCCGTCAGCGCCACGGTGCCGTTCAGGGCCGTGTCTCCTGATTGGAAATCGAGGCCTTCGATCCGCGTGCCCGCCTCATCCCGCACAGCGCGGAGGGTCAGAACACCGTCCCCCGCCAAGAGCGCATCCGCCTGCGGTTGCCCGATAGAGAGGTCGGTGGTGCGTGCGACAACGTCTAAATCGACAGCGGTGCGGAGGGGTTGGACAGTGCCTTTAGCGGTCAGTTCAGCGTCACCCGCAAGGTCGGGCAGACCTGCGAGGGTGGCGAATCGAGACAGGCCTTTGACTACGACGGACAGGTCAGGTGTGATGACGATCTCGTGCCCCGTTGGGTCGATGATGGCCGATAGCTGCGCATCAATCCCTGCGCCTGACAGTGAAAATTCCCGCAAAGTCGTCCGATCATTTGCCACGTAGTCGAGCGACAATGCACCGCTCACCTCATCGCCCATCGCATCGGTCAGCCCTTCATCATCAAGCGAAATACCCGTCGCGCCGTAGGTTAGATCAGCAGTCAATCCGCTACGATCAGGTGCAATCGTCCCACCACCGTTTAGTGTAAGATGCGGAACTGAAATTCCTGTTCGAACAAAGTCTTGCGCGTCGATCTTTGCGTTCCATTGGTCGCCATTTGTGGCATCAAACCCAATGTCCAAAGTCGCGGACCGCAGGTAGGTTTGTGTCCCGCTGATGGGCAACAGAACGGGCGCGCCATCTGCACGACCCATGTCGCCCGTCAGAGCGAAATCATTCGGCCAGCCCGTTTCGTCTAAGTTCGCCGAGCCGTTCAGCCGCAGGCTCTGGGTTTCAATGGTCAGGTCCGAGAGGGCGGTTCCTTGATCGGTTGACCGACCCGCCACTGCGAGCCGCACGTCAGGGCCAAAGAAGTCGCGATACTCTGGCAGGAACAGCGCGGTCACATCGCCGCTGAGGTCAAATTGGAACGTCTTTTCTGTCGTGTCAGGGGCAGTGGTGACAGAGCCAAACCCAACCATGCCGCTCAACCGTGGCTGCCCGTCAGTATCCAGCGCAATTGTGGCCTCATAGGCGTCCAGCGGAGCGGTACCATCGATGCTCAGCGCGACAGAGGGCAACCCCGGTAGATCGAGGAGCCGTGCGGCAATGCCCGCATCCCCTTCGCGCAGGGCGAGGGTCAGGCCCAGAACGCGGCTTTCATTTGAAAAGGACCCCGTGAGGATCAATTCGCCCGTTTGCCCGTCAATCCGTTCCGCCCGTAGGTCGGCGGACCCCGCGCCGCCTGCCAATGCAGCGCTGCCTGTGATGGAGAGCGATATAGGCTCTCCGATCAGATCGGCGCCGAGGCTCAGCGCGCCAACCGACATGTGATCGACGGTCAAGGAGACGGGGAGGTCGGGCAGGGCAAAGGGTGCGCTGCTCGCGCTCGGGTCAATGGTCTGCGCTTCGGTCAGAGGTTTGCGGAGCATCGCGATGCTGTCCGCCGAAAGGTCGCTCACCTCGACCCGCCCCGCCAAAAGCGCTGCGCGGTTCCAGTCTAGCACCAGACCTTGGGCGTCGAGCCAGACACCATCTACGTCCGCAATGGTCAGTCGGTCGATTTTCGCCTGCGAACTCAGTGCCCCTTGGAAGCCATAGATTTGCACCTCGCGACCCGCGCCCGACAGGTTGTTGGTCAGGAAGTCGACGATCAAACCACGGTCGGCCTCTACGGTGTCTTGGGCCGCAGCAGGGATCGGCAGGGCCAGTGTGAGGAGGAAGAGAAATTTCCGCATCAGAACGCCTGCCCAATACCGACATAAAGGTTGATGGATTGCCCCGCACCATCGCCCGAAGTCGGCGTCGCGAGGTCGAGACGAATTGGCCCTATCCCTGTGTTATACCTAAGGCCAAGGCCCGCGCCGCTCTGCCATTCGCCATCTTCAAAGGGAATGGAGTCACCACCGATAAAGCCTGCGTCGACAAATCCGACCATCCCGATGGAGGGTGTCACGTCAATGCGGGTCTCCGCCGAAATCGCGGCAAAGCTGCGCCCGCCTGTGGTTTGGCCGCCTGTTGTATAGCCAAGCGATTTATATCCTTCACCGCGCACGCTATCGCCGCCACCAGAGTAAAATAGGTAGTCAGTCGGCGCTTCGGCGATGGACACGCCCATGACCGATCCCAATTGGCCGCGCAGGGCAAAGGTGACGTTATCGTCGGTGCCCACAGATCGATAAATGCGCCCATCGAAATAGAGCCGTCCTCCTGTTCCCGCATCGCCAAAACCGACAAAGGGCGTGAGGTCCAAGGTCGCGTAATGGCCGTTCTTGGGGTTCAACGTGGAATCCCGCCGATCCACAGTGCCCGCCATGGGAAGCGTCAATAGCGTGTAATCGCGGATACCGTTGGCATCTTCGCTTTGGGCGGTGACAAAGCCGATGCCGCCCTCAATCTCGCGATTGTCGCTGAACAGTCGGGTTACAATCACCGATCCCGTCAGCTGATCGAGTTTGTAATCAGCCTCATCCTCGTGTTCGAGGGTTAAGGTCGCGACAGCTTCGGTATCAATCGAAAAGGGACGCGGGTAGGCGTAGGTCACAGTCGTCCCATAATCGACCCCGCCTGTTTCGCCAGCGATCCCCGATACGATCCCATCGACCCGCAACCGCTGCGCCCCGCCTAGCATGTTGCGGTGCATCCAATAGCCCGACAGGGTGAGACCATCTACAGTCGACATCTCGACCCCGTAGCCCAGACGGCGCGGCAGCTTTTCCGACACTTGCAGTTCAATCGGCATCGCGGTCCCGATCAGCGTTTCCCCTTCGATCACAGCGACAGAGGAAAACGCACCCGTCCGCCGCAACCGATCCGCCAGTTTTTCGGCCTCATCAGGGGAAAACACGGTGCCTTGCTGGTAGCCGACGATCCGCGTGATGGCGTCGGTGCGGACATCTTTGTTGCCAGACACGGTCAGGGGACCAAATGACACTTGCGGACCTGCATCAATGCCGACGGCCACGTTCAATTCGGCCTCGGTATGGCGCGCGGTGATCTGCTGCGATGTCGGGGTGGCCTTTGCGTGTCCCTCCGCCCGCCATGCCGCGACCGCCGCGGCAACTGCCGCCTTTACCTCGCCAGATCGCGCGGTCTGCCCTGTGGTAAATCCATCAGGCAAAACGGTCCCATCCGCCAAAGGCGCAACGCTCACCTGTCCAAAGGTAAACCGCTGGCCTGCGTTCACTTCAATCGTGATCGCGCCGACTGTTTCAGGCGCATCCAGCGGCGCAATCGAGGCGGCCTCTCGGCCATCGATGCGAATAGATACCGTGCCGCCGTAATACCCTTCGGAATACAAACCCGCGATGATCCGCTGATAATCGGCCCGCGCGGCTGCAATCAAATCTTGGGCCAGAGGGGCGTCCTCGGTCGAAAGCACCGTTGCAACCAGCGAGGCTTGCCGCAACACGGGTTCCAGATCCGCGACATCCACCGCGATGGTCAAATCTTGGGCCACGGCCGCTTGCGCAATGATGGCAATGGAAATGCTCGACACGAGTGTTTTGAATGGTCCTGACACGCGTTTTTCTGCCCCTTATCACCCACCCGCTTGGTGAGTTTGCTTAACCCTAACCTATCGCACTGAGAACAGGAATGCACCTCAGGTAGAGCTACGGCGCATCACATTCGGGTCAAGCAAATGGGTCGTCGGGATAACCAACACCGGCAAGATATAGCCCATGAGGAGGGCAAACGGGGCCACAGGCTGCGCGGTCACGTGCATGGAGCGCGGCCTCCACGTCGTCAGGTGTCCATTGCCCTGCGCCAACACGCTCGAGCGTGCCAACAAAAGACCGCACCTGATTGTGAAGGAACGACCGTGCCCGCACGTAAAACCGTATCTCTTGCCCATCTGGACGCGCCAGTTCTTCGACGCGCAATTCATCCAATGTTCGCATCGGGCTATCAGCCTGACAAATCGACGATCGGAATGTCGTAAAATCATGCCGCCCCAAGAGCCTATTCGCCGCCTCTTGCATCGCAGCCGCATCCAAGTGCTGCCGAACCTGCCAAACCAATCCCGCCTCATGCACCAATGGGGCGCGGCGTGTGATGATACGGAACAGATAACGACGTTCATTTGCCGAAAACCGTGCGTGCCAATCGTCTGCAACCTTTTCGGTGCGGACAATCGAAACTGGCAACGGCTTGAGGTGATAGTTCAATGCTTCCATCAATCGAAACGTTGTCCAACCCCGCTCTAGATCAACATGCGCCACCTGATGGGTCGCATGAACGCCCGCATCAGTCCGCCCCGCCGCCGCGATGGTATGGGCGCGCGGTTCCAATTTGGCCAAGGCCGCTTCAATCGCACCTTGCACCGACAATTGCTCTGCTTGCCTTTGCCAGCCGACAAAAGGGGCACCGTGATATTCGATCTGAAACGCGTAACGAGGCATGGCCCCCGATTAGGCCGCGCTGCCCCGAAAATCAATCCCGCGCCCGCTCTGCCTTTGTGCTCAAAATATCCCGGGGGAGGCCGCCGCAGGCGGACGGGGGCAGCGCCCCTACACAGAGCGGTCCCAAATGCTTATCTATGACCTAATAGAGCAGGAGACTGATTTGGTCCTTTCAACACTTGCCGATGGTCTGGCCCGTAGTCTTGAGACGGTCACTGACACTGTAACGGCCCCATTTTCCGATCCCGTGATCCGTTTGGGCGTCACAGGATTAAGCCGTGCAGGCAAGACAGTCTTTATCACCTCCCTCGTGGCGAACCTGATGGATCGGGGGCGGATGCCTCAACTGGTGCCTGCGGCAAACGGTGCGATCCGCTCGGCCTATCTTCAGCCACAGCCCGACGATACGATCCCGCGGTTCCCGTATGAGGATCATCTCGCCAAGCTCACCGCGCCACAACCGAGCTGGCCTGAGGGTACGCGCCGCATTTCCGAATTGCGTCTGTCCTTGCGTGTTCAGCCGACAGGGTTCCTCGCGGGGGTGACGGGGCCACGTACGGTTCATATTGATATTGTGGATTACCCCGGTGAATGGTTGCTCGACCTTGGGCTTCTTGAGAAATCCTATGCGGAATGGTCGCGTGAAACTTTGGCACGGATGGAGGGGCGATCTGTTGCCCAATCCGCGCGCGATGTGATCCACTCGGCAAAGGGCGCAGAGCCGCATGATGAACCAACCGCAGGGGCCTTGGCTGCGAGCTTTACCGCATATCTGAACGCGGCCCGCGAGGAAGGATTTTCGGACCTGTCGCCGGGGCGATTTTTGTTGCCCGGCGATCTGGAAGGATCGCCCGTTCTGACCTTTGCGCCGCTGCCTGAAATCGACAGTGCGCCGCGTGGGTCTCTTTACCGTGAATTTGAGAGAAGGTTCGAAAGTTACAAGAATAAGATCGTAAAGCCATTTTTTAAGGATCATTTTGCAAGAATAGATCGACAAATTGTTTTGGTTGATGTGCTGGGTGCGATCCATAATGGCCCCCGCGCGGTCGAAGATTTGCGCACCGCGATGGCCGATATTCTGGCGGCGTTTCGACCGGGTCGGAATGTGTGGCTGACGCGGCTCTTGGGGGGAAAGCGGGTGGATAAAATCCTCTTTGCCGCGACCAAGGCAGACCACCTCCACCACAGTCAACACGCGAAGCTGACAGCGATCACGCAGGCCCTATTGCGTGAAGCAAAGGATCGGGCGGATTTCGCGGGTGCGCAGACCAATGCAATGTCGATTGCCGCTCTACGCACGACGACCGAGGACAGCGTTCAACACGATGGCGCGACCATTGATGTCGTGCGCGGACGGTTGTTGTCGGATGGGCGGCAAGCCGCGTTTTACCCCGGTGCCTTGCCTGAGGATCCCGCGCATCTCCTCGCGCCAGCCCGTGCGGGCGATGAAAAATGGTTGGATGCCGATTATTCCGTGATGAATTTCGCGCCTGCACCGCTCACCATTCGACCGGGGGATGGTCCGCCACACATCCGTATGGACCGTGTTGCGCAATTTTTGTTGGGGGATCGACTATGACGACCAATGGCCCTGTTTTGATCGATCTCGACACTCCGTCGCCCAGTCCCGCAGAGGCCCCGCCTGTCGATGACTTCGACGCTGGGCGCCCCGTCGCGATGCAACAACTGGCGGCGCTGTCGGTGCGCAAACCTTCGCGACTGGCAAAGTGGTTCTGGTCGCTGCTTGTCTCGTTGATCGGCTTTGTCGTGTCCTTGGCTGCGTGGGATTACGTGAACGCACTCCTCGCTCGGTCACCCATTTTGGGGTTGATCGTCACCGTCTTGGTCGTGGGTTTTGTCGCTGTCATGGCGCTGATCTCTTTGCGGGAACTGGCGGCGTTTGGGCGGCTCAGACGGTTGGATAAGGTCCACAAAGAGGCCCAAGAGGCTATCGCGAGTAATGATTTAGGTTTGGCGCGTAATGTTCTGTCAGATATAAAGAAACTATACAAAAATCGCGCCGATTTAGAGTGGGGTTTGGCCCAACTCTCTGACCGTGAAGCCGAGGTGATGGACGCTGACGGTCTCTTGCAGTTGGCAGAGCAAACGCTCCTGTTGCCGCTTGATGACAGGGCCCGCGCAGAGGTCGAAGCCGCAGCGCGTCAGGTCGCGACGGTTACCGCGATTGTGCCCTTGGCCTTGGCTGATCTGATCACGGCCTTGACTGCAAACCTTCGGATGATCCGTCGCATTGCAGAGATTTACGGTGGCCGCTCTGGCACCTTCGGAAGCTGGCGTTTGACCCGCACGGTGCTGACGCATCTGGTTGCCACGGGGGCCGTTGCGGTGGGTGATGATCTGATCGGAACCGTTGCTGGTGGTGGGGCCTTGGCCAAGGTGTCGCGCCGTTTCGGTGAGGGTGTGATCAACGGTGCATTGACGGCACGGGTCGGTGTGGCCGCGCTAGAGGTGTGCCGCCCGCTGCCGTGGGGCGTGACGTCGAAACCGACAGTGTCGCAAATCGTCAGCCGCGCCTTGGCAGGGCTCTTTGGGCGTCCGAAGGCGGATCAGTAAAAACTCTGCGGGTCGATGTCGATCGACAGGCGGACGTTGTTCGGCACCCGCACCTGCGCCACCCATTGTTGGAGCGCGTTTTGCAGCGGCGCGGTTTTGTCGGCCTTGACCAGTAAGCGCACACGGTGACGGCCACGGATGCGGGCGATCGGGGCAGGTGCAGGGCCAAAGACTTGCGCCCCGATACGGGTCAGCGGGTCCGCCCGCCGCGCCAAGGCATTCCCGAGGTCAAAGGCTTCTTGCATGTCGGGACCGGAGATCACGATGCCAGCCATCCGCCCATAGGGGGGGACGCCCGCCGCCTTGCGCTCTGCGGCTTCGGCTTTCCAGAATTCTTCTTCGTCGCCCGATAGGATCGCGCGGATCACATGGTGTTCGGGCTGATAGGTTTGCAGCAAGGCAATCCCGGGGGTCTCTGCGCGGCCTGCACGCCCCGCAACCTGACGCATCAGTTGGAATGTCCGTTCCGCGGCGCGGAGGTCAGCACCCTGTAGACCTAGATCGGCATCGATCACGCCCACAAGCGTCAATCGCGGGAAGTTGTGCCCCTTCGCCACCAGTTGCGTACCGATGATGATATCGGTTTCGCCGCGCCCGATCTCTTCGATCTTTTCCTTGAGCGCGCGGGCAGAGCCAAAGAGGTCTGACGACAGGACGGCGATTTTCGCGTCGGGGAAAAGCTCGGCCACTTCTTCGGCCATGCGCTCCACACCCGGACCAACGGGGTTCAGTTTGCCTTCGGCCTGACAGTTCGGGCAGACCTCTGGCATGGGTTTGGTTTCGCCGCACTGGTGGCACATGAGCCGTTTGAGGAACCGATGTTCTACCATCCGCGCGTCGCAATGGTCACAGGCGATCTGATGCCCGCAGGTGCGACAAATGGTGAGCGGCGCGTATCCACGGCGGTTAAGAAAGACGAGCGATTGTTGGCCCTTTTCCATACGATCGATGATGGCAGAACGCAGGCTGGGTGAAATCCAACGGCCAGAGGGGACATCCTCTGCCCGCATATCGATGGCTTTCATGTCGGGCAGCACCGCGTCGCCAAACCGCGAGGTTAGCGTGATCCGATCGTATTTCCCCGCCTCAACATTCGCCCAGCTTTCAAGGCTCGGTGTCGCAGAGGCCAGAACCACTTGTGCGTTGTTCAGGGACGCCCGCAGGACGGCCATGTCACGGGCGTTATAAAGGACACCGTCGTCTTGTTTATAGGACGTGTCGTGTTCTTCATCGACGACAATCAGGCCGAGGTCACGATAAGGCAGGTAAAGCGCGGACCGTGCGCCGACGACCAGTTGCGCGTCGCCATTGCCGACCATTTTCCAGCAGCGGCGGCGTTCGGTCATGGTGACGCCCGAATGCCATTCCGCAGGCTTCATCCCGAACCGAGCCTCAACGCGCGTGATGAATTCAGAGGTCAGTGCAATCTCTGGCAATAGCACCAGCGCCTGTCGCCCAATGCGGAGCGCTTCGGCCACGGCTTCAAGGTAGACCTCGGTTTTGCCCGATCCTGTCACGCCCTTCAGCAGCGTCGTGCCATAGGCACCTGAGCGCATTTTCGCCCGCAGGGTTTCGGCGGCGGCGGCTTGGTCGTCGCTCAGGTCTTTGGCCCCGTAATCTGGGTCGAGCCGAGGGTAGGGCAGATCGCGGGGGCTGTCCTCTTCGCTGACCGCGCCTTGTTTGACGAGGCCCTTGATGACGGAGGACGAGGTGCCTGCCATCTCTGCCAGTTCGGACAGGGTAAAGGCCAAGCCGCCATAGTCGCGCAGCACCTCTAACACGCGGGTGCGGGCGTCGGTCATGCGGTCGGGAGCAACGCTGCCTAGGCGGTAAACCTTGCGCATGGAGGGTGCATCGCCCAACCCCGGTGCACGGGTGGCGAGACGCAGCATCGCGGACATGGGGGTCAATGTGTAGGCGCCGACCTTGGTCAGGAACTGACGCATCTCTTCGCGCATGGGCGCAACGTCGAGCACCCGATTGACGGAACGCGCTTTGGACAGGTCGAACCCGCCGATGCCATCACCCCAGATCACGCCTAAAACTTTGCGCGGGCCAAGAGGTACTTCGACGAATGCACCGCGCCAACATCCCCCCTCGGGTGCTTTGTAGTCCAGCAGACGGTCGAGGGGCTGCGCGGTCAGCACAGCTACCAGCTCTCCTTCTGCGTAGAATTCTCTCACGTAAGCGCACTCATTTCAGGGTTTCGGTTTTACCCTACCTGAGGTAAACGCTGACCCGACAAAGGCCAACCCACCCTGTGAGGCAAATCCCATGAAATTTTTTGTAGATACCGCTGACGTGGATGCAATCCGCGAACTTAACGACCTCGGTATGGTTGATGGCGTGACCACCAACCCGTCCCTGATCCTGAAATCGGGCCGTGATATCCTCGAAGTGACGAAGGAAATCGCTGAACTGGTTGACGGTCCTGTATCGGCTGAAGCTGTATCCATGGACTTTGAGACCATGCTGGCCGAAGGCGAGAAACTGGCGAAAATCGCAGACAACATCGCGGTTAAGGTTCCGCTGACTTGGGCTGGTCTGCGCGTTTGTAAAGAACTGTCCTCGCGTGGGATCATGGTTAACGTGACGCTCTGCTTCTCGGTGAACCAAGCGATTCTGGCTGCAAAAGCTGGCGCGACCTTTATCTCGCCGTTCATCGGTCGTCTCGACGATATCAACCTCGACGGCCTGCAGCTGATCGAAGACATCCGCACCGTTTACGACAACTACGGCTATGAAACGCAGATCCTCGCTGCGTCTGTGCGCACCGCGAACCACGTGTCTGAATGTGCGAAAATCGGCGCTGACGTGATGACCGCTCCGCCGGCTGTGATCAAAGCGATGGCGAACCACGTTCTGACCGACAAAGGTCTCGCACAGTTCGAAGCTGACTGGGCAAAGACAGGCCAGAAGATTCTCTAATCTTCACCTTATCCAATCTACATCTAGGGGCGGCCTTATCGGCTGCCCCTATTTGCGTTAAGTGATGCCGCTAACCTGTGGCAAAACCTGCACAATCCGCGGTCACAGTTTTCTGCTGACTTGCGCGGTGGGGCGATTTTTTACACAACCTCTCGCAAAAACCTGTTAGGGTTCGCGCAAAGCAGTATGAGGTCAGTGATGAGCGGTAATCCGGAAATCGATCCGAAAGTGCGGGATTTTATTCTCTCCGATCCTGAGGTCGTTCTCGAAGATACTGATCTAATGCGTGCGCTCGTCTCTGCAAACGAACAGGCGATGGGCGGCAATATCGTCGATTTGCGCGGCATTGCGATGGCTCGGCTTGAGGCGCGTCTGGACCGTCTAGAGGACACCCATCGCAGCGTGATCGCCGCCGCTTATGAAAACCTCGCGGGCACCAATCAAATTCATCGCGCCGTGTTGCGCATGATGGAACCCGTGAAGTTCGATGCCTTCCTTCAGGACCTCGGCACCGAAGTTGCGGAAATTCTGCGCGTCGATTCCATGCGTCTGGTTCTCGAAAGTGGGGCAGAGCAGGCGGATGACGCCGTGCGTAGCCTTGGCGATGTTCTCTCAGTGGTGAAGCCAGGATTTATCGCGGACTACATGACCAAGGGCCGTAATGCCCCGCTGCGTCAGGTGCTTTTGCGTCAGGTGCAGCCAGAGGAAAACAGCCTCTACGGTGACAAAGCGGACTACATTCGGTCCGAGGCTTGTCTGCGTCTCGACTTTGGTCCGGGGCGTTTGCCGGGGATGTTGGCGATGGGGGCAGAGGACCCACATCAGTTTTCACCGCAGCAGGGCACGGACCTCCTTGGGTTCTTTGGCTCTGTCTTTGAACGCGCCATGCGGCGCTGGCTTGAGTGATCTCTCCCGCACTTACTGATGCGCTTGCCCGTTGGCTTGACCATGCGCGGGCGGTGGATGGTGTGGCCGAAAACACGATTAAGGCCTATCAGACTGACGTTCTCGCGTTTCTTGGGTTCTTGCAAAACCACCATGGTGATCAGCAGGGAACGGCGGCGCTGTCGCGGCTAACCATTTCGGACATGCGGTCATGGATGGCGCATGAACGCGGTCGTGGTGTCGCGGCGCGGTCGCTCGCGCGGATGCTTTCGGCGGTCAAATCATTCGTAAAATGGATGGCAGAGCGGGACGGGTTCGACCCCTCAGCGGTCCTCATGACCCGAGCCCCGAAATTCCAGAAAAAGCTACCCCGCCCACTGGCCGAAGACGCTGCCAAAGCGATGATCGACACGGTGGAACTGCAAGCCCGCGAACCTTGGGTCGCAGCCCGAGATGCGGCGGTCGTGACGTTGCTCTATGGCTGTGGTCTGCGGATATCAGAGGCGTTGGGCCTCAAGGGCCGCGACTATCCTTTGCCCAGTGTTCTGCGGATCGTCGGCAAGGGCGGAAAGGAGCGTATCGTGCCCGTGATCGACGCCGCCCGTGATGCGGTGGCTGCCTATGTGCGGGACTGCCCGCATCAGATCGACCCTGACACGCCGCTGTTTCGGGGCGTGCGCGGCGGGCAACTGTCGCCCGTGATGATCCAAAAGGTGATGGCGCAGGCGCGAATGCAGCTGGGCCTGCCTGCCACGGCAACCCCGCATGCGCTGCGCCATTCCTTTGCCACGCATTTGTTGAACGCGGGCGGGGACTTGCGGGCCATTCAGGAATTATTGGGTCACGCTTCGCTCAACACCACGCAGATGTATACGGCTGTCGATACCGCCCGCCTGATGGAAGTCTATCGATCAGCGCACCCCCGCGCAGGTGCGGGATCGCGCGACTGAACCCTTGCCCCTAAGGTTGCTTTCGGTCATTTAGCCCGAATGACACTTTCACACAAAGCCCTCGGCGTTCACCTTCTCACCGCAACTGGCGCAGTTTTTGCGATGCTCGCGATGCTCGCTGCCGTCGATGGCAATTGGAGCTTGATGTTCCTATGGCTGGTCGTCGCGTTCTTTGTGGATGGGATCGATGGGCCGTTGGCGCGGAAATACGATGTCAAAACCAATAGCCCGATCTATGACGGCGTGCTGTTGGACCTGATCATCGATTACCTGACCTACGTCTTTGTGCCCGCCTACGCGCTGTTCAAGCATCCAGAGATGTTACCGGGGTGGACGGGCTGGGTGGCGATCATGGTGATCACATTCACTTCGGCGCTGTATTTCGCGGACACCCGCATGAAAACAAAGGACTATTCGTTCTCTGGTTTCCCAGGGTGCTGGAACATGCTGGTGCTGGTCGTCTTTGCGATCCGCCCTGATTATTGGGTGATCCTCGGCCTCGTCGTCGTGCTGTCGATCGCGATGTTCTTGCCGATCAAATTCGTTCACCCGACGCGCACGGCGCGTTGGCGGCTGGTGACGCTGCCGATGGCACTGGCATGGACAGGGTTTGCAGGATGGGCCGCTTGGGTCGATTTCCATCCCGAAAGCTGGGCGCATTACGGGTTGGTGATCACCTCGGTTTACCTGATCGCAGCAGGCGCCATGCAGCAGGTCGTTTACGGCAAAGACGGTTAAAGCGGTTTTGTCATAAGGCGGTGCGGGATGCCTGCATCGTCAAACTCTGGCCCCTCAGCGGTAAAGCCCAGCTTTTCATAAAACGGAATGGCGCTGACCTGTGCATCAAGGCGGGCTTCGGTGAAGCCTTTGTCGCGGGCGTGATCGAGCAGGACCTCCATCACTCGTTTGCCCAAGCCCGTTCCACGCGCCTCTTTCATCACTGCAACGCGCTGCACCTTGGCGTACCCACGATCAAGCAGGCGTGCGGTCGCCATCGGGACCCCATCCAGACGCGCGAGGAAGTGGGTGCATTGGTCCTCTAGATCATCCAACTCTAGTTCTGGTGGCACGTTCTGTTCACCCACGAAGACGGTGGTGCGAATGTCATAGCAGGCCTGACGGTCTGCGGCTGTGGTGACGATCGTGATCATATGGTTCCCCGTTGTGAAAAGGGCGCCCGAAGGCGCCCCGATCTATCAACCCAGTGCCGCGTCACAGCGTCCGCAGACACCCGCGTGGCTGTGGGTGCCAACGTCTGGAAGGATTTTCCAGCAGCGTTCGCATTTCTCACCGTCCGCCTTTTCAAAGACGACGGCCACGCCCTCAACTTCGCCCATGCGGAAGGCCTCAGCAGGGGCAGGGTCGTTTGTGAGCATAACGCCAGAGGTGATGCAGAGGTCGTCAAACGCAACGGTTTTCAGCGCCTCAAGCACGTCCTTGTCGTCAACGTGGACGACAGGCGCGGCCTCAAGGCTTGCACCGATGACCTTATCGCGGCGCTGGATTTCCAGTGCAGCGGTCACGACGCGGCGCACCTTGCGGATGCCAGCCCATTTCGCGGCCAAGGCTTCGTCTTTCCACTCTGCGGGTGTATCTGGGATATCGACCAGATGCACCGACGCGCCGTCCTCTTTGTGACGTTCAAGCCAGACCTCTTCCATCGTGAAGACGAGGATCGGGGCCAGCCAGGTGGTCAGACGGTTGAACAGGATGTCGAGAACCGTGCGCGAGGCGCGGCGGTTCAGGGTATCGCCATCACAGTAGAGCGCGTCCTTTCGGATGTCGAAGTAGTAGGCCGACAGGTCCACTGTCGCAAAGTTAAAGAGCGCTTGGAATACGCCTTGGAAATCGTACTCGGCATAGCCCTTGCGAACGACTTCATCCAACTCAGCCAGACGATGCAGAACCCAGCGTTCCAGTTCTGGCATGTCTTTCGGATCAACACGGTCGGCTTCGGTGAAGTCGTTGAGCGACCCCAGCATAAAGCGCATGGTGTTGCGCAGACGACGGTAGCTGTCGGCCACGCCCTTGATGATTTTATCGCCGATGCGCAGGTCAGCGGTGTAGTCGGACTGTGCCACCCAAAGACGCAGGATGTCTGCGCCGTATTCGTTGCAAACGTCTTCTGGCGCGACCGTGTTGCCGATGGATTTGGACATCTTCATGCCCTTTTCATCCAGCGTAAAGCCGTGGGTCAGAACGCCCTTATAGGGGGCGCGACCTTTGGTGCCGCAGGCCTGAAGCATGGATGAATGGAACCAACCGCGGTGTTGGTCAGTGCCTTCGAGGTATAGGTCCGCAATGCCGTCTGCGGTGCCGTCTTCGCGGTCACGCAGGACGAATGCGTGGGTCGAACCGGAGTCGAACCAAACGTCGAGCACGTCAAAGACCTGTTCGTAGTCGTCAGGGTTCGCATCGTTGCCGAACACGCGCTCTTTGAAGCCGTCGACATACCAAACGTCGGCGCCACCCACCTCGAACTCCTCAGCGATACGGGCGTTGATCGCCGCGTTGCGCAGGAGGAAATCATCTGCGGTCGGCAGGGTGTCTTTTTTCACAAAGCAGGTCAGCGGAACGCCCCACGCGCGTTGACGCGAGAGAACCCAGTCAGGACGCGCTTCGATCATCGAATAGAGGCGGTTACGGCCCGTTTGTGGGGTCCATTTCACCAGCTGGTCGATCGAGGTCAGCGCACGTTCGCGGATGGTTTTGCCATAGGTGTCCTGACCATCGTTCACGTCCTTATCAATGGCTGCGAACCACTGCGGTGTGTTGCGATAGATGACAGGCGCCTTAGACCGCCACGAGTGCGGGTAGGAGTGCTTCATCTTGGCCTTACCAAACAGCGCACCCGTATAGGCCATCTGTTTGATGTTCGCGACGTTTGCGGGACCCTCTTTGCCATCGGGCAGGATCACATGCATGCCTGCAAAGATCGGCAGGTCAGCGCGGTAAGAGGAATCCTCGGTCACGTTGTAGGTCATCGGCAGGCCGAATTTCAGGCCGAGCTGATAGTCGTCGTCACCGTGCGACGGCGCGGTGTGAACAAAGCCCGTACCAGCCTCTTCGGTCACGTGATCGCCCGGCAGCATCGGAACGTCATAGTCCCATTCGCCGTTGCCGTCCTCAACACCACGATACGGGTGCGCGAGGATCATGCCTTCGAGAGCATCAGCAGCGACATCGCCAACCTTTTCGAACGCAGTGATGCGAACGCCCTGCATCACCGACTCGGCCAGCGAATTGGCAAGCAGAACAACCTCGCCGACGGTTGCGGCAGAGTGTTCGTGAACTTCGGTCACTTTATAGAGGCCGTATTCGATGGTTGGGCCATAAGCGACAGCGCGGTTCTGCGGGATGGTCCACGGGGTGGTGGTCCAAATCACGACTGTAAAGTCGTCGCTCGATACCTTTTCGCCACCCACGACAGGCTTAAACCGCACCCAAACCTGATGGCTGGTGTGGTCGTGGTATTCGACCTCAGCCTCTGCCAGCGCGGTTTTTTCAACAGGCGACCACATCACAGGTTTAGAGCCCTGATAGAGCGTGCCGTTCATCAGGAGCTTCATGAATTCTTCGGCGATAACGCGTTCCGCGTGGAAGTTCATCGTCAGATAGGGATCAGCCCAGTTGCCGGTGATGCCCAGACGTTTGAACTCTTCACGCTGGATGTCGATCCAGCCTTCGGCGAACTTGCGGCATTCCTGACGGAAGTCGACAACGTTCACTTCGTCTTTGTTCTTGCCCTCAGCGCGATATTTTTCTTCGATCTTCCATTCGATCGGCAGGCCGTGACAATCCCAACCCGGAACGTAACGTGCGTCTTTGCCCAGCATCTGCTGCGAACGCACGATAAAGTCCTTGAGGATCTTGTTCAGCGCGTGACCGATGTGCAGGTGGCCGTTCGCATAGGGAGGGCCATCGTGCAGGATGAACGGCGTGCGGTCAGATTTTTCACGAAGGCGATCGTAGATGCCGATCTCAGCCCAACGGGCAAGCCATTCAGGCTCGCGCTGCGGCAGGCCAGCACGCATCGGGAATTCAGTTTCTGGCAGGTTCAGGGTGTCTTTGTAGTCAGGTGTGTCGGCGCACATGGTGGCGTCCTTTTCACGAAAATTCGGTCAGGATGGGTAGGATCGGTGCGAAGTCTCAGACACCTTAGCCCGGCCGCTCTGGTTTCAGAGAGCCGGGTTCGTAATTCGAATAATGATCGGGTTACGTGCCTTCATGGGCGGCTTATAGGACGGGCGGGAATTGGCGTAAAGTCTATGTGGCCACCTGACTAAAATTGCCGCATCTTGTTCTTTGTCAATGAAGGCTCAGAGTGGCTTTGCTAGACTTAACCATGTGGTCGGTTGTGCGTTGGGACTGATCACCGATTGGGGGTTTCCGACGTCGAAAGGACGGGCCATGTCGTTACTGTCGCCCCGTTTCCCGATCTCTGAGCAGGAGGTCGAGTTGGTAGTTCACGAATTCTACGCCGTCGTGCGGACCCATCCCGGATTGGGACCGATCTTTAACAAGCACGTGACGGACTGGACGGCCCATGAGGCCAAGATCGTCAATTTTTGGCGCAACGTGATCTTTTTCGACAAGGTCTACGATGGCAATCCGATGCGTGCGCACATGCATGCGGGCGACGTGCGTCCGCAACATTTCGACGTGTGGCTCGGTCTGTTCGACTCGGTTCTGCGGCGTCACCTGAATGCGCTTCAGGCTGCGGCGTGGTCGGAACTTGCCCATCGCATCGGGCGCGGATTGCGGATCGGCGTTGAGGAACGTCACCGCAATACGGTGAACCCACCGAGTCTCGTTGGTTAAAGCTCTGACACGCGCGCGATGCGCTGATCAAGTAGGAAGTCGGTAATCATACCGCCGATCCAAAATGCGGTCAGTGCGAGCCACGCGGTGCCTGCAAAGATGGATCCCCCCGTCACGCCTGCGCCAATAGCGCAGCCCCCTGCGAGCATCCCGCCAAATCCCATGAGTGCCGCCCCAGTGAGGGACCGCCGCATATTCGCCTCTGATTCAAAACCTTGGAATTTGAACTCTTTGGTGAGGACAGAGGCGACGAACGCTCCGATAAAGACGCCCGGAACGAGGCCCACAGGGAATTCCAGAACGGCGTTTCCACTATCGAGAAGGAACATCAGCGTATTAGCCGATGGGCCTGTGAACGTGGCGCTTTCGATCGGGTAGGGGTCAAAGGCCACGCGGCTCAGCGCAGTTGTCAGCGCCCAGCCCAGCGCCACGGCAAAGCCTACGCCCGCACCAAAGATCAGGCGGCTTGCCCCGATGCGGTTCTTGCGGGCGATGATCAGCGCGAGTACGGCAAGCATCAGGCCAAAGGCCAAACCGCCCCATTCTGCCAGGTGCAGCGCGGATAAAAGGTCCACATTGCGTCCGCCTGAGGTGATCCATTGCGAGGCAATCCAATCACGCGGTGCCTTGAGCCAGCCGCCCATCGTCATCTGCGCCACCACGGCAAAGACCATGCCCGACACCAAACTGCGCAGGTTCCCCGTTGCGGCCAAAACCAGCAAACGTCCCGAACATCCCCGCGCCATGATCATACCGACGCCGAACATCAGACCGCCGACAATTGCGCCTGACCAGCTTCCGGGGATGGCCATGATGCGTGCCTCGGGAATATCGATGTAGCCCAAGAGGCCTGCCGCTTGCACCCAGACGACAGCCGTTGAGAAGGTCAGCAGCCAGACCGCGACCTTGTCCCCCATCTGGCGGCGGGCAAATTCTACCGTCGCAGCGCGGAGGCAAAACCGCGACCGTTGTGCGGCCACGCCAAAGGTGATGCCCGTGATGACCCCCATCAACAGAGCCGTACGGCCTTCACCCAAAGTTTCGACGATGGACAGAAAATCCATATCAGCCTCCCCGCTGCGACGCCTCTTTATACATATGAATGTCTGAATACTGGACTCTGAAATACGAAATCTTTGACCCAGATCAGACAGGGCGGGGCGGTAAAATCACTCGCCATACCCCATAAAAAGGCGTATCGGGCGGGTATGAAACGCATTTTCCCTCTGAATGACGCAGACCAGTTGCCCCTTTGGCGACGCCCGATTGCGTTATTGTTCCTGATGGCGATGGGGATGCCCGTTGCGTTTTCGATCTGGTCGGCGCTGTTGAACAACTTCGTCGTCGAGGTCGCCAACTTCCAAGGCGACGACATCGGCCTCTTGCACACCGTACGCGAAATCCCAGGGTTTCTGGCTATCGGCGTGATTTTGATCCTGATGGTGATGCGCGAACAGGTGCTGGGCCTTTCGGCGCTGTTGCTCTTGGGGGTGTCGACGGCGATGACGGCATGGTTCCCGACCTTGGGTGGCATCCTGATGATCACCACGTTCAGCTCCATCGGGTTCCACTATTTCGAGACCGTGAATCAATCGCTCCAGCTCCAGTGGATCGACAAGTCCAAGGCCCCGCAAACGCTAGGCTGGTTGATGTCTGCGGGATCGGCGGCAACCTTGGTGGCCTATGTACTGGTCGTCATGACTTGGAAGAGCTTTGATCTGTCGTTCAACACGGTCTACCTCATGTCGGGCGGCTTTACTGCGCTGGTCGCGATCTACTGCATCGTTGCCTTCCCACAGTTCGAAGCCCCAAACCCCCAGATCAAGAAATTCATCCTGCGCCGTCGGTATGGCCTTTATTATGCGTTGCAATTCATGGCGGGTGCCCGTCGGCAGATCTTTGTCGTCTTTGCGGGCTTCATGATGGTCGAACGGTTCGGGTTTGAGGTGCATGAGGTCACAAGCCTCTACCTCGTGACCTTGATCGCCAACATGCTGATCGCGCCCGTGCTGGGTAAGGTCGTCCACCTCTGGGGCGAACGCCGTGCTTTGGCCTTTGAATATGTTGGCCTGATCTGCGTGTTCTTGGCCTATGGCGGCGTCTATTGGTTCGGTTGGGGCGTTGCTGTTGCTGCGGCGCTTTACGTTGTGGATCATATCTTCTTTGGCCTCGCGCTCGCGCTGAAAACCTATTTCCAAAAGATCGCCGATCCTGCCGATATTGCACCGACCGCCGCTGTAGCCTTCACGATCAACCATATCGCGGCTGTGTTCCTGCCTGTGCTCTTGGGGCTTTTGTGGCTCTATTCTCCTTTCGCCGTTTTCATCCTTGCGGCCTGCATGGCGTTTGTTTCGCTTTGCCTATCGCTTCTTATCCCGCGTCATCCTATGGCTGGGCATGAGACTGTTTTCACGCGGCCCGTCGCCGCTCCTGCTGAATAAGACGATACGAACATGACTGACCTCACCTATTCCGCCATCGCTGTTGTCCCCTCCCTCGAACAGGCAGAGGCGCTTGCCGCCGATTGCGAAAACCTGTGGCCAGAACCGACAGGCGTTGGCAGCTTTGAGATCGAGGATGGTTCGGGCCTCTTCGAAGTCGCGGTCTATTTCGTCGAAGAACCAGATCGGGCAGGGCTGGCGCTGTTGTCGACGATGCATGGCGCAAAGGACTTTGTGATTTCCGAAGTGCCGCAGATCGACTGGGTCGCCCATGTGAAACGCGAATTGGCTCCCGTTGAGGCAGGTCGTTTCTTTGTCTACGGCAGCCATGATGCGGATAAGGTCCCAGAGGATCGTATTGCGCTGCTGATCGAAGCAGCGATGGCATTTGGCACGGGGCACCATGGCACGACCTTGGGATGCCTACGCGCCTTGGACCGTTTGGCCGACGAAGGCTACGCACCTGCACGCACCATCGACGTGGGCTGTGGCACCGCTGTTCTGGCGATGGGTGCGGCACGTCTGTGGCCTGACACGGTTGTTCTGGCATCCGACATTGATGCCGTCGCTGTCGAGGTTGCCGAAGCCAACTTGTCCGCCAATGGCATGTCGGGCAGCGTTCTGTGTATTGAAGCCGCAGGCTTTGACGCGCCCGAGATTGGCGCGGCGGCACCTTACGATCTGATCTTTGCGAACATCCTCAAGGGGCCGCTGATCGCGATTGCCCCAGACATGGCCCGCCATTCGAAAACGGGCACCGTGTCGATCCTGTCGGGTATTCTGAATGAACAGGCCGATTCCGTGCTGGCAGCCTATCAAGCGCAGGGATTTGGGTTGAATAACCGCGAATCCATCGGCGATTGGACAACATTGACCCTGATTTTCGAGTAATGTTTCCAAATCAATGCTCGAACGGCCCTAAATTGGACGAAATTAGCAGCTAATTTTATCGAAATATTAGGTGTTTTTGTGCGGTGGGGGCCGTGCCGGAGGTAATCCTATGGCTGATAGCAAAGCGACGTTCGATGCACGTCTAAAACAATTAGAGCGGACCTATCAGGTTCGTATGGCCAATGGCGTCGACCATGTGGTCCAAAATGACGGGCTGATCGTTGCGCGTGCCCGACGCCGTGCGCCCCGCATCCCGCTCAAAGGGCTGTTCACGATGGTCGTCGCGCTGATCGCGTTCAAGGTCATCGTTCTGCTTTACATCGGTGAGTTGGCTTATAATCAACGCATTGATGCAATGCGTGCTGGAACGATGCTCGACCGTGCTGGTGCGTGGGTCATGCAGGCAGACGTGGTCAGCCGCACATTGGCGGCCCAAATTGATCGTGGGGTCACCAACGTGTTGATGATGCGATAATCGTTGCAGCTCTAGGAAACGCAAAAGGCCACCTCTCGGGTGGCCTTTGTCGTATCGTCAATGGCGCGTCTAGTTGGGGCGGATTAGAACGACCCAGTGCGAGCGAAGTTGTAGATGTCGCCGCGGTTCAGACCGATGTCATTCAATTCACGATCGGTCAGTTTCTCCAGAACGCTCACGGTCTTGCGAGATTCGTTCCAGAGCTGAATGCTGGTGATCACGTTGTAGACGAACGAAACGGCCTGATAGGCCAGACGCGGTGTGTACGCGGTGGTGGTGTCAACCATAGCCATAGCTTTGTCCTTCATGGGTCGGGTTGCCGCAGTGCAGCGATGTTGTCTTGATGATCGCCATGTAGTTGCGGAAAAATTCAAAAGCTATAGTCGGTTTTGCATAGTTCTTATGCGTTTTTGGAATGCCTTATTTTTAGACAAACGGCCTTGTTTTTAAGCTCCTAATTTCGTCGCGACCGAAATTTGAAGTGTCGTTTTTAGGGTCGTTTTTGCGCCCTTCGCAGGTGCGGCATGAAAATCTGCTTAATATTGCGACTTGGCGTTTGTTCTCTTTTTGTGCTACTTGTGACCGAAAGAGCATACAAAAAGGAACAGGCATGCGCGTCATCGGCATCGATCCGGGGCTGCGAAACATGGGGTGGGGAATCATTGATGTCTCTGGCTCGCGTCTTTCGCATGTCGCCAATGGGGTCTGTAAATCGGATGGCGCTGCGGACCTGTCGGACCGCCTGTTGTCGCTCTATTCCCAACTGACCGAGGTTTTCGCGACCTATCAGCCTGATGCCGCAGCGGTCGAACAGACCTTTGTGAACAAAGACGCGGTTGCCACCTTGAAACTGGGGCAGGCGCGGGGGATCGCGCTTTTGGTTCCTGCTCAGGCTGGGCTGCGCGTTGGGGAATATCTGCCCAACGCGGTGAAAAAAGCGGTGGTCGGGGTCGGGCACGCGGATAAAAAACAGATCGATCATATGGTGCGGCTGCAATTGCCCGGCGTAAAAATCGCGGGCGCGGATGCGGCGGACGCCTTGGCGATTGCCATTTGTCATGCACATCATTGTCAATCAGCGGGCCATTTGTCCCGCGCTATCGCAAAGGCTGGCGTATGATTGGAAAGATTTCGGGGATCGTGGACTACAAAGGTCTGGATCATGTTCTGATCGACGTGCGCGGTGTTGGCTATATCGTCTATTGTTCCGACCGCGTGATGGCGACGATCCCTCCGATTGGTCAGGCGGTGGCCCTTTATACCGATCTGCTCGTCCGTGAAGATTTGATGCAGTTGTTCGGCTTTTCGACCTTGGTGGAAAAGGAATGGCATCGTTTACTGACGGGGGTTCAAGGCATCGGGCCGAAGGCGTCGCTGGCGATCCTCGGTACGCTCGGCCCCGAAGGGGTGAGCCGCGCAATCGCGCTAGAAGATTGGTCCGCGATTGCCCGCGCCAAGGGTGTTGGCCCAAAGACCGCACAAAAGGCCATTCTGGAACTCAAAGGCAAAGCGCCGAGCGTGATGGCAATGACGGGCACAGAGGCCACCGTTTCGGATGACGTGATCGAGGCTGAACCCGCGCCGAAACCCCGCGCCGCCCCGCCCAAGGTGTCGAGTGCCCAGCCAGAGGCGCTATCGGCCTTGCAGAACCTCGGGTATTCGCCCTCTGACGCGGCGGGCGCCGTGGCGCAGGCGCTGAATGACACGCCCGACTTCGATACCAGCCAGCTCATCCGTGCGGCGCTGAAACTCCTAGCCCCGAAAGGCTAACCGATGGACCGCACCGAAGAACTGACGCCGGATCGCAAACCCTCTGACAACGACCGCGCGCTGCGTCCGCAGGGGCTAGATGAATTTATCGGTCAGGCCGATGCGCGGGCGAACCTGCGTGTGTTTATCGAGTCCGCGAAAATGCGGGGCGAGGCGATGGACCACACATTGTTCCACGGCCCTCCGGGGCTGGGTAAAACGACGCTCGCGCAGATCATGGCACGTGAGTTGGGCGTGAACTTCCGCATGACCTCTGGCCCTGTCTTGGCCAAGGCGGGGGATCTGGCGGCGATCCTCACCAACCTTGAGGCGCGGGACGTTCTGTTTATCGACGAAATCCACCGCATGAACCCTGCGGTCGAAGAAGTGCTTTATCCCGCGATGGAGGACTATGAACTGGACCTCGTCATTGGTGAGGGGCCAGCGGCGCGAACTGTTCGGATCGAACTCCAGCCGTTTACGCTCGTTGGGGCGACGACCCGTTTAGGGCTGTTGACCACCCCGCTGCGCGACCGTTTCGGTATCCCGACGCGGTTGCAGTTCTATAACGTTGAAGAGCTGCACCAGATCGTCACCCGTGGGGCGCGACTGTTGGGTGCGCCTGCGGATGATGACGGCGCGCATGAGATTGCGAAACGCGCTCGCGGAACGCCGCGTATTGCGGGGCGTTTGTTGCGCCGTGTCGTCGATTTCGCCGTGGTCGAAGGGAATGGTCGTGTCACCCGTCAAATTGCGGATCGTGCGCTGAACCGTCTTGGGGTGGATACGCTTGGCCTTGATGGCGCAGACCGTCGGTATATGCGCCTGATGGCTGAAAGCTATGGTGGCGGGCCTGTCGGTATCGAAACCCTCTCTGCCGCTCTGTCTGAAAGCCGTGATGCACTGGAGGAGGTGATCGAGCCTTACCTCTTACAGCAGGGCCTCATTCAACGGACCCCGCGCGGACGGATGCTCACGCAGAGCGCGTGGCGGCATCTGGGGCTAGAAGCCCCACGCAGCCAACACGACATGTTCGATTAAAAAAGCCCGCCGTTTGGCGGGCTTTCTATTAGGTGCGGACGCCAGCAAAGCGTTCTTGCCACTCTTCGCGTTCCTCATCCGTGATTTTGCGGAAGAGGTTTTCGGGAACGGCAAAACCGTGACCAGCGGGCAGGGCGTTCAGCGCTGCGGCCACATCGTCAGGCCATGCGCTGTCGTCGGATTTCATCGCAGCGAGCATCGCATCAGAGGCATCAGGGATGAACGGTGCGGACAGGATCGCGTAGAAACGGATCAGGTTTAGACCGAACCGAACCTGCGCGGCAGCGGTTTCTGGGTCTTCCTTAAAGGTCGACCACGGGGCCGCGTCTTGCAGGTATTCGTTGCCGATCACCCAGATCGCACGCAGCTCACCCGCCGCTTTGCGGACCTCGATCGCGTCCATAAAGCCCTCATAGGCTTTGAGGCGATCGGTCAAAGCCTCAATAACTGCCGCTTCTTTTTCGCCAAATTCGCCGCCAGCAGGGACTTCTTCGCCGAATTTGGAACGGCAGAATTTGGTGATACGGCTGACAAAGTTGCCCAGAACATCGGCGAGGTCTTTGTTCACCGATTGTTGGAAGTTCTCCCACGTGAATTCAGAGTCCGACGATTCAGGGGCGTGCGACAAGAGCCACCAACGCCAGTAGTCCGCAGGTAGGATTTCCAGCGCCTGATCCATGAACACGCCACGACCGCGCGAGGTCGAGAACTGGCCGCCGTCGTAGTTCAGGTAGTTGAACGATTTGATGTAATCGACCAGCTTCCACGGTTCGCCCGAGCCAAGGATGGTCGACGGGAACGAAAGGGTGTGGAAGGGCACGTTATCCTTGCCCATGAACTGGGTGTAGGTCACGTCCTCTGCGCCTTTGTCGGTGCGCCACCAGCGTTCCCAATCCGCGCCTTTGCCCGCGTCGACCCATTCCTGCGAACAGGCGATGTATTCAATGGGCGCGTCGAACCAAACGTAGAAGACTTTGCCTTCCATGCCCGGCCAATCTTCGCCGCCCTTCTTCACGGGAACACCCCAGTCGAGGTCGCGCGTGATGCCGCGGTCCTGAAGGCCGTCGCCGTCATGCAGCCATTTTTTCGCGATCGAGGTCGTGAGAACGGGCCAGTCTTTTTTGCTGTCGATCCACGCGTCCAACTGATCCTTCATCGCGGTCTGGCGCAGATAGAGGTGTTTGGTTTCGCGCATTTCCAAATCGGTCGAGCCAGAGATGGTCGAATGCGGGTTGATCAGATCCACAGGGTCGAGCTGTTTTGTGCAGTTGTCACACTGATCGCCGCGTGCACTGTCGAAACCGCAGTTCGGGCAGGTGCCTTCGATATAGCGGTCGGGCAGGTAGCGGCCATCGGCGTGGCTATACATCTGTGTCTCGGACACTTCGCGGATCAGATCGTTTTCCGCCAGTTTCGCAGCGAAATGCTGGGTCAGCGCGTGGTTCTGTTCGCTCGACGACCGACCAAAGTGATCGAATGACAGGCGGAACCCTTCGGCGATGCGGGCCTGAACCTCGTGCATCTCTGCGCAATACTCGGCCACGGGCTTGCCAGCCTTGGCAGCTGCGAGTTCCGCAGGGGTGCCGTGTTCATCGGTCGAGCACAGGAACAACACTTCGTTACCGCGACCACGCTGGTAGCGGGCAAAGAGGTCAGCGGGGAGCTGCGAACCCACAAGGTTTCCAAGGTGTTTGATCCCGTTAATATAGGGAATTGCCGAGGTGATCAGGTGTCTTGCCATTGTTCTATCCTATGCGCGGTTATCCGCCTTTTAGCGGGGCATCGTGCGGGACGCCAGCGCCTAAGGACTCTTCCTTATGATCTAAGGTTAGCGTATTATTCGCGTCAGAGCAGTTCATTAAAATCGGGAACAACCCAATGAAAACCCTCCTCCTTTCTGCAGCCCTCTGCTGCGCAGGTGCATTTGCTTCGGCACAAGACATTTATGCTGGCGGCGCCTTTGATTATGCGAACCCCCATTCGGGCGACGCGAGCCTCGGTATCACCGTTCTGGGCGGTATGCGTTTCGGCGCTGGCGCGGTCACGTTCGGCCCCGAAGTCGACTACAGCCTGACCAATGACGGCGACTACGGTGCGCTGCGTCTGCGTGCGATGGCGCGTCACGACACGGGCGTGATCGCTCTGATGGGTGGTCTGGGCTACACCAACTATGACCTCGACAGTGGCGGCAGCGCGGATGGCCTAAACTTTGGCCTCGGCCTCGACTACGAGATTGGCGCAAAGACCGATCTGCGCGTCGAAGTGATCCGCGACATGATGGACAGCGGTCAGTCTGATGTGACCAACATCCACGTCGGCACGACCTACGCATTTTAATCCAAACCGATCCAAAGGGCGCCGAACAGGGCGCCCTTTTTCTGTGCACTAACGCAGAGTCATCACCTCGCCTGAGGGGTTGCGCCGACGGGCGGGACGGTTAGGGTTGCGCTAACAATTTTCTACGCGGGATTAACCATATGAATATGCTGCAGCTCGGCCGGACGGGTATCGAAGTTTCTGATTGGTGCCTCGGCACGATGACCTATAGCCGCCAAACAGACCAAGACGACGCGTTTCGACAGATGGATATGGCGCTTGAGGCGGGTATCAATTTCTTTGACGTTGCTGAGATGTATCCAGTGAACCCCGTCTTGAAAGAGACGATGGGCGATTCCGAAAAGGTGCTGGGCAATTGGTTTGCGGCGACAGGTCGTCGTAGCGAAGTTGTCGTTGCCTCTAAGATTTGCGGTGACAGTGGGTTCCGCCCCGGTGGGTATAATGGAAAATCGTTCGAAGAGGCGCTCGATGTAACGCTGTCGCGCCTGCAGACGGATTACATCGACCTCTATCAATTGCATTGGCCGAACCGTGGTAGCTACCACTTCCGTCAGAACTGGGGCTTTGATCCATCTAAACAGGATACCGCAAAGGTCGAAGCTAACATGATCGAAACGCTCGAAGCGGCGGATCGTGCGATGAAAGCTGGCAAAATGCGGGCGATTGGTCTGTCGAATGAATCCGCTTGGGGCACGATGAAGTGGCTGGCCTTGGCTGAAAAACATGGCTTGCCGCGGATGGCGACGATGCAGAACGAATATTCGCTTTTGTGTCGCCTCTATGACACCGATATGGCGGAACTTTCCGTGCACGAAGACATCACGCTGTTGTCCTATTCGCCGTTGGCTGCGGGTCTGCTCACAGGCAAATACCAGAACGGCGCTGTGCCCGAAGGGTCGCGTCTGTCGCTCAACGGTGATCTGGGTGGACGCAAGACCGACCGTGCCTTTGCCGCGACCCAAGCCTACCTCGATCTGGCGGCCAAACATGGTATCGATCCAGTGCATATAGCGATGGCATGGCAACGCCGCCGTCCGTTCCCGATCTCGGCCATCTTTGGTGCGACGACGGCAGAGCAGTTGGCGCATCTTCTCGCGGGCGATCAGGTATCGCTCTCGGATGAGGTGATGAAAGAGATCGACGCGGTTCACCGCCAGCACCCGATGCCCTACTGATGAAATCCCTTCTGGCCCTGTCCGTCCTCTGTGCGAGCCTGACTGCCTGTGCAAAGGCAGGGCCAGAAACCATCACCAGCTATCGGGACCGCAATGTTCCGATTGCCTCGCGGGCGGTGTTTGATCCCGCTTCGTTTGAAGGGAACTGGCGTGTCGTTGCTGGGTTTCCCAATGCCGATACCCCCGATTGTGACCCTGTTCTTTCCGTTGACCGTTCTATGATCCTCACGGGCTGTTCGGGCGGGAATGCCTATGCGGGTGGCCCTGCGCGGTATCTGGGGCAGGGGCGTTATACAGTGGATGCCGATCCGATGTGGGTGCTCTGGCTGGCCGAAGATGGTCAAGCCGCCGTCATAGGCACACCTGACGGATCAATGGGCGCGATCCTTGCGCGGGACACGATCAGCGCGGATCGCTATCGCGCTGCGGTCACGATGCTCGACTTCAACGGATATAAGACGGACTATCTGCTGCGTTACTGATCGAACGGGGATTTCCCGCCCAGTCGCGTGACCAGATGGGCCTCATCATCGTTGCGGAAAAAAGGAACGAGGGCGGGCGCGCCCGCGTTATGCAGGTTCTTTGCAATCTCGGCCAAAACGACCTCTGTGATGAACGGCAGATCAAAGCTGCGCGCTTGATCCAGCGGCACCCATTGCAGGTGGCGTAATTCGTCCTCAGCCCCAGAGAAATCGTCGGGGTCCGTGGCGAGCCGCTCGGCATCGACGAGCAAGAACCGCGCGTCAAAGCGACGAGGGCGACCTTCGGGCGTGACGGCGCGGAAGACGAACTCTAGACCAGACGGGTCAGGTAGATAGCCCGCAGCGGCAAAGCCACGCCAGCCTTGCGGCGCGTCAGGCCAGTCGCCCTTTGTCCCGATGATCTGTCCTGTTTCCTCCCACAATTCGCGGATGGCTGCGGCGATGATCGTGGTGGCGGTGAGGTCGCTGTCTTCGTTCAGGCGGGATTGTGTTGGCTCTGACAAATCCGCAGCCATCGGCACCAGCCCATCGTTCGGATCAATCGCGCCACCGGGGAAAACGAACTTGTCTGGCATGAACGCCGCAGAAGATCCGCGCTGGCCCATAAGGACAGCGGGATTGGTCAAACGATCACGGATTACGATGATTGTTGCAGCGTTGCGGAGTGCGGATTTGTCCATCGTGTTCCCTTTCGGGATCAGGCGTTGCCGAACCCATGCATGCGTTTCGCCCATTGCATCGCAACAATGAAGCCCTTGAACCTCGGAAGAAGATAGAGCGACAGCGCCACACAGCCAACCGTAAATCCAGTTGCCATGACCAGAGGTTCGGGGCGGAATTGAATAAAGATCACATGCATCAAGATACCCATCAGGTGACCAACGATCAGGATGGTCAGATAGGCGGGGCCATCGTCAGCGCGGTGATGCGAAAGCTCTTCACGGCAGACAGGGCATTGGTCGGCAACCTTGAGGTAGCCCACAAACATATGTCCTTCGCCACAAGAGGGACACTTGCGACGTAAACCACGCAGCACCGCCGTCTTGGTGTCGCGTTCTTCGATGATGGCTTCGACGTGTTGAGTCATGCAGCTCTCCTTGGCGTAGACCCCTTCCTGATCCTTTCGTCGTAAAAAATAAAGAGGGCAATCGGTCCTTGCGGCCCGATGTCGCAAAGGCCTCTGAGGCGTGCCGAAAAAATCTGCGACGGAAAGTCAAAGCTGCCCCGTATTAAGGTCAACCCAGGCAGTTGAGGGCCTTGGGGAGAAACCTCGAAAAGGAATACAAAAATGAAAACCAAACTTATCATTGCGGCAGTTGTTGCTGGTCTTGCTGCTACCTCTGTTTCGGCTGCTGGCTTTGGTCGCGGCGACGATGCCGGTCGAATGGGTGGCCGTATGATGCAGGCGCCGATGGATTTTGCATCGCTTGATACCGACGGTGACGGCGTTCTGACCTTGGAAGAACTGCAAGCGATGCCAGCCGCGAAGTTTGCAGAAGCGGATACCGATGGTTCGGGCACCCTGAGCCAAGTTGAGGTTGCCGCAATGGTCACCGCCCAGATGGAGCAGATGGCAGCAAACCGCGCCCAGATGATGATCGCAGAGCGTGACACAGATGGTGACGGCGTTTTGTCTGCTGAAGAGCTTCAGCCGAACAGCGGTCAGGGTCTGGCGATGATGTTCGCACGTCTCGACGCGGATGCGGATGGCACAGTGACGGCCGAAGAATTCCAAACCGCGCAGGCCCAGATGGGTCAGCGGATGCAGCGTGGTGGCGAAGGCCACGGTGATCACGAGCGCGGTGGGTTCTTTGGTCGCCAAAGCCACTAATCGCTATAATAGCTTCGGTGGCCTGCCAAACAGGTGGGCCACTGATTGCAGCACTCGAAAAGACCAGATACCCTTGACGGTTAATGGATATGGCCTTTGATCAATATGATGGCGCGCCAGACGGAGCGCTCTTGGTGGCTTTCGCCAATGGTGACCGCGCGGCGGCACGCCTGTTGGCGATCCGATTGACGCCCCGTGCCTTGGGGCAGGCCTACCGCATGTTGACCGACCGTGCCGAGGCCGAAGACGTGGTCCAAGACGCGCTTATGCGGTTGTGGAAAATCGCACCAGAGTGGCGGCAGGGTGAGGCGCAGGTGTCCACTTGGCTCTACCGTGTTGTGGCAAACCTTTGCACTGACAGACTGCGGCGGCGCAAACGCAATGTCGGGATTGATCAGATCGCAGAACCCGAGGACCCGACGCCCAGCGTCACGGATCGAATGCAAAATGATGCGCGCCAAAAGGCGCTGACGGATGCCTTGGCGTCCTTGCCTGACCGACAGGCGCAAGCGGTGGCTTTGCGTCACCTCGAAGGGCTTGGTAATCCTGAGATTGCCGAGATCATGGAAATAAGCGTTGAGGCCGTAGAGAGCCTGACGTCTCGTGGAAAACGCGCCCTTGCAGCGATCCTCGCTGGGCGCAAAGCGGAATTGGGGTTTGATGATGACCGATAAACGGACTGACCTGACCGATCTTGAACTCGATGATCTGTTCGCCTCTGCGCGGACGACTGACCCCGATCCGCACAATGATTTCATGGCGCGTCTCTTTGCCGACATTGACGACGTGGCCGATGGGTTTGAACAGGTCATTTTGCCGACAGAGGAGCGCCGTTCGCTCGTGGCTTCGCTGTGGACCGCGCTGGGCGGATGGGCTGGAGCCTCTGGTCTGGCGGCGGCGGCTGCGGCGGGCTTGTGGATCGGGATTTCCCCGCCTGCGAGCCTTAGCTCTGTGACAGATGTAATTTGGGCCGATAGTGTCGATGTATCGCTATTCGCCTCCGAAGATATTCTCGGATTGGAGGGTTAACTATGACCACCGATACACCAAAGAGCCGGATGCGTCCGGGCCTGCGTATCCTGCTGATCGCCTCGCTTGCGTTGAACGTGATGATCATCGGCGTCGTGGCTGGCGGCATTATGAAAGGCCGCGCACCGGGGCCGTTCGGCGGGTTCGATATGACCATCGGCCCGTTCGCGAATGCTTTGGGTGATGACGACCGTCGGGCCATTCGGTCCGAACTACGCGGACGCCACGACATTCGTCCGCCCCGCTACGAGGACCGCATCGCCGCGATGGAGGGGTTCTTGGCGGTTGTTCGCGCCGACGACTTTGACCCTGCCGCGATTGAAACGATATTTGCCGAACAGCGCGCCCGTGCCAGCAACGCGATGGAGGCAGGTCAGCAGGCACTGCTCAATCGGATCACAGCGATGGACAGCGACGAACGAGCACGATTTGCGGATCGTTTAGAGCGCGAATTGAGACATGGCGGTGACCGCCGCTAGGCCGCTGTTCGTGCCAGTGTCACCGCATTGCGGCCTGATGATTTGCTGTCATAGAGGGCCGCATCTGCGCGTTCGATGACGTCGGTGACATCACCGTCGTCCCCCATGCCCAAGGCAACGCCGATCGAAAGCGTAACCCCCACGGGCATTTTTCCTGCACCAATCGACAGGGGCGTGTTCTGCACGATGTCGCGGATACGCTCTGCCATTTTGCGGGCTTGTTCAACGGGCGTGTCGGGGAGGGCGATCAGGAACTCTTCGCCGCCGATCCGTGCGACCAGATCCACGCTACGCAAGTTATCCCGTAGAATGTCAGCCACGCCCGCAATGACCCGATCCCCAGCGCTATGGCCAAAGCTGTCGTTCACCAGTTTGAAATGATCAATGTCGAGCGCCATAACCGCGAAACTGCGCCCTGTGGATTTTGAACGCTCCGCCATGGCGCGAAGGTGAGGGATCGCGTAGCGGCGGTTGTAGAGCCCCGTTAGTGGATCGGTCACCGCGGCCTTTAGCCCTGTCTGAACCGTATCCCGCAATTGCGCCATCCGTTGCTTGCGCCGAATGAGTTTACGGGCCCGTAGGCCGATTTCGGCGGCACTCGCGTGGGACGGCACCACATCATTCGCGCCAATGTCGAGAGCCATGGGAGAGAGGTCGCTCCCCGCGTTGGGGGTGATCAGGAGTTGGGCGGCATGGCGCGTGTCTGTGCGGCTCCGCAAGTCAGCGATGAGGCGGAACAGCTGGCGATCATCGGTGTCAGGGTCGAACCCGCGTGCGTCGATGATAAAGAGGTCGGGCACCTTGCCTTGGGCCATGAGCACATCTTCGGGTGTTTTCTGATGAACCGAGGCTGCGAGCGCTGCTCCTAGGTCACGGCAGAGCGTCGCTGACTGTTCTGGCTGGGCCGCGATCAGGGTCACAGCGCCCGCCGCCACGAAAACCTCCGTCGCTTCCGCAAAGCCCAAGGCGCGACTGGTGTCGTCACGCAGCCGCAATTCGTCGTCCGCTGCACGCGCCCGCAAGAGGCTGCGGATACGGGCCAAGAGCATCTGATCTGACATCGGTTTTTCCAGCACGTCATCCGCCCCGCAGATCAACGCGTCGAGCCGCTGTGCAGGGTTGTCGAAATATCCCGTGGCGATGATCGGGATATGACGAGTGTCCGCCGTGTCCCTTAGATCCTGACAAAATTCGCGCAGGGCAGGGGGCAATTGGGTCATCTCGATCAGGCAGAGGTCAAAGCCACCCTCGTTCATCGCCTCACGGGCTTCTGCAACATTGGCACAGGGTGTCACCTGATATTGCGCCGAGGCCAGTTTGACCTTGAGCACGATGCGGTTCGTGGCAACTGTATCGATGATGAGGATTCGTCCCGCCATTCTGGTTCTCCACGGCTGTGGGTTAAGGATGCGGCGAAAATGGTTAAGAAACTCTTGCGCAGACGTTGGAATTCCAAATGAACCGTGAACAGGCAGAGACAATCGCCCTTCGGGCCCTTGGCTGGTTGGCCGCAAATGATGACCTGTGTCCTGTGTTTTTGGGCGCAACGGGGGCGTCGATTGATGACATCCGCACGCAGGCCACGGAACCTGCGTTTCTCGCCTCGGTTCTCGATTTTCTGACCATGGATGATGAGTGGGTCGTGCAGATGTGTGATGCGCTGGAACTGCCCTACGAAACCCCGCTTCAGGCGCGATACGCGCTGCCTGGCGCTGAAAACGTCCACTGGACCTGAGGAACAGCCATGACTGCCATCCAAGGCGTCGTCTTTGACAAAGACGGCACGCTCTATGATTTCAACGCAACATGGGGGGCATGGACGCTGGGTCTTTTGACCGAAGAAGTGGGCGACGATCCTGAACGACTGTCAGACCTTGCGAATGTGATGGGCTATGACGTGGCGAACCGTCGGTTCCGCAAAGACAGTATTGTGATTGCCAGCACCTCGTCCGAGGTTGCCGATGCGATCATGCCGTATCTGCCGCCTCAGCCCAAATCTGACCTGATCGCCCGCATGAATGCCCGTGCGGCCACAGCACCGCAGGTCGAAGCGGCACCCTTGGCCGATTATCTGGATGGGTTGCGCGGTATGGGCCTAAAGCTCGGCGTAGCGACGAACGATTCCGAGGCACCTGCACGGGCGCACCTCGCTGCGTCGAATGTGGTGGATCGGTTCGACTTTATCGCGGGCTACGATAGTGGCTTTGGTGGGAAACCTGCAGCGGGTCAGTTGATCGCCTTTTGCGATGCGACGGGGCTTGCCCCTGAGGCTTGCGTCATGGTGGGGGACAGCACCCATGACCTTCATGCGGGACGGGCGGCAGGAATGCGCACGGTGGCAGTGCTCACGGGACTTGCAGAGGCGCCAGAACTGGCACCCCATGCCGACGTAGTCTTACCGTCGATTGCTGAACTGCCCGCGTGGATCGCGGCGCAGGGTTAAGCGATCAGTTTCAGGACGATATCGCGGGCGCGGTCAGAGCGCGCTTTGACGTCTGTCTCTGACAGCATTGGCAGAACGCCGATCACGCGGCGGATTTGCAGGTCACTGATCAAGATGTCGAGGTAGAGTTCTGCGGCTTCATAGCCCGTCATGCCCTTAGGCTCTGAAAGGTCGAATACCTGCGCGAGGATCGGAAGGATCGCATCGCGTCCACCTTCGGTAATCGTGCGGCCCAGCATACCTGTGTCATGCACATCGCCCGCCGCAGCACGGTTGAGCACAATGGTGCGCTGGCTCGTCAACATCTGCAGCAGCTGAGGCCCAAAGGTATCGAGGATCGCAGCGAGGTCCTGATCTCCTTCGAGGCTGGAAACGAGCAGTTCGCGGGACGCGGCCACACTGCGTTCGACCATCGACAGGAATAGCCCCTGTTTGTTGCCATACCACTTATAGAGCGTCTCGTTCGACGCCTTCGCGCGTTTGGCAACTTCGAGCATGGAAGTCGCCTTGTAGCCCTTGAGCGACAACAAACCATAGGCTGCCGTTTCGATCTGAATACGGCGGTCGTTCTGTTTGGGTTCGTCCATTGGTGCCTCTTTGCCTCATGCTCGGGTGTATCGAGCAATACGGCAAAAAGGTGACCAACTTGCTTATGAGCATACGAATGCTCTGGCGCCTATTCTTTGAGGCAGTCCGCAAGCACCGTCGCAATATCCAGCATGATCCCAGTGGAGCGGATCGGGCCATCGGGGAGGGCGGCGCCTTGGGGGTCGACCATCGCGACCTTGGCTCCTGTCCCCTCGGCCACGACCTGCGCCCATTTCGGAGAGGTTTGCGGGTCAACGAGGATACACGTCACGTCCAAATCCTGCATGATCTGGCGGAGTTCAATGATATGCGCAGCTCCCGGTGCAGAGGCATCGCTGATCGTGATTGCGCCCGCGGCAGGCATGTCGAAGGCCCGTTCGAAATATCCCAACGCATCATGCGACACGACAAACTGACCGCCACGCACATCGGCGAGCACTTCCTCAACGGCGGATTGGGTTTCGATGATCGCCGTGGTCTGTGTGGTTGCATTAAACTGGTAGGTGGCTGCGTTTGTAGGGTCCAATTGGCCGAGCGTATTAGCCAGCGTCATGACCCATGCGCTTTGCACATCAGGGGCGAGCCACGCGTGGGGATCAACGGCGCCATGGTCATGTTCGTCGTGATCGTCATGGTGGTCGAGTTCAATCGGAAGCCAACCTTCGGTGTCCAACAATTCAACGACCGTGGCGTCCTTGGCGAGTGTCTCAATCGGGTCCTCAAGGAAAGGGGTGAGGCCATGCCCAACCCAGACCACAACATCCGCATTTTCCAACGCAATCGCATCCGACGGGCGCATGGCATAGTCATGTGGGCTAGCACCCGCAGGAAGCAGAACCTCGACCTCCGCCAGATCCCCCACGACGGCCTGAACCATCGACTGTATCGGCGCTGTATCCGTCACAATGCGAAGCGGCTCTGCCTGTAAGGATGTGGCGGCGAGGGTGAGTGCGGTAGCTAGACGAATCGACATCGGGGCCTCTTGTGGTTGCAGGTCGGCGTCGATATAATGGTGATGTTATAACATAACAAGATGCCATGCCCCATAAAATCAGCGGTTTTGCACCGCACGATCATACCAGTTGTATCCATTCGGCGCTTCAGGCGGCTGAAAACGCCTGTGCAGAACGCGGGGCGCATTTCACGCCTGTGCGTCGTCGGGTTCTGGAAATATTGCTCGAATCCCATCGCGCGTTGGGGGCCTATGATGTCCTCGCACGGCTCACCACCGAAGGGTTGGGGTCTAAGCCCCCCGTGGCGTACCGCGCGCTTGGGTTTCTGGTCGAACAGGGGTTTGCGCATCGGATCGAACGGCTCAACGCTTTTGTCGCCTGCACACATCCCGGCGCAACCCACGATCCCGCGTTCATGATTTGCCGCGCCTGTCACAAGGTCGCCGAAGCCGAAACCGCGCCGTCCGTGCTATCGGATGCGATTGGGGACAGCGGCTTTAGCATCGAACAGACCGTGATCGAGGCCGAGGGCCTGTGCCCCGCATGCCAAGAGGACCACGCATGAGCCTTTTGACCGCACAGAACATCCACGTCCGCCATGGTGCGGCGACGGTTTTGCACAACGTCAGCTTTGCCATCCATAAGGGCGAGATTGTTACCATTGTCGGTCCTAACGGATCGGGGAAATCGACGCTTTTACGCGCGCTCATCGGGGCGCTGCAGCCCACCTCTGGACAGGTGGTGCGCAAGGCGGGGTTAAAGATCGGATATGTGCCGCAGAAACTGCATGTGGACGCGACGATGCCGATGACGGTGCGGCGGTTCTTGGACCTGCCGACGCGGGTCACGGATGCCGAGGCCGAAGCCGCGTTGACGCGAACGGGCGTTGCGGGGATCGGCACACGCCCGTTGGACGGGTTGTCAGGTGGGCAGTTCCAGCGGGTTCTTTTGGCACGAGCGATCCTGTCTTCGCCTGATATTCTAATGCTCGATGAGGCGACGCAGGGCCTCGACCAACCGGGGTCGGCGGCGTTCTACCAATTGATCGAAGACCTGCGCGATAGCCTCGGCTGTGCGGTTCTGATGGTGAGCCACGAACTTCACGTTGTGATGAGCGCTTCGGATCGTGTGATTTGCCTCAACGGTCACGTCTGTTGCGAAGGCACGCCAGAGGTCGTTTCGGCTGCCCCCGAATATCGTCAGTTGTTCGGCACGGGAACCAAAGGGGCGCTCGCGCTTTATCGCCATGATCACGACCACGGGCATGACCACGATCATCCCCATTGCCATCACGAGGACGCACACTGATGCTCAGCGATTTCATCATGCGTGCGGCCCTCGCGGGCGTTGGAACGGCAATTGCGGCGGGGTTTCTCGGGTCGTTCGTCGTCTGGCGGCGGATGGCCTATTTCGGCGATGCGACCGCCCACGCGGCGGTTTTGGGTGTGGCTATTGCGCTTGGCTTTCAAGTATCGATCTTGGGCAGCGTGGGCGGTGTGGCGGTGCTGATGGCGGTCGGCCTATGGTCGCTGACGGGGCGCGGGTTTGCGGCTGATACGGTGCTGGGCGTCTTGTCTCACGGTGCCTTAGCGCTGGGCCTTTTGGCGGTGGCACTGGTTCCCTCAGCGCGGGTTGATCTGGACACCTACCTGTTCGGCGATGTTCTGACGGTGAGCAAAACGGATCTGGCTGTGATCTGGGGTGGCGCGGCTGTGGTCGTGGGCGTCCTCGCGTGGCGCTGGTCGCGGATGTTGACGGCAACGGTATCGCCCGATCTGGCCTATGCGGCGGGCATCGATCCGCGTCGGGAACAGCTTATCCTGACGCTCCTTCTCGCGGGCGTTGTGGCCGTGTCGATCAAAGTCGTCGGCGCGCTTTTGATCACCGCGCTCCTCATCATTCCGGCCGCCGCAGCCCGTAACTTGTCCCGCACACCCGAAGCCATGGCGGTCATTGCGGTCGTCTGTGGGATCATTGCGGCGCTTGGCGGGGTGGGGCTGTCCTTTACCCTCAATACCCAAGCAGGCCCGTCGATTGTCTGCACGGCGGCGGCTCTGTTTGTGCTGAGCCTCTTGCGCCGCCGTGCGTGACCTTTATTCATCTCAGGCCGCTTTAGCGGTCTGAGTGAGCAGCGTTTCCGCAATCTGCACAGCGTTCAGCGCAGCCCCTTTGAGCAGCTGATCACCCGACACGAACATCGCGATGGTTTGGCCCGTCGGATCACCGAGGTCCGTGCGAATGCGGCCGACCAGAACGTCCTCAATCCCTGAGGCCTCGGACGGCATCGGGAAATGGTTCGCGTCACGGTTATCGACAAGCCTAACACCTGCAGCGTTTTCCAACTTCGAACGCACCGATTCAGGCGACACATACTGATCAAACCGCACCGAAATCGCGAGCGAATGGGCGCGAAGGACAGGCACGCGCACGCAGGTGATCCCGATAGGCAGACGCGGATGGGCGAGGATGCGGCGGGTTTCCTCAACGACTTTCAGTTCTTCGCCATTGTAACCCGTTTCGGGATCGATCTCGGCGTTGTGGCTAAAGAGGTTAAAGGCGTAGGGATGCGGTAGGACGGTTGGAGAATGGGCCTCGCCGTTCAAGGCTGCGGCGGTCGCGTCTTGGAGTTCCGCCATCGCGGCGGCACCAGCGCCTGAAGCGGATTGATAGGTCACGATGTTGAGGCGCGAGATTGACCAGCAGCGTTGAAGCGGGGCGAGGGCAACCGTGGCGATCGCCGCAACGCAGTTGGGGTTCGCGATGATGCCCGCATGCGGGGTGAGCGCGCGACCGTTGGCTTCTGGCACGATCAACGGAACAGTCGGGTCCATGCGGAATGCGGACGAGTTGTCGATGACCACAGCGCCCGAGCGCACCGCAATCGGCGCAAAGCGGCGCGAGATCGTCGCCCCTGCGGAAAAGAACACGATATCGCAGCCAGCAAAGCTCTGCTCGGTCAGTTCTTCGACGATCAGGTCGTTGCCGCGAAAGGCGATGCGCTGGCCTGCCGAACGGGCAGAGGCCAGCAAACGCAGGGAGGATAGGGGAAACCCACGGCTCTCTAGGCTGCGGATCAATTCGATGCCGACAGCACCCGTTGCGCCAACAATGGCGACGACTGGGGCGGCGTAGGGCGGTTCAACATGCACGTTCATAGTCTCACTCTTTTTTCAGAGGAGGCGGATTGGGAACGCTTTGGCTGTGTCGCTGAAACCCCATCCGTCTCCGGCGGGGTTTGTTTTGCTTAGATCCGATCAGACCATGCAAAAACGTCCCCCGCCAGAGCGGTGGTCATCTTGGTCATGGTTTTCTTCATCAGGATCGACATGCGACGCTGGTTAGCAGCGATTCCCCATTTCGCGCAATGGTTTTGTTAAACCTCGGTCCAGATCGTCACTGGGCCGTCGTTGATCAGCGACACTTTCATGTCCGCGCCAAAGCGACCGCAAGCCGTAGGGATGCCGAGTTTTGCGACCTCGTCTTTGAACATCTCATAAAGACGTTCGCCTTCGTCGGGGCGGGCGGCGGTCGAAAATCCGGGGCGGTTTCCGCGCGAGGTATCGGCAGAGAGGGTAAACTGGCTGATGATGAGGGCGCTGCCGCCCACATCAACCAGCGATTTGTTCATCTTGCCTTCGTCATCTTTGAAGATGCGCATCTTGGACAGTTTTGCCGCCAGTTTGGCCGGCTTTTCGTCTGTGTCACCGTCCATCGCGCAAACGAGTACGAGCATCCCATGGCCAATTTCGCCGACGGTTTCGCCGTCGATTTTGACTGATGCTTCGGATACGCGTTGGACGAGGGCTCTCACAGTTCGTTGCTCCACGGTGGGTTAGCGCCAGCGCGGCTGACGGTCACGGCGGCGGCACGGTTGCCCAGCGATAGGGCGGTGCGGATTGTATCCTCGTCCAGTTCAGCGACGGCAGCTTTGGTCAGTTTGCCGGCCGACTGAAGAGACGCCAGAACGCCCGCGTTGAACGTGTCACCAGCACCCACAGTATCCACAACGGTCGCTTTTTGCGCTTCGACAAAAACGACGTTCTCGGCGGTGATACCGTAAGAACCCTTGGCTCCTTCAGTGATGCAAACGAGCTTTGCCCCGTTGCTGATCAGCTTCTTTGCGTGATCCATCATGTCGCCTTCGCCAAAGAGCCAAATCAGGTCTTCATCGGACACTTTGATTATGTCGGCCACGGACAGCATACCTTCAATCCGTGCGCGGTAGGTGGCCTCATCACGGATAAAGCCTGGACGGATGTTCGGGTCTATCATGATGACCTTGTTTGCGGCCTCGCGATGGCAGAGCGCCTCGTAGGTTGCGCCGCAGGGATCGACGGGCAGCGAGATGCCGCCAAAGAACAGGGTATCCGCTGTGACCTCGGTCGGCAGATCGTCCTTGGACAACATGCGGCCTGCGGTGTTCTCATCGTAGAACGCATAGGTCGCTTGACCGTCTACCAGTTTGATAAAGGCCACGGTCGAGGGGCGGTCCGAATAGACGACAGCCGAGGTGTCGACCTTTGAATTGACGAGCGTTTCGGTGAGCAGATCGCCCATCATGTCCTGCGCGATGCCAGAGTAAAAACCCGTCTCTGCACCCAAACGACCCAGCGCAATCGCGGTGTTAAACACAGCACCACCCGCGTAGGGAGCATAGCATGCCTCACCCTCGGTCGAAGTGCGGGGCAACATATCAATCAGGGCTTCACCGCAGCACAGGATCATTTCGGGCCTCATCTGGTAGCGTTAACAGTAGACCTCTGGGTGCCGCTAAAACACCAATTAGTCAAGTCATCTGATTAAACTTACTTGTTCTGCGCTACAATGTATCCCACGCCTGCCGCGACAATCAGACCTATGATCGAAGCAAAGGCGATTTTCCAAGCAGAGTAGGGGCGTTCGCCTTGCACCTTGCCTGTTTGACCGTTGACCACAAACCGATAGGTTTTCCCGCGATATTTATAGGCTGCCAACCAAACGGGCAGCAGGATGTGTTTAAACGTGACATCGCTGATCGTGGTGTTGATACTATGCACCTTCTGGCGATCACCACCGATATCGAATTTTACATCCCGCAGGATCATCGCATCCATATAGGCGCGGGCTTCGGTGTAGCCGTCCTCAAGGCTGATCTGATAGCCCTCTGCGCGAAACCCTGCGAGGAAATCGGGCGAATAGGGCTGAAGCTCGGACAGGTTCCACGGCTGAAGCCCGTCCGTATAGCGTTTCGGCAGCGATTTGGACGCAAGTACCAGCACATCGTCAAAGAACCGTGCCACGCGCCCAGAGGCACGCCGCCATTTGGTGTGGCGCTGGCGCACGGTCTGGGATTTCCCATTCCGAACAACACGATGGGTGGTGTAATAGTCGTCACCCCGTTCGCCTGTGTAGCTCGATCTCGTATCTGCGTCATAGGTCCAGTAGGGGACGTAGATACCGTTGAGCTTGCGGCCCTTGCGGGCATATTCCTGCAATCCGTTTGGCGCGAACCACAATTGGCCCAGCCATCTCGTCATCGCATCGCGCGCTTGCTTTTCATCGAGCCCGAACGGCAACAACGCCTTGGGTTTGATGTGACGATGGGTGCCCGTGTCCGTCACCACAGGCGTCGCACAGAACGGGCATTCAACAGCGTGGTCTTTTTCGTGGATTTCTACCTGCGCCCCGCAATTGGCGCAGGCGCTGACACGGGTTTCTTCGATTTCAGCTAGGGGGAGTTGATGGCGGATGGCCTGTTCAAAATCCAACTCTTTTATCGCCGTGCCCGCATAGTCGCCCTTTTCCACAGCTTCGCTATGCCCACAAAAATCGCAGACCAATTTATTCTGAACTGGGTCAAACCGCAGGTCAGCGCCACATTGTTCACAGGGAAAACGGTGTTCTTGAACAGTCATTCGAAATCCTTGGGCTGTTCTGCCACGAGCGCGATGGAAAAGGAGGAAGGAGACCGTCTTTGAGTGTGAAACCAAAGACGGACGCAGTCTGTGCTAGGGGTCAGTGATTACGGCCGCGGCGGCGGGGGCGGTGCGACGGTGAACAAAAGAGCGAGCTCTGTATCGCCCGCAGGTTTCCAGCCGTCCTGACCAGCGGTCCAGACCAGTGTTTCGCGGGTCAATGCGCCGTCACCAGCCATGCGGCCCAGCGATGCCTTTGAAAACGGGCCTTTGGTTTCGCCTTTGTCCGCGATGTGCCAGACCTTTACTACGGGTGGCGGCGGAGGCGCAACAGGGGCGACCTGCGGAGCGGTTTGTGGAACAGCGCCCCACGGACCTGTCATCGCCTGACCCATGGCCATGCCCATACCAGCGCCCATGCCTGTTGCCATAGCCGAGCCCGCACCAGAGGCTGGATTGCCCATCGCCTCTGCTGCGCGCCATTTCATGTGGTCGTCCAGATTACCAGCGATTCCACGGCTCGTGCGGGCATCAAGCGCTGCCTCAACCGCCTCTGGCAGGCTGATGTTTTCGATGTAGAACTCTGGGATTTCCAGACCATAGGCCGCGATGGTTGGTGCAATGGCCCTGTTCACCAAGGCCGCGACATCGGCGGTGTTGGCGGCCATATCCAGAACAGGGATCCCCGACGATGCGATCGCACGGCTGAACTCTTGGACGATGATGTTGCGGATTTGGAAGCTGATCTCATCCATGGTGAATTCGCCGTCGGTGCCGACGATTTCGGTCATGAATTTCGCAGGATCAGACACCTTGATTGTGTAGGTGCCAAAGGCGCGAATGCGGGTCGGGCCGAATTCAAGATCCCGCAGCATGATCGGGTTTTTCGTGCCCCATTTCAGGTCCGAAAAACGGGTGGTGTTGATGTAGTAAATCTCGCTCTTGAACGGCGATTTGAACCCGTGATCCCAATGCTGGAGCGAGGTCATGATCGGCATGTTGTTCGTTTCAAGCATGTAGAGCCCAGGCTGGAACACATCCGCCATCTGCCCTTCATGAATGAACACCGCGGCCTGACCTTCGCGGACGGTCAGCTTTGCACCGTATTTGATTTCGTGGCCTTCGCGTTCAAACCGCCAAACCATCGTGTCGCGGGTATCGTCGGTCCAATGAATAACGTCGATGAATTGACCGGACAGAAAATCCAAAATGCCCATAAGAGGCTCCTTTCAATTACACAGGTCCACCGACCAGCTCTGCTGCGATCTGGCGGACGATGGGTGTGGCCTCGGCTTCGGTCATGCCAGTGCTGAGGCGCGGATCGTAAAGTATCTTCAACAAAAGTTCGTCGTGACGGGTGAGTAGCGCAAATTCGTCGTCATCATTGAAAATCGACGGACGCGCACGCGGGCTGTCGTTGGCAAGGCCAAGCCCCTGCGACAGTTCCTCGTGATAGCATGACTGCCGCATCAATTCAGGATGTTCGGCGCGAATGATCGCAACCGCACTTTGGTAGGTGTGGCCGTCGGGTTTGAAGGTGCCAATCACGACGCATAACTGATCGCGTGGCAGGTTCACCGCATAGCGCAGCGAACTGTCGTCGATCGACGGGATCAAGCTGCGGATCAAGGGACCCGCCGCGAGACGGTCATCTTCGTTCAGGATCAGGACGTGGAAATTGCCGCCGCTGCTGACTTGATTGATGCGTAGGCCCGTAATGGAGGCCAGCCGCGATGCAAAGGATGCGATATATCGACGGTCGGTCGAGATGATGTCAGACGGCACGTTCGCGCCAAACTGCACGTTCATCTGGATGGGTTGATCCCAGCGCCGCAGCGCCGACGAGGTGGCGCGCGCCCGAAGTGAACCGCCACTGGTCGTATATTCGTCAAACAGCGCAATGCGGATGAAATTCGCGGTCAGTTGCGTGTCGGTAAAGGGCGCATCAACGTGCCCATCATCCGTTCGCATCAACCTTTGGGCCAGCGCATTTCGTTCGAGGCGCTGATAGTAGAGCGACAGAAGTTGGCTCTGCTGCGATGGGCCGTCCAACTCCGCCTCTGGCGAAGGGGACACGGGTGCAGGTGGTGCAGTTGTCGGAGGTGGGGACGGCATGTCCACACATGCAGCGAGCATAAGCCCCGCCGCTGCCATAGAAAATCGCCGTCCCCATCCGTTCATTTATGCGCCTGTCGAAGTGCCGATGTTATACCCCGTAGCATTGCCGCGTGCCTTGGCGCTGGCAAGGGTCTCTTTGAGTTCAGACTCCATACGCTGCAGTTCAACCTCTGCTTCGGCACGTTTACGCTTGCCTTCGTCGGCAATCTCGAGGCTTTCGTTGATCGTCGCGATAAGGGTTGCGTTGGCCTTTTTGACCGCTTCGATATCGAACACGCCGCGTTCCATTTCTTCGCGAACGACCTTGTTCGCCTGACGCAGGTTGTCAGCGTTGGCAGTCAACAGTTCGTTGGTCAGATCGTTTGCCTCGCGCACGGCTTTGGCCGCTTCGGCAGATCGTTGGATGGTGACGGCCTGTGCCAGTTGGGTTTCCCAGAGCGGCACGGTGTTCACGAGAGTCGAATTGATCTTTGTCACCAGCGATTTGTCGTTTTCCTGAACCAAACGGATCGACGGAAGCGACTGCATCGTGACCTGACGGGTGAGTTTCAGGTCGTGCACACGGCGTTCCAGATCGTCGCGGGCAGAGCGCAGGTCGCGGAGTTCTTGGGCAACCATCACACCGTCACCTTCGGGGGCTGCAGCAACTTCGGCTTCTTTGGCGGGAATGGTGTCCTCGTCCAGTTCCTTCAGCTTTGCCTCGCCCGCAGAGATATAGAGCGCGAGTTCATCGTAGAAGGTCAGCGTGCGCTCGTAGAGCACATCAAGGCTTTCGATGTCCTTGAGAAGCGTATGTTCGTGCATCAATAGATCATCGGTGATCTTGTCGATCTGGCCTTGAACGGTTTCAAAGCGGGCAGCAAATTTCGCCATCGGTGCGGCGCGGCCCAGCAGTTTTTCCCAGAAAGTCCGTTCACGGCGCACATCCAGTTCCGAGACCGAGAACCCACGGATCGTGGTTACGATGTTGCGCAGGCTGTCACCTGCGGGGCCAACGTCCTTGTTGCGGACGCCTTGCAGCATCGATTGCGAGATTTCCTGCAGTTCCGCCTGAGCGGACGAACCAAAGCGCACGATGGAGTTGGTATCGCTCATATCCAGTTCGGAAATGCGTTTTGTGATCTCCGCGCTGGTGGTCGCGTCCGCCTGATCCAAGGCCACAATCTCTGTGCCCGGTTCAGCCAGAACAACGGCAGTTACTTTTTCAACATTGGCCAAGCTGGCCTCGGCTTTGGTGCGAATATCTTGGGACATAATGGTTCTCCGTCACATTGACTTTATTAAAGCGGCTTTACGCCTTCGCGTTGCAGTCTGTCGCGCAACACTTTGATTTCAATATCCATATCGCTGCGATCATCGGTCAGCATCTTGTCGGTGCGTGCCGCAAAATTCTGTTCGAGGTCGATGAGCAGCTGTTCGTAATCTGCGCGGGCGCTCTGATCGCCCGTTCTCTTATAAAGGTCTGCAAACTTGGCCGAAGCATCGCGTGCCCCCATCAGATAGACGCCCAGATATTTGCGGGCGCCTGTGAGGTCGCGGGGGTCTTCTTCGACGGTGCGGATCATGCGGCGAGCAATGGATTGGAATGTCGCAATCCGACCGTCCAAGGCGCGATCCTTAAGCGTGGAAATGTGGTCAGCCATCGCGGCGAGGTAGTCTTCGGCCTCATCTACGACACGGGCGACGCGGTCCTGCTGGAAGTCATCGATGCCTTCCATGCGTTTGTTTTTAAGCGGGTCGAGGCCAAAGGCGACGAGGTAGAGCGCTGTCGCCACGATCCCAAAGGCAGGTGCGGGCAGCACGGGCGATCCACTGCGGATCGACGCCAAGGCCACCGCGACCCCGATCAGAACCGAGCCGATGATTTTACGAGGTAGAGCAGGGCGGCGGGCAATAGCGCGGGCGTTATAAGCGGCCTCCGCGCGGAGCCCTTCGCGGGTGAGCCACGCGCCGAGCAACATCAGCGCAGCAGCCGAGAGGCCGACGATCATCAATGTCGCCCCTTCGCGGATCGACACAAAACCGAGCATGGCCGCAGGGATAAAGAGAACATTCGCACGCGCACCCGCCGCGTCTTTGACCCGATGATCGGGGGCTGCGGGGGTAGACGGGGACTGTTGCGATTGTGGGCTGTATTTGCCGCCGTATTTCTGCGCCATCACAGACCTCCGATCCAGCCAAAGGTTGTGCCGAAGAGCAGCATGATCAAAAGCGCGAATGCGATGTTCTTAACAGATTTGGGCATCAAAACCTTCCACACGTAATCATGAGGTCTAGCCCCTGAACGCAACATCCGCATGACGTTGCGCCTGTGGTAGCCCCCAAGTTCCCAATACGTAACATGGACCCTGCAACTGTCGGTAGCAAGGCCTTGAATGTTATGGTTTGCGTGGCGGACGTGGTTTGCGGTTGCGCACGGGTTTTGGTTTCGGCGTCTCGGTCGGGTTTTGGTCGTTGTCCCACCCCATCTGATCCCGAAGAACGCGGCGTTTGACTTCTTCGACTTCGCCGGCTTTGAGGTTGCCCAATTGGAACGGTCCATAGGACACGCGAAGCAGGCGGTTCACTGTGGCGTTCACGGCCATCATCGCCTTACGGATTTCGCGGTTTTTCCCTTCGCGCAGCGCGATGGTGTACCACGCGTTCGCGCCTTGCTGACGGTCAAAGCCGACTTCCATCGGCGCGTATTTCACGCCGTCCACGGTGATACCACGGCGCAGCGCGTCGATGTCGATTTTCGACCCATCGCCTTTGACGCGGACGCGGTAGCGGCGCAGCCAGCCCGTGGCGGGCAATTCCAGCTTGCGTTTCAGTTCCCCGTCGTTGGTCAGAAGCAACAAGCCTTCGGAGTTCAAGTCGAGCCGTCCCACGCTCATTACGCGCGGCATATCTTCGGGGAGCGTACCAAAGACCGTATCGCGGCCTTTCTCATCACGTTCTGTCGTCACAAGACCAGCGGGCTTGTGATAGAGCCACAGACGCGCAGGTTCGGGTTCCGACACGGGTTTGCCATCGACGATGATGCGGTCACTGCTGCTCACGTTCAGGGCAGGGCTGTCGATGACGACCCCGTTCACCTTTACGCGGCCTTCCGCGATCATACGTTCGGCTTCACGTCGGGATGCGACGCCTGCGCGAGAAAGAACTTTGGCGATGCGGTCGCCGTCCGGTGTTTGCGTGCTCATACCTGTCCCATAGCGCCTAAGCGGGTTGCGGCGCAATCATCCCTGATGGGCAGGTGCGAAAATACTGATCGGGCAAGGGGGGCGCTGCCCCCCTTAGACCCCCCGGGGATATTTGCGGCACAAAGGCAGGGGGCTTGCGCATTGGGCTGTGGCGGAACAAAAGAAGGAATGACATTCACGAGCTACATGGATCAGGCGCTAGACGAGGCGCGATTGGCCGCCGCGCGTGGCGAAGTTCCCGTGGGTGCGGTGATTGTTGCGCCTGATGGATCGGTCGTGGCGCGGGCGGGGAATAGGACGCGTGAATTGTCGGACCCCACGGCCCATGCGGAAACGCTGGCGATCCGCGAGGCATGTGCCGCATTGGGGAGCGAGCGTTTGGTGGGGCATGACCTCTATGTGACGCTAGAGCCATGCCCGATGTGTGCCGCGGTCATTTCTTTTGCGCGGATCGGGCGGCTTTATTATGGGGCGGCAGATCCGAAATCGGGTGGCGTGGCACAAGGGCCGCGGGTGTTTTCGCATTCCCAGTGTCATCATGCGCCTGAGGTATACGATGGCATCGCGGCGCGTGAGGCCGAAGAGATGCTCAAATCGTTCTTTGCGGCAAAGCGTTAGGCCGCAGGGAACCGTTTCGCCAGATCGAGCGCCAGCGCCATGTCCGTTCCGTCGAGCGGTCCAGTGTGATGTTGCCTGTGGCGCAGGCGGAAAGCCGATAGGCGCGTATCAGCAGGCACTTGTGGATAGCCGATCGTTGTCAGGAGCGCGTCGAATGTGGCGGGGTTTATGGGGGCTGTCGGTGTGGCTTTGGCGCGAATAGCGAGGCCTTGACGAGCAAGGCGGGTCCAATCGAACCGTGCACCCGGATCGATTTTGCGGCCAGGGGCGAGGTCAGAGTGGCCGATCACCCGTTCGGGCGGGATTGACCAGCGTTTCATGATGCCGCGTAGCAGTGTTTCGAGTGCATCCATTTGGGCGGCGGCAAAGGGGGCCGTGCCGATATTTGAGAGCTCAATCCCGATGGACCGAGAATTCACATCCGTGACGCTGCCCCATGCGCCAGCGCCCGCGTGCCATGCACGGTCGGCCTCATCGACGAGTTGGATCACCTCGCCTTGGGTCGTGATGAGGTAATGAGCAGAGACTTCGTGTTCCGGGGAACACAACACCCGCTCGGCCGCATCGCAATCGGCCATCGCGGTGTAGTGGATCACAACGAGGTCGGGCCGCGCGTTGTCACGTCGCGGCCCGAAATTGGGGGATGTCACCTTGCGGATCAGTTGCCGCTCGAACGAGCTGCGGCGATGTAGGGGGCCGGATCCCAGCCACAGGCAAAGCCGTCGCCATCAGGATCGAGCCCGCGCGGATCGCGTTCAGGCCCACCACGGGCGAGGAAGTCACGCTGCGCCTCATCCGCGCTGGCGTATTTGGCGCAGTTGCGCAGGAACCGACCTTCGCCAGAGAGCATGAAACGGCTATACCATTCCTGTCCTTTGGTGTTCGGCGCAGTGAGCGCGTATTCCACGATGTTCGGGCCAGAGGCGACGCGGGTCGGCAGCGCGGTCGGCTGCACCACTTCGTATTGCGAGGCCAGAGCCGCACGGCGTTCTGCGTCAGACTGGATGGTTTCACGAGCCGAGACGGCTTGGAAATCTTGTTCGTCCGATAGGTTTGCGCCGATCAGGGTCGGGGCTGCGTTGCTCGGCGAGGCTTCAACACCTGTGCTGCGCACGTAAGTGGCGGTGCCGTCACCAGAGGTTTCAGGCAGAATGCCAGCAGAGATCAGCTGACCCGTCGGGATCGCTTGGGACGTGTTGGTGGTCGACGACAGTGACGTCGACTGTACAGGCGCACCTGTCAGCGCGTTTTCACGCTGCCAATCTAGAGGATCACCAAAGCCGGGACCATTGCTGGCCGGAACGGTCTCTCCACATGCGACAAGCACCGAAAGTGCCGATCCAACCAACCACAGTTTATTCACACGCATACCGTGAACCTCTAATCCCAGATTTACCGCCGTTTACCACCACTTCTGTGGCTTGGCTACAAATCCAGTGGACCCTTCGAGAGAATAGGCGATGTTCAGCAGATCAGCCTCTTCCCACGGTTTGCCGATCAGCTGCAGGCCAAGCGGCAGGCCGTTCGCATCCAGACCCGCAGGCACGGACACACCCGGAAGACCCGCGAGGTTCAGCGTCACGGTGAACACGTCGTTGAGATACATCTGCACTGGATCAGCATCCGACACTTCGCCGATGCCAAAGGCAGGCGACGGGGTGGTCGGGGCGAGGATGGCGTCAACGCCGCTTGCAAACACGTTTTCAAAGTCGCGCTTGATCAGGGTGCGGACCTTGCGGGCGCGGTTGTAGTAGGCGTCGTAGAAACCAGCTGAGAGCACATAGGTGCCGACCATGATGCGGCGCTGCACTTCGGCGCCAAATCCTTCGGCGCGGGTTTTCTCGTACATCTCGTTGATGCCGTCGCCAGCGCCGAGCGTGGCGCGGTGACCAAACCGCACGCCGTCATAGCGCGCGAGGTTCGACGAGGCCTCAGCAGGCGCAATTACGTAGTAGGCAGGCAGCGCGTATTTGGTGTGCGGCAGGCTCACGTCAACGACCTTAGCGCCCGCATCACGGAGCATGTCTGCCCCTTTGTCCCAAAGACCTGCAATCTCAGCGTTCAGGCCGTCCAGACGGTATTCGCGCGGAATACCGATGGTTTTGCCTTTGATGTCGCCTGTGAGGGCGGCTTCGAAATCAGGAACGGCGATATCGGCGCTGGTGCTGTCGCGCATGTCGTGGCCCGACATTGCGGTCAACATGATCGCGGTATCGCGGACGGTTTTGGTCATCGGGCCTGCTTGGTCCAGAGAGGACGCATAGGCGACGATGCCATAGCGCGACACACGGCCATAAGTTGGGCGGATGCCAACGGTGCCAGTAAAGGCCGCAGGCTGACGGATCGAACCACCTGTGTCAGTGCCGATCGCACCGATGCAAAGGTCAGCGGCAACAGCCGACGCCGAACCACCCGAGGACCCACCCGGTGTCAGTTGACGGTCATCGACCTTCCACGGGTTCACGGACGGGCCGTAAGCCGAATGTTCGTTCGACGACCCCATGGCGAATTCGTCCATGTTCGTCTTACCCAGCATAACCGCGCCGTTTTCAAACAGCTTGGTCGTGACGGTGCTGTCGTATTCAGGCTTGAAACCCTTGAGGATGCCCGACGCCGCTTGGGTGTCGACACCTTTGACGCAGAACAGGTCTTTGATCCCGAGAGGGATACCCGACAGGGCAGGGGCGTCTGCGTAACCGCGCGCATCCGCTGCTTTGGCCTGTTCCATCGCCAGTTCTGGGGTCTTGTGAACCACAGCGTTCAGAACGCCTTGGGCGTCGATGGCGGCCAAACAGGCTTCGGTCAGAGCGACAGAGGTTGTTTCGCCTTTTTTCAGCGCATCACGCGCTTCGGCAATGGTGAGTTTGTTCAGATCGGTCATTATTCCACCACCTTCGGCACGGCAAAGAACCCTTCACGCGCATCGGGCGCGTTTTTCAGCACGGCTTGCTGCTGGCTGCCATCGGTCACGACGTCGTCGCGGCGTTTCAGGCGTTGTGGCGTGACAGAGGTCATCGGTTCGATGCCGTCTACATCCACTTCTTCCAGTTGCTCGATAAAGCCGAGGATGGCGCTGAATTCTTGCGCCAGTGCGGGCAGTGCGTCTTCTTCCACCTTGATGCGGGCCAGTTTGGCCACGCGGCGGGCGGTATCCGTGTCGATCGACATGGGCCTCTCCGAATATTTGGGTCGTTGTCGCGTTTAACGCCGCAGGCCAGAACCCGCAAGGCTCTCGGGACTTAGAACAGGCTAAGTTGGTCAGGGTTTGCGCGTTTTACAGTTTTTCGTCGGGTCGTTGGGCGCTTCCGACTGCCTAGCTTTTGGTGCACACCCCGCGCCACATCGCTGAACCCGATGCCGCGTTTGATCGACGTGATCTTGTCTTTGGCGGATTTGGTTGCCGACGTAAGGTCGATAATCGGCATTGGGTAATCGCGGCCCAGCACAAAATCCGACCGATCTAGAAACGTTTTTTCCCACGTCCATGGGGTATGAATTGCTTCGCGTGGAAGGTGAGCCAATTCAGGAACCCATTTTCGAATAAAGCGACCGTCTGGGTCGTGCTCTTGGGACTGTTTGATGGGGTTATAGACCCGCATCGTATTAATCCCCGTAACCCCAGATTGCATCTGCAGTTGGCTATAGTGAATGCCCGGCTCATAGTCGGTAAACAGACGCGCGAGATGTTGTCCCGTAACCCTCCAGTCGAGCCAGAGTTGGTAGCTGGCAAAACTGACCAACATCGCCCTCATGCGAAAGGTGATCCAACCTGTTGCCGTCAAATTCCGCATGCAGGCATCGACAAAGGGGAAACCTGTGCGTCCTTCGGCCCAGGCCGCGAAATGGGGATGGCTGTCGTCGTGTCGGTCAAGCGCTTCAAACGCAGGATGCATACAGTGCGTCTCAATCGAGGGCTGGTCCTCGATTTTCTGAACGAAATGACACCGCCACGCGAGCCGCGATCCAAAGGCGGAGAGATTTCGACCAAAAGACGCCGTATCAGCCGTGGTGAGTTGGTTGCGCCGTTTGCTAATGGATTGGACGACCTCGCGAACCGACATCGTGCCCCACGCAAGATGCGCCGACATGCGAGAGCAATGATAGTCCGATACAAGGGGAGAAGAGATATTGCGCAGATAACCGCGTGACCTGTTTGTCAGAAATGATCTCAGGTCCGCGATGGCCGCACGACGACCGCCAATTTGTGTGCTGCCGCTCAGGGGCGGACCGAATATTGGGTCGTCTTTTTCAGGCAGAGGTGATGAGTGCACATATGGTGCAGGCGCAAGGCGCTTCGGCTTTAGGATGAGTTTATCGGCCATGCGGCGGTTGCGGATCGCAGCCCAATCGTCGCGTGAGGCGAGTCGGCGCACTACGCCATTCGATGGCATCTCTTGCAAGGTAATCCCCTGAGAACGGCAAAAGCGGATCACGGCTCGGTCACGCCGATAGGTCCAGTCGTTCCCACTCTCCTCATGACATGAAATCCGAGCGATACCATGTTCGGCGTGCAATTGGGCTAAGACGTCGACCGCTGATCCGATCCGAATGATCAGCGGCTGGCCGAGCACGGTGAGATGTTCGTTCAGTTCGCTCAGGCAGTCATTGACAAAGTGCCAGTGTCGGCGAGATGCGTCGGGTTGGCGCCATAGGTCAGGCTCGACGATGTACAGCGGCACGACGGGCAGGCTAAGCTGCGATGCCGCATACAGCGGGGCGTGATCTTCGACCCGCAAGTCGCGTTTGAACCAAACGACATGAACTGCTGTTTTCATCGCTACACTTCTGTTGCTTAAAGCGCTGAGCTAGTCTTTGGCGCGCGCTAAACAACCTTTCCCGTTGACCGATGGCGCAGAACCGCATAGCGACGACGCCGCGCGGATGGCTGGATGACCGCGGGCCCTTGGGTCCGAGGAAAGTCCGGACACCAGAAGGCACGGTGCCGGGTAACGCCCGGCGGGGGTAACCCCAGGGAAAGCGCCACAGAGAACAGACTACCCTGCATGCAGGGAAAAGGTGAAACGGTGGGGTAAGAGCCCACCGCGGGACTGGCAACAGGACCGGCACGGCAAGCCCCACCGGGTGCAATGCCAAATAGGGACCTCGCGCCTCTTATGGGGCAGGGACGCCTAACCCCGAGAGGTCCGGGTTGGCAGCTAGAGGCGGTCTGGTAACAGATCGTCTAGATGAATGGTCATCCAGAGGGGAAACCCTTGGACAAAATCCGGCTTATAGGCCGTCCGCGCATAATCTTTACGTTTCCCATTACAATTGCGGTTGACTCGGGGGCGGGCGGCTGTAAAAGGCGGGCTTCATACGAATTCACGCGATGTGCCGTTCTGATAACGGCCCGCGATCAGGAGAGATGAGACATGGCGAAGCCGACCACTATCAAAATCCGCCTGAACTCCACCGCGGGTACTGGCCACTTCTACGTTACTAAGAAAAACGCACGCACAATGACCGAGAAAATGGTTGTCCGTAAGTACGACCCGGTTGTTCGCAAGCACGTCGAATACAAAGAAGGCAAGATTAAGTAATCTTACTCTTTGTCTAATCAACAACGATTGTAGACCGCGCGACACCAGCGCGGTCTTTTTCGTTGTACCGTTCTAATATGGGTATTGTCCGTGAATCGGTCCTATCGGACCTCGCCGCGATCACGCAACTTTGTAATCGTAGCTTTAATCTCCTTCTGACGGACGATTATGCGCCGTCCCTTATCGAACAGGCTGTGCCCTATATGGCGAGGCCGCCCGTCGATCTGATCATCCGCGGTCAGTATTACGTTTACGAACAGGATGGTGCGCTCTACGCCGCTGGTGGGTGGTCGCGTGAAGGGCCTAATACGTCAAAGATGCCCAAAGGCTATGGCACCGTCAGGATGCTTGTCGCTGATCCAGACCACGTGCGGCACGGCTGTGCCTCTGAAGTGTTCAACCAGATCATAGCGGCGAGCAGGCTTGCAGGCCTCAAGGGGCTCTACGGGCCTGCTACGCGCAACTCTGTCGGGTTCTTCCGGAACAAAGGTTTCGTTCTTTCAGGCGACGATATGCTCGACCTCAGTGGGGATGGATCGATTCTGTTTCCCGTGATTTGGCTGAAGCTTGATTTTTAGCCCGCGATGTTTTTGAGGATCGCCAGCACCTCTGCATGGATCTCTGCATTTGCCGCAGCAATGACACGGCCGCCGTTATGCGCAGGTTTGCCCTGCCAATCGGTAACAACGCCACCGGCGGCTTGGATCACGGCAATAGGCGCTTGGATGTCATAGGGCTGTAGGCCCGCCTCAATCACCAGATCAATCTGACCTGCGGCGAGCAGAGCGTAGGCATAGCAATCGCAGCCATAGCGGACCAATCGCGCCTTAGTAGCGACAGCAGTGAACCCGTCGCGCTCGTCAGTGCTGCCAACCTCTGGGAAGGTGGTAAAGACGATGGCCTCTGCCAGCGGACGTCCGGGGCGGGTCGAAAGCGCAGAGGTGCCCATAGGGCCTGTAATCTCGGCCAAGGTCGGTGCACCGATGAAACGCTCGCCGATATAGGGCTGATCGATCACGCCAACCACAGGGCCGCTCTGAGGCCCCACGGCGATCAAAACGCCCCACGTCGGCGTGCCTGACAAATAGCCCCGCGTGCCGTCAATCGGATCAAGAACCCAAGTCAGCCCCGTGATGCCCTCCTTTTTGCCGTATTCCTCGCCAAAGATCGCATCATCGGGACGTTCGCGTGCCAATACATCGCGCATCGCACGTTCTGCGGCGCGGTCGCCTTCGGTTACTGGGTCAAAATCGGCGGGACGTTTGTTGTCGGCATCCAGTCCCGCGCTGCGGAAGTAACGCAGGGTTTCGGGACGCGCCGCATCGGCAAGCAAATGGGCGACCCTGATGAGATCGCCCATAGTAGCTGTATCAATAGTATTCGACATGATGCGTCCCCTTTGTTCCGCTGCTGCGGTAACGCGGGGCGCGCCTATCGGTCAAGTGCTCAGGCGGCAGCGTCGCTCAGGACGCGGGCCAGATCGAACAAACGACGGCGCTGGGCTTCGGGAATCGCATAGTACGACCGCAGAAGCTCCAGTGCTTCTTTGTCCGACAGAATGTCGTTAGGCATGTTGCCTTCAGAGACCGGAGCATTGCTTTCCAGACCTTCAAAGAAGAACGACACATCGACGCCCAGCGCATGGGCGATGTCCCAAAGACGGGATGCGGAAACTCGGTTCATACCGGTTTCGTACTTCTGGATCTGCTGAAACTTGATGCCGACTTTTTCGGCAAGCTGCTGCTGCGTGGTGCCGATCATCCAACGACGATGCCGGACGCGTTTACCGACATGGATATCAACGGGATGGCTCATAGGGTTTCCTCTCGGGTTTTCGCCTAGCACTCACACTTCGCACTGTTGCCCCATCAACAGTCGAAGGCCGTTTTCGTGCGCGACGATTTTTTGTTTTGACGCCTGATAGTAAACACGTAACGGTTGCGTTTTGAACCTGACCTTTAGGACAGGTTGTATCGCTCTTTCGCTCAGTGACTGTGCGATAGTCCACACCAACGCACATGTTGGCGAGAAGGATTTGATCCTTTAGGCTATGGAAAAAGCCGTTAACATCAAGGAGTCCCGCCGTATGAAAGCCTTTCAAGTCGTCGATTTTGACAGCCCCGCCCAGTTGGTCGAGATCGACGTGCCGCAACCAGCGGCTGGAGAGGTTTCTTTGCGGATAGAAGCCTGTGGGTTGAATTTCGCCGACATGCTGATGACCAAGGGCAAATATCAGGACACGCCAAAACCGCCGTTCACTCTGGGGCTTGAGGTCTGCGGTGTGGTGACAGCGCAGGGTGAGGGTGTCACCTGGCCAGAGGTCGGACAACGCGTAGCCGTTTTTGGCGGGCAGGGCGGTCTGGCAGAGCATGGCGTATTTCCTGCGGACCGCTGTATCGCTGTGCCCGATGCGATGCCTTCGACGCAAGCTGCAGGATTCATGGTGGCCTATGGCACCTCGCACCTCGCGCTCACGCGGCGGGGACGATTAAAGGCGGGTGAGACGCTCGTTGTCTTGGGCGCTGCAGGGGGCGTCGGTCTGACAGCGGTCGAGATTGGTAAACAACTCGGTGCGCGGGTGATTGCTGTGGCACGCGGCGCCGATAAGCTGGCCATAGCAAAGGCAGCGGGCGCGGATCACCTGATCGACGCAGATGCCGATCTGGCGGCTGAGCTAAAGGCGCTGGGCGGTATAGATGTGGCCTATGACGCGGTCGGGGGCGATAGCTTTACCGCCGCGCTCAAGGCCGCCAAGCGCGAGGCTCGTCTCTTGGCGATCGGATTCGCCAGTGGGGACGTGCCGCAAGTGCCCGCCAATCACCTCTTGGTCAAAAACGTCGATGTGATTGGCGTCTATTGGGGTGGCTATCTGAAATTTGCGCCTGAGGCTCTGACCGAAAGCCTCGCCGAGTTGCTCGACTGGTATGCGCAGGGGCGGCTAAAGCCACATGTGAGCCATGTCCTCCCCCTCGATCAAGCGGCGGAGGGGATCGCCCTGCTCGCCTCTCGCAAATCCACGGGCAAGGTCGTGATTACGCCGTGACGCTGTAAGCCTTCGTCAGAAGGTCCGCGAGGCTGGGGATCACTGGCGAATTACGGCCCTTCTGGATGTAGAGGTTGATATTCGTCACAGGCAGATCGGGCAGGGCGCCATTGTGGTCAATCTCTGCCAGTTGCGGCGGCTCTGTCCCCTTGAGCATCGTATGAATGGCGAGGTCGGCGGCGACCGTCGCCTCTGCGGTCCGCGTAGAATCTGTGTCGAGTGCCATCTGCCAAGGTAGGTTTGCCTCGTCCAAACTGCGCTGGGCGATTTGGCGGAAAATGCAATGGGCCTCATGTGCCAACCGTAGTGGTCGATTGCGATAGGCAGTCCCCTCGGGCGCGCCGATCCAGACCAGAGGCACTGACCGCAACAGCGTTGCATCTTCGGGCGTTCCGTATTCGGTGGTCAACAGCACGTCGATCTCGTGCCGTTCGAACTGTTCTTTCATCTGTTTTGTGTAGGACGAAATCAGTCGCACCTGCATCCGTGGGAAATCCATCGAAAACTGGCGCAGAACAGGCGGCAGCACTGGGTAGACGATGTCATGCGGCACGCCCAAGGTGATCTCTCCCTCGTAGCTGTCTGCCGTTAAACGACCCAAGGCCTCGTCATTCAGGTCTAGCATCTTTCGCGCATAGCCGAGCAGTTGTTCGCCTTCGGAGGTGGGGCGAATGGTGCGCTCTGACCGATCTAAGAGCGACAGTCCCAGATTTTCCTCGAGCCGTTTGAGCTGCATCGACACGGCCGATTGCGTCAGGTTCAGCAGGGTCGCCGCACGGGTCACACCCCCTGTTTCAGCAACGGTTGCAAAGGCGCGTAGGGCAGTCAGGTCGAGATTTCGGGCCATGATCACAATCCGTGATGGTTTGCTTCAAATACATTCATTTTCATTATGCAATTCTGGCGTGCAGTATCAAGAAAAATGATGAACCCCATGTTTGTATCACGAAAGGAAATGACATGTCTGACCTGTGCTGTAACCCCGCCCTCGCAGATAACCGCCCTGCCTTCCGTCGGTTCTGGAGCGTGATCCTCCGTGCCATTGGTCTGCGGCGGAGCCGTCGCCAGCTCAGTGCTCTCGATGATCATATGCTGGCGGATATTGGTGTGACGCGTCAGGACGCGATGGCCGAAGCAGAGCGCTCCGTTTGGGACGCGCAAGATCATTGGACACGTTCGACATTTTGATCGAGCATAAAGCCTTGAATCCTCGCACCTCCATGCCAATATGGTAACCAAAGCCCCATTGGGGCACCACCACAGCTACTCTTGGAGGATTTTATGGCTGATTTCCGCACGATGCGCGCCAATGCCGGTGTCCGCACCGCTGCCATTGACGAGGGTCTTCGTACCCACATGAACAAAGTCTATGCGACGATGTCTGTCGGCACCCTGCTGACCTTTATCGTTGCTTGGGCCTTCGGGACGAGCGATGCGCTTTTCTCGATCCTGCGTGACCCGCGGACCCTGCAGCCCAACATTCTGGGCTGGATCGTTATGTTCGCGCCGCTGGGCATGGTGTTCTTCTTTGGCGCTGCGTTGAATCGCCTGTCGGCTGCTGGTGCGCAGCTTTACTTCTACGCCTACGCATCCGTCATGGGTCTGTCGATGTCGTGGATCTTTATGGCCTTCACAGGCGTATCGATCGCGCAGGTTTTCTTGATCACGTCGATCGCCTTTGCGGGTCTGTCGCTGGTTGGTTACACCACCAAAAAAGACCTGAGCGGTATGGGCTCGTTCCTTGTGATGGGTGTAATTGGCCTTCTGGTCGCGATGATCGTCAACATGTTCCTGCAGTCGCCTGCGATCGCATACGCAGTGTCGATCCTCGGCGTTCTGATCTTTGCTGGTCTGACTGCATATGACACCCAGAAGATCAAAAACGATTACATCCAGCACGCGTATGCGATGGATCAGGAATGGTTGGGCAAAGCCGCTATCATGGGCGCGCTGAACCTCTACCTCGACTTCATCAACATGTTCATGTTCTTGCTGCAACTTTTCGGCAATCGCGATTAATCGAACCTGAACACAACACACTCAAAGGCCGCCTCAGGGCGGCCTTTTCGTTTGGATAGGTCCCGCGATCATTTGGTTAAACGTGGTGCAAATTCAGGTTGAAGTGTCGTTGATGGTAACAGATCACCAGTCAAGGACTCGCGCGGCACGATGTTTTACAGAATTTATGCCATCAAATTTGGGTCCCAGCCGACGTCAAAACTCGCGGCTGCGTTCTTTACAGAATCCTTGGAAAAAGACGGTGATCGTCTACCAATCCTGACCGCAGAAATCCTCTTTGACGCAGAGGGGAGCATTGTTCTCCAAGTTGGTTGCGCCTCTTTGAATGACATGAACAAGTTCACCCGCTACGGCGACGCGCTGATTGAACAACTGAGGCACAGCTTTACCTGCAAGGTCGAAAAATACTCGACGATCTCGGTGTTCAAATACGAACGCCAGAACGCGCCCGTTGCTCTTTAAGACTGACGGGTCTGATAAAGCACTGTAGACTGGGGCGGACACTCCAGACGGGACAAACATGACACAAACACTGATCAAAGGCGCAACCATCCTGACGATGGACGATGATGCGCGTGAATTTACGGGCGATGTTTTGATCGATGGCGGTGTGATCACCGCAGTTGGTCCAGATCTGCCGCAAGGGGACGCAAAGGTCGTCCATGCAGAGGGATGCCTTCTGACGCCCGGTTTGGTGAACACGCACCACCACCTTTATCAAACGCTCACCCGCGCGGTGCCTGGTGGACAGGATGCGCTGCTCTTTGGGTGGCTGAAAACGCTCTATCCGATTTGGTCGCGGTTCGGCCCAGAGGAAATGTATGTTTCGGCCTCTATTGGCCTTGCGGAATTGGCGCTGTCGGGCTGCACTCTGACCTCGGATCACCTTTATCTTTATCCGAACGGGTCGCGGTTGGATGATACCATCGCAGCGGCCCAAGATATCGGGATGCGGTTCCACCCCACACGCGGCGCGATGAGCATTGGCGAAAGCAACGGTGGCCTGCCGCCCGATAGCCTTGTGGAACAAGAACCCGCGATCCTAGAGGACTGCATTCGTGTTGTGGACACCTTCCATGATGCCCGCGACGGGGCGATGGTTCGTGTGGGGATTGCACCCTGTTCGCCGTTCTCGGTGACGCGTGATCTAATGCGGGATGCGGCGATCCTTGCGCGGGATAAGGGCGTGATGCTGCACACACACCTTGCCGAAAATGATGAGGACATTGCCTATAGCCTTGAGATGTTTGGCTGCCGTCCGGGGCAATATGCCGAAGACCTTGGCTGGACCGGATCGGACGTGTGGCATGCGCATTGCGTCAAACTCGACGGGTCAGAAATTGATATGTTCGCCCGTTCACGCACAGGTGTGGCCCATTGCCCCTGTTCTAACTGTCGCCTTGGGTCGGGGATCGCACCGCTTCGCGATATACGGGACGCGGGCGTGCCTGTCGGTCTTGGCGTCGATGGATCGGCGAGCAACGATGCGGGCAATCTGATTGCCGAGGCGCGTCAGGCGATGCTCCTCCAACGAGTTGCACGCGGGGCAGACGCTATGTCATCGCGCGAGGCGCTGTGGATCGCGACACGCGGCGGGGCAGAGGTTCTGGGCCGTCACGACTGTGGTCAAATCGCGGTCGGTAAACGGGCCGACATCGCGATCTGGGACATGAACGGGATTGAGGCTGCAGGTAGCTGGGATAAGGCGGCGATTTTGCTTGCGGGGCCAACTCGTGTTAAGGAACTCTTTGTAGAAGGGCGTCAGATTGTTCAAGGCGGCCATTTGGTGTCGATTGACCTTGAGCAGATGATCGGACGGCAAAACCGTTTGGCAAAGGCGCTCATTCAATAAACGAAACGGCTTTGGGGGCATTGCCATGCGTTACACATTACTCACCGCTGCATCGATTGCCGCATTGTCTGGCTGCGTCGTGGTGCCGATCCCGCTCGGCCCTGCGACACCAGACATGAGCAGTATCACCATCACCCCTGCGACCACGGGCTTTGGCAAAATGCTCGTTGATTTTCGGGCGCAGAACGGGCTGGGTCCGGTTGAGGAAAACGCAGTGCTGACCGCGACAGCCAATGCCTATGCGCGCACCTTGGTCGAGGCGGGTTCGCACGAACACCGTGGGCCTGACGGGTCTATGCCGTGGGATCGCGCCAAAGCGCAGGGCTATTGTTCGGGCTATGTCGCAGAGAACATCGCTTGGGGCCAGCGGTCCGAGGCGGAGGTGTTCAACGCGTGGCTCTCATCGCCAGGGCATCGGGCGAATATGCTGCTCGACGGGATCGCGCGGTTTGGACTTGGTCGGTATCAGAACGAATGGGTTCTGGTGCTTGGTGGGCCGTGTTAAACGGCCCGACCTGCCACCCAAACATCACGAATAGCCCGATCATCGCCCATCATGATGGTCGGGAACAGTGCGTCCCAAATGTCATTTGCGCGGGCGCTGCGTTGCGAAATCACTGGGGTTGAGGCCAGATCAATCACCGTGATGTCGGCTTTTGCGCCAACGCCCAAATGACCGATTTGCCCCGACATTTGCAGAGCTGATGCGGACCCCTCGGTTGCAAGCCACATCAATTGGCTGGGGTGCACGGCGACCCCACGCAGTTGGGCAATCTCATAGGCCGCAGCCATCGTCCGCAGCATCGAAAAATTCGACCCGCCGCCTGTGTCCGTGGCAAGCCCGATACGGATCGTCGTTTGCGCAAGGCCCATTAGGTCGAACAGCCCCGACCCGATAAAAGTGTTGGATGTCGGACAATGCACCACCGAGGCGCCAACCTCTGACAGGCGGGCAATCTCACGCTCAGTCAGGTGGATCGCGTGACCATAAAGGCCACCTTTGCCCAGCAGTCCGAACCGTTCGTAGGTGTCCAAATAATCGTGGCACTCAGGGAAGAGCGATTTCACCCACTCAATCTCGGGGAGCTGTTCGCTCAGGTGCGTTTGCATCAGGCAATCTGGGTGTTCGGCCCAAAGAGCACCCAGCGCCTCTAGCTGTTCAGGTGTCGAGGTCGGTGAAAACCGTGGCGTGATCGCATAGGTGTTGCGCCCGACGCCGTGCCATTTTTCTAGCAATCGCTTGCTGTCGTCATAAGCGGACTGCGCCGTATCGCGCAGCGTGTCTGGTGCGTTACGGTCCATGCAGGTCTTGCCCGCAACAACCGCCATCCCGCGTGCCGTCGCCGCCCCGAAAAACGCATCCACCGATTCTGGGTGGATGGTGCAAAAGCTCGTCAGGGTCGTCGTCCCATGCGCCAAGGCGAGGTCGAGCGTCCGTCCCGCGACCTCCTCTGCATAGGTCAAATCATGGAACCGCGATTCTTCGGGGAAGGTGTATGTGTTCAGCCAATCGATCAGTTGTTTGCCCCAAGACGCAATAATGCCCGTTTGGGGATAGTGCATATGGGCATCAACAAAACCTGCGGTGATCAACGCATCGCCATAATCAGTCACGGGCACGTCGGGATGGGCGCAGCGCAGGTCATCTGCTTCGCCCACGGCAGCGATTGTATCGCCGTCGATCAGCACCGCTCCGCGAGAAGAATGATGGCTAACTTCTTCCCACGCTGAGGAAAAAGGATTGCCCGAATAGGAGAGCGTTTGCCCGATGAGGAGATGTTTTGTCATACTGTCATGCTAATCTGATCAAACCTTTGCGTAAATCGCAGAAAAGCAGCCTCTATGTGTTGTGACCGCACGGCAAATACGTATTTTGGGGGCAACAAACGGGGGCGTCATGGCCGAGCTGATCGAAGACCACGAAGAAGAGGCATTTGGTGTCACAGAAAGTCTCGTTGACGGGGTTCTCGAGGCTGTTGATGCGGGCGATGCCGAGCAGGTCGATTTCCTGCTCGATCCCTTGCACCCTGCGGACATCGCCCATGTGATCGAACAGATCTCGCCGCGCGAACGGCGGGACCTGCTGGATGTCTGGAAGGGCGGGATGGACGGGGAAATCCTGTCCGAACTCGACGAAGGTATCCGCGAAGAGATCATCGAAAGCCTCGCGCCTGCAGAACTGGCTGAAGCTTTCCGTGAACTCGAATCCGATGACGTTGTTGACCTTGTTGAATACCTCGATGAGGACCAACAAGAAGCGGTTCTGGATGTTCTTGAGGGACCAGAGCGGGTCGTTGTCGAAAAGGCGCTCGCTTATCCCGAAGAATCTGCTGGCCGCCACATGCAGGTCGAAATCGTCCGCGCGCCCGAACATTGGACGGTTGGCGAAACGATTGATTTCATGCGGTCGGGTATCGATCTGCCAGATCAGTTTTACCATGTTGTGCTGGTCGATCCCAAGATTAAACCCGTGGCCTATGCGACCCTCGGCCGTATCCTGTCTTCTCCCCGCAGCGCGAAACTGCGTGACATTTGCGAGGACAGCTTCCGCGTCTTTGACGTGAACGATACGGCGGCGGATGTGGCCCATGCGTTCAACCACTACCACCTCATTTCGGCGCCTGTCGTAGACGAAGATGACCGTCTCGTCGGTGTGATTACCATCGACGACGCGATGACCCTTCTGGACGAAGAACACGAAGAAGACATCCTGCGTCTTGCAGGTGTGGGCGAAGGGAGCCTGTCGGACAGCGTGCTCGAGACCACGCGTCAGCGCCTTCCGTGGCTCGGCGTGAACCTCGTGACGGCGATCCTCGCGTCTATGGTCATCAGCCTGTTTGAGACGACGATTTCGGGGCTCGTGGCCTTAGCCGTGTTGATGCCGATTGTAGCATCGATGGGCGGCAACGCGGGCACGCAATCGTTGACAGTTGCCGTGCGTGCGATGGCGACACGTGACCTGACAGGATCGAACGTTTGGCGCGTGATCCGCAAAGAGATGATGGTCGGTCTTTTGAACGGATTGGTCTTTGCGGTGCTCATGGGCTTGGTCGGTTACGTCTGGTTCGGCACGCCTATGCTGGGTGTGGTCCTCGCGCTGGCGATGGTTATCAACCTTGTGGTCGCTGGGCTTGCTGGCACGATGGTGCCTGTCGCGCTCGAACGTGCTGGTGTCGACCCTGCACTGGCCTCTGGTGCCTTTGTGACCACGGTGACAGATGTCGTCGGGTTCTTTGCTTTCCTTGGCTTGGCTGGATGGATGCTCCTATGACGCTTGATGAACAGAAGGCTGCGGCCCGCGTTGCCGCCTTTGCCCGCCGCAAAGAGGCCCATCAAGCGGGCGTCGGCACATCCGCGCATCTTTCAGAGGTCCTCGCGGGGTATCGTGGCGTGCCGCTCGCAGGCTACATGCCGATGCGGACCGAGATTGATCCGTTGCCCGCAATGGCCGAAGCCGCAGCGCACGGCCCTGTCGGGGTGCCTGTGATCATGGGAGCCGCAACGCCGCTCGAGTTCCGCCAGTGGGAACCTGACTGCGCCCTCATCGCGGGAGAGTTCGGCGCAATGGTCCCCGAAAGCGGGGAGTGGATCGAGCCAGAGATCCTCATCGTACCCCTTGTCGCGTTTTCGCGGACAGGCGGTCGTCTAGGCTACGGCGGTGGCTTCTATGATCGCACGCTTGAGCAATTGCGCGCCAAACGCGCGACACTTGCGATCGGGTTTGCCTATAGCGCCCAAGAGGATGCCAATATCCCGCTCGAACCCGTAGACCAGCCATTGAACCTGATTGTCACCGAAAACGGTGTGATCGAGGTCGGGTAAAGGGCAGGGGGCGCTGCCCCCTCTGGGCCTTTGGCCCATTCACCCCCGGGATATTTGAGGCACAAAGGCAGAGTTCAGAGCGGCGGAGGTTGCGCATTTATTGGCACGGGCCTAGAGGTATTTCATGAAAATACTCTTTCTTGGCGATGTAATGGGTCGTG
>NZ_JBWKMA010000003.1:0-60749 GCF_056431045.1 Aestuarium zhoushanense
CAGCCCGGTAGCTCGTCAGGCTCATAACCTGAAGGTCGTAGGTTCAAATCCTACCCCCGCAACCAAAACTAATTCATTTACAATATCAGTACCTTGTAGACCCCAAAAAGGGGCTGTCGGCGTTTGGCAATAGTCTAAACGCCCCAAACAATCTGGCCGTCAACAATCGTGGTTCGTGCTTTGGCTTGATCGAGCACGTCGATTGGTAACTTTTCAAGATTGCTGTCCATAATCACGAGATCTGCAAGCATGCCAGCCTTCAGCATCCCTAGTCGATCCTCGTCGAAACCCGCATACGCGCCTCCTGCCGTATAGGCATGCAAGGCTTCGTGGAGCGTGCAAGTATTGTCGGGGCAATCATCTGACAGCTTTGGGCGCGTCATGGCCGCTTTTACGCTGCGCATAGGGTTAATATCGGTGATTGGCCAATCTGAGGAGAAGGCGATTGGTACGTTCGCTGCACGCAGGGCCTTGTCCGGGAAAGCATGTTTCAAGCGAGCTTCACCGACCATTGCGGCCCACGGGTCGCGTGGAAAGTCCATCGCTAGGGGAGGATGTGAAGGTTGGACGGATGCGATCACGCCAAGTTCGGCAAAACGGTGAAGTTCGTCAGGATGCATCACTTCGATATGCTCTACACGGTGGCGACTATCGCGCGGGCCGTTGGCTTTTCGAGCTGCTTCATACCCATCTAACGTCCGCTTGACGGCTGCATCACCTATGGAGTGCACGGAAATTTGCAGTCCTTGTTTGTCCGCCTCAATACAGATTTCGTTAAACCTCTCAGCAGTGTGCAGGGGTTCGCATGTGCTACCGTCAGTGAACGGTTCAAACATGAAGGCAGTGCCACTATCGATCACGCCATCCATAAACATTTTGATGCGTCCCGAACGGAGGCGGTCCGTGGAATATCGTTCGCGCATCTCGAGCGCGTCGCTAATCGATGAAACTGGTTTTTCAGGGGTGAGGTGAAATGGGACTTCGGTGCGGCAGATGAGTTCCCCGCGCCTCTCCAATTCCCTTAGCAATTCTAATTGATAGAAGTTCCCGTCCATATTGTGGAGCGAGGTAAAGCCAAACGAGGCGCAGTATTCGAGGCCTTTGCGTAGGGTGTCGAGGTCTTCCTCTCTTTCTTCCGCAGTCGGCGGTGTGGAGGGTTCTAAGCCAGCGAAGCCCAAATCCTCGCGTCCGCCAGAGGTTCGCAAGGCTAGGACGGGCGCATAGGCGAATTGTTCTCGCAACTCGCCGCTTGCCGTGCCATCGTCGGCCATGACGACTTCACATCCTACGGGCATTTTGGCGCCATATAGGATCCCAGCCTTTTCCAATGCGATTGTGTTTGCCCAAGCCGTATGATGGTCGCTGGACAGTAGAATAACGGGTCGGTCAGAGAGAGCCGCGTCCAAATCCTGTCGCGTAGTATGTTTCCCGTCACCGAACAGGTTGTAGTCCGCAGCCTTGCAGATCAGTAGACCTTCAGTCGGGTTAGCATCTGCATAGGCTCGCAGCCGAGGGGCTAGCTGATCCAGCCCCTTCACGCCCGTCAGTTGGAGGAGTTTCAAGCCATATCCGCCCCAAAAAAGGTGCATGTGTGCCTCAACCAGTCCAGGCAGAACAGTGCAACCTTGTGCGTCGATCCGCTTGGTTGTGTGGTCCGCCAATGGCACAATCGACGTGGCGTTGCCGACGGCGATGATACGATTGCCTTGAACTGCCAGTGCCTCTGCTCGGGGATTTTCTGGATCCATTGTGAGAATGGATGCGTTTTCGATAATCAAATCTGCAATCGGCATTTGGAAACCTGTTGCTAAGGGGTCGATCAAACACTCAGTGAGACGTGGTTTCCTGTCAATACGGCTAGAGCGAAGTGAATTGGGCGCCCTACTTTTCGGCATCGTAATTAATCAGATTTGAACCAAATCGATATTTGATTGGGCCAAGCCAGTCCAATCGCGGAGTGCTCTATGCACGTTTCGAAATCCCCCAATAACCTTCTAAGTCCGCTTTCTCTTTCTTGGCGTGCATTCGCTGTCGTTGGGCTTTTTAGTGCGGTCATCAATCTCTTGATGCTCACGGGCCCGCTGTTCATGCTTCAGGTCTATGACCGAGTATTGATCAGTCGATCGACGGCGACCTTGGGCGTTTTGTTTGCAATTGTCGTGTATTGCTATGTGCTGATGGGGCTGCTGGATATCTATCGTGGTCGCGTGCTCGCCCGCATTGGGGCGAAATTTCAGGCTTCTTTGGATCGCCGTGTTTACGATGCGGTGTTGATGCAGAACCAACCGAGCGAAGAGCTCCGTTCTGTGACGGTCGTCCGTGCGGCACTGGCCTCAGCCGGAACGGGTGCAATTTTTGATCTGCCTTGGGTGCCGATCTTTATCGGCGTCTTGTTCGTGTTCCACCCTGTGATGGGCGGCTTCGCTATATTTGGGGTTGGCGTTGTGTTCGTTTTTGCGCTGGTTAACCACAGCCTGACTGCCTCCCCCCAATCTCGAGAGGCTGCTGAGACATCGCGCGCTGACGCTCATGCCTTCGCAATTAGCGCGCATAATGAGACCGTTCGTGGGTTGGGGATGGCGTCAGTGTTGGGCGATATTTGGCAGGATTTCCGGATGCGGGCGCTTGGTGCCTCGCTGAAGGTTTCGGACGCTGGCGGGGCGGTCATCTCGCTCAGTCGTTCAGCGCGTATGATGATGCAGTCTGGTATGCTTTGCCTCGGGGCCCTTCTGGTCATTCAGGGCCATATTTCGGGCGGAGTGATGGTTGCGGGTTCTATCCTGCTTGGTCGAGCGCTTTCGCCTGTAGAGCAGGTTGTCGCTCATTGGCCCCATTTGCAGCGCGCTATTTCGGCGTGGAAATCTTTGGATCAGACGTTGTCGATGACCACGCAGCGCACAATGAGATTGCCCTTGCCTCGCCCAGCAGCACAGCTCGAAGTGGCCAATCTGGCGGTTGTCGTAGGACGCCAGAAACGGCCAACGCTCCAAGGTATATCGTTTAAGGCCAACGCTGGAGATGCGATCGCAGTGATTGGCCCATCAGCCGCAGGGAAATCAACCTTTGCCAAGGCGATCGTGGGGATATTGCCTATCGCCATCGGAGATGTGCGACTGGGAGGTGCTGCCTTGAGCCAGTATGATCCAGACCAATTGGGGCGCTATTTCGGTTACCTTCCCCAAGACGTCGCACTTTTCAACGGCACCATCTCACAGAACATCGCACGATTTACGCCAGATGCCGACCCACAAGCGATCATAGCAGCGGCCAAGGCTGCGTCGGCGCACGATGTGATCCTTGGGCTGCCCGATGGCTATGACACGGTCGTCGACCGCGGCGCGACTGAACTCTCTGGAGGACAGAAACAGCGGATTGGTCTCGCTCGTGCGCTCTTTGGTGATCCAGTTGCGCTCGTTTTGGATGAACCGAACGCACATCTGGACGATGTTGGGGTTCAGGCTTTGAACGATGCAATTTCGAATGCGCGGGACGCGGGAAAGGTTGTGGTCGTCATGGCCCATCGCCCCTCTGCCTTGGTGGAATGTAATAAGGTGATGATTTTGCGCGACGGTCAAATGCGCGCCTTTGGGCCACGTGATGCGGTGCTTCAGAAATTCGTCCAGCCGCAGGGTATTCCCGCATGACTATGATTGCTGATTTCTCTTCTGACAGGTCGATGAAACGCGGCATTCAGGTCATCCTGATTGGGCTAGTCGGTTTTTTAGTCTGGGCCGTTTCTGTCAAAATCGACGGCGCAGTGATTGCATCTGGCCATGTGGAGTACTCCCTTGGGCGACAGGTCGTGCAGCATCCTGATGGAGGTGTTGTTTCTCAAATCCACGTGCAAGATGGATTGGAAGTGCGCGCGGGCGATCCGATTGTGACACTCGATGGCATTGAACTGGTCGCCCAACGCTCTGTCATTCAGGCGCAATTGGCGACATTGCTGGCCCAAGCGGCACGATTGCGGGCAGAGGCAGTGGGGGCGGCTGCAGTTGATTTTGACGGTCTGCCTGTCGATGCCGAGCAAGACGCAATTTTTGCGGCGGGGCGAGCGGCTCAAGCGCAGGCACACTTGCAGCTCGCGCAACAGCAAGCGAAAGCAAATGCAATTGCGGCGGGGCGGGAGAGGCAGTTGACGGCGGTGCGCGCCCAGATCGCGCTCGTTCAGGATGAACTTGTTGCGCAGGCCGCCTTGCTGACTGTTGGGCTGACACAGGCCAATCGGGTCTCCGCTTTGCAACGTGAAAAGGCGCGGCTCGAAGCGCAAATTGCCGAAATAGAAATTGCGATAACCGAAGCGCGAGGTGCCGCCGACGGCTATGTTGCCGAAGGGCTTCGTTTGGAAGCAGCGACCAGAGATGCAGCATGGGCTGAATTAGCGACGACCTTGTCGAGGGTTGAGGAACTGCAAGAGCGCTTAGCGTTGATCGAGGCGCTCGTGGATCGCCTCGTCGTTCGGGCGCCCATCGACGGTATTGTCACTGCCCTACAAATCGAAACAATCGGCGGAGTAATTCGATCAGGTGCGGAAATCGCGACGATTTCTCCAATGGGCCAACCGCGCATAATCGGGGCGGAGGTTGATCCAACCCAAATTGATCGCGTCCATTTGGGGCAATCGGTACGAATTCGGTTTCCGACAGTTGCTGCAGTCGCCACGCCAGAGGTCAGTGGCACAGTTCGGTTGGTTGCTCCTGATACTGTCACCGACCAAATGTCAGGAAGGGCGACCTACCGCTTGGAGGTGGCGATAGACGACGACTTGTTCCCGCTTCCTTCAGGAGTGCCAGCCCAAGTGTTCCTGTCGACGGGGCCCCGCACTTTGGCGTCCTATTTAGTTAAACCAATTGCCGACTATTGGGCACTCGCTCTGCGAGAACGATAGCCTTATAAAGGCTCGCGATTTCGACTGTTTCCCCAGTTGCGGCGGACCTTTTGATAGCCGTGATCACTTCAACAGCCGCCAGACCGTCGGCGCCGCTAACCACGGGTTCTGCGGTGCCTGCGATAACCTCAGAAAAATGGGAAATTTGCAGAACTAGCGGGTCATCAAATTCGAAGATCGGTTTTGACGCCGAAATGGGGGACCACCAGCCGTTCGGCCCGTCGTGCGTCCAAACAGCGAGGTTCGGAAGGGCAAGCGACCCTTTAGTTCCACCGAGCTAATAGCAGTTTTCACTAGTCGCGGGATAATGCGCATTCTCTCGTGCGGTGAGTTCCCAACTCCACGGTGCCGTTGTCGCGTCGCTCACGTTGACAGTGCCTAAAACGCCACTTTCAAATTTCAGCAGAACGACAGCGGTTTCTTCGACCTCGTTCCTACGAACCGCATTGGATTCCATCGCATGGACAGAGGTAATCGGACCGCTTAGGGCGTGAAGCAGATCAATGTCGTGGATCAGGTTCAGGTAAACCGGGCCAGCGCCCGCCTTGCGGCGCCAATCGACGTCAAAATAGTGATCAGGTTTGAGGAACCACGTTTGCGCTTGAACGGTGGTGATGTGACCGAGTTTGCCACTTTGAACGATTTCAACAGCCTTTCGTATCAACGGGTTATAGCGCCGATGATGGCCTGTCAAAAGCGGAACGCCTGCGGCTTTGGCGGCGGCAAGCACCCTGCGTCCTTCAACTAAATCCGTTGTGAAGGGCTTTTCGACAATAGCGGGAATGCCCGCCTCAACGCATTGCATTGCAGTGACGCCATGAACGGTGTTCGGAACGGCTAGCACAACTCCATCAACCTCGCCCGCTGCAAAAAGAGCCGCAAGATCGGGATGCCACCTGACGCCCAAGCTACTGGCGAATGCTTTGCCTTCGTCTGTTGGGTCCACAATTGCGCAGAGTGTGGCAGCGGGGGACAGTTGCACTGCTTCCGCATGGCGACGTCCGATCAAACCTGCGCCGGCGACTGCAATTCTTTTGGTCATGGCGGCCTTTAATTTACTCAAATTACAATGACAACGCGGCGCTGGGTTTCCTCTAGCGCCGCGTTTTTTGTTTTAGATCAGTGTTGCAACATGGCTGGTTGCAAGTGTGTAGCCGTTGATCCCGAAGCCAGCCATCACAGCGTCAGCGCGCATGCTGACATACGAATGGTGGCGGAAGGACTCGCGTTTGTGCACTTGGCTAATGTGGACTTCGATGACGGGACCTTCGAACGTGTTCAGCGCGTCGAGAACCGCGATGGAGTAGTGGGTCAGCGCACCTGGGTTGATGATGATCGCTGCCGCTTGTTCGCGGGCTTCGTGGATCCAGTCGACGATCTGACCTTCGTAGTTAGATTGCAGCAGCTTCACGGCAAAGCCAGCAGCGGTCGCCACGGCAGAGCAGTTTGCTTCGACATCGTCCAAGGTGTCGCGACCGTAAATTTCCGGCTGCCGTTTGCCCAATAGGTTTAGGTTCGGACCGTTCAGAATGTAGACGGTTTTGGACATGGTGTTCTCCTCACTTGAAATCTTTGTCGCGTTTTTCGAATAGAGCGCTTAGGTCATTGCCCGTGCGTTCGATATGTCGGGCGAGCAGGGTTGGGCCGAGTTCCGCATCTCGGGCGAGAGCTGCGTCAGCAATCGCGGCGTGTTCGCCAGCCATGTCCCGTCCCGCTCCATCATAGTTCAGGATGTTTGCGTATCGTTTGTGGAGATTGCCAAGCATGACGCACAAATCGCGTAGCATCGGCATCGCACATCCACGAATCAAACTTGCGTGGAACAGGTCGTGTGCGGCCGTCTGATTGGTCCCCGTGGTATTATTCATGTGGTGGATCGCAGCTGGAATTTTACTTTCCCACTCAAGCGTTCCTATCGCTATCGCATGTTTAAGAGCGAGAGCTTCGAGGTCCGCACGTAGACGAGTGATCTCCAGCAGGTTAGCCATGCCAAGAGGGACAATCCTGAACCCCTTTTTGTCTTCAAATTCAACGAGCCGATCAGCAACTAATCTGGAAATCGCTTCTCGGATCGGTGACAGAGATACACCGTATTCTTCGCGGAGGTGATCAAGGTTCACCTTCGCGCCGGGCCTCATTTTGCCCGCAATAATAGCGTCGCGTATCTCGTTTGAGACGCGGCTTGCACGGGTTAGTTTGGACGGGTCTTGAAGCGTATCGAGGAGCATTTTCTTGCCTTTAGTTAGACCTGATCATTGGTATATAATCGATTTAGGTCAAGTCTGTTGCACTTCCCAATTACCTGTTTATCCTCCATTCGTCTGAGGAGAGACCTAAGGTCGGGGGTTATCATGAGCAAACTTGGGGACGATATTTACCGCGTAATGCGTCACGACATCGTTTTTGGTCGCTTGGATGCTAATTCGAAAATTCGGCTTTCTCACCTCAAGGCAACTTATGGCGCGTCGATCCCGACGCTGCGCGAAATTCTGAACCGTCTTGTGTCTGAAGGCTTTGTTGTGGCCGAAGGAAAGCGCGGTCACATTGTGGCGCCCATCTCCAAAGAGGGCCTCAAGGAAATCGCGGACCTTCGCATTCTATTGGAGTGCTACGCTCTTCGGCAGTCACTGGCGGAAGGGACTACTGATTGGGAGGCGCATGTTATTTCGGCGCATTACAAGCTGTCCCAGATGGAAAAGCGTATGCAGTCAGGTGATGACAGTGCGCGGGAAGCATGGAAGCAATACGACTGGGAGTTCCATCAGGCGCTGATTTCTGCCTGTGGTTCGACCGAATTGCTGCAAGTCCACGGCATCGTTTTCGACAAATACCTCCGCTACCAAATGCGCCTTTTGACATTCCGTGGCGATGTCGCGAGCGCTGAACATAAGGCCTTGCTTGATGCCGCGCTGAATAGAGATGCCGACACGGCAGAATCCGTTTTGCGCGCTCATATCAACGGCGGTGTGGCGCATAGCCTCCAAATTTTCGCAAAGTGAGCCGATGGTTTTAGTGCGGCGCTTGAGATTCGATAATCGATTATTTTGTCAGAATAAGATTTATAAAGAATTTACATACAAAGTGAATATCGCCTGTTGATTTAGATTTTTTATCTGTCAGCATCCTCCCGATGCTTCATCTGCCTACATAGAAGCACTGGCATATAAACGGAGGAGATATTATGCCCCTTACTCTCGCATAAGACAAAGTTCGGATGCGTCTTTCGACTGTTATGTCCGTCGCCGACCAGCGCGCTGTCGCTGGCACTTCCGATCTTTGAAAACTATTTCGCCGATCAGAATGCACGTGGGTCTCTAAACGGGGAAATTACTCGCTTCAAGACAGCTAACATCCTGTATTACGAGGACGAAAAAGGGGCCTACTATCAGCTCTATAGCCGACCCTACGGCAATGGGTTCTTCTTTGAGATCATCCAGCGCACTGGTGACTATGCGGGCTATGGCGCACCAAACGCATCCTACCGGACTGCCGCGTTGAAACGGCTCGCCCGCGATATTCACATCCCCAAAGTGTGAGGCGGATTAGAGGCCGATTGTCTTCTCGGCCTCTGCTACTGCGAGGGCAGCCATTTTTTGAATGGCCTCATAACTGTTGGCCACGGCGATAAAGCGTGCGTTGTGGCAGAACTTCGCGCCTTTGACACCTGACGCGAGTTCGAGCGCTTCATCCGTCAATCCAGCCCAAGCGGCGGGTAGGTCGGCGCGTTGGTCAAAGGTGTCACCCGACAGTTTGATCCCGTTGATCGCCCAATCGTCATCGCGTGGATGGATCACAAAGAGCAAGTGATCAGCCCCCGCTTTCTCGACGGCTGATCGATATGGCATCCCCATTGGCAGTTCGAGCACCTTTGAAGTCCCCGCTTTTTCTATCGCGTCACGGACCATCGCTTCGGCTCGGTATTTTGCGACGACATTCTGGATGCGGGCTTCGACAAAGGCGCGTGCGATGGGAAGGGCCGATCGGAATGCATCATCGTCTGCTGTTGGGGATCGGTCGTCGAATACGGGCTTCAGGCTTTCGAGGAGCACAGGAAGCGTAAGGCCCGAGAGCGGCCCCGCAACCGAAGGCGCGACGGCACCGTTGTCCAAAAGGTCGATGGGCAGGACGAAATTCTTATCAAAGCTGGCGAACACGTCCTCGATCATCGTGTCGGGAACATTCATTGCCGCGAGGTAGTCGCGCCCATACTGTGCCCAAATCAGACCGAACGAGCTATAAGGCTGGCCGTCGTCGCGCAATGGGTTCGGGCGCTGATGGTGGTCAAAGATCTGCGCGACAGCGTCATAGTCGCGGCCCACATCGTAGATGATTTTCGACGGGGCAGGGGTGATCCACGTTTCATCACGGCTCCGCACCAGTTCGGCTTGTGGGTACAAGCGGGTCAGGATGACAGACGACAGAAGCTCGTCGGCATGAAAGCCGCCGGAGTGCGTAACGAGGTGGGTGATGGTCATGGATATGGGCTCTTGCAAAGGAACCCTCGGATACACCGAAAAACGACATCACTTCCATGGTCTATTTTCTGCGACGGCGTTCTAAGCAAAAAACACCCGAACCAAACGCCGATGAACTGTCGGTCCATGGAGGGTATTTAGCTGCAGAAGGTGCAGCCGCTGTCCTGCCAATATCGCTATAGTAAGGGGCAATTCTGCTCGAGGGCATTTGGGTAACACTCTCCCTCCAGTGTTGGCTGAACAAGTTCATTTGGGAATGCCAGTTTACATACGGTCCAGCGTATGTTCTGTTTGCGACATGCGTGGTCGTATTTTTGCATCTGCAGCATTTCGACTTCGTCTCAAGAGGGGCCGTAACGGCGACCCTTCAAAATGAAATATGACCAGGGAGACTGGACCGTTGAAATTCAAGACACTTAGCACAATCGCTGCCATCGGACTCACCGCGGGCTTTGCAAATGCAGCAATGGCCGAAGAATGTGGCTCGCTGACTATGGCCGAAATGGACTGGGCTTCGGCCGAGTTCATGGCAAACGTCGATAAAATCGTTCTCGAAGCGGGCTACGGCTGCGATGTCGAACTCATCCCGGGTGCAACAACGACTACTTTTGCATCTATGAATGAAAAGGGTCAGCCTGACGTAGCTGGCGAACTCTGGATCAATGCTGTTCGGGATCCGCTGGCCGCTGCAATGGCAGAAGGGCGTCTGCATTCCGTCAATGGCGGCCCGATTGACGGGCTCGGCGAAGGTTGGTGGGTCGATCCTAAATTCGCAGCTGATCACCCTGAAATTACCACTGTCGAGCAACTCCTCGAACACCCAGAGTTCTTCCCTTACGCCGAAGATGAATCGCTCGGTGCGTTCATGGGTTGCCCTGCGGGTTGGGGTTGCCAGCTGTCGAACGCCAGCCTGTTCCGCGCCTTTGACATGGAAGAAAAAGGCTGGACATTGGTTGATCCGGGTTCCGCAGCTGGCCTTGACGGGTCCATCGCCAAAGCGGTTGAGCGCGGTGAATATTGGTTTGGCTACTACTGGGCGCCGACTGCGGTGATCGGCAAATACCAGCTTCAGATGCTGGACTGGGAAACCCCGTGGGGTGGTTCTGAAAACTGGGACGGCTGTATCGTGAAGCCCGAACAGGAGTGCCTCGATCCGCAGCCGACGTCCTACACCCAGTCCGAAGTGCACTCGGTCATCACCGATCGCCTGATGAAAGAGGGCGGCTTGGCTGTTGATTACCTCGGCACACGGGTGTTCCCAGGTGAGGTCATGAACGCCATGCTCGTTTACATGACCGAAAATCAGGCCACTGGCGAGGATGCGGCCTACCACTTCTTCGAAGAATACGAAGACCTGTGGAGCGGTTGGGTCAGCGCCGAAGCTGCCGAAGGCATCAAGTCTGAACTTTGATCACTGAATAGACGAAAACATGCGGGGGGCCTGTGCCCCCCGTTTCCCATTCATGGGTATAATTTGGGACTAAGGACACAGAATGGAATTCTTGCTGGAATTTCCCGCACTTGGCCGCCGCACATTGAGCGGCATGAAACAGGCGGTTGATGAGACGTTCAAAGCGTTCTCTCGCGCGTATGGCGAAGCACTCGAAAACTTTTTCGACCCGCTTCTGCAATTTCTAATTTGGCTGGAAAAGCTGCTCTTGGCGGCACCGTGGCCGATCATTCTGTTGATCGTCGGTGGCCTGTCGTGGCTGGGTTCACGGTCGTGGAAGGTGACGATCGGAGCCGTCGCAGCCTTTGTCGTCATCGGCATTTTCGACATGTGGGAAGACACGATGGCCACGCTCGCGATCATCTCGGTCGCGACGCTGGTGTGCATCGTGGTTGGGATTCCGCTGGGCGTCCTAATGTCCCGATCTGACCGCACACAAGGCATCATCACGCCCATCCTTGATGTGATGCAGACCATCCCGTCATTCGTTTATCTGATCCCCGTCGTGATGCTCTTGGGCATCGGCAAGGTTCCTGGCCTTTTGGCTGTCTGCATCTATGCACTGCCGCCAATCGTTCGCCTGACAAATCTCGGAATTCGTTTGGTGGACAAAGACGTGCTCGAAGCGGCCGATGCGTTCGGCGCGTCACCGCGGCAAAAACTGCTGGGTGTTCAAGTCCCGCTGGCCCTGCCAAACATTTTTGCTGGCATCAACCAGACCATCATGATGGCACTGTCGATGGTTGTGATTGCCTCGATGATTGGTGTCAAAGGCCTCGGCGTGCCTGTGCTGCGCGCAATCTCGAACCAATACCTCGCGCTGGGCCTGATGAACGGCCTCGCCATCGTTGCATTGGCTATCATCTTTGACCGCGTCACGCAGAGCTACGGCAAACGTCTACAGGCATATCGACAGGGGCACGGCAATGACTGAGACCAAAGTCAGCATTAAAAATCTTTACAAAATCTTCGGCAAATCGCCCGAAAAAATGTTGCCGCTGGTCCAAAAAGGATTGTCCAAATCGGACCTTCTGGATCAGCACAACCACGTTCTTGGGATCGACAACGTGTCGCTCGAAATCCCTGAAAAGCAAATTCAGGTGGTGATGGGGCTTTCGGGATCGGGGAAATCCACCCTGATCCGACACATCAATCGATTGATTGAACCCACGGGCGGGGAAATCCTGATCGACGGCGAAGACGTTTTGGCGATGTCCGACACCCAACTGCGCGACCTGCGTCGGAAAAAGACGTCGATGGTTTTCCAGAAATTTGGGCTTTTGCCGCACCGTCGAATTGGCGAAAACGTGGCCTATGGTCTGAACATTCAAGGCGTCCCCGAAGACGAAGCGACCAAACGTGCCCGTCACTGGATCGACCGTGTTGGATTGACTGGCTACGAGGACCATTACCCAGGGCAGCTATCAGGCGGCATGCAACAGCGTGTAGGTCTGGCCCGAGCATTGGCGACGGACGCAGAAATCCTCCTGATGGACGAAGCCTTCAGCGCGCTCGACCCACTGATCCGTTTTGACATGCAGTCGATCCTTCTCGAACTTCAGGAAGAACTGCACAAGACGATCATCTTCATCACTCACGATCTGGATGAGGCACTCCGCCTTGGTGAAAACATTGCCATTCTTCGGGACGGATCAATGATCCAGCAGGGTGACGCGCAGGAAATTGTGCTCAAACCTGCGGACGACTACATCGCCGACTTCACCAAGGATATTAACCGCGCAAAGGTCATCCAACTGCGTGCCTTGGCGAAACCAGTGGCGAGCTTTGATGGGCCAACCTTGCGTGGCGCGACGGTGTTGGACGAAGCACTATCCCCCCTTGCGCAAGCACCAGATCAAACGGTTGGCGTGGTGAACAGGGCTGGCGAATTGCTCGGCGCTGTCACACTGACTGACGCAATTGAGGCGCTGCACGGTTAATTCAGTGGCCCTAAGGGGTCCCATCAGCGGTCCGATAAAGCGCTAAACCCCAGATTGTATTGATATTTATCAAGTAGTCTGGGGGTGCTATCTGTCGCTACATGGCAACCGGCCCTTCGCGGCCATTCGCTGGGTTGGACTGACTGTGGGGTCACTTCTCCAGAGCGGGTCAGTAGAGCGGGCAGTTCCTTCTGGCCACCTTCTAAGAACTAGTGCCCGCTCACGAAAAGACGACACCGGCCGACGACATCCGCTTTTCTGAAACTTCCGTAGGTCCAACTGCTAGAGTTCCATGCTTAATGACGGTGACGTCATAGCCTCTGTTTCTGGCGGCCAGCGCTGTTTTTTGCACACAATAGTTTAAATCCAGACCAACGAGACGCAGCGAGCCGACGTTAAGACGCTCTAAAAGAGCATCAAGTTCGCCTGTTTCAAATGCATCCTGCAAACGTTTTACAATCACATGTTCAGGACACGACGCGAATGGCCTCGCGAGTTCTGTCCCTAAACTGCCTTCTAGCGCCGCGCCTTTCATCGTGAGCTTCGCCAAGAATTTTGTTGAAGGGATCGACCATTCCTGACGGACCGCAATAACGGGATGGTTCTGGGCCCGAGCCGCTGCGACCTCCTCAAGAATGACGGCGGCAGCAGATTGCTTTGAAGTGTCCGAATAGGGGCCGCGATCCCAGAAAACGGATTGAAGATCAATAAGCAGAAGGGCTGATCCGCTACGTCGCCCTATGGGTTCCCCGACACTGACTGAGCCAATGCGTCTTATGCCATTGCCGAGCCAAAGTATGAGGAGAAGGACCGCAAAACCGATGATATACCCAACTGTCATTTTCGTTCTCCGGTCCGTTTTTTCAAACCGTCCACCACAGAAAGTATAACCTTAAGTGCGGTTGCAATATCTTCCGTGCTGAGGTCTTCGCTCATTTCCTGCATGATCTGCATCTCTTTAGAAAGGATATCTTCGATGAGCGCGTTGCCCTGATTGGTCAACGTCAGGATAGGCGAACGCTTGTGGCGGGGATTTGGACGTTGCTCAGTGAAACCCGATGCCAGCGTTTCGTTGCACATGATTTGGACGTATTGCCGCTGGATCTCGAGCCTTGCCGCAAGTTCCGGCACGGTCTGCTCTCCGTACTTGTGCAGTATTTCGAGAACGGCGCGCATACGGACGGTAAGGTTGGTGCCAGTCAAGCCATTTTCAACGCAGCCTTCCGCAGCTTGCATCAAGGGGCGTGACATCCAAATCAGTTGGTGGAGCTGTTCTGCTTTCATATTGACATTATGCATGTCATTTTGACAAGTGCAATGTCAAAATCGGGCAGGACCGACGTGGTGTATCGTATTGCATCGAACAACGTAGGCACAGGGCGGTCATGCGGCGGCCTTTGTGACGATCAAACGAAGGTCGGCTTTGATCAATTATTGGTTTTATGAACCAATCGTCGCCACTGACCCGGTGAAATCCCAAAGCCTGCTTTGAATTGACGCGTCATGTGCGCTTGATCAGAAAATCCTGCACGCAGAGCCGCTTGGATCAGAGGTACACCCGCTGCAATGTCACCACGCGCCTGATCTAGTCGGCGCATTGTCAGATACCGATACGGACTTGTTCCATAGGCTCTCCGAAACTGGCGCGACAGCGCATACCTGTCCAAACCAGTGATTTTTTCTAGCTCCTCCGATTGAACAGCCTCACTGAGGTTACTTTCCAAGTATTCTTTGGCGCGACGGGTGGCGTTAAAGTCGATCAAAGACCGGGTCGTTCGACGAGCGGATGCATCATTCGCAAGCAACCCATCCGCCAGTAACACTGTCAATTCGTCCATCGCGACTGTTTCAAGAGACCTGTCCATATCGGTAAACGCGGCATGGATAGCTCGCATCAAAAGCGGATCAGTTAGAACAGCGTCACGCAGAAACGGAAGTGCACTTGCGCGCTCCGCCAAGGCGTCGCGCACCAACGAAGGTTCGACGTATAGCATTCGATAGTGAAAGCCAGCTTCTGTCCCCGCCTCGCCCGTATGAATTTCGTCGGGATGAAGAACAATCACTTGGCCCGCGACACTGTCACTACGAGCACCGCGATAGTCAAAGCTTTGGACGCCCTTGATTGTGTAGCCAATCGAATAGGTATCATGGCGATGCGGGGCGTAGGCCTCGCCAGAGAAATAAGCCTCGATCCTCTGGATGCCAGTTTGCCAAGGAGCTGTCGCGACCCAATCCGTCGCGCACGATCGTTCAAGACCCGGCGTCAAGTCTTGTGATGTTATGTCCTTGGATCGTCGTTCGTTTTGGATGGAAAGTCCCTCACCAGCTTCGAAAGTATATTGGAACACCAATTAGAAGGAAATCGTCAATGAAATCAGTAAATCTCGCAGAGAAGTTATCTCAATTCTCAACGCATTGGGACCCGCATGTTGTCGCTGACTATAACGAAAACGAGATCATGGTCGTAAAGCTCATGGGTGAGTATCCATTCCACAAACACGACAACACAGATGACTTTTTCTATGTTCTGGAAGGTGAGATGCAGATGGATATCGAAGGGGAACCGTCGCGCACTGTAAAGGCGGGTGAATTGTTTGTCGTGCCGAAAGGCGTGGTTCATCGACCGAGGGCAGAATCCGAGGTGAAGGTACTTCTGATCGAACCAAAAGGGGAACCTAATTCAGGCGATTCAGATCGTGAAGCTGCGCCAAAAACTCGCATCTAAAACGTTGCGGCGGGATAGCCGACGTTCGTTCCCGCCGCAGCATACTGAAAATGCGGTCAGGTGATAGACCTGACCGCAATTCTCCAAGTGTAGGTTAAGTGCCCATGATTTCGGTCAGTGAAACAGTTCGATGTTCACGCATAGAAATTTGTGCTGCCATTCCCATCAAGACAGCCATTTTCCCGTCGTTCAAACTCACCTCCGGAGCGTCCCGTTCGCCACGGACGAGTTCAAGGAATTTCTGATGCTGGTAGAAGGTCGATCCGTTATGATCTCCAGCTTCTAGCAACGTCGGATCGACAGGTATTTCACGCAATTCAGGACCCTTTGGTGCACGAGGACTGACGATCAGTTGGGGGATCGGCGGCTCGCCCAAATGCTCGGGCCAGAACCGTCCGGGTCCCGGCACCAGCGCCTCTACTTTGCCAGCGGGTCCGACGGCGGAAATCTCTTCTTGATATCGCGCCCCTTCGGCGAACATGCAGAGTTCTAGCATTGCGCGCACGCCGTTGGCGAAATCGACAATCACATAGCCATTGTCGAGGATATCAGGCGTCTCACCTGCATAGGATTCCTCAAGGTGGTTTACTTCCTGACCACCTGACGCCATCACGCGGATCGGTTCAGACTGTATCGCGAGGCGCATCAGGTCAAAGAAGTGGCAGCATTTTTCGACGAACGTACCGCCTGTGTAGCGGTTAAAGCGGTTCCAATCCCCCACCTTTTCCAAGAACGGAAAACGGTGTTCGCGAATGGTTAGCATTTTTACTCCGCCAGTCGCGTCGTCCAAGCACTCCAGAAGTGCAGCGACTGGTGGCATGTAGCGATATTCCATCGCGACCCAAACTGGTGCGGGATAGGTTTCGATAAACGTATTGAGACGCGCAAGGTGGTCTGGGTCGGTGAAGAGAGGCTTTTCCACGAGGATTGGTACAGGCCGTTTCGCGCCAATCATCTCGAGCTGCTCGATATGACGGAAGTTTGGGCTTGCAATCAGAATACAATCGAGGTGCTCGGCCTCCAAAAGCGCGTCGATACTATCAACAAATTTGGCATCGGGTGCGAATTTCGCGGCCTCTGCTTGCATGCCTGTGTCAGGCTCAAAGATTACGGACACCTTCGTATCGGGCAAAAGCGCGATATTACGGAGGTGTTCCTGACCCATCATGCCGCAGCCGATGATGCCGTATTGCGTGGTGGTGGACATGTCCTCTCCCTATTTCAGGCGCTGCACGTAGCGCGCCGTTGTGTGGTCAAACCAAGTGCGTGAGAATTCGACGGTGCCGACTTGTTCGGAGTGGCTAAACCGTTCGATAAATCCGATGGGGGTGCCGATGGGCTTGGGAAATTCGTTCGGAGACCAATCGGGGACTGTATCCACACCGACCGAGTCTTCCGCTCTCGAAATCCAAAACCCAAGCTGCATCTTATAGTAGCGGTAGAGTGAGTCAGAGAGTTCAGTGGCCTTGATTCGACCCGCCGAGCCGTCCAGCCAAATCTCTTCGACAGCGATTGGTACACGATTGAGATACCTCAGTCGCCGAATGCGATTGGCACGATCGGACTTGCCGAATTCTGGTAGATCGTTCGGTTTCCTTAGGTCATCTACGGATAAAATCCGCGCAGTAGGAAGGCCGCCACCTGTCCGCAATTCGAGCCGGAACATAGAGTAGACGCTATCGACATTCTGGCTCGATCTGACATAGTTTCCCGAACCTTGGATGCGCTCGATCAGACCCTTATTTTCTAATATATCCAATGCCTTGCGGAGTGTTCGGACGGTGGTGAAATGCTCTTTGGCAAGCTCGCGTTCGGGCGGCAAACGGGTGCCGTCAATCAGGCGTCCGGACGCAATTTCGCGGATCAGCACTTCGCTGATCTGGACATAAATTGGCAGCCCGCTGGATGCCTCGCTCTTTGAGTAGATGGTCTGCGGCATTGTGTCCGATAAAAAATTGATACACCATTGATCCAGATCAAAGACACTGTTAGCGATAAAGAAAGTCAAGCGGTTTCTGAGGAGAGGGGCCGCATGACCGGAGCGCCAAAACAGGGGAGTTGGTCATGGGTGTTGTTCCCGTTACATCCGAAGATCTGGATGCAGTCGAAGTGTCGTGGTTCGCGGCGCTGTGTTCGGATGATTATCAATTCCTTGGCGTTCCGGATGGATCGCTTCGGTCTTCGTGGGCGCATTGTTCTGAAATCGTAAAAACCGCCGAAGAGCAGGGGTTCCGCAACATCCTGTGTCCGTCCTCCTATCAAGTCGGACAGGACACGCTGAGCTTTGTTGCGGGCTGTGCTCCGATCACGTCCAAGATCAATATGCTGGCCGCTGTGCGCTGCGGGGAAATGCAACCGATTATGCTCGCTCGCACGATTGCGACGCTTGATCACATGCTCGAAGGTCGTTTGACGGTAAACATCATTTCGTCGGACTTTCCTGGCGAAGTTGCGGATAGCAGCTATCGCTATCAGCGGTCCCGCGAAGTCGTTGAAATTCTCAAGCAGGCTTGGACCCAAGACGAAATCAATCACGCGGGCAACGTTTACAATTTCACGGGCATGACGACCGATCCGGTGCGTCCTTATCAAACCGGTGGCCCGCTTTTGTACTTCGGGGGCTACTCGCCTGATGCGCTCGAGCTATGTGGACAGCATTGTGATGTGTATCTGATGTGGCCCGAAAAAATGGAAGAACTCGAAGGACGTATGAAAGCCGTTCATGCGGTGGCTGACCGCTACGGCCGGACGCTCGACTACGGTCTGCGGGTGCATGTCATCGTGCGAGACACCGAAGCCGAGGCTCGCGAGTATGCTGATTACATCGTGTCAAAGCTGGATGACGATCAGGGCACAGCCATTCGCAATCGTGCGCAGGACGCGAAATCTCTAGGTGTGAGCCATCAGGCTAAGAACCGTGAAATCGCGGACGATCATGGCTACATCGAACAGAACCTCTGGACGGGTGTTGGTCGTGCCCGCTCAGGCTGCGGGGCAGCGATTGTCGGATCGACCGATCAGGTGCTGAGCAAGCTAGAAGCTTATCAAAAGATGGGCATCCGCGCGTTTGTTCTGTCGGGTTATCCGCATTTGGACGAAGCCAAACACTTCGGCTCGCGTGTTCTACCGCAGATGAAAACCTGTTCCCTTCCTCACGCCTATGGCCGCGTTCCAGCGTCAACCCCAGCAACCCCACTCGGAATTGGAGAACGCCGCTGATGATGCCGCGTGTTGATATCGCCCCTGACCTTACGTTTAGCCGCCTGATTTATGGCATGTGGCGTTTGGCTGATGATGCCGATACGTCGGTGAGCCACGTCGAGGCCAAGATACAGTCGTGCTTAGAGCAAGGGATCACCACGTTTGATCAGGCCGACATCTACGGTGGCTACACAGCCGAAGACGTCTTGGGCGCAGCCTTGCGCGCTAATCCTTCGCTACGTGATCAGATGGAGATTGTCACCAAATGCGATATCGTGGCGCCCGTTGGTCGCTACGCAAATGCTCCGGTCAAATACTATGATACGTCGCGTTCTCACATTCTGAAATCGGTTGATCTGTCGCTAAAAGCGATGGGGATCGATCATATCGACCTCTTGTTGATCCATCGTCCTGATCCTCTGATGGATCATCACGAAACGGGCATGGCGCTGGATGAAGTCGTAAAGAGCGGAAAGGTCCGCGCAGTTGGCGTGTCGAATTTCCGCCCTTGGGATTGGCAGTTACTGCAATCTGGAATGACGACACAGTTGGTGACGAACCAGATCGAGGTTTCTCTGTCTGCAATCTCGCCCTTTACGAACGGCGATGTAGCGTTCCACCAACAGCACGGTCAGCCGATCATGGCGTGGTCGCCTCTGGGTGGCGGGGCTTTGATGTCAGATGGTGGTCTTTTGGGGCAGCGTCTCGATGCGATCGCTTCTGCACAGGGTGTCGATCGCGCGGCGGTCGCCATCGCGTTCCTGTTGCGTCATCCCGCTAACATTTTGCCAGTCCTTGGCACGAATAATCTGGGACGGATTGCCACGATTTCAGAAGCTCTGAGGGTCGATTTGGATCGCCCGACTTGGTTCTCTCTCTACGAGGCGGCGTTGGGGCAGGAGGTTCCATGACCGAACTTTTGCCGACCAAAAACATCCAGCATTTCGTTCCAAGTGAGCAAACACAGCGTTCGTTGCGCGATGCCTTTGGGCGGTTCGCAACGGGTGTGACTGTCGTAACAGTCGGCACTGATGAGGGACCAATCGCGATCACTGCGAACAGTTTCGCTTCGGTCTCAATGGAGCCGCCATTGGTACTATGGTCTCCACAAAAGTCGTCGAAACGCTCGCAGTACTTTTTGAATGCAAAGTATTTCGCGATCCACATTCTGGCCGCGGATCAGGACGATCTGTGCTGGCGCGTCGCAAAAGACATGCATGCGCTGTCTGGACTTGATTTGGTCGAAAACTCCGAAGGTGTGCCTTTGATCGATGGCTGTCTTGCTCGGTTCGAGTGCAGTCAATACGCGGTTCATGACGGAGGAGATCATGACATAATTGTTGGAAGAGTGCTGCGCGCGGCCTTTGTGGAGGAAGGTGACGGGCTGGGCTTTTTCAAAGGGAAGATGAACCGGATTGTGACCCAATAGCCCGAGGAGGGGCGGGTATCCGGACAAAAGAGTGATGGGCGCGCAGTGTCCAGAGCAACCAAACGGGAGGAAACTATGAAAAAACTGACAGCTTCGACGGCTATGTCGATTGCTCTTTTTGCTGGCGCATCCGCTGCGTGGGCAGATGAGATTACTTTTCTATGCTACCAAGATGCCAACGAATGTGACGTGATTGCAGGCATGCTGCCTGCGTTTACCGAACAGACTGGCCACACCGTGAAACTGGAAACGGTTGGTTACGATGTCATCCGTGACCAATTGGAAAACCAGCTTCAAACAGATGCGGCGCCTGACGTTGCACGGGTTACGAACCTTGGCGGTTTGAACCAGTACTACCTTGATCTCGCACCCTATGTAGATGGCGCGGCATGGGAAGCATCCTATGGCGCAACACTGCCGTGGTTCCGTCAACCCGGCGGTGCCGATCAAGGCATTTACGGCTGGATGACACAGCTCACCGTGACTGGTCCGTTCGTGAACGTATCCCTCTTTGAGGATGCGGGCGTCGACATGCCGGGTGACGGCGCGACCTGGGATGACTGGGCGGCTGCTCTGTTGGAGGTCAAAGAGGCAACTGGCATCACTGCAGGTCTTGCAATGGACCGCACGGCACACCGCTGGGCTGGTCCAGCGTTCAGCTATGGCGCAAAGTTCTTTGATGACAGCGGCAACCCGATCCTCGTCGACGACGGCTTCCGCAAATACGCAGAGGTCTTTGTAGGCTGGCACCAGAGTGGTCTTATGCCCGCAGAGGGTTGGCCGGCAGGCGAGGGCACTCAGTATCGCAACGCTGCTCCGCTGTTCCAGTCGGGCGACGTTGCTATGCATATGTCGGGTTCGTGGATGATCAACAGCTATGCTGAGAACATCTCTGATTTCGACTGGAAAGCTGTCCCTGCGCCGTGTGGTGATGGTGGCTGTGGCGCAATGCCCGGTGGTGCTGCTGTTGTAGCGTTCAAATCGACCAAGTCGCCTGAGGCTGCTGCTGCATTGATCGACTTCCTTGCTGCCGAAGAAAACGCAGCGGCATTTGCTGCGCAGACAAAGAACATCACTGCGCATCAGGGTCTACAGGAGACTGGTATTGATTATGCGGATGCGTCCCCTGCAGTCGCTGCGGCTTTGTCGGTCTTTGCGGCAAACGCTGGTAAGGCGGCTCAGACCACACCGCAGGCCTATACCTTCCAAGGCTACGCTAAGAACTTTGTCATCTATGGTGTGATCCCTGATTATATCACCAAAGCCATCACAGGCGAGATGACCTTGGACGAAGCACTGGCTGCCATCGACGCGGATGTTGCCGCGAAAATCGCAGAATAATCCAGCGGAGGCATTCGTATGACAGAGGCGCTTCACGCCGCTTTTGCGGGTGCCCCATGGCCACTTTATCTGCTGGTCTATTTACTCATCGGTTGGGCGCTCTTGCGCCCAACTGGCCCCTTGTGGGACCGTGCAGTCAGCGTGATTGGCTGGCCGATTGAGATGACACAGAAGCTGGCAGGTGCGACGGGGCTCCCATACCTGTTTCTCTTGCCTAATATGTTGATCTTTGGGGCATTTACCTTTGCGCCCATGTTTATCAACTTTGGCTTCTCGGTCACCGAAGGCCAGTCAATCTTGTTCTCAGAACGCGATTGGGCGGGGTTAGATAACCTGCGTCGTTTGCTGGCTGAGACACAGATCGATACGGGCGCACCCAACCTCGAAGACGATAAATTCCTTGGCGCCGTCTACGCGACAGCCACATTTGTCGTGTTCCAAGTGCCAATCATGATCGCGGTTGCTTTGATTTCTGCCTTGGCGCTGAACCGCAAAATTGTAGCCCGCGGGTTCTGGCGAGCAGTCTTTTTCTACCCAGTAATGCTGTCGCCAGTGGTTGTCGGCTTCTTGTGGTCTCTGATCCTGAAACGGCAAGGTGTGCTGTCGCAAACCTTAATGATGTGGGGCTGGATTGATGAACCGATTCAATGGCTGACAGATCCATCTTGGACAATGTTCTGGTCCGTCTTTGTTTATACGTGGGCACACCTCGGGTTCTACATGCTGATCCTCCTTGCTGGGCTTCAGGCGATCCCCCGTGATGTCTATGAGGCGGCCGAGATGGACGGAACGTCGGCGTGGCGCCAGTTGACGCGGATCACCATTCCGCTCCTTGCGCCGACCCTACTGGTCGTGACGGTTCTTTCACTGATTAAAGCCTTCCAAGCCTTTGAAGAGCTTTACGCCATGTCGGTTAGGTGGACCTCTCTCGTGGGTTACATCTTCGAAGCATCAGGCCTTCGCGGACAACCAACAGCCAACGGATTGGGGATTGCGGCGATTGCATCGCTCTTGGTCGCGATTGTCTTGATCTTCCTCTCCCTTCTCCAAGTTTACCTTTCGTCGAAATCGAGCAAAGCATGAACGCAGTAACCACTTTTCTAACGCGTAAAGCGGGCGGACAGCGGGCGAATTGGCTCGATTATCTGATCTATGCATATCTGCTGTCTGGGGTGTTGCTGATCCTCTTGCCGGTGGCGTGGCTGGCGCTCAATTCGTTGAAGTCCTCGTCGCAGCTGGAAAAACAGGATTTATCGCTGCTGCCGACGTCGTTCGAAACCGTTGCACGGGCAACGGTGTCTTACCCAGACGGAAACCAGATATTCTTCATCCCAGATTTGCCGCAGTGGGTATTGAATTGGGGTGACCTGTCCGACGACGAACGCGCTGCGCGGGATGTCTCAGAATTCCTGAGCGGTTTTGAAGGTCGTGACCTCTATGCGCTACGGTCGCACCTAGGTCAGGTTCCGTCGCTCGTTCGGGATTTGATCGAAGCGAAGAATTTGCCGGAATGGATAGTTCGCTACCCGTCGATGTCAGCCAGCGCGCGCGGCGAATACGATCTGGATGGTGTGTTGACGTCTCTCGGCACCGAAGACGTCCGCCTCTTGTCCGAATATCTGAACCTCGAACCATACGAACCAGCGCGGCTTGCGTTGCAGGTTTTGGTCACGGCACCTGACCCAGTGACAGGCGTGGAAACGGAGTTTGGCATTTCCAACTTCAAAGCGACCCGAGACTTCACGCCTGCGCGGTATGTCGACAACCGCACCGATGATGTTGTGCGTTTGGATACGGCGTCCATCACCATGCGGCGGACACTCGATCCGAGTTGGGAAAACTTCACTGATCCGGTTACAGGGCGCGCGTTTGGTGTGAACGTTAACTTTGCCACCTGTTTCACCAATTCCGTCTTGGTCACTGTGATTGCGACTGTTCTAACGTTGTTGATCAACTCGATGGCTGCCTTTGCATTGGCAAAATATAAATTCCGCGGTCAGGTCGCGTTCTTTATCGTGATCTTGGCAACCCTTATGGTGCCACCGACCATCACGCTCGTTGGGGTGTTCAAGGCGGTCTACGCGACAGGGTTGTCGGGATCGATTTGGGGCGTGATCATTCCGGGGGCTGCAACACCAACCGGTGTGTTCCTGTTGCGCCAATACATGCTGTCGATCCCTGATGAGCTGATTGAGGCAGCGCGTATGGATGCAGCTTCCGAGTGGAAGGTCTATTGGCGTATTGTTCTGCCTCTGGCACTCCCTGCGATTGCTGCTCTCGCGATCCTGTCCGTCATTTGGCGGTGGAACGACCTTATTCTTCCTCTTGTGGCTATCGCGACCACCAAAGAGGCTTACACCATCCAACTCTGCCTGCTGGAGTTTCGTGGTGAACACCTGAGCCAAGAGCATTATCGACTTGCCATGACCATGGTCAGTCTCGTGCCTTCCACGCTCGTTTTCGTGTTCCTCCAGAAATACATCACCACAGGCATCGCCAATACGGGGCTGAAATAATGACTGATCTCGTCCTTTCCAAAGTTGTGAAACACTACGGTGCGGTTGAGGTCATTCATGGCATCGACATGGAAATCGCCTCGGGGGAGTTTTGCGTCTTCGTCGGGCCCTCGGGTTGCGGTAAGTCTACGCTCTTGCGCATGATTTCTGGACTTGAAAGCATCACGGACGGCGAAGTTCGAATTGATGGGGAAGTAGTGAACCATGTGCCCGCGTCGCAGCGAGGGCTGGCAATGGTATTCCAATCCTATGCTCTCTATCCTCATATGTCGGTGAGAAAGAACCTGAGTTTTGGCCTCGAAAACCTGAATACGCCGAAGGCCGAGATCGCAAAGCGGGTAGAGGACGCAGCACGTATGCTGCAGATCGAAGACTACCTAGATCGTCGACCCGGCCAGCTTTCTGGAGGGCAGCGTCAGCGCGTTGCAATCGGGCGCGCGGTGGTTCGTGAACCCAAAGTATTCTTGTTTGACGAGCCTCTCTCGAACCTCGATGCAGAACTGCGTGTGAATATGCGACGCGAGATTGCCAATCTGCACCGCCGGTTGGGGAACACGATGATTTACGTCACCCATGATCAGGTCGAAGCTATGACTATGGCCGACAAGATTGCGGTGCTTCGTGCAGGTAAGGTTGAACAATTCGGAACGCCGCTTGAGCTGTTCAATGCGCCAAAGAACCGATTTGTTGCAGGTTTTATTGGTTCACCATCAATGAACTTTGTGACCGCAACGATTGCGGACGGTGGCGTAAAACTCAGCGACGGAACCCATCTGAACATCGATCGTACCCGGGCCGGTGTTTCCACTGGTGACGCTGTCGAAGTGGGCTTTAGGCCCCGTGATCTGGCGATTGACGATACTGGACCGCTCGCACTGACCGTCACCGAAGTCGAACAATTGGGATCGGAAAGCTATGTTTTCGGCGAACTGACAACGGGCCAAACAGTGACGGTTCATCAATCGGGACAGACATCGGTCAAGATTGGAGATGTTGTTAAGCTGTCTGTATCACCCTCGGCCCTTTACATATTCCGACAAGACACTGGTCTCGCATGTTACTAACAGCCGCTCGCGCCAAAGGCGTCGCGCCGGGTTTGTTCATGGCCCTATTAGTCGCGATGGCGGCGCAATTCTTGTCCGATCATTACGGCGCGCCTGTCATGTTGATGGCGATCCTTTTGGGGATACCGTTCCAGTTTCTGTCAAACGACCCTCGTATGGGCGAGGGTATCAATTTCGCGGCAAAGTCTGTTCTACGGATCGGCGTAGCCCTCTTGGGGCTCAGAGTGAGTGTTGAACTGCTTTGGCAAATCGGGCCGACCTTTGCTGTGTTGATTGCATTCGGTGTTGTACTGACAATCGCCATTGGCATCTTAACAGCTAGTATCTTTGGCAAAGATTACGCGTTCGGGTTTCTGGCGGGAGGATCGGTTGCTATTTGTGGCGCATCTGCAGCCCTCGCATTGGCGAGCCTTCTGCCTAAACATGAAAAAAGCGAAACCAATCTGACGTTCACCGTGGTTTCAGTGACCGTCGCATCGACCGTCGCGATGATCGTCTATCCTATCGCGGCATCCTTGGTTGGTTTTGACGATAGATTGGCTGGAATATTCTTGGGCGGCACGATCCACGATGTTGCTCAGGTCGTCGGCGCCGGATTTTCGATGTCTGATGAAACTGGCGAAGTTGCCACACTGATCAAGCTGTTCCGCGTGACGATGTTGGCGCCTGTCGTCTTTGTCGGGGCACTCGTCTTGCGGAAAAATGCGTCCGCTGAAACTGCTCCCCCGATCGTACCGATGTTCGTACTCGTGTTTATTGCGCTGGCGGGGCTGAATTCCCTTCACGTTTTCCCTATAGCTTTGATTGAATATTCCAATCAGCTGTCACGTGCTTGTTTGATTACGGCTGTAGCTGCGGTCGGGATGAAGACATCGCTTCAGGATTTGCAGAAGGTTGGCGGTGGGGCCGTTGGTTTGGTCGCGTCACTGACAGTGTTCTTAGCAATATTCGTGATGCTGGGGGTGTTGGCGTTCGGCTGACGTTTGGGGGCAAGGATGACTGATCAGATGCATGACCTGTTTATCATTGGCGGCGGGATCAACGGCTGCGGGATTGCCCGTGATGCCGCGGGTCGTGGTCTGTCGGTTGTTCTGGCAGAGCAGGGGGATCTGGCATCGGCCACGTCCTCTGCATCGACCAAGCTGTTCCACGGTGGTCTGCGGTATCTTGAGTATTTTGAATTTCGGTTGGTGCACGAGGCTCTGATCGAACGCGAGACGCTCTTGCAGGCGATGCCGCATATTTCATGGCCGATGCGGTTTGTGTTGCCGTATCACGCCTCGATGCGGTTCGAAGGTGCGACGCCGACCTCGCGGTTGTTGAATATCGTGATGCCGTGGATGAAGGGACGTAGGCCCGCGTGGCTCATTCGGTTGGGGCTTTTCCTCTATGATCATCTGGGCGGACGTAAGATTTTGCCGCCCACGCAGGTGGTTGATTTAACGACCGCTGTGGAAGGGAAGCCGCTCCACTCCAAATTCGAAACGGCTTACGAATATTCCGATTGCTGGGTCGAGGACGCGCGGCTTGTCTCGTTGAATGCACGCGATGCGGTGAACCGTGGGGCGCGCATTTTGACCCGCACAAAGGTGATCGCTGCGGATCGATTGGCGGATCATTGGATCGTCACGTTAGAGGACGTGGAGACGGGCGAACACCGCACCGAACGGGCGCGGATGCTGATCAATGCGGCTGGTCCATGGGTTGGCAATGTGATCGCAAATACCCTGCGCCTCAACTCTCGCGATGGGGTGCGTTTAGTGCGCGGCAGCCATATCGTGACCAAGCGTCTCTATGATCACGACAAATGCTATTTCTTCCAAGGGACCGATGGGCGGATCATTTTTGCCATTCCCTATGAGACGGACTTTACCCTGATCGGGACCACGGACGCGGAACACCACGATGTTTCAGAAGAGCCGCTCTGCACGGTTGAAGAACGCGATTATCTGATCCGTTTTGCCAACTGCTATTTCAAAAGCCAGCTTACAGCCGACGATGTTGTCTGGACCTACTCGGGCGTTCGGCCGCTCTACGATGATGGATCCAGTTCGGCGACGGCAGCGACGCGGGATTACACGCTGAAGGTCGATGATACGGGCGGGGCTCCGATCCTCAATATTTTTGGGGGTAAGATCACGACCTATAGGCGCCTAGCTGAGGCCGCTATGGCGAAGGTCAAAGGCTATGTCCCAGACCTGCAACCTGATTGGACGGCTGGCGTTCCGCTGCCAGGTGGCGATTTCCCTGTCGATGGGGTGGACCATTTGATCGTCGAGGCGAAGATACAGTTTCCGTTCCTCGATGACCGTTTGATTAGACGATTGGTGCGTGGATATGGCACCGATCTCTGGGCGATCCTTGGGCAGGCTAGATCGATTGAAGAGCTCGGTCAGCATTTCGGCGAGACGCTCTATGAGGCCGAAGTAAACTGGTTGATGGAACACGAATTCGCGCGAGAGGCCGAGGATGTCCTTTGGCGCCGGACCAAGCTCGGCCTAAGGTTCGAGGACGCAGAGGTGGAAGCGCTCGATGCGTGGATGCGGGATAAGAGGAGGCGCTGAGGATGCCGTCAAAACAGTATATTCTGGCGATTGACCAAGGAACGACCTCATCGCGGGCCATCCTCTTTGATGCGGATATGACCATCGTGGCGCGCGCCCAAGAAGAATTCCCACAACACTTCCCTCAGTCGGGATGGATCGAACATGATCCGAGCGACCTCTGGACAACGGTTGTCGACACGGCGCGTGGGGCGTTGGAACAGGCCAGTGCGTCAGCAGACCATGTGGCTGCAATCGGCATCACCAATCAGCGCGAAACGACCTTGGTTTGGGACCGCACCACAGGCGATCCCGTCTATAATGCGATTGTTTGGCAGGATCGCCGCACGGCAGAGTTTTGCCGCGACCTGACCGCTGCGGGCCACGCAGAGATGATCACGGATCGGACGGGTCTGCTCGTTGATCCGTATTTTTCGGCGACCAAGGTGAAGTGGATTTTGGATCACGTCGATGGTGCGCGGGACAAGGCGCGGCGCGGTGATCTGCTCTTTGGCACGGTCGATAGCTACCTGATCTGGAAGCTGACCAGTGGCGCGTCTCATGTGACCGATGCGACCAATGCGGCGCGCACCATGCTCTACGATATTCATAAAGGACGGTGGAGCCAGACGATCTGTGATCTCTTTGATATTCCGATGGCAATGCTGCCCGAGGTCAAAGACTGCGCTGCTGAGTTTGGGACAACTCAGGCCGATCAGTTCGGCGCGCCCATCCCGATCACGGGCGTCGCGGGGGATCAGCAGGCGGCGACGGTCGGCCAAGCGTGCTTTGAACCCGGTATGATGAAATCGACCTATGGCACGGGCTGCTTTGCGCTGTTGAACACCGGCGACGTGCCCGTGCGGTCGAACAGTCGCCTGCTCACAACGATTGCGTATCAATTGAATGGCAAGCCGACCTATGCCCTGGAAGGATCGATTTTTATCGCAGGCGCGGTGGTGCAATGGTTGAGGGATGGTCTGCAAATCATCGACAACGCGTCAGAAACGCAATCCCTCGCTCAGAGTGCAGACGCAGGCCAAGACGTCATCCTCGTGCCCGCTTTCACAGGGTTGGGTGCGCCCTATTGGAACCCCGATTGCAGGGGCGCGATCTTTGGCCTGACACGCAATTCCGGTCCTGCGGAACTATCCAAGGCGGCGCTCGAAAGTGTGGGGTTCCAGACGCGCGACCTTTTGGAGGCGATGAAAGCGGATTGGAGCACGGATGAGGCCACAGCCACCTTGCGGGTCGATGGCGGGATGACGGCCTCTGATTGGACGATGCAATTCCTTGCCGACATTATTGGTGCCCCCGTCGATCGGCCCGAAGTCCTTGAAACCACCGCGCTCGGGGCGGCATGGCTAGCGGGGCAATTCGTCGGCTTCTATCCTGAACAGCACACCTTCGCGCGTCGCTGGAAGGTCGACACACGTTTTGAACCTACAATGGACGACGCGGTCAGAGACCGACGTTACGCAGCATGGAAGCGCGCGGTCGCAGCGACGATGAGTGCGGTGTCATCCAACCAATAGAGAACACTTCTTACGTTGCAGCGAATGACTTCAATTCGCCCAATCTACCGTAACCTCTCAGTGTTAGGTGCGCTTTAGAACGTTCTCGTAATTTTGTTGGACGTCGAATGTGTCTGAATTCGAAGTATTGGGTTTGTCGTGTGCTGATCAGTAGCCGTTCAATGCGTTGCGCGGAGAACGAGTTCAGCATCGAGCCACTTGGTTTCGCCTACGCGATCAGGATCGGCCTCACGCGCCATAAGGAGGTCTATCGTCCCTTTCACCAACGGCTCGATTGGATTGTGTAGGGTGGTAAGCGCCATGTTCGGCCACTTCGCCATTGAGATATCGTCGAACCCTGTCACAGCGATCTTTTCAGGCACAGAAGTGCCTTTTTCCTTAAGAAACATCAAAGCGCCCAGCGCCATCGCATCGTTAGCGCACACCAACGCATCAATGTCCGCTAGATCGGTACATGCCTGCATGGCGTTAAACCCACCCATGACGGAGTAATCGCCATAAAGCCGTGAAACAGGTTCTAGGTGATGCGCTTTCAGTGTCTCGTCAAACCCGCTGTAGCGTTCACCCGTGGACCAAAATGCGTCTGGTCCTGAAAGATAGGCAAATTTCCGGCGACCTTGTTTAATTAGGTGCTTCGTCATCACGGCCATGGCCTCGCGGTTTCGGACGCAGATGTTATCGACGTTTGGCCCATCTACGATGCGGCCTGATGAAATCACTGGAATGCCGAGCTTTAGGCAGGATGACACGATATCCGCACCGAGGCTCCCTGACCGGAGGATCATCGCTTCGAGCGGATAACGAAGGACGTTCTGAATGGCGGCTTTTGCCGCATCGCCAGACCCGCCGACAACGATGGGCCATTTGCCCGCAGCGTTGAGACCGTTGATCAACGCGGTCGCGACTTCTTTGTCGTAGTGGTTTGGCATTTCGCCGACAAAGATCGCGACGAGGTTTGACCCTGCCCCCTGCAAACTGGCCGCAAGGGCATTCGGACGATACCCCAGTTCATCGGCAGCTTTTAGAATGCGGGTTCTCTTATCGGCATCCAGATAGGCGCCCTCGGTAAAGGCGCGGGACACAGCGGATCGAGACACATCCGCAAGCTTTGCCACATCAGCCGCGGTGGCCCGACGTTTTTGACCAGTCATGAAAAAATGCTCTCCGCGTCACTTTGGCGTTACACAGCATCGGTATGTGAACACGTGTGCAGATGGTGTGCAAGCGGAATCAATGCGCTGCGGCTGTCTGGCAAAACTCTGACCCGCGCTGGGTCCGAACCTGCCATCGCGTCCACATTTGAGGGCGTTGTCTAACCCAAGGCCATGACGGCTTTGATTGGAGAATGAGAATGAAACACCTGTCTTTTGTTTCGGCTGCCGCCCTCGCGCTGGTTGCCAATACTGCTTTCGCTGAAACTGAAATTACTTGGTGGCACGCAATGGGCGGCAAACTGGGTGACACCGTCAACCAGATCGCTGCTGACTTTAACGCGAGCCAAGACGAATATACCATCACGCCAGTGTTCAAAGGTTCTTACGAAGAGACCCTCACCGCTGGTATCGCGGCGTTCCGCGCTGGCGAACAGCCGAACATCATGCAGGTGTTTGACGCTGGCGCTGCAACCGTGATCGGCGCAAAAGGCGCAACTGTTCCGGTTCAGGACCTTCTCGAAGCAAACGGCGTTGAGTTTGACATCAACGACTACATCTCTGGCGTTCGTTACTTCTACGCTGACGCAGATGGCAAAATGATCGGCATGCCGTTCAACTCGTCCTCGCCGATCATGTACTTCAACGTCGACGCTCTGGCAGCTGCTGGTGTTGAAGCGCCGAAAACTTGGGAAGAGTTTGAAACTGTAACCGCACCTGCACTGGTTGCTGCTGGGTACATCCCGCTCGCAGAATCCCACTCCCCGTGGATTTTTGTTGAGAATTTCATGTCCCGCCACAACCTGCCGTTCGCAACGAACGACAACGGTTACACTGGCGTTGACACCCAGATCCTCGTCAACTCTGACGAACTGAAAATGCATTGGACCAACGTTAAAGAATGGCTCGATGAGGGCTACTTTGGCTGGTACGGCGCTTCGTGGGACGACAACCAAGCACCGTTTGAAGAAGGCAAAGTTGCACTGTGGATGGGCTCTTCGGGTTCGTTCGGTGGCCTAATGCAGAAAGACCTGCCGTTTGAATTCTCGGCAACTTACCTGCCGTATTGGGAATCGATCACAACAGAGCCGACCCAGACCTTTATCGGTGGCGCATCGCTCTTTGCGATGGCTGGTCAGTCGGACGAAGAAAACGCAGCAACTGCAGCGTTCTTTGACTACCTGACTTCGCCAGAAGTCCAGTACATGTGGCACCGTGAAACCGGCTATGTGCCGATCACCACTGCAGCTTACGAAATGGCAAAAGCAGACGGTCACTACGATCGCTTCCCTGCTGCCGAAGTTGGCATCCAGCAGCTTTCGCTCGCTTCTGGTGAGAACACCAAAGGCTACCGCATGGGCTTCTACGTTCAGATCCGCGACGTGATGAACCGTGAATTCGGCCGCATCCTGACGGGTGAGACTTCGGTTGATGACGCATTTGCAACCATCGAAACCGAAGCAAACGAGCTCCTGTCGCGCTTTGCGATGACCCAAGGTTAATCGCTTAGCTCAGACACCGCTGGCGGCTGCAGAAATGCGGCCGCCAGTCCATATTTTAGGGGGTTTCATGAAACGCGCAGGTTTTTCGACACGGTGGTTGCCGATCCTATTACTGCTTCCGCAGCTATCCATCATTCTCATTTTCTTTTACTGGCCAGCCGCCCACGCGGTTAAGTCGTCCTTTTATCTTCAGGACCCGTTTGGCTTTGGCGAAACCTTCGTCGGGATGAAGAACTATACCTCGCTGTTGAACTCTTCCGCCTATCTGCGATCTGCGCAATTCACTGTCATCTTTACCCTACTCGTGACGGTCCTTTCCCTGTCTCTCGCGCTTCTCTTGGCGGTGAAGGCCGACAAAGTGATCAAAGGGGCAAAGGCTTACCGCACCCTTTTGATGTGGGTCTACGCTGTCGCTCCACCTGTCGCGGGCGTCATTGGCCTTGTTCTGTTTGACCAAACATGGGGACCGCTCAAGGACTTCTTTGGCCTCTTCGGCTGGGATTTCCGTCTGGGCGTGAATTACTTCGATACCGCCTTTGCGATGGTCGTTGTCTCTGTCTGGAAACAGCTACCCGTGAACTTCATCTTCTTTCTGTCGGGCCTGCAATCCATTCCCAAATCCGTCCGCGAGGCAGCGCTGATCGACAACCGTTCGGCATCGGGACGGTTCTGGGATGTGACCTTCCCTCTGCTCGCTCCGACCGCGTTTTTCCTGCTGATCATCAACATCACTTACGCGCTCTTTGACACCTTCGGCATCATCGACACGGTGGTCAAAGGGGAGCCCAGCAACAACCCCATGACGCTCGTATACCGCGTTTATGTGGACGGTTTCCGTGGCAATGACCTTGGCGGATCGTCGGCGCAATCGGTCGTCCTGATGGTGCTCGTGCTTGCGCTGACCGTTTTCCAGTTCCGCATGGTGGAACGCCGCATCCATTACACCTGAGGATCACGATGAAACGTATCAAGTTTGAAACCATTGTGGACCATTCGATCCTTATTATCGGATCTCTGATTATGATCCTCCCCGTGGTGATGTTGCTGCAAATGGCCTCCACCACGGACCTAGAGACCATGCGCAATGGGCCCGGGTTGGTGTTCGGGGATCAAATCCCGATCAACTTTGAAAAAGCCATGTTCGAAGCCTCTGGATTCAGCGGCGAAAACACGGGCCTGAGTATGCTCTACAACTCGCTGATCCTCGGGTTTGGCTTTGCCGTTGGTAAGATCGTCATCGGCATGATGGCCGCCTACGCCATCGTCTATTTCCGCCTGAAGTTCGCGACCATGGCGTTCTGGATTATCTTTACGACGCTTCTATTACCGCTCGAAGTGCGCATCCTGCCGTCCTACGAAATCGTCCAAAAACTCGGCATGCTGAACACTTATCAGGGCCTGATTATCCCCCTGATCGCCTCGGCCACCGCCACGTTCTTTTTCCGACAGTTTTTCCGTTCGGTCCCCGAAGAACTGATCGAAGCCGCCCGCATTGATGGTGCTGGCCCGATCAAGTTCTTCATCGACATTCTGGTGCCGCTCTCACGCACCATGATCGCCGCGATGTTCATCATCATGTTCGTCTACGGGTGGAACCAATACCTCTGGCCCACCATGATCACGACAGATGAGGGGATGTTCACCCTCGTTCGTGGGATCAAACAGATCACCCAAACCCTCGAAGGCACGAACCTGCCCGAATACGGCAAGTCGAACATCCTTCAGATCATTGCGATCCTTCCGCCCGTCCTCATCGTCATTTTCTTCCAGAGCTGGTTCGTAAAGGGCCTGACGGAATCCGATAAGTAAGGAATTTACCATGGCTCAGGTTACTCTGAACGCTCTCCGCAAGGTTTACCCCAACGGTTTCGAAGCCGTGAAACCCGCGAGTTTCACCATTGAAAAAGGCGAGTTTGTCGTGCTCGTCGGACCGTCTGGATGTGGCAAGTCTACGATGCTGCGCATGATCGCGGGGCTTGAGGATATCACTGAAGGCGACCTGCATATCGGCGACCGCGTTGTGAATGCCGTCGATCCCGCCGACCGCGACATCGCGATGGTGTTCCAGAACTACGCGCTCTACCCGCATATGACCGTTCGTAAAAACATCGGATACGGGCTGAAAAACCGTAAAATCGCTAAGGATGTGATCAACCAAAAGGTCGAAGAGGCCGCGAACCTTTTGAACCTCAACGACTACCTTGATCGCAAACCGTCGCAGCTGTCTGGTGGCCAGCGTCAGCGCGTTGCGATGGGCCGTGCGATTGTCCGCGATCCATCGCTGTTCTTGTTCGACGAGCCTCTTTCGAACCTCGATGCAAAGCTGCGCAATCAGATGCGGATCGAGATTAAGGCCCTTCAACGCCGACTTGGCGTGACCTCCGTCTACGTGACCCATGATCAGGTCGAAGCTATGACCATGGCCGACCGTATCATCGTGATGAACGGCGGAGAGATTGAACAGATCGGCACCCCGTCCGAGGTCTATCATTCGCCCGCATCGACATTTGTTGCGTCCTTTATGGGCGCGCCACCGATGAACCTTTTGGATGCCTCGCGCGAGAACGGCGTGGTGATGGTCGGTGGGCAACAGGTTGCCGAATTCACAGGCAGCGGTTCTGTGACCTTGGGTGTCCGTCCCGAAGACATTCTGCCAGACGCGAACGGTTCCTTTGAGATCGACGTCACCCTTATCGAAGAACTCGGCGCGCACCGTATTCTGCACGCGGTCTGGTCAGGACAACCGATCATGGTCAGCGTTACCAAAGACGTCGCCGCTGAAACGGGTCCGCTGCGCGTCGCTATCAAACCTGATGCGCTTTCGTATTTTGATCCTCAGACAGGTCGCCGCCTATGATCACCGAAACTTTGAACGAACTGCCCCTCGTATCGGCAGAGCTAAAGGCCAAAATCCTCTCTGCCCCACGCACCACAGAGGCGCACCGCGATCTCTTCGAACAAACAGACGCGATTCATTTTGTGCAGTCGGGAGGCGAGGCATCCGGAGACGTTCTGCCAAGCCCGCTGACGATCGCCGCATGGAATGTAGAACGCTGTCTGTTCCCCAAAGAAACCGCCGATAAACTAAGAGCCGAAGGTGCTGATATTGTTCTGCTGTCCGAGGTCGATCACGGCATGGCGCGCACGCATCAACGTCACACGACCGAAGAGGTCGCGGCGAACCTCGGCATGGCCTACATCTACGGCGTCGAGTTTTTCGAGCTTGGCCTTGGCAGTCCCGCCGAGCGTGAATTCTGCGAGGACACCGAAAATGCTCGTGGCTGGCATGGCAACGCGATCCTGTCTGCGGTGCCGTTCAATCGTGTCGCGCTCGTGCGGCTCGACGATCACGGACATTGGTTCTCGACCGAGTTTGGCGCCGATCCAGGTCAGCCACGCATCGGGGGCCGGATGGCTCTCCTCGCGGAGGTCGAAACCGAAAATGGTTCGATTTGTGTCGTCTCCACCCACCTTGAGAGCAATTCAAACGAAGCCCACCGCGCGGCCCAGTTTGATATCCTGATGGATGCCATCGACGATTTCGCACCCGACCTACCTGCGGTGATCGGCGGGGACCTGAACACAGGCAACCACATACCCCCCGATTTCGATTGGCAGTCCGAGACGCTGTTCGAGAACGCGCGGAACCGTGGCTATCATTGGGATGGCACTGCCGCGGGTATGACCACCCGCCCCAGCCTAATCACCCGTCACCCCGACCGCACGATGAAACTCGATTGGTTTGCTTGCAGAGGTCTGACCGCACAGGCGCCGCGTATCGTGTCTTCGATGAATGGCGAGGTCCCGCTTTCAGATCATGATCTGATCGTAATGGAGTGTATCAGCGAGTAGTTTGGACGAACCTTGCGTTCAGCGTCTATGCGGCGGGCATCGCTTTGGGCACAACAGACGTTCGATGGTCGACTGCTTGATTTAGAGCCAGAACCGACTAGCTCGATGAGGATGACGAAACGAGAAAATATCCCCGAAGACCATCTGAGCGAGATTGTCGAAATGGCGCTGTCTGATGATATCCAATTCGCGGACATTGAGCGCCAGTATGGGCTGTCCGAGAAGGCTGTCAAAGCGCTTATGCGAGACACCCTTAAACCCGGGAGCTACAGGTCCTGGAGAAAGCGTGTGCGTGTTTTTTCGGACCGCCGCGAACACTATAAATAGCTAATAGGCCCCCGTCAGAGCAGGTTTCAGTTCACGGGACAAAGGATCATTTCTCAGCGGTTGCACAAAGATCTGCAGTTGTTGTCCCGTGTGGTATGGTAGTTAAATGCCTTAAGACGCGGTTCCCAAATACGTTTTCCAAGGGCGACACATTGAAAACAGCAGCGGTATGAAACGTCTTTTTACCCTACGTGCATTCAGAGCGGCTCTGCTCTTTGGTGCGCTTTATTCGCTGGTTATTGGCATTATTGGAGAGGTGGCCGTTGACTATTGGGGCCGTCCCAGAGGTGTCGCCTATGGCATCTTCGGCTACTATCACTGGGTCTTCCTCAGCATCAATGGGCTTGCAATGGGCTTTGTTTTTCAGACGACACCAATTCGGTATGCGCTCCCAATGTTCGTGACCATCATTACCGTGCCGACATTTCTGTTTTTGCCAGATCAGGGCGAGCGTCCGATCCTCGCCGTGTATGCTGGTGCCATCTCAATGTGTCTGGCCTTGGCTGCGTTGGAATACTATCGCAGGAAGCGACCCAAACGGCGGTCTGATGCTAGTATGAAGGACTTACGAAGCTGATACTGCTCACGCGTTTATCCTGTCCGAATTCAATCAAGATACCCCATTCGTCCTCCGCATCGGGTACGTCAGAGCAGACGTGGGTATAATACCGATCTGAGGTGGCCGAATGTCCGCTTGGCACCCGCCCCAGAATACGGATCACTTCGCCGCGGGTCAGGCCAACCCTTAGCCCTGAGGGCGTATCCCAACCCGGTGATGTGGTGGACATTCCGTAGACCTTGTCCTGAAAAATATCGATATTCGCGCCAACAAGGACCATCCGATCTATCAACTCACCGCTCCCGAAAGGGTCTGTGACCGTTTCGGGTGATCCAAGTTTGCCGAGCGTATCCAGCGGACTGCCCATGCTGACGCCATTCAGGCTGAACTCGGAGACTGGCAGGCAATCTTCGACGGTCTGATACAGGTGGCTTTCCAACAGAAGCGGCGTGACCGGCGGTACAATGCTGTCCGATACCCATGTAAAGGAGGATGGGTCCCACGACTGCCCAGCTGCTACCTTGATGTCAAGAATGCCGCCGCCAAAACCGTAGCTCACCGTTTGAGGGATGCATTCGAGACTGGCGGCTATTTCACCGCTCTGGGTCACCTCTACCCAGCCAAAGCGCCTGATTGGCTTTTGAATCTCTTTTTCAGAAAATGGACGGTCAAAGCCGCCGCCAACGTCATAGGCAAAGTCTCCGTTGTAAAAGGTAACGCTTTCGCTGATCGCTTTCCCCAGACCCGACCATGGTTCATAGTCAACATGCTCAACAGGTTCTGACAGGAACAGATCAGGTGTGCCGCCGACAGGCCCATAGCTGTAGGTTGCGACCTGATCGTCGAAACAGACAAAGACCTCTGTGTTGCGGCCCTCGATCTGGCACGATGTAAAGGCTTCCTGTCCTGCCGGACAACCAGCCTGCGTCATGTTACCGATAAGTGCGCAGCAAGAGGCGAGATACGGGACAAAGTTCTGTTTCATGCCCTCGAGCCTAATCCATTTCGTCTTTGCCAATCAAACCGAGTTTCAATGCAGACTCCCGCATCGCTTCAACGGCTCGCATTGACGGGTTTGCAGCGCATGTGCCCGAAATTTCGTAGTAGAAATCGGAATAGAGCAAAGGCCAAGGCGTTGACCGCGTTACCACTTTGCTTTCACTGATGTTGTTATCGCGCATAAATCCCATCATCAGAACAGCAAATGGCAGAACGTCTTCGGATGGGAGCCCTAGGTCCGCATGAAACGCGGCGGTCCGCCCGTAATGAGCAATCTCTGCGTCATGGTAAGCATCGATGACCTCAGTGTGGCGTTCACCAAGCTCCTCACATGTCAATTCTGACAGGTCATCGAAGGTGTAATGCCTGATAGGGGCCAAACCTGACCAGACGAAAGCAGCCAGAGCAGCTACCAAGACACACAACATAAGAGCAACTGCAACATACACCTTCATGATGCCAACTTGGATATGTTCAAGTGGATTGTCAAAACGCAATGAACTGCTCGGCGGCAGGGGCGGCGGCCCTTTGCGGACATTTAGCAACAAACCTCTATCCTGCGGTGCGGTGCTTGACTGCAGACATACGGACTACCCGCACCGTTCTAATCGGCCGTGTTAGGTGTTGATCCCCGCTGACGCGGCTCCACCACAAACTGACCAGGTGTGATCTCGTCAGGTCGTGTGCAGTGGGTTACAGGCTAGCGCTGTGAAAGTGGTGTGCTTTCCCAGAACTCGGTAAACGCCCGTTCACGGCCGCGTAGGACAATAGAATGGTCGACATCATGACAATTGGCTTCGCCAAGCGCCGATATCCATGGCTTTCCGATTGCCGTGTGCTTTGTTTAGTTCCACCAGTTCTTCTTGAAGAATTTGGACCCCTTCTCGGATCAACTCTGGTCGGATGGATGAATAGCCCAGCCTCATGAAACTGCAGGGAGATGTGGGCTTTTCGAAAAACCAATGCCCCGGTTCCGCATAGACGCTGCGCTCCACCAGACGATCAAGGAGCTCTTTGCTGTCGATCCCAAATTCGTTTTGAACCCAAAGGCTTGAGCCACCGTGTCGAGCAGCCCCTTTGATCGTGAAATCGGTGTTCTTTAGGGCGTCTACAAGGATTTCACGACGTTCTTTTAGCGCGCTTCGGACCCTTACAATGTGAGCGTCATAGTGACCAAGGGCGAGGAAATACCCCGTGACGCGCTGCATGTGCACGGGCGGATGCCGCAGGATCATGGCACGTAAGGCCCGGGCCTGCCTGATGAAATCCCGATGCGCGACCATGTATCCAATCCGCAATCCCGGAAAGAGCGATTTGGAAAAGCTACCGACGTAAATAACCCGTCCCGAAGCATCCATCGATTTCAGGGATGGTGACGGTTTCTCGAGAAAGCTCATCTCATATTCGTAATCGTCTTCGAGGATCAGGAAGTTGTCCTTATCCGCTTTTCGCAAGAGCGCCTCTCTGCGGTCGCGAGACATGGTTATGCCTGAGGGGATGCTATGGCTCGGCGTGGTAAAAATGATGTCGGTGTCTGATGGGACGGATTCTGGCAAAAGCCCGTGTTCATCGCCTGACGTAAAGCTCGTTGGGATATTGAATTGTCGAAGGGCTGCTGAAAAATCAGGAAAGCCGGGGTCCTCGGTTGCGGCTTTAATGGGCCGCTGACTGAGGAGGGCGATGCAGAGCCAGATTGCATTTTGACCACCCAACGTGATCAGAACTTCGTCCTCGGCCGCTCTAATCCCACGACGGGGGAGCGTGTTCTTGCGGATGTAGTCGATGAGAACTGGGTCATCTTGCCCAAATTGGTCGCCGGCGAGTTCGGCAAAATCACGAGCGCCAAGAGCACGGCGCGCGCAGTCGCGCCATGCGTTATGATCGAAAAGTTTCGGATCAATTTGGCCGTAAATGAATGGGTATTTCATGTGGCGCCAGTTTCGGGGCTTTTCGATTTGTCGACGCTTTGTCAGATCGTTCGGGAGCGCCTCGGCCCAGTCAACGGGATGCACGTCACGGTCAATTTTGATCGTGTCGATCCTTCGATGTGGGATCTTCTCAGACACGACAAAGCCAGATCGAGGGAGGGGATCAAGATAGCCTTGGCTCACCAGTTCGTTATACACGATCGTGACAGTGAGGCGGGAAATATCTAATGTTTCAGCCATCTTACGGGTCGATGGCATCTTTGTGCAGGGTTCGGCCCGCGTGTCTAACAACACGGAAATAATCGAACTCGTCAACTGCATCTGCAACGACCGTGGGTCTCGTCGGTCGATGTGGAACATCTCAGGGACGAGTTTTCCTTGGGGCTTTTTCGGCACGTTGTTCTCACTCTCCAGACTGGACTTAAATGAATGCCAAACTGGATATAATTACCAGAGTTATTTTCTGCCAGAACCTCCGGACGTTCCCGATTGGAGAGTCGGGACAAGGGAGGAAGTAAAATGAACAAAACACTCAAAGCGATCAAAATGACCGCATTCTCGGTGCTTCTGGCGACCACTGCCATGTCTGCATCGGCCAAAGAATTCCGCATTGCTGTCGGCGACGGCGCTGGTGGCACCCAAGAGGCACTCGGCCTTGCCTTCATCGAAGCACTCGAAGCCCGTACAGGCGGCGCACATACAGGGTCTTTGTTCCTGAATGGCCAGCTTGGCGACGAACAGGACACCGTGACCGCTGCGGCGACTGGCACGCTCGATTTCTCGATCCTCGCGATCAACAACGTAACACCGTTTTCGCCTACTGTGGGCACATTGACTCTGCCTTACGTGATCCTGTCGCTTGAGGACGCCGAAGCCATCACCCAGGGTGAGATCGGCCAGGCAATGGTCGATCAGACCATCGAAGATGCGGGCGTTCGTATCATCGGCTGGGCCTATTCGGGTTTCCGCGTACTGACCAACTCTAAACACCCAGTGACCAGCGTTGCTGACCTGCAAGACCTCGTGATCCGCGTTCCCCGCAACGAAATCATGATCGAGACTTACAAGTCTTGGGGCATCAACCCGACCCCGATGGCATGGTCTGAAACCTTTGCTGCGCTACAGCAGAAAGTGGTGGACGGTCAGGACAACCCCTACATGACGGTCTACGCGATGAAGTTTGATGAGGTGCAAGAGCACGTCACCAACCTGCGATACATCTTCTCAATCGAACCGCTGATCGTGTCGGAAATGATGTTCCAGTCCCTATCGGCTGACGAACAGCAGCAAATCCTTGACGCTGGACATGATGCAACAATCGCGTCGGGTCAGTTCCTGCGCGCTGAAGAAGCCAAAATCCGCGAAGAGCTAGCTGCCCGTGGCATGGCAATCGTCGATCCTGAAAACGGTGAACAAGAGTTCATCGACCTCGCTACCACCGCAGTGTGGCCGCAGTTCTACGACATGATTGGCGGCAAAGAGAGCCTGAATGAGGTTCTCACCGCTCTGGGTCGTCCGACTGTTGAATGATCAAGGTAGGGGCAGGGTTTACCTGCCCCACCATTGACCAAGGGGAGAGGTCATGAGGTTTATCTGGCACCATCTGGACAGGTTCGAAAGCTATGCGTGCCGTTTGATGCTCGCAGTTTTCGTTGTGCTGTTGTTCGTGCAGATCATTGCACGACAAATATTCGGCACATCGATCACGTGGATCGAAGAGCTGTCTGTGATCCTGTTTGTCTGGTTCGCATATTTCGGGGCGAGTTACGCCGCACGAATGGCTGCGCATAACCGGATTTCGTTCCACCTCGAACGAATGAACCGTCGGACTGCACGTTGGATCGAAGCGTTGGGCGACCTGTTTTGGCTCGGGTTCAACGCGGTCTTTATCTACCAGTCGATCACCTTCATCTCTCTGCTCAAACCATTTGTTCGGGCGCAAACCTTGGGTTGGCAAATGCGTTGGGTTTACCTCGTGCTACCTCTCGCCTTTGCGCTGATGTCGCTGCGCATTCTTCAGGTCAATTACCTCAAACTGGTTCTCGGACGTGATCCGCGTGACCCAGACAAGGTCGATGTCGAAGACCTTCAACAGCAATCCGAAGGTGGGCAGGCATAATGGACAATTTGCTAATCGAAATTCTGTTCGGCTGCTTCTTTGGCCTGATGTTGATCGGTGCGCCTATCTCTGTTGCGCTCGGTTGTTCGGCTCTCGCTGCGATGTGGTACCTTGGGGATAACCCGATCAAGATGGTGCAGATGGCGTGGTCTTCTGTCGGATCATTCCCCCTCATGGCGCTGCCGTCATTTATCCTTGCGGGCGCACTGATGGAGGCCGCTGGCCTGTCCCGCCGCCTAATCAACGTGGCGGAGGCCCTGTCGGGTTCCTTCACGGGAGGCATATCTGCCGCAACCGTCATGGCTTGCCTGTTCTTTGGCGCGATCTCTGGTTCTGGGCCCGCAACGACGGCTGCAGTTGGTATGCTGATGATCCCCGCGATGGCGCGGGCTGGATATTCTCGCGGCTATGCCGCCTCGATTACTGCCGCTGCTGGCGGATTGGGGATCATCATCCCGCCGTCCATTCCGATGGTTATCTTCGGCATCTCTGCCATGGGTATGCAGCCGCCCGTCGAGGCAATCGAAAAATTTGGCTCTTTTCAGACCGTATCAATTTCAAAGCTATTCGTGGCTGGGTTCTTCCCTGGTGTTGTTCTGGCGGGTTCCTTGCTGATTGCGAATTGGTTCCGTTGCCGTCGGGCTGGATACCACGGGTCGTCCGAACCACTGTCGATCCGCAAGATCGCAAAAGCCTGCTATAGCGGCTTCTGGGCACTGATGGCGCCTGTCGTGATCCTTGGAGGCATCTATTCTGGCCTTTTCACTCCGACCGAAGCTGCAATTGTCGCGATCTTCTACACTCTCTTCGTGGGTGGTGTGATCTATCGTGAACTCGACTTTTCGGCTGTGACCTCGGCGCTAGAGACGACGACTTGGTTGGCTGGACGCGTGCTGCTGGTTCTTTTCACAGCAACCATTTTTGGTCGCATCCTTGTTGAGAATGGTGTTCCTGCCGTCATCGCCGAAGGCATGCTGTCGCTGACCGACAACCTCTATGTCATCTGGGTTCTGGTCATCGGGTTCCTGCTCATCGTCGGGATGTTCATGGAGACGCTTGCCGCAATCATGATCCTTGTTCCGGTCATGTTGCCCGTTGCCTATCAGATGGGGATCGATCCGGTCCACTTTGGTATCGTGATGATCTGCACTCTGTCGATCGGGTTTCAGACGCCGCCTCTTGGTGAAAACCTCTTCATCGCTGCAGGCATCTCGAACGTCTCAATCGAAGAAATCTCACTCCGTGCTCTGCCTTTCGCCATCATCGGTGCCTGCGCAATCTACTTGATCGCGTGCTTCCCCGAAATCGCGCTCTGGCTGCCACGCATGGTTGGTTACTAGGAGCAGGTCGGATGATCAAAGACATCAAAACGATCCTCTACGCGACGGATCTGAGCAACACCTCTGTCTACGCATTTCGCTATGCTCTGTGCCTCGCAAATGCCCTCGATGCCCGTCTTCACCTCCTGCACGTGGTGGAGCCAGTGTCCGAAGAGATGCGGATGACGCTTCAGCTCTTCGTGGCAGACCGCAAAGCACGTGATGTGGCGATCAACCAACGTCGTGAAACGGTTAAGGCTCTGCTCGAGGAACGTCAGGCGGTCTACTGGCAGCATTTGCCCAAGGATGATCAAGCTCTGCGCGACCGCGTTGATGACATTGAAATCGTCGAAGGCTTCGCTGCCGAAGAGATCCTCAAGAAAGCGGACAGTTTGTCGGCTGGAATGATCCTCATGGGCAGCCATGAGCAGGGCGTCTCTCACACATTTTTAGGAACGGTTGCAAAGCGGGTCCTGCGCCGGTCGCGCATTCCGACCCTGATCGTTCCCTACGTTCAAGACTGAATAAGAAGGAAAAATACCATGACAAAAACGCTGACCGCCGAAGATTTCAAAGCCACCTTTGATGCGTTTAACCGCCACGACGTCGATGCTGTGATGACCCATTTCGCAGACGATTGCGAATTCACCACTGTGGCCGGCGCCGAAGAGTTTGGCACCTTGATCGTTGGCGCTGAGGCCATTGCGAAAGCGTTTTCTGGCGTCTGGACCGCGATGCCTGACGCTGAATGGGCTGACCATAAACACTTTGTGTCTGGTGATCGCGCTGTGTCGGAATGGACCTTCAAAGGCACCGATAGCGAAGGTCGCCGTATCGAGGCGCAAGGTGTCGATCTCTTCACAATTCGTGACGGAAAGATCGTGAAAAAACAGGCGTTTCGAAAACAACGCCCCGTGATCGAACCGAAATAATCCCCCTGATTTTAAGGTATAAGTCGATGCAAGACGTCACCTCTCGGCGCGCTAGTGCGCCATATAATCAGCACTATGACCCTGTGGCTGATAAATCCATTGGCAGTGGGTCCGACTATGCACCGACCTATTGGATCGGTACAGCTGGGACGCCGCCTGCAGACGACGGCCCTGTCACCTCTGACATGGACGTGGATGTTGTTGTCATTGGGTCTGGCTACACTGGTCTTTCCTGTGCGCTTCACCTCGCAAAAGAGTTCGGGATCAAAGCGCACGTTCTCGAAGCACATGGTGTCGCCTATGGTTGTTCGACTCGCAACGGTGGTCAGGCACAGATTTCGACTGGTCGCTTGAAGCGCTCTCAGTGGATCGAACGTTGGGGCCTCGACGTCGCAAAGGGCATGCATGCCGAAGTCGTCGAAGCCTTTGATCTCTTCCGTACCCTGATCAAGGATCACAACATTGATTGCGATCCTCAGGATGGTGGCCATTACTACGTGGCGCACCGCGATTGGATGATGCCAAAGCTCGAGTCCGAGGCAGCGTTGTTGCGCGATACCTTTGGGTATGGCGCACGTATCCTGAGCCGCTCGGAAATCCACGCAGACGTCCTTCGTGATGAAGAAGCACGAGGCGCTATGTGGGAGCCTGATGGGGTTGGCATCCACGCTGCAAAACTCGCGTTCGGCTATCAAAAGATCGCTCGTGAACTCGGCGCAAAGGTTCACGTCGATAGCCCTGTTATCGAATGGACGACAAAGAACGGCGTGCATCATCTGCGCACCCCGGGCGGCACCGTGCGGGCGCGCGCTGTTGCAGTGGCGACTGCGGCTTATGCGCCGCGTGGCCTGCACAAACGGACGCGCGATCGTTTGTTGCCGATCATGTCGAATTCTATCACCACACGTGTGCTGACAGAGTCCGAACTAGAGGCTTGCGGCTTCAAAACCCGTTCGCCGATCACGGATACACGCACATTGCGTCATTACTATCGTTTGTTGCCAGATAACCGCGTCCAGATTGGGTCGCGTGCAGCGATCACGGGTAAAGATGCGGCGAACCCGAAACACCTCGCGGCGCTTCGCGAAGGTCTGGCACGCAAATTCCCAGCCCTGCGCGGAATTGACCTCGACTACAGCTGGTGGGGTTGGGTGGATGTGAGCCACGATATGATGCCGCGCATCACATCAATGCCGGGTGTTCCGAACGCGTTCTATTCGCTCGGCTATGGCGGCAATGGCGTCATGTATTCGGCCCAAGCAGGTCGTCGAATGGCACAGCTCGTTGCTGGCCGCGAAGCGGATATCCCGCAGCTGCCCATCTTCCGCGATGAACTCCCCCATGAAGGCTGGAAGACGCCGTTCCGGCGCCTCGGCCAGTGGGGTCTCTATCAACTCTATCACCTTCAGGATGAACGCGCGTAATCGCGCAAATAGGAGATTTACTCATGAAAATGACGACCGAAGAAGCATTCGTCAAAGTCCTCCAGATGCATGGTATCGAACATGCTTTCGGTATTATCGGCTCTGCGATGATGCCGGTGTCCGACTTGTTCCCCAAGGCTGGCATTAACTTCTGGGACTGTGCCCATGAAACCAATGGTGGCCTGATGTGTGACGGCTACATCCGTTCGACTGGCAAGATGGCAATGGCTATCGCACAAAACGGCCCGGGCGTGACTGGTTTTGTAACTGCAGTAAAGACCGCTTATTGGAACCACACTCCGATGCTGCTCGTTACTCCGCAGGCAGCGAACAAAACAATCGGGCAGGGCGGCTTCCAAGAGATGGAACAGATGCGTCTCTTCGCAGATTGCGTTTGCTATCAGGAAGAAGTGCGTGACGCGTCTCGTATTCCAGAAGTTCTGAACCGCGTGATCCTCAAAGCACGTCGTTCGTCGGCTCCTGCACAGATCAACATCCCGCGTGATATGTGGACCCAAGTGATCGATGTTGAACTGCCGCAGATCGTTAAGTTCGAACGCCCCGCAGGTGGTGAAGAGGCCGTGACGGAGGCAGCGCGTCTTCTTTCCGAGGCAAAATTCCCTGTGATCCTGTCGGGTGCAGGCGTTGTTCTCTCGGGCGCGATTGGTGATCTGATCAAACTGGCAGAACGTCTGGATGCTCCTGTGTGCTCGAACTACCAGCACAACGACAGCTTCCCTGGTTCGCATTATCTGGCGATGGGTCCGTTGGGCTACAACGGGTCTAAGGCAGCGATGGAAATCATCGCCAAGGCAGACGTTGTCCTCGCGCTGGGCACTCGTTTGAACCCGTTCTCGACCCTGCCGGGGTATGGTATCGATTATTGGCCCAAAGACGCCAAAATCATTCAGGTTGATATCAACGCAGACCGCATTGGTTTGACCAAAAAAGTTTCCGTCGGCATCGAAGGCGATGCTGGCAAAGTTGCTCGCGGCATCCTCTCCCAACTTTCGGATGTTGCTGGCGACGAAGGCCGCAAAGACCGTCTTGACCTCGTAGCCCTCACCAAATCCCGTTGGGCCCAAGAGCTGTCCTCGCTCGATCACGAACAAGACGATCCGGGCACCGTTTGGAATGCTGAAGCGCGTGAGCGTGACGCAAACCTGATGAGCCCGCGTCAGGCATGGCGCGCAATCCAAGCTGCAGTTCCGCAAGAGGCGATCATTTCGTCCGACATCGGCAACAACTGCGCTATCGGTAACGCCTACCCAACGTTTGAGGCCGGTCGCAAATACCTCGCACCGGGTCTGTTTGGGCCCTGTGGATACGGTTTCCCGTCGATCCTTGGCGCGAAAATCGGTTGCCCTGATACTCCGGTGATCGGGTTCGCAGGTGACGGCGCATTCGGTATCTCAATGAACGAGATGACCGCATGTGGTCGAGAAGATTGGCCTGCCATCACCATGGTGATCTTCCGCAACTACCAGTGGGGTGCGGAAAAGCGCAACACGACCCTGTGGTACGACAACAACTTTGTTGGAACCGAACTGGACCGTGACACCTCTTACGCAGGCATTGCCCGCGCATGTGGTGCGCATGGCGTGACCGTCTCCTCCTCTGAGGAACTGACCGAGGAACTCCGCAAGGCGGTTGCACGTCAGATGGAGAACAAAGAAACCACCTTTATCGAGGTTCTCTTGAACCAAGAGCTGGGTGAGCCGTTCCGTCGCGACGCTATGAAGAAGCCCGTGGTCGTCGCCGGAATTGATCGTGCAGATATGCGTCCGCAAGAAGCAATCCTCTAAGCGATCAAACCGCCAGCCAGAGTCCACCCTCTGGCTGGCGGACCCCTCCGCAGCCGCGGATTTTACTCAAGTCTGGATACATGATGCTCTCTGCTGTTTTAGCAGGGCCGAATTTGCGCGCCCTTTTTCCCGGTTTTATGGTCTCGGTCCTCGTGGCTGCGACGGCTCAATTCTTGTCCGAACACTACGGCGCCCCTGCGATGCTATTGGCTCTGTTGTTGGGGCTTGCGCTTAACTTCTTGTCCGAAGAAGGCACGAAAACCGCAGCAGGGATTGCAGTCACCTCCAAGACCGTCCTTCGCGTTGGCGTCGCCCTACTTGGAGCGCGAATTTCGGTCGATATGTTGTCGGATCTCGGCTTTGATCTGATTGCGCTTGTCGTTGGTGGTGTGATCTCGACCATCCTCTTTGGTCTCGTGTTGTCCCGCGTCCTTGGCCAATCGCGGTCGTTCTCTTTCCTAACCGCAGGGTCGGTCGCTATTTGCGGTGCCTCTGCAGCGATGGCGATTGCGGCCATCCTCCCCAATCATGAGAAATCAGAACGCGATCTCGCATTCACGGTGATTTCAGTCACACTCCTCTCGACAGTCGCGATGGTGATCTACCCAGCACTGTCCACATATTTCGGCTTTGATGCGAAGGCTGGCGGTGTATTCCTCGGTGGGACCATCCATGATGTCGCTCAGGTGGTCGGCGCAGGTTTTTCGATCAGCCCTGAAACGGGCGAGACCGCGACGCTGGTCAAACTGATCCGCGTTTCCATGCTGGCGCCTGTTGTCCTCTTTGCCTCTGTTGCGATCCGAATGTCTGGCGCTGCTAATGGCGAAGGTAAAAAGCCGCCACTCCTCCCTACGTTTGTTGTGGGCTTTATCATTCTCGCGGCTGCAAATTCGCTGGGTTTGATCCCGCAGGCCGTGTCGCATTGGGCAGGGTCGATTTCACGTTGGGCGCTTCTGATTTCGATCGCTGCGGTCGGCATCAAAACGTCGCTCGTCAAAATGCTCTCAGTTGGCGGACCTGCCATTGCGATGATCATCATTGAAACCCTTTTCATCGGGGCCTTCGTGCTCTGTGGCATCTACATCTTGGGATAATCATGAAAGCTCTCGATCATATTTACGAAGTAGCCCGTCAGAACGCCTGTCCGATTGTACTGTCCGAAGGCGAAGATCCTCGCATTCAACAAGCCGCGATCATCGCGGTCGAAAAGGGCATCGCACGTCCGATCCTACTTGGGGATGTGGCGTCGATCACGGCATCGCTAGAGGCGTTTGGTGCGAAGGTAGGGACCATAGATGTCCGCGATCCCGCAGAACATCCGCGCCTCAAAGACATGGCGGATCAGTATTTCCAGATGCGGCAGCACAAAGGCGTCACGCCTCAAGAAGCCTTCGAAGCCGTCAAAACGCCCCTGGTTCACGCCGCCATGATGGTTCGTAATACCGAAGCAGGTGGAACAGTTGGCGGTGCCGTTCATACCACGGCGGATACAGTTCGTGTCGCCCTGCAATGCATCGGCAAAGAACCAAGCATGACGACCGTCTCCAGTTTCTTCCTTATGCTTGCTTGTGCGCCAGAGGCCAAAGTGCGGGGTGGAATGATTTTCTCAGACTGCGGTCTCGTTGTCGATCCGACCGGCCCCGAGCTTGCATCCATCGCCAGAGCATCTGCGGACTCCTGCCGTTCGTTGTTAAGACAAGAGCCAAAAGTCGCTCTGCTTTCGTTTTCGACTGCGGGGTCGGCAAAGCACGAAAGTCTCGACAAAATTCATTTCGCACTGAATGAGGTCAGAGCCTCTGAGCCTGATCTTCAAATTGACGGTGAAATCCAGTTTGACGCCGCCTTGGACCAAGAAATCAGAGCGCGTAAAGCCCCAGGCAGCAAACTTGACGGTATGCCTAACGTCTTCGTTTTCCCAAACCTTGCAGCAGGGAACATCGGTTACAAGATTGCCGAACGGATGGGCGGAATGCAGGCGATCGGGCCAATCCTTCAGGGCTTGAAACGACCAGCGAACGACCTGTCCCGCGGCTGCTCTGTCGATGATATTGTTTCAACAATAGCGGTGACGGTGGTCCAAGGTATCAATGGAACCTCTGGAGTAAACCGCTTTGTCGATTGGGCGGCTGGATATACTTAGAACTTTGGTGGTCGTGGTGGCGCCTTATTGACGAAGGAATTTCTCGTGTCCCTTTGCAGTTTTTGTTAACGGTCAATGTTGTTGTGCTCGTCGTCAAAGCCGGCCCGAAGCGGCCATTGATGACGCTTCTCTGCAGGGGCAACTATTTGCCTATGCCCTTGGGTCTGTGGACGTAGGATATGTGGGTCAGAGTTGAAAATATCAAAGATTGTTTACGATCGTGGTAACCCATATACTCCACAAAGATCAGCAAGAACGGCGTGTAGAAGCGAGATGATTTCGGCTCGAGGCGATGCCGTTCTCTCGACGATGCCGATTTGGCGATTCACCTGAGGGCTGCCGAATGGTAATTTTCTAATATTGATATCTTCGGGCTCCTGTAGCGCCACATGGGGTACAACTGAGATGCCGAGGCCCTGTCGAACACCGGTTACGATTGCTCCAATAGTGTCGATCTCAGCCACGTCGTTCGTGACAACTCCGAGGCGGGAGAGTTCAGTGTCGATTAGATTGGCCAATGGTACGGGGCTGCGAAATCGAATGTAGGGGCGGGTGTTGAGCAACTCAATCGGGTCGTCCGACTCCATTTCTTCTGGGGCGATAAGCCAAAGCGGTTCTCGGAGAAACGGACTCCATCTGAGAGAACTCGGCATTCCAAGGTGTTCAGCAACAATGGCCGCGTCAATTCGGCCACCTGCAACATCTGCAATCAAATTGGATGACAGTGAAACTCTCAGGCTGGATTTGAGTTCAGGGTAGCGCTGGCGCATCTGCACCATTGCCCGAGGCAGAAGGTTAAGTGCGCTCGACCGAACCGAGCCAAGCATCAAGGTTCCCGCAACTTGGTCACCTCGCAAACTAGCTTTGGTATCCTCTTCTCGCCTCAGGATGTCTTGAGCCATTTCGATCACTTGAAGCCCTTCGGGTGTGATTCTTGGTGGGCGACTGCTGCGATCAAATATTGTTGTGCGGAGCTCATCTTCCAGGGCTTGGATTTGCTGACTCACAGCTGAAGGCGTCAAGCCGACGACATCGGCAGCCTGCGCAAAAGTGCCGAGCGATTTGATTGCCATCAGTGTTTTAAGTTGCCGCGTATCCATTAGTAACTCCAGTTTTTCTTAATTTAATAACAAGAATTACGCGCTTTTGTGAAGGTATTCTTTGCTTTAGCTTCGTATTTCAAGGAGGCCCCCACTGATGCGCTTGGGAGAGCACTGTGGGTCAATCAAAACACTAAGACATGAAAAGGCGCGCCTCGATCGATTGAGGCGCATCGGAGACTTGCGCGATGAGCAATATTATCCTGGTTACAGGGCCTGAATTGGATCCAGCGGCGGCACGTTTGGTGGAAGACCACGGCTTCAAGACTGTGCATACGCCCGCCTATGCAGATAGCGCAGTGATTTCGGAGTTTCTTCAAAAGACTGGGGCGCAGGGCATTGTATCGCGAATGGGGCGTATCGATGCTCCTGTGATGGACGCTGCACCTAATCTAAAAGTAATTTCAAAACACGGTGTAGGCGTCGACAATATCGACATTCAGGCTGCAGCCCAGCGAGGTATTCCGGTTCTCGTTGCGACGGGGGCAAACGCTGTTTCGGTTGCAGAGCATGCTATTGCGCTGCTGCTTGCGTCGGCCAAGCGGATCCTTCCTCTCGATCAGGGACTGCGCGCTGGTAGATGGGAAAAGCCAGGATTTTCAGGACGCGAGATCGCGGGTTCTACGATGGGTCTTGTGGGTATGGGGGCCATCGCTCAAGCAACGGGTCGTATCGCAAAAGGGCTCGGTCTGCGGCTTGTCGGCTTTGATCCCTACGCATCGGATGTTGTTTTCGAGGAACTGAACGTAACGCGGTGTTCGTCCTTGGATGAATTGCTTTCGGTTTCAAACATCCTTTCACTGCACTGCCCATTAACTGACCAAACTCGCGGAATGGTTAACGCTGAAGCGATCGCACAGATGCCTAAAGGTGGATACATCATTAACACTGCCCGTGGTGGTTTGATTGATGAAGCAGCATTGGTTGCCTCCATCCAATCTGGTCACCTCGCAGGCGCGGGTCTCGACACGTTTGCGGTTGAACCTCCTATGCATGCCCACCCCTTTTTCAATGTTCCAGAGATCGTTTTAACGCCACACATCGGCGGCGTGACCCGTCAAGCCGGAGCGCGCGTGGGCGTCGATGCGGTGAGAGGCATTTTCCAAGTCCTAGACGGCCAGCCTGTTGCGCCTGAACGCATCATCAATCGCAAAATGCTTGCAACTGCTCAGTCGGCTTTTGCGGCTGTGGAGAAATAACATGACACTTGGATTTCGAATTCTAAAGCGCGACCGCGTTGCATGTACTGAGCACGTATCTGCCTTTGCCCAACTTCCGGTCGCTAATGTTTCGGACTGTATGTCCCGTATGACGGCAGCCGGTCCAACACTTCGTCCCATGCATCGCTCTGGTGGCATGGCTGGGGTTGCACTGACGGTAAAGGCACGTCCCGGGGATAACCTTATGCTTCATGCAGCGATTGATCGTGCGGTTCCCGGCGATGTGATCGTTGTGGATGCTGGCGGCGCCTTGGACAACGCATTGATGGGCGAGTTGATGTTGGCCTACGCGATCAAGAAAGGCGTTGTGGGGTTTGTCATTAACGGAGCAATCCGTGATCTGGACAATTTCCGTGAAACCAATCTGCCGACATGGGCCGCAGGTGTGACGCATCGCGGTCCTTACAAAGATGGCCCAGGCGAAGTGAACGTCCCGATTTCGATCGATGGAATGGTGATCAATCCAGGCGACATCATCATTGGCGACAGCGATGGGGTTCTGTGTGTCCCGATCGATGAGGCCGAGGCTGTCTTAAAAGCCACTCAGGCCAAGTCTGACGCGGAAATCAAACAAATGGCTGCCATCGAAGCGGGCACCAATGACAGAAGTTGGGTAGATCGTGCGCTAAAAGAGCGTGGATGTGCCCTGCCAGAAGACTGACCGAATTAGCATTCAAAGGAGGAGTGAAATGCTCAACATCTTCAAGACAACAGCTATCGCAAGTGCGATGATCCTATCTGGCGGTATGGCGCTGGCAGAATATCCTGACAAACCGATTGAGGTGATTGTCGGTTACGCCGCTGGCGGTGGTACCGACGTGATGGCCCGCACGGCGGCACCATTCATTGAGAGATACCTTGGTGAGGGGGTCAGCATCGTCGTGAAAAACGTTCCCGGTGCGTCTGGCCAAATCGGCGTAACCGAAGCTGCAAATGCAGATCCAGATGGCTATACGCTGGGCACATTTAACCTGCCTGGTATGATGGCGCGAACGATTGACCGCGAAGCCGACTATGATCGTGAAAGCTTCACGTACCTCGCAAACGTCGTAAATGACCCGAACGTCATCGTGACCTCCAAGAATAGCGGTCTCGATACGCTCGAGAAATTGCTCGCTGAAGCCACTGCTAATCCTGGTGCGATCACCGTTGGCATGTCCAGCCTTGGTGGCGATGACCACTTTGCCCTGATCAAACTTCAGAACGCGACCGAGACTGAATTTACAATCGTACCGTTCAAAGGATCTGCTCCAGCGCGCACCGCGCTTCTGGGCGGCCACGTTGCGATGGGCATCCTAAACATCTCTGAAGTTGCGGAGTTCCAAGACCAACTAAATGTCCTTGGCGTTGCAACAACCGAGCGGTCTCCCTTTGCGCCTGAACTGCCTACTTTCCAAGAGCAAGGCCTTGATCTGGTCAATGGTTCCATGCGCGGCTTCATTGCGCCTGCGGGACTGCCAGAAGATGTCCAAGCGAAGCTGATGGATGCTTTCGCTCAGCTGGAGACGGATCAAGAGTTTCTTGATGCGATGGCGGCAACTGCAAACCCCGTTGAAGTCGTGACCGGCGATGAGTTTAAGCAGCTGACGTCCGACCTTTATGATCTGGCCAAAGGTGTGTGGGAAACCACGCCTTGGAACTAAGGTAATTGGCGTGAGGGGATGTTCCCCTCACGCTCACCGTTTTTATGAAATGATCTACCATGCCCGATAGTGGAAATTCCCGCCTTAAACGGCCTGAGACCCTCACTGCAGTGGGTGTCATAGTTGCCGCTGCCGCGTTACTCATTCCGACGTTTGAAATGCGTGCTATTTCGGCACTTTTGCCTGCTGCGATGCTGATCGGTTTGATTGTGCTTTCAGTTTTCTTGCTCCTAACGGACCAAAGAAAGGCCAGCTCTGGCGAAAACGCGCAACCCATGACCAATTCACCAAAGCGCGTGATCAAGGCATTTTTGCTGATCGTTGCCTATGCACTCGCTACAGATTTTATCGGGTTTTATTTCAGCACTGCTGTGACCATTCCGTTGGTCGCGTGGCTCTTTGGATATCGAAATCCAATGGGGTTACTGCTCGCCACTGTCATCGTTGTCGGGACCATCTGGCTGATTTTCGATTTCGGAATGTCACAAGACTTTCCAAATGGTCGTCTTTGGGGGCGTTAATAAATGTATTCTGATCTCCTTCACGCACTTCCAAACGTTTTTGCTCTCACCAATTTTGCCGCGGTCATCATTGGCGTTATCGCAGGGATTGTTGTGGGTGCTATGCCCGGCTTGTCGGCCACTATGGCAATCTCGGTCCTTGTCCCATTCACTTTCGGTTTGGAGCCGCTTGTCGCTCTCGGCCTTATGGCGGGCATTTACAATGGCGCAATGTATGGTGGGGCAATTCCTGCTGTATTGCTTCGCATTCCTGGAACACCTGCCGCCGTTGCAACCACATTTGATGGTTACCCAATGGCGCAAAAAGGTGAGGGCGGATTTGCATTGCAGATCGCGGTAGTCTCTTCGGCTCTCGGCGGTATCGCCTCAGCGTTTGCATTGATGCTCCTTGCACCACCGCTCTCAAAGGTCACACTCCTTTTCGGTCCGTCAGAGGTTTTCTGGGTCGCTGTTTTCGGCCTCGCGTCAATCATTTTCCTGCTAGGGGGCAATCCAGTTAAAGGTCTGATGTCTGCCTGCTTCGGTGTGTTCGTTTCGGTGATTGGCTCGGACCCGATCTTTGGCAACGATCGTTTCACATTTGGTCAGTTGGAAATGTTGGATGGCATCAATATTGTCATTCTGTTAGTCGGACTTTACGCATTGCCTCCTGTAATTGACCTCCTTGAATCGCCGTTGAAAACGGACGGGGTCAAAAGCTCGAACCTCGGGACGGAGTCCATTTGGAAAGCCTTGCCGCGCATGAAGGGCTTTGGTCTGACGTGGCTCCGAGGATCATTGATCGGTATCTGGATTGGCATTTTGCCAGGCGCGGGTGGGTCAATGGCAGCGTTCATGTCCTACAATGAGGCAAAAAGAGCGTCCAAAAATCCGGACAATTGGGGTGAAGGGGAGCCCGAAGGTGTCGCTGCAGCTGAGGTTGCGAACAATGCCGACACGGCCTCTGCGCTTATCCCTGCTTTGACGCTTGGTATTCCTGGCACCGCTGTGGCAGCAGTGATGCTTGGGGGCTTGTTGGTCCATGGCCTTCAGCCCGGCCCGATGCTGTTCCGCGACAATCCGGATATCGTGTTCGGCTTCATGTGGCAGTTCCTGTTTGGAGCAATCCTTCTCGTCTTGCTGGGCGGCTCTCTCGCAACCAACTCCTTTGCCCGATTGCTGAATCTTCCACGTCCACTTTTGGGGTCTGTCATCATCGTTCTCATGCTGATTGGTGTCTATTCAATCCATGGCCGCATGTTTGATGTTTACCTTATGCTTGGATTTGGTGCGATCGGCTGGGTAATGGATCGGTTGAAATTCCCACTGCCTCCTGTTGTGCTCGGATTGATCTTGGGTAGCTTCGCCGAAGAAAACCTTCGTCTCGCGCTACGTATTGGTCGAGGAGATCCTGCTATCCTATTCCAAAACTCTACAAGCTTGATTTTGGTAGTTCTGATAGTTGCCGTGGTTATCGGTCCGATGATCAAGAAACGCTATTACGACAGTCGAAAAGTGAATGGCATCTGATTTCTTCTTTGCTTCTTGGTAGGGCAGGAAACTGCAATGACGCCGCCGCTTTCACTAAGCGGCGGCGTTTTTTTCTGTATTGGCATGCTGGCAGCCAAAAGAGTGCGCTGTTTAGTTCTTAGGGTTGAGGTCGGCCCAAAGCGGACATTCCTGACCCACTCGGGAGCTGGCAGCTTTAGGCTTTAATCAACTATCGGCAGCTGCGCGGCATTATATGGTAAGATGCGGTGTCAGCATCGTGTTGTCGATGTGGGGGGAGTGGTGGATCGGAGGATCCGTCATGGACACACCAAACTTACCCGCCATTCGCGCACGTCGCCCCGCGTGGAACAAGGGCCGCATCGTCGGCCAGAAGAGACCGCTCAAGCCGAAACATGTTTGGGCAATCAGAGTCAGGCTTGAGCTGGCCGAAAACCATCGTGATCTGGCGCTGTTCAATCTCGCCATAGATAGCAAGTTGCGCGGGTGCGACCTGGTCAAGATGAAGGTCGTCGATATCATGGCGTCGGGCCAGATCAAGGAACGGGCTTCAGTGCTGCAAAGCAAGACAAAGAAGCCCGTGCGGTTTGAGATATCGGCAGGCACCCGAAGCTCTTTGGAAAGATGGATGCGAGAGCCTTTAATGGTCGGATCTGAATACTTGTGGCCTGGACGATTTCATGAACGGTTACATATTTCGACGCGCCAATACGCGCGGATCGTCCGCAGCTGGGTGACATCAATCGGGCTGGAGGCTTGCGCCTATGGAACACATTCTATGCGCCGCACTAAAGTAACCCAGATCTATAAAAAGACCGGCAACTTGCGTGCCGTTCAACTCTTATTGGGGCACACTAAGATGGATAGCACCGTGAGGTATCTTGGCGTCGAACTCGAAGACGCATTGGCTCTCGCGGAGGCCTTAGAAATATGACCAAAAAGGCCGTCGTGACTGACGGCCCAACCCAACCGTTTAGGACTATCTGCGAAATAAGCAGAAGGACGATCAGCGTCCCAATGTCGTGATCAACGCCACGTCCCATTGACCGCAGTTGTTGATCGGGGCCATAGTTTGGGGCCTGAACTATGGGACTCGTTTTGCGATTGATCTTTGCCCTTCTGTTGCTGCTCACGTCGGCCATGCTTGTTTTGCCGAGCATGACGCAGGCGTATTCTGGGCATGACATGGCGATGAGTGATTGCGATGCCTGTCCTGATAGCGCGCATGACATGGGTGAAGCTGCGGACCATGGGATGTCTTGTGCAAAAGGTCATTGTGGCCTGTTCAATGCAATGGTTCCAAATATGGACACTTGGCCGACTGAGCCGATAGCGATTGCCCATCCAGTGCAGGCGGGACCCACATGGCAGAGCTTGCGTCCGCAATCAGATCTTCCACCTCCACGCGCCTGATCATTTGAAATCAAACGGAGCCCTCGCGGTTCCATGGCTTTTCAACCCTGTGTCATTGCAGGGCCATTCAGGACATGATCATGAAAAAACTACTCATTGTGGGCGCTGCAATCGCTGCCCTTTCCGTTGCTGCATATCTGGCAATTCCCGAAACACCTGCACCTTCGGCCGCGGGCTCTGCGCTCCCTCCCGAGGGGGCTCCGCTTGTCAATATTGTGGTGCCCGATCAATTGTCGGCTCAGGCGCAGCTCGGCAAAACCGCCTTTGATGCGGTTTGCGCCACCTGCCACGGTAGCAATGCGACGGGCAAGATGGGGTTTGGACCGCCCTTGATCCACCCTATTTATGAACCGAACCACCATGGCGATATGGCGTTTCAGATGGCGGCTCAGAATGGGGTCCAAGCGCACCATTGGCCGTTCGGGAACATGCCTCCGCAGGCTGGCGTGACGAGCGGAGATGTGAACGCCATCGTTGCGTATGTTCGCGAAATTCAGCGCGCTAACGGAATTAATTGAGGGTTCGCATGAAACGACGTGAGTTCCTTTTGGCGACAGCTACCGCAGCTGTCCTGCCTCTTCGCGCCTTTGCAGCTGGACCGTTTGAATTGCGGGCACAAAAGGTGACAGCAAATATCCTACCCGCCGACACCTATCCAGCGAGCTACCTACAGGGGTTTAACGGCACTGTTCCTGGCCCTGAAATCAGGGTCCGTTTGGGGGATACGGTGAATGTTCGTCTCGTGAACGAACTTGACGAAGGCACAGCCGTTCATTGGCATGGTGTGCGTCTCGAGAACGCGATGGATGGGGTGCCAATTCTGACCCAAGAGATCGTCGATCCCGCCGCATGGTTTGATTACCAATTCACCCCCAAGGATGCGGGCACGTTTTGGTATCACTCGCATTACCTTTCTCATGAGCAGGTCGCGCGTGGTCAGATGGGGCCTCTGGTTATCGACGAGGTGGATGGGCCCGATGTGGATCACGATATCGTCGCGATGCTCACCGATTGGCGCTTTGACCCAGACGGTGTGCTTATGGACGATTACGGGAGCATGCATGATGTTGCCCACGCTGGGCGGCTCGGCAATTTCGCCAAAGCCTTTTTGCCAGACGTTGCCCTTCGTATTGGGGAGCGCGTGCGATTGCGGCTCATCAATGCCTCCGTCGATCGGATTTTCTCACTCGGGTTCGCAGGTCTGGAGGGGATGATCGTAGCGATCGACGGGATGCCGCTCGTTGCGCCGCGACCTTTTGATGGACTTGTCTTAGCTCCTGCGCAGCGTGCGGACATCATCGCGGATGTCACAGGACGCGTTCAAGTTTTCATGCCCTCGCAGCCTGATAACTATGTCTTGGGTGAAATGATTGCCGAAGGCGAAGTTGCGCGACGGACAGTTGAGGTGCCGACCTTACCGCCGCACTCCATTCCATCTCCGACTAAAGTGAACCAAGAGTTGGTCCTAGCCATGCAGGGAGGCGCAATGAGCCGAGGCCACACGGGTGACAATATCTGGGCATTTAACGATGTCTCAGACCTCCAGAACGCGCCTTTTGCCAGCTTTGAACGCGGCGAAACTGCGAAAATTACCTTGGTCAACGAAACCAGCTTTGCGCACGGTATTCACTTGCATGGCCACCATTTCTACGAAGTAAACCCTGATGGCAGTCTGGGCGATCTTCGCGACACGACTTTGGTCCAAGCTGGGGAACAACGCGACATACTGTGTGTGTTCGACAATCCAGGTCGCTGGATGCTCCACTGCCATATGCTCAGCCACTCGGTGGGTGGTATGAAAACATGGGTGTATGTCGCATGAGGGGGTGGCTTGCGCAAAGGTGCCTCAGTTTTCGTAGTAGGCTGGACTTTTTGGGTAGGCTAATTTCCTGGTAACGCCATTCGTCCCACCCAAACCAGACTGACGCTCTATAGCGAAACTAGGTCCAGTTTGGGTGACGAATGGTCAGCCCTCACTCACTGCGCGAACCAAACTCCACTCGGAAATCTTCCAGCTTGCGACGCTGTTGGCCGTGTTGATCAAAGTTATCGTCGGACAGCCATGCATCATAGGCAGGGCGCAGTGCTGCCCAATCCTTATCGAGCATCGCGAACCATGCGGTATCGCGGTTGCGGCCTTTGACGATCAAATGCTGATGGAACACCCCTTCGTGACGGAAGCCAAAACGTTCAGCAGCGCGTCTGGACGGGAGGTTTTCGTTGTTACATTTCCATTCGAAACGTCTGTATCCCAGATCGTCAAAGATATGTCGGGCAAAGAGGTAAAGTGCCTCTGTCGCGGCAGGTGTCCGAGAAACGAGAGGCCCCCAATAGATATGGCCGATCTCGACAACGCCATTGGCGGGATCGAGGCGCATCAGCGTCTGACGGCCAGCCACTTTACCCGTCGCCTTGTCGATCACAGCGAAAAAGATGGGGTCTTCGCTTGCGGCGACGTTCTCGACCCATCCGCGAAACTCCGCACGATCGTTGGGCGGAAAATCGGGCAACCAACGGAAACGTTCCTCACCGTCGGGCTGTTTAGACGCATCAAACAAACCATCAGCATGTTTGTCGGCATCGAGTTTTTCAAGGCGCACGAAGCGTCCTTCAAATACATCGGTTGAGGGTCTGGGACGGGGTGTCCACTTTGAGAGATCTTCGATCATATCAGTCACTTTAGTATTGGTATTTCAGGATGTCTTAGGCGTCAGGGCTGTCGACGTTTTCCAAGGTTTCGCCTTTGCCAATGCGAAGGAAGACGTAGCGCACATCGTCATCCCCTTCGAGAATTTGGCAGCGATGGATCAGCCGTCGTGGGAAATACGCGTAGTCACCAGCACCCAACTCAAACGACTCCTTGCCGCCAGAGCCATGATCAACGCGAATACGCCCTGAAAGCATATACATTACGCTGTCAAAGTCCTTGTGGTGATGCCACTGGCTCGGCTCATCAAGCGCCGTTACGTGACATTCACCAACCCAGAGGTCGCCCGCTTCCAAAGCCTTGCGGCGGATTTGACCCGGAGTGATCGGCCCATCTTGAAGTTCATGGGATCGGATCACGCCGATTTCTTTGAATAGTTCAACAGTCACAGGCTGTTCCTTCATGTTCTATCGTTCTGCGCCTTACAAAGCACAGTTCCGCATGAAACAGATGGACAACCTTTGTTGAGAAACTGACAATATTGAAGGATCAGCCCAGATGTAGCGTCCGCGCCTGCGCTGGTGTCAGGCCAAATGTTCGTTTGAAGGCGACCCCGAACGCAGACTGACTGCTGAACCCGACCATTTGTGCCACTTTGGAAATGTCACCGTCGGTTGCCAGCATGATGAACGCTGCATTTAGACGTGCCTGCAACCGCCATTGCCCAAAGGTCATGCCCGTTTCCTTGTAGAACAGCCTCGCCAAAGTGCGCCCTGATGCGCCGCAGGTTTCGGCCCAATCTTCGAGGGATCGTGGATCGGACGGCACTTCCAAAATTGCATTGGCGACCCGAGAAAGACGGGCCTCCTTTGGCGAGGGGAGCTTTGTGAACAGTGTTTTAGCTGAGGCGATCTCACTCAGGATCAGTGCTACTATATGCGGTGTCCGTCCGCTTTCATCCCAGTCCACGGGCTCGTCGCAAAGGGCGACAATCAATTCACGCAGCAGGGGCGTCACTGCGAAAACCCGCGCCTCGGTTGCTACTTTTTCAGCGAAAGTTGGCTCAATGAATAACTCGCGCATTGCAACCGCACCTTCCATCAAAATGGAGTGCGGTTCACCAGCGGGTAAAAACAGCGCTTTCGTGGGCGGCAAGACGAAGAACGCATCTGTGGTTTCAATCCGCATGACCCCCGAAACCGCATAGATCAACTGGGCCTTGGGATGGCTATGCATGCCCGACGATAGGCCGTCGGGATAGTCCATCGAGAACCCAACGGCCGACCGATCAGAACGGTCGTAGTTGTCCAAAAGAGCCTGTCTCTCTGGAGATATAAATGAGTTTTCGGTTGTCATATAGACACTTTAGCCGCGCGAAGATTTGCTTGCAATTGCGTGGTGTCTCCAAAGCAGACGCTTGTGGAATGCGCAGCGAACGTCCGTTTTCCGCCGATGCTGTTGAAAAAGTCTTTGTTGCAGCGCGGCAAGTCCTTTGATTCACTCGAATATGAGGGGATTGGAGGATTTCGTCATGATGGGCACCCAAACGGCAC
>NZ_JBWKMA010000004.1:0-239869 GCF_056431045.1 Aestuarium zhoushanense
GGCTATAGCACGAGCAAAACACCCGGATCCATTCCGAACCCGGCCGTTAAGTGCCGTTGCGCTGATGGTACTGCGTCTTAAGACGTGGGAGAGTAAGTCACCGCCAGACCTAATAAGAACCAATACTTTCTCTCTTTCGATATCTTCCAGCAAAGCAAACAAAATACGCAATAGCTGGATAAACGCACCAGTGACAAAACACCGTCACAACCGGCGCGGGGTGGAGCAGCCCGGTAGCTCGTCAGGCTCATAACCTGAAGGTCGTAGGTTCAAATCCTACCCCCGCAACCAAATAATGCATAAAATTATTCGGCATTAATAACGCCTTCCTAGGCTAAGGCCCCATTGATTTCCATGGGGCCGCGTGATTCACGGTTTGATAATTGAGCGGTGAGATGTCTGATCTTTTCTGGTTGAACGATGCGCAGATGACGCCTTTATAGCCTTTGGCCCGAAGTCCCATGGCAAGCCGCTGGTTGATGATCGTCGTGTGCTGAAGGGATACGCGCGTATATCACCGACCGGAAACAGCGCAAGAAGCCAGTTGACTGCAACAAGCGACACGACAAAAGCCGCAATCGGATCAAGAGAATGTTCGGAAGACCCTAGGGTTGAAGGCGTGTTGCGATCCGTTAGGGCAGGTGCCCAAAGGTCTTCATGTCAGAAATCGTTCTCGCGGCCATCGTCATCGACTGTCATTGAAATTCAATGAGTCCAGACCCTAGGCGATTGGATCTCATTTAATATCGAAGCGACGAGACGATATCATTCTTCAGGGTCATTGCGGCTGGGAGGAGGGCGAGGCCTAGTGCGATGCTGACAAACCCTGCGATGAACTGAATTTCGGTCCAGCCAAGGCTTGCCGAGATGTAGATGTCGGTCCGTTCTGTAACGATGGTTGAGATCACCGCTGCGAAGCCAATTCCGCTGATCAGGCCGAGGAGCGATCCCGCGACCAGCATGACTGCGCCGAAACTCCAGACGACGGCGAAGACAAAGCGAGATGGGGCGCCAATTGCCCGAAGGAGAGCGATGGTCCGTTTGAACAGCCGCGACAGGATGAATAGACCTAAGAGTACGCTTGCCGCGACCAGTACTTGTGTGACCAAGGCCATAAAGGACATCGCTTGCCTAATATCGCCCATGATCTGGTAGAGGTTCGATAAGACCGTTCCCGGAAAGAACGCCATTGTTTGTGCGTCGCGGGTGAATTCGGAACGCAAGGAATAGCTGGCCCAAAGCTCTTTGGGGTGAACGACAATGGTGGGCGTGCCTGGGAAATAGGCAGGATCAAATGGGGGACCGATCTGGTCGCCAGCCTCAAGTCTGTGCCCGTTGGCGAGGCCGTGGACCTCCCAAATGGTTTCAATTGGGACGAGGATCGCGCGATCCCAAGGTGTTCCTGTCGGCTTCATTCGGCCCACGACTGTAAGGTGATGCCCTTCGTGGACATCCTCTTCGGCGGCTTCACCTTCGCCGTGAGCAGGGGAAAATTCATCGCCAATTTCCAGCGGAACAAGGGTGCCGACGATGGCTTCTTCGCTGGTTTGCCAAACTCGGCCTTCGAAATTCCCGTCGGACAAATGCACCAGAAACTCTGCCGTTGTGCCCACGACAGCAGATGTGTTGTAGCTATCACCAAAGGCGAGAGGGGCCGCGAAGTCGACCTTTTCATGCGTCGCAATATCGTTGAACGTTTCACCATCGAGGAGCGCCATATCGCTGGGTTGCAGGTAGACCGCAGCAAACATGGCGGTAAGTTCGCTCCCCGGTGCTGCGACAACAAGATCGAATTTATCAGCGGCCATAGCGGTCCCGTGACGAAGGCCTCGTTCTTGTGCGGACAGGGCGATGCCGATGCCGACCGACACCGCAATCAATAGAACGAACAAAACGACAGTGCCGCGAAACCGCCATAGGATCGCCGAGGTCAGGGGCCACGGTGCAAACCCGCGTATAGTGAACAGACCGATGAGTACGCCGGGGCAAAGGAGGAGAGCTGTCTTTAGAATGTCCTGAGCCAACGCGGGCAAAGAGAGCCAAAGGTCGATCATGCGTTCCTCCGATCATCGACCATTTTGCCGTCTGTGATGGTGAGAACGCGATCCAAACGGTCGATCAAATGTTGATCATGGCTCACGGCGATGAATGTCTTACCGCTTTGTCGCACGAGAGTGACCAAATCGTCGATCAGACGATCAGCTGTTTCGCGGTCCAGACTTGCCGTAGGCTCGTCTGCGAGAAGGATCGGTGAGTTGGTGGCAAGAGCGCGGGTAATCGCGACGCGCTGCCTTTCGCCGCCAGAAAAGCTCGATACTGTTCGGGCGGCACTGTCGATCCCGAGGGCATTCAGGTGCCCGTCTGCGCGGGATTCGATGGCTTTTCGTTCTGCACGGGGGCGGAAAAGCGAGGCGATATTCGCGTTCGCTAAGGCGCCAAGCTCTTCGAACAGGTGGAAGTCCTGAAAGATCATACCAATGTGGTCAGCGCGGAATTTCGTTCTCGCGGTATCGGTCAGGGCAATGATGTCGGTGTCACCCCATCGGATGGACCCCGTGACACCGTTCATGAGCCCTGCAAGCGCGTAGAGGAGCGTAGATTTTCCTGCGCCAGATGGCCCGCGAATGCCGAGCAGCTCGCCTTGGGAGATGGACAAAGGCGGCAAAGACAGGATGCGTTTCCCATTGCTGCCGAGAATTTCTAGGGCCGAAGTTGTGAGGGCGAATGAATTAGGCAAACGTGGCATCCATCAAACGAACGAGGCTAACAAACCCCAGTTCAGGATCGCGATACGCGCCCAATTCCAAAATACCCGTCGTTACGATTTTCACGTTATAGGGGACGGGATTGATGATCCGCTTCGCGTAGACCGCCACGATATCGTTTGGCCATTCGGCTTCGGTTTCGCAGAATGGGCAGACCGACATTGGTCGGCGCGTCTGCACAAAGAAATTCGTTTCCGCCTTTAGGGGCGGGGCCATGTAGCCATCAACGGAAATGCGCTGCCCTTGGGTCGCTTGCGCAAACTCTGAAATCGCTTGGCGGTCGTAGAGGTCGCGCAATTTGATGATGCCGTCCTGCGCAAAGGCGCGCGTCCCAACAAAGGGGGCAGCAAGGGTAGAGGCGATGAATGTCCGGCGGCTGATCATGGTGCGTTCTCTTTAGATGAAACGGGGCCCATGTCGAAACATGGCCCCCGTCCTGTGTGTCTGTGGCGAAATTAGTCAGCGTTGATCGCGTGGTTCATCACGTGGAAGATCAAGTTCTGTTCGATGGTGCCATCGACCAGATGCGCCCACGGGCCTTTTGCGTAAACAGCGACGTCTTCGCCAGAGTGGGTTTCCGACTCCATCGGGATCAGAGCCTGCTGCAGGTAGTCGAGGTCCATCGCTTCTTCTTGGGTCACGTCAGGACGCGAGCCGGTGAAGTCGTTTGAGCCTTCTTCTTGTTTCAGAACGGTGCCAGCGCCGTTGGTGTAGGTGATGACCGAATAAGGTTTGCCATCAGCAGCAAGCGCCAGTTCGTCAGAGTGGATTTCACCCTCTTTTGCGATCTGGAAGCAGAGACCTTGGATCGGGGTGCCGCGACCGCAGTAGCCGTTGAACGCAATCGCGTGCTCGTGGTCAGCGGTTACGATGATCAGCGTGTCTTCGTCGTTGGTCATCTCATCTGCGAGAGCAACGGCTTGGGTCCAGATCATGCCGTCTGCGGCAGTACGAGCAAAGTTGCCAGCGTGGTTTGCGTGGTCAACGCGGCCAGCTTCGATTTCGAGGTAGAAGCCGTCTTCATTCTGGCTCAGGAAGTCGATCGCTGTGCGGGTCATGTCGAGAAGCGACGGTTCGGTCGCAGGACGGTCAGCCTCGTAGGAGGTGTGGCTGTCGGTCCAGAGGCCGAGGATCGGCTGGGACATGTCGAGAGCGTTAAGTTCTTCGAGGTTCGACGCATACTGGATGCCAGCGTCGCGTGCTTGACCGATCAGGTCGACGCCATCCGGACGGTGACCTGTGCCGCCGTTCGGGGTCATGTCGCCTTTGGGGGTGAAGTAACGCGAACCACCGCCGAGCGCGATATCGATCATGCCAGAGGTCATGCCATTGATCATCTGGGATGCGATGTCGGTTTGTGCGGTGCAGCCTTCAGGAACTTCGTCTTCCCAGTTGCGGTTCGCTGTTTTCGAAAACACAGCCGCAGGTGTCGCGTGGGTCAGACGAGCAGTCGATACGATACCAACCGACATGCCGCGTTCTGTTGCAATCTCTGCAAAGGTTTTCAGTTCGTTGCCAGCGACAGTGCTACAATCGTTGTGGATTGCGTCGCCGCCAAGGTTGATCAGGTTAAAGCGCTGTTTCACACCTGTGTTCATCGCACCAGCGGTCGGAGCCGAGTCTGGGGTCTGAGCGTTGATGTTATAGGTCTTTACGATACCGTTATAGAAATCATTGGTCTCATAGGGCAGGACGTTTTCTTCGCCGAGCATACCAAGTTGCTGACCCACATAGAGGCGGGTCGCGTAGTTGGTGCCAACGCCGTTGCCGTCAGCGATCATCAGGATCACGTTCTTTGCACGGCCTTCGTTGCGTTCGCGGGCGATGATTTCTGCGATTGTCTCTTGGCCTTGGGTGAACCATTCGCTTGATGTCTGAAGTTCAGGAAGCTCTTGAGCCATTGCAGAAGTCGAAATGGCCAGCGCTAGGGCTGACAAAGAAATGATGGATTTCATGATGTCCTCAACGGAATAGATTTGGGGTCAGAGAGCGACCGCCCTCGCGCTATGAGGGACCGCATTTTTGTAACACGCGTGTATAGATCGAGTTGTTGGGGCGAAAAAATCTCAACGTTGAAAACAGTCGGCTGATTTGATCTATCGGACGGCTACCATTTTGGGGGTATCAGAGAGGGGGGAGGACACCCTCTCAGACGGAGTCGGGTCGTTTAAATCAACGACTCCAACCATTCGACAGTTTTCGGAAGGGCATCAGTATGACGGTGCACCTCAAGAATGAGGTGCGGGGATTCTTCAAGCGCTGCGATGGTTTTGAGAAGAGGCGACCAATTGATACGGCCTTCACCAGGGTGCCAGTGGCGATCGGCGTAACCGTCCACGTCTTGTAGGTGGACGTGACCCAGATGTCCTGCGGCAGCCGCGATAAAGTCGGTCACGGGCGGCGCGGTATAGCGGCCATGGGCGAGGTCAGCATGACCCGTATCGATGGAAACCTTGAGGTTTGGGTGGTTGATCTCGGCCACCAGTTCAACACGAGTGGCGGGGTCCGTGTCGTCGATATTCTCGAGCATCAAAACGCAGCCCGTACTTGCGGCCCGTTTCAACACAGGTGCAAGACAATCGGCTGCGGCAGAGAACATAGACGGTTTGATGTCTGGATAGTTGCGCTGGTTCAGGACGTGCCAATAGGTGAAAGGGCTGTGGATCACCATATGGGTAGCGCAGAGCGCTTCAGCGATTTCGAGACCTTTGAGGAACCGCTGCTGGATCACCTCGCGAATGGCGCGGTCGGGGTTTGCGAGGTCGAGGCCAAAGAAGGGGCCGTGAATACCACGATGGCCTTTGTGCGGGGCAAGGGCCGTTTGGTATTTTGCGATCAAATCGGAACAGTCTCCAGCGATCACATCAGGATAAACGAAATCCTGAATTTCAATAGGACGATCCGAGTCGCAGATCCATGATTGCAGATTTTCAAATGTCGGCAGTGTGACGGCTGCACCAAAGGTTGAAAGTGCCAAGGTTACGATCCTTATTTGATGCCAGCGCGCATAAAGCTCTGCACGAATTGGCGTTGGAACAAGATGAAGCCCAAAAGAAGCGGGGCGGAGGTCATAAGCGTTGCGGCATTGATCACCGACCAAGAGGTGCCGCTGTCAGTGGTGGCAAAAATCGAAAGTCCGACCGTCAGTGGGCGCGTTTCGACCGAATTGGTGATGATGAGCGGCCAGAGAAAGTTATTCCAATGGTGACTGACCGACACGAGGCCAAAGGCCAGCATCGCGGGTTTGCCCAGAGGAACATAAACCCGCCACAAGAGGCCAAGCAGCGAACAGCCTTCGACCCGGGCGGCTTCGTCCAATTCTTTGGGCACAGTCATGAAGGTTTGCCGCAGCAGGAAAATGGCAAAGCCAGAGGCGAAATACGGAAGGCCAATCGCTATGATCGTATCGACAAGGCCGAGCGCGCGCATGGTTTTGTAATTCTCGACGAGCAGGATGTCGGGCATGACCAAAAGCTGAACTAGGATCATGCCGAACAGAGTTGATTTTCCTGGAAAATTCAGTCGCGCAAAGGCGAATGCAGCGAGCGTGCAGAGGATGAGTTGAGCCGCAAAGATCATCCCGACGAGAAGGAAGGTATTGATGAAATAGCGCGCAAAGGGTGCTTGGGACCACGCGCTCTGAAAATTCTCAAATGTCAGCGGTGCCATGAGGTCAAAGCGCGCTTCATAGGCGGCAGGGTGAATGGCGGCCCAGATTGCATAGGCGAGAGGGACGAACCAAAGCAGCGCGAGGACAGTTCCCGAACTCCGCATTAAAACGCGATCAAAGAGGGTGTCACCGATCATTTGTAATGCACCCGTTTGTCGGCAACAAAGAACTGCCCGATCCCTGCGAGTGACAAGATCAGGATCAAAACGACGGTGAGCGCGGCGGCATAGGCCGTGTCCCAGAACCGAAATCCCGTCTCAAAGATGTAGTAGAGCAAGAGCATCGACGCGTTGTCCGGCCCGCCTTTGGTCATCACAAACACATGGTCAACGAGCCGAAACGCGTTGATTACGGCATTGACCGAAACAAACAGCGTCGTGGGCATTATCAGCGGCAGGGTGACGCGACGAAAGAAGGTCCATTTCGAGCAGCCTTCAATTGCGGCTGCTTCGCGGAGAGTTTCTGGCACCGTTTGGAGTGCTGCCAAAAAGAAGATCATAAAGAACCCAGCCTCTTTCCAGATTGTCACGACGGCGACGGAATAGAGTGCTGTATCGGGTTGTCCTGCATAGTTGGCGGATGCAAATCCGAAAAACTGGCGGATCTGGTCAATGAGGCCAAATCCGGGAGCATAGAAAAACAGCCAAATGTTTGCCACAGCGACAAGTGGTAAAACCGTCGGCGTGAAAAAGGACATGCGCATCAGGGCGACACCCTTGAACGGTCTATGCACGAGGAGTGCCATGACCAATGCAAGCGCAATGGACGTCGGGATCGTTAATACCGCGTAGAGCGTTGAGTTGATCATCGCTTTGATAAAGATCGGATCATCCAGCATCTTTTGGTAGTTGCCCAAGCCTGTAAAAACAGACGGACGCCGACCTTTCGCCGTGGTCCAGAAGCTGTTGATCAGCGTCTCGACGGCGGGCAGATGTGTGAATGTGATCAGGAATACGAAGGCTGGAAGCAAGAGCAGCCATGCGTAAATCCATTCGCGACGCAGCATAGAGATACCTGTATGGGAATGACGGGGCACCGTTGGGCGCCCCGTCGTGATTTGGATTATTTGTAAGCTGCCAAAATGGCGTCTGCTTCAGCCTGAGCGGCGTCCAGCGCGGCTTTAGGCTCGGTCTGACCTGTGATCGCAGATTCCAGCGCGGAGTTGAGAAGCTGGGTGACCTTCGGGCCTTCGAAGGTGGAGAGTTCTGCAACTGCGTAGTCGAGCTGGTCACGTGCAACCAGTGCCTGCGGGAAATCAGCGGTGTATTCGACCATGGTTTCGGTTTCCCAGACGTCTGGACGCGGTGCGACGTAGCCCGTTGCGATGGTCCATTTTGCAGCCTGTTCAGGGGCGGTGACCCATTTCACGAAGTCAGCAGAGGCCTGAAGTTCTTCGTCCGAGGACCCTTTGATGAGGTAGAAGTTACCACCACCTGTCGGTGCACCGTTTTGTACCAGACCCGGCAGGAAGCCGACGCCGAAATCAAACGGCGCGTTGGTGCGAACGTTGGTGAGGTTGCCTGTGGTGGTCCAGATCATGGCTGCTTGACCTTCAAAGAAGGCTTTCGGTGTGCCGCCCCAATCAAGGATGCCCTGTGCCATCACTTCGTTCTCTTGCGACAGTGCAACGAGAGCTTCGAGCGCGCCAACGGCTGCGTCAGAGTTGAAGCTGACGTTCGTGCCAGTGTCGTCGGCCAAAAGACCGCCATTACCAGCGACGATACCAGTCCAGAGCCATGACGGGAAACCCGACGACGGGATATGAACGCCCCACTGGGTAACGTTGCCAGCATCGTCTTTAATGGTCAGGGCTTTGCCCATCTCGACCATCTCAGCCCAGTTTGCAGGGCCTACTTCAGGGTTCAGACCTGCTGCTGCAAAAGCTTCTTTGTTCCAATACAGAACCGGAGTGGACCGCTGGAATGGGATGCCCCAGGTTTTGCCTTCGGTCTGGCTGTTTGCCATGAACGCAGGATAGAAGCCGCCAATCCAGGCGTCTTGTTCTTCTGCAGTGACGAAATCGTCCCATGCAACGATCATGTCTTCGTCGATGAAGGTGAACATGTCGGTCGAGAGCGAGATAATCAGTTGCGGAGCATTGCCACCACGTGCGGCGGTGATCGCCTTAGTTGTCGTGTCGGCATAAGAGCCCGTGTAGATCGCATCGATCGTCACGTCAGAGTGTTCAGCCATATACTGTTCAGTCAGGGCCTGAATCGTGTCCGCAGCGGCGCCACCTACGGCAACCGGAAAATAGAACTCAAGCTCAACAGCCGACGCTGCCGAAGCCAATGTCACAACCGCCGATGAGGCGAGGAAAATGTTACGCAGTTTCATAGTTTAAGTCCTTTTGGGTTTGGGACAGGGAAGAAAAGTCAAAATCGCGCAGGCGTTTGCCTGTGGTCGCGTCAAATGCGTTCAACGCTCCGGTCGACCATCCGATGGGGAACGTGTCGTTTGGTGTGGGTGAGTGGGCTGGCTGGCGTAGGACAAAAGGGCTGCCGTTGATTTGACCAGCGACCAAACAATCCGCGCCTAGGTATTCAACACCGACAAGGTGTGCCTCAGGACCCGTATCCCTCAGGTGCAGATCTTCGGGGCGGATGCCGACGGTTAGGTTTGCGGGGCCGTCAAAGAGAGCACTCGCGGGAAAAAGGTTCATCGGCGGTGTCCCGATAAACCCAGCCGTGAATGTGGTTTCAGGTCGTGCGTAGATGTCTTCGGGGGTGCCGACCTGTTCAATCAGTCCACCGTTCATGACTATGATCTGATCGGCCATCGTCATGGCCTCGACCTGATCGTGGGTCACGTAGACAACGGTTAAACCCAGTTGTTTTTGGATCGACCGTAATTCGATCCGCATTTCAGCGCGTAGTTTGGCATCGAGGTTCGACAGTGGTTCATCCATCAAACAAATCGGACGTTCGCTGATCACCGCACGGGCGAGGGCGACGCGCTGCTGTTGCCCGCCAGAGAGCTGCGATGGTTTGCGATCCAAAAGCTGCGCAAGACCCATCATTTCGGCCACGCGTTTCAGGCGCTCCGCCCGTTCAGATCTCGGGGTTTTGCGAACGGTGAGGCCAAACAGGATGTTCTCAGCCACGCTCAGATGCGGGAAGAGTGCATAGGACTGAAAAACCATCGACAGATTGCGCGCGCTTGGTGGCTTGCCACGCATGTCCTGACCTTCGATCAGGATCGTGCCCTCGGTCTGCTCATCCAGCCCAGCAATCAGGCGCAGCAATGTTGATTTACCGCAGCCAGACGGGCCAAGCAGGACAGTAAACTCGCCTGAGTTGATTGAAACCGAAACATCATCGAGTGCGCGAATATGGTCAAACGCACGGGACACTTGATCGATTTGGATAGCGGTCTTGGGTTTCTGCATACGTGTGCAGAAACCATCTCGACGCAACGCTTCGGTGACAGTCTGATTAAAATTTTATGATGTCGCTGTTTTACTCAGCTGATGTGTGGCCGTAACGGCAAGCGAAGCCAAAGCGAACTGCGCGACGGGCTCTGGGCGTTTTGGATCTGCTACATCTTTACCAGACCTCTGGGTGCTTCATTTGGCAACCTCCTTTCGCAACCGTCCGACTACGGAAGGTTCAGATTAGGCACCATTCCGACCTTGCGACGCCAAAGCAGAGATGGCCTCAGAAACGGTTTGTGGCGCTGTGGTCTGGATATAGTGACCGCTCTGCACTGGGATCACGCGGGCATGAGGAAAACGGGCTGCGAAGTCGGCGGCCTGTTGCGCCCATGCAGTGCGCCAGCCCGGATCCTCTCCAATGCTCGGTTTGGTCGACACGAGGATCGTAATGGGGATGGCGCTCAACGCAGATAGGTCGGCAAGCGCCGCTTCGGTTTCAGGGACGCCATCCAGCTCAATCCGCGCGGCCTCAGAGAGAGCCATTCGTAACAGCTTCGGAACTTCGCACCCAGAGAGGGCCAGCTCGGTGCAGCGAGCGGTGAAGCCCGGAAGTCGAGGATCGACGAGGACGATACCCTGAACCTGATTGGCATGGCGGCGAGCGAAGTCCAGCACATAAAGTCCGCCGATTGAATGGCCGACAAGGATATAGGGCCCTTCGACACGGTTGGCGTTTAACTCCGCTTGAAGATGGGTACTGACCTCCGCGCCATTGCGGCGTCCATCAGCATCCTCGGGCCAGAACTGACCGACGGCGAGTTCGGCCCCTAGACCATATCCCGCACGCGTCCATGCAAATCGACCAAGACCCGAGGGCACTGCGACACTGTTCCAGACAGAAGCATCGTCGCCGAGCCCCGCCTCGAAAATCACGGTGGGGCCATCGGCGCGGGTGACCTCTGGGGCGGAAGTGGCACAGGCAGCCAGAAGAGGTAGAAGGGCGAGGCATCTAAAGAGGGTCATGAGAACTCCATCGGTTTGGTCGTATCTGTTTTGACCTCAATTTGCGGGCCAGACGACCGATCCAAAGGGGGCGGACGCACTTGCCGACAAACTCAAAGGGCGGCATGGTGCGCCGCGAAAGGCAGGGCGGATGACTGGAATCCTCATTGGAATGGCACTGATGGCAGCAGGGGCTATCTGGCTTCGCAGTCGGGGGGCGGATCAACGGTTGGCCTCAGCCTTGGACCTTTTGGTCGTCTTCGCCCTTGGTTTGGCCTTGGTCCTTGGCCTAGAGGACAGCCAATGGGAGGACTGGCAGGTCGTCGTTTTGCCTTTTCTACCACCTCTTCTGGCTCAGCACTTGCGTCGCCTGTCTGGCACCTCTCGGTGGCCGCGTGCCGAGCTTGCTCTAACCGCCAGCGGGGCGCTATGTTTGCCCTTCCTCCTTTTACCGTCTGCGGCGCGGACCAGCATGATGGCTGGAGAGATGCCAGAAGTCGCCCCGATTTTGATCCTAATTTCCCTCGCGGGCATAGCGCTCTACTGGCTTTTTCTCTGCCTTGTAACGGCGCTGGCAGGGCTTGGGATATTGCGCGAACTGCGGCGGCAAAAGGCTGCACTGGCTCAGGTACTTGCCCAGCCCTCACCACGCTTTGACGCTGTAGCGGCGCTGGGGCTTGGGGTGGCGGCGCTTTTCGGGCTGCAGCTTTTGGACCTTTTGACGCTTGGACGTGTGCTGGTTGGGCCACTCGCGGACCTCTTTGTCCTAGCTTTGGTCCTTAGTACCGCCGCCCATGGCTTGACCCTTCGTTTATCCCTGCCAGATTGGGCTACCGAAGTCGTTGCCGAGGCCCCAAGCTATGCGCGCTCGGGCCTCGATCCAGAAGCCATGGCCCTCCTTCTTACACGCATCGACGCTGCCATGCGCCGCGACGGCCTCTGGCGCGAGCCAGACCTTTCGTTGGCTGACTTGGCGACTGCGGCTCATGCGAAGCCCTTCTACGTCAGTCAGGCCCTAAACCAAGGCAAGGGAGAGAACTTCTACGATTACGTAAATCGTTGGCGAGTGGCTGAAGCGAAAGAGCTTCTCCAGACGACTGGGGGGACAGTTCTGTCGATCGCATATGCTACGGGCTTTAACGCTAAATCGACCTTCAACGCGGCCTTCCTAAAGCTTGTCGGGATGACCCCAAGTGCATGGCGGGCGTCCGGGCCAAAGGGTTCGGACGAAGACTAACGATAAAGGTGAAAGTGTCGGGGTCAGATCTACAAACGGAGGCCCCGATGATCAGACGTCACTTCCTTGCTCTTTTTTCACTTTGGGGGTTGGCCGCTTGCCTGCGCCCGCAGGACCCGGTCGTTCGTCCCTATCCCCACCGCGCTTTGGTGGTGGAGGGGCCCGCGGGCCCACTGGCCGGAGAACTGGTCTTGCCTGCGGGTGAGGGGCCGTTTCCGGCCGTCCTTCTGGTTGCAGGTTCGGGTGCGCAGAGCCGTGACGAAGAGGTGGCGGGCCATCGCCCGTTCCTCGTCATTTCGGACTTCTTGGCCAAAGCGGGTTATGCGAGCTTCCGCTATGACAAACGCGGCGTAGGGCAAAGCGGTGGTGATTGCGCTACAGCCACTATCAGTGATTTCGCGGAAGACGCAGGGGCGGCATTTGACGTGTTGGCGGCGATGCCTGAGATTGATAATGGCCGCATTGCGATGCTCGGCCACTCTGAGGGTGGGTTGACCGCGCCCTTAGCAGCACGGGGGCGAAACGTCGCGGCACTGGTCCTTTTGGCTGGGCCTGGTGTGCCAATAGACGCGCTCTTGCGGCTGCAAACAAGGACCATCGCGACGCTTCATGGGGCGAGCCCGTCCGAAATCGAGAGCCTCGATAAGGCCCTCGATGGTGCCTTTACGGCGCTGCGAGCGGCCCCCGACCTTGATGCCGCTCGTCTGGACTTGGCACAAGCTCTTGCACCTCTGCCTCCCGCTGAGCGGGCTAACCTTGAGGGGCTTATTGCTACGCCGTGGTGCTTTGATGCCCTTCGCCACGAACCGCTGACCCTAATTCGCGCCTTTTCTGGCCCTGTGCTTGCGCTATACGGTGGAACCGACACCCAAGTGGACGCGACGATTAACGCAGCCGCCTTACGCAGCCTCGGCCCACGCCTTGGACTGCACGTCGAGATCATGCCGGGACTGAACCACCTCTTCCAGCCCGATCCATCAGGGGACCCAAGAAGATATGGGCGGATCGCTATCACGATGGCGCCTGAGGCCGAAAGACGGGTGGTGGACTTCCTGAAAATGGCACTGCGCCCACGCGCCATTTGAGCGCAGCTACATACTTTTGTCCGCTATGGCGCATTCAATGTGCACCGCGAGATCAATTGGCATTGAAGCAATTTCGTGGGGTCGAAGAACTTTGACCCGTTCCTTCACATGCAGTGCCTCACGATTTCGATGTCGACGAACTAACCGACGATTTTGCCCCCAAGCGGACGTTTAGGCTGACCAGTACCAGTGCCGAGGCTCGTCCGCATCCCTGTAGATAGACCCAGCTTAGCCCCTCGGTTTCGTGACACCTTCAAGGTTCTTCTGCATACCTAGAGTTTCTTCCTCGAGCGCGAGTTTCACAAATTGTGAGACCAGAACCCTCTCATATTTTATGCATTTGATTTTTGGTGAGGATTGTCTTTAAATTGAGCATATTAATTGTGGTAGCTTACAAAGCGTGCGCTCCCCCGCAACCAAAACTAATTCATTTACAATATCAGTACCCTGTAATCCCGCCAGCGGGGCTGTCGGCGTTTGCCCCATCGAAAGCTGCAGTAACGTGGCGAGGCCGCCTTTGCTCGTCAGTTTCGTTATAAATATCTATTCCAGAGTCACTCTTTCGGCCTAAAATATATACCTGTTCTGACGGGATCGTTTTACATTGAACGTCCAAGTCGTTCACCGCTCCTTTACCTTCTAGATCAGGACCTCCCATGACCGCTCACTTGTTTCAGTTGCCCGAGGCTCTCACGGTCCCCGTAAAGGGTGAGACGGCGCAGTATCCTGTGGGACGTATCTTCTGTGTCGGGCGCAATTATGCTGCTCATGCCGAAGAGATGGGGTGTGAGGTTGATCGCGAGGCTCCGTTCTATTTCACAAAGTCGTCCTCTGCTGCGATCCTGTCGGGTACGACAGCGGCTTATCCGCTGGGTACTGAAAATTACCATTACGAAATGGAATTGGCCTTGGTCATCGGGTCGGACGTTGCTCGAGCAACGCTTGATGAAGCGGTTGCTGCGATATATGGGTATTGCTGTGCGCTCGACATGACGCGCCGCGATTTGCAGCTGAAAGAACGGGTGAAACAGCGGCCTTGGGACTTGGGCAAGGACGTTGAACAGTCTGCGGTGTTTTCCACCATCACCAAGGCAACTGATTTTACGCCAGCCGATCAGCGCATCCATTTGTCGGTTAACGGTGACCTTAAACAGGACTCGGCGCTCTCCCTGCTTGTTCACAAGGTGTCTGACATCGTTGCTGATCTGTCTAAATATTATCACCTTCGTGCTGGCGATGTGATCCTAACGGGCACGCCAGAAGGTGTCGGACCCGTTGTCCCAGGTGATGTGATTAGCGGTGGCATCGACGGGCTTGAACCGATTTCATTGACGATCGGTGCGTCGATTTGACCGCCAAGGTTTCCTTTCCGTAACGTTAGGAAACTATTGAACCTCAAATACTTGGGCGACCTAATGCGCGGGACGTTTAAGGGAGGACTTTATGGATATTTCGGGGCAGGTGGCCATCGTAACAGGTGGCGGCAGCGGTCTAGGTGCGGCAACGGCGCGGTATTTGGCTTCCAAGGGCGCAAAGATCGGCATTCTGGACTTTGACGGTGCTGCAGGGGCAGCGGTCGCGTCCGAGGTGGGAGGTCTAGCAGTTCAGGTCGACGTGGGCGATGCCGCGCAGGTGGAAGCCGCCATTGATACCATCGTATCTCAGCTCGGCGCACCGCGTGTCGTTGTGAACTGCGCAGGCATTGCGAATGCTGCTCGCATGGTGGGGCGTGAAGGTAAACTGGCCGTCGACCTGTTCGAGCGTGTGATCCGCGTCAACCTGATTGGCACATTCAACGTGATGTCTTATGCGACGCGGGCGATGATGGACTTGCCGTTGCTGGAAAATGGTGAGCGTGGTGTGATCATCAACACCTCATCCGCAGCTTATCAGGACGGTCAAGTGGGGCAGGCGGCCTATTCGGCGTCAAAGGGTGGCGTGGCGTCGATGTGTCTACCGCTGGCGCGTGAACTGGCGCAATCGGCCGTGCGTGTCATGGCGATTGCACCGGGTCTGTTCGGCACGCCAATGATGATGAGCCTACCGACAGAGGTTACCGACGCGATCATTAAAAACGTGCCCCACCCAGCGCGTTTGGGTCAGCCGGACGAGTTTGGCCTCTTGGTGAGCCAGATCATCGAGAACCCATATCTGAACGGTGAAGTTATTCGCCTAGATGGGGCGACGCGTCTGCCGCCACGATAAGGGCACACAGAAGTAGCAAAAAGGGGCGCGGTTGCGCCCCTTTTCGTGTTTGTAGGTATGGCGATTTTAGAACTGGCCGATCGACCAGAAGAACGTCTCGCCCGAGCTATCATCAACGCCGTCGTTGTCGGTCGACATCCATGTGGTGCCGTCTTGCATGATTGCCATGCCTTCGATCTTGTCGACAACGTAGCCGCCGTTCGATGCCAGATCAGGGATTAGGTCGTAGACGACTTCTTTGGTGACAACGGGTAGGTCGCCGCCCAGTGGCGCAGGCACCATTTCGGACAAAGCAACGCGGGTCACTTGTTTCACGGCTGCGTTTTCGCCGATCTGGTTGTCGCGTTCGATCAGGTAGACGTAGTCTCCGTGAGCCTGAATTTCCGACAGGCCGATCCAGCCTGTTTCAACCGCGTCCAGCGGATAGCGAACAGCGCCCCATTCTTCGGTGGTGGTGTTATACGACACCAGTTTCACAAAGCCTTTGTCGTCGTCAGCCCACTCCCGCTGAACGGCCATCCAAAGGGTGTCGCCAACCAGCGTGATGCCTTCAAAACCAAAGCGTTTTTCAATAACCAGAAGCTCTGCTGGAAGAGCGATTTCTTCTTTGATCTGGCCGTTGGCCTTAACGTGGTAGATCGCGTGGGGAACCAAACGGTCGGTGCGGCCTTCGGATGCGATCCAGAAACCGCCTTCGCCGTCCAGCGTGATACCTTCCATGTCCATCTTCTGTGCCGGATAGCCTGCGCGGGTCACGTCGGTTGCTGCGATGATACGAGCAGGTGTTTGGCTCGGGTCGATGGTGAAGATGCGCGGCTGGTAGCCATAGAAGCTGTCATTGACGGCGTAGATCAGACCGTCTTCGTCAGCGACCATGCCAGAGATTGCACCCCAACCGATCAGTTCGTCAGTGCCTTCAGAGGTCAGCTGCGGGTAAGCTGCTGGTGCGTTCTGAAGTTCGTAGATCATGACGTGCGCGCGTGCTGCGCCGTCTTCGCCAAGGTCTACTTCGTTTGCGGTGGCAAGCAGGCCGCGCTCTGGGATTGCAATCGCGCCCTCAGGCGAAATGCCCGACGGCAGGACCTGTTTAAAGACAGGGTTGGTCGCGTCGGTTACGTCGTAGACGGTGATGGTCGATGCACGTTCCGACAGGATAAAGGCGTAGGTGGTGTCGCCAAAGGTCGCGACTTCCATGCCTTCAGGCTCAACACCTTTAGCGTCGGACCGTTTGTCAGGGTAGTGGCCTGCTTGGATGATCGGGGTTTCAAAGGCGTTGCCAGATTCCCAAACCAAAGTGCCGTCTTTGTGGAACACTGTGACCGAACGCGAACCGCCGTCCATGTCGCCTTCGTTTGCGATCATGACGTGGTTATCGTCGATCCACTGAAGGCCATCGGGCTCGCGTAGGCGACCAGGCTGGCTTTCGTTAAAGATCAGCTCGCCGCGTTCGTCGGTTGCGTCGATATTGACCAGATCTACAGAACCAGCCGAGAATTCGTTCTGAACCGAACCGTCAGCGTTCAGGATAACGATCGAGTTGTTTTCCTGCATTGTGACGGCAATTTCGCCAAGGCTGTTGACATCAACGAACTCGGGCTCTGGATCTTCGGGGGCGATGTCGCTGAGGCCAGAGACGTCGATTTTTACGAGGCTATCGCAAGCTAGAGCGTCGTCAGAAAGACCAACGGTGACCATGTAGCCGGCAGGCATCTGGCCAACGCGACCGTCGCCGAGGTCTTCGTCACGTTCGTTTTCGATAGCGACCGTTACCATATCGCCAGCGTGGGTGTGCGCGGTCGAGTCAGGCTGACCACCGAGGTCACATTCACCAGTGACTGAACCGTCAGCGAGGTTTACAGAAACCAGCTTGCCCGACGGATTGGTGTAAGACTCAGAAGTGTTCACCGCAACGTAGGCGGTGTTGCCGACGACGGTTACAGAGGTAGGTTCGCCGCCCATGTCCACGTTGCCTTTGGCCTGTGGATTTGTCGCGTCAGTGATGTCGATCAGACCAACAACGCCCAGCGGGCTGTCGGTATAGATTAATGTCATGCCATCGTCGGACGCGGCGATGATTTCGGCAGAGGATTCTGCAGAGGCATCAGCGTTGTTATGCGGCGTCGCAAACGATGCGATGCGGTTAAAGTTCATCTCTGCCGATGCTTGGCCAGCGGCCAAAGCGAGGATCGACGTAATGCAGACGGATTTAAAGGTCATGCGAAACTCTCTGTCGGAAATTGAAAGACAGAATTCGCATGAAGGGCCTGTGTAACCCCTGATTAAAGCAACGGTAACACTCCTGTAAAATCACAACCCACGTGCTGTTTTGCGGTCTGCGGCCACGCCTTGAGGTGTCGTAAAACTGAATCTTTGCTGTCGCTAAAGGTTCATAGGCATGAGAATTTCCTGTCACAAACCATGCGTATCCCCCGTCGAAGCAACACAGGGGATGGTATACAACTCAACGTAAACAGCGTGACCAAGCGCTTCGGTGACAGAGCGGCAGTCGACAACATTTCTTTCTCTGTCGAAGGCGCGCAGTTCGTAGGCATTATTGGCCGCTCTGGTGCGGGTAAATCGACGTATCTGCGTATGATGAACCGCCTGACCGATGCGACCGATGGTCAGATCGTCGTTGATGGCGTTGATGTGCTGGCACTGCAGGGCAAAGATAAACGCGACTGGCAGAGCCAATGCGCGATGGTCTTCCAGCAGTTCAACCTTGTCCCGCGTATGGATGTTGTGTCGAACGTGCTGCATGGCCTTTTGGGTCGCCGTTCCACGCTGACGAGTGTTCTGAACCTTTGGTCGAGCCAAGACATCACCCGCGCCCTCGAAATTCTTGACCGCTTGGGTATCGCTGAACAGGCCGCAAAGCGGGCCGAGGCGCTATCTGGTGGTCAACAACAGCGTGTCGCGATTGCCCGTGCGCTGATGCAAGACCCCAAGATCATCCTTGCCGACGAACCGATTGCCTCGCTCGACCCGATGAACGCGCAGATCGTGATGGACACGCTCAAGCGCATCAACGTCGAAGACGGTCGCATGGTGATGGCGAACCTCCATACCCTCGATACAGCGCGTCGTTATTGCGACCGCGTGATCGGGATGCGGGACGGACGCATCGTGTTTGATGGCGCCCCTAGTCAACTGACCCAAGACGTTGCTCGCGACATCTATGGGGCAGACGAAAGCTTTTCCGAGAGCGCAACCTCGACAGAGATCGGGTCGCTGGCTCCCGCAACAGAATACGCAGCCGTACTATTGAGCGACTGAGTAGCCACAGGCAAAGGCCGTGTGATGGCCGCGCCAATTCGAATGATATGTTCCCTTTGGAGACGACCATGAAAAAGATCCTTTCTGTTGCACTCGCAACTACCGTTCTGGCTGGCGCTGCTGCCGCTCAGGAAATCACTGAATTCAACATCGGTATCCTCGGCGGTGAAAACGCTCAGGACCGTATGAACTCCTATGCTTGCCTTCAGAACTACGCATCTGAAGCACTCGGCGTTGACGTCAAACTCTTCGCTCCTGCTGACTACGACGGCGTTATCCAGGGTCTTCTGGGCGGCACCATCGACATGGCTTGGCTCGGCGCTTCGGGTTACGCAAAAGTTTACCTGACCGACCCTGAAGCTGTTTCGCCAGTTCTGGTTAAAGCGAACCTCGACGGTTCTTACACCTACCATTCGATCGGTTTCGCACGCGCTGACAGCGGCATAACCTCGCTCGAAGACGTTCAGGGCAAAGTATTCGGCTTCGGTGATCCGAACTCCACCTCTGGCTTCCTGATCCCGTCGGTAGAAATTCCGCAGGCAACTGGCCACTCGATGGAATCCGGCGACTACTTCGGCGAAGTTCGCTTCACCGGCGGTCACGAGCAAACCATCGTTGCTGTTAACAACGGCGACATCGACGCTGGCGTGACCTGGGCTGACGGTCAGGGCAACTGGGAAGACGGCTACAATTCGGGCGCTCTGCGCAAGGCAGTTGACGCTGGCCTCGTTGACATGAACGACCTCGTTCAGATCTGGATGTCTAAACCGATCCCGGAAGGCCCTGTTGTTCTCCGCAACGCACTGCCAGAAGACGTAAAAGCAACCATGACCGCGCTGGTCGAAGGTCTGCAAGCTGCTGACCCAGATTGCGCATACGGCGTTGCTGCTGGTGATACCTCTGGTTTCGTACCGATCACTCACGACTACTACGAAACCATCATCGAAGTACGTCGTCAGCAGATCGCTAACGGTTCCTAATCAAACCAATGACCCGAAGGCAGAATCAGTCTGCCTTCGGGTTTTTCATATCCGGGACATACTAATGACGGCACACACCGTATCTGGCACGGCAGAGTATCTCGCTCTGGTCCGCCGCCGCCGCCTTTATGGGGCCATTCTGGTCGCGCTCTTCTTTGTGCTTTTTGCGAGCGGGTTCACCGTTGCCGAAGATCGAAATGCAGGCGGATTTCTAGACGGTTTGCACCGCATTTTTGATTTCCCAAAAGAGATTTTCGCTGAGGCCTTCACGAACTGGCAGAACCTGCCGCGTTTGTTCGTGGCCGCTATTCCGTCCCTAATCGAGACCCTGAATATCGCAGCGATTGCGACCTTGTTCGGCGGTCTCTTGGGGATGGCTCTGGCCTTTCTGTCGACGCGTGGTCTGGCCCTTTGGCCGCGCCTGACATCCGTTTTCCGCCGCATCATGGATACCATGCGCGCTGTGCCTGAGATCGTGATCGCACTTGTGCTCATCTTTCTCTTGGGCGTTGGCCCTGTCCCCGCGATGATCGCGATTGCGTTCCACACGGCGGGCGCATTGGGCAAACTGTTTTCCGAAGCGGCAGAGAACGTGGACTTGAAACCCGTTGAAGGTTTGGCTTCGGTCGGGGGCAATTGGTTCCAGCGTATCTGGTTTGGCGTGATGCCACAGGTCGCCCCGAACTGGTCGTCCTACGCGCTTTTGCGGTTCGAGATTAATATTCGCGCCTCGGCGATCCTTGGCTTCGTTGGCGCTGGTGGTTTGGGCTACGACCTGAAAACCGCGCTCCAGTGGGGGCAGGGGAAGTACGATCAGGTTGTCGCCATTTTCGCGATCCTGTACCTGACCATCATGATCGTTGACCACTTGTCCGACCGTGCCCGTCAACGTCTGGTAAAGGGAGGGGCATTGGCATGACCACAGCATCTGAAAATTTCGAAACCGTCGGTTTGAAGCAGTCCATCGAGGGCACATTTCGGTTCCGCAAATGGCGCAGCATTGCAGTACCTTTCGCGATCCTTGGCTACCTGATCTACGTATTCTTCGCGTTTGACGTCGCGGGCCTCGCGTCTCGTGCGCGTCCTGAAAACGCAGCGGTCCTCCTTGGTGATTTCTGGTCCTATAAGACCCACGTCACGCGCGATAACCGTTCTGGTGAGGTCGTTGCCTCGGTCGAGGGCGAACGCAAAGGGGCATACCCCGCAGGCGAAGGCCCCGAGTGGGTAGCTATGGGTGAAACCACGGCTATTTCGCTCTATGGTGATGCCTTTGTTCAATATCTTCCTGAAAATACGGCCGTCATCAATGTTCCTGACTTTGGTGAAATCACGACCCAAGTGAACGGGCGCTCAGTAGTTCTTACGCTCCCTGATGGTAAAGACATTCCAGAGTGGATGAGCGTCTCTCGCAATCGCGTGTCCATCGACCAAGGCAACTGGCGGTTCTCTATGACCCCCGCACGGACCGAAGTGTTCCGCTATCAAGCGGGCTGGGAGCTGTTCTTTTTTACCCTCGATAGTCCGTTCTACGGCAAATCAGTTGGAGAATTGATCGCGCTCGCCATTTGGGAACCGCGTGTGACCGCAGAGCATTCCAACATCATCGCCATGATCGACGGCTTTTGGAACAATAAGATGTGGCGCCATGGCGATGTGTTCTGGGCGATGGGTGAAACGGTTCTGATGGCGTTCATCGGTACGATGGGGGCAGGGATGATCGCGTTCCCGCTGGCCTTTTTTGCGGCGTCGAACTTTGCGCCTGCGGTCTGGCTCCGCCTCACATGCCGCCGTCTGTTTGACTTCTTGCGCGGAGTTGATGGCCTGATCTGGACCGTCATTCTGTCCCGTGCATTCGGTCCTGGTCCGATGACGGGCTCCTTGGCGATCCTTCTGACGGATACGGGCACCTTCGGGAAGACCTTCTCTGAGGCGCTAGAAAACATCGACAACAAACAGGTCGAAGGCATCCAGTCCACGGGCGCGAATATGATCCAACGCATGCGCTTTGGTGTGATCCCGCAGGTCCTCCCGCTGATCCTGTCGCAGCTGCTCTATTACTTTGAATCGAACACCCGTTCGGCCACTGTGATTGGTGCGCTTGTCGGTGGTGGTATCGGTCTTTTGCTGACGCAGGCGATCATCACCCAAAAGGACTGGGAAGAGGTGTGCTACTACATGATCCTCGTCGTACTGACGGTGATGATCATGGACACGATCTCGGGCTGGATCCGTAAGAAATTCATTAAAGGGTAATCATGCCGAAACTCTCTGCGACCGAACCGTTTGTTCATCCCGACTGCGAGATCGGCAATTCCACCTTTGGGGCCTATGTTGAAATCGGCAAAGGCAGTCGCGTTCTGAATTCGACGTTCGAGGATTATTCCTACTGTGACCGTTACGCTGACGTGGCGAACACGACGGTTGGTAAATTCGCGAATATCGCGGCCTTCACGCGGATTGGGCCGACGGATCACCCGTATCGGAATGCGGCGCAGCACCATTTCCTCTATCGGTCGTCCTATTATTTCGACGGCGTAGAGGATGATCCGGCGTTCTTTGAACACCGCGCATCACGGCGGAGCACGTTGGGCGCGGATTGCTGGATTGGGCATGGGGCGATCATCAAGCCAGAGATCACCATTGGCATCGGTGCCGTCGTCGCATCAGGCGCGGTCGTGACCAAGGACGTGTCGCCGTTCATGATAGTGGCGGGTGTTCCTGCGCAGCCAGTGAAAATGCGGTTTGATCAATCCGTTGCAGATCGGCTCTTGGACCTCGCGTGGTGGGATTGGCCTCATGATCGGCTCAAGGACGCATTGAACGACTTCCGCCGTTTGCGGGCCGAAGAGTTCTTAGAACGTCACGAGGGCTAATGCCCTTCGTTAGCAACCGTTAGCGCGACGCGATCCCCGACAAACCAGCTTAACCCATATTCAATCGGTGCACCGTCGCGGTCGACGTTGATCGCTTCGGTCCGCAAAAGTGGTGAACCTTCGCTGACCTTTAACATGCCGGCGCGCGGCCCTTTGGCGACGGTCGCGGTAATGCGGGTCGAATGGCGGGTGTAGTCGGTCACACCAAGCCGTTCGAGCGTTTTAGAAATCGACCGCTCGGTCTCCATGATCTGCGGGAGGTCCGCAAACCTTTGGGCGGGCAGGGCAGAGATAAAGTGGCAGATGGGCAGGGCATCGCCCGACGAAATCCCTTCGACCACATGGACCATATCAACGCCCAAAGCCTCGCGTTCTTCGGCCTTAGCGGGGCGCGTTTCGATGCGGATCACTTGCCGCGATGGTGCACGCCCCGTAGCCGCGATGTTTTGGTGAAACCGCACACGTGCGCCGAGCTGGTAGTCGGCAGGCGGGTTCGAAGCGACGAACACGCCAGACCCGCGCTGAGACACCGTTATCCCGTCTTCGTTCAGAGACGCGAGGGCATGGCGCACGGTGTGACGGTTGACGCCGAACCGCGCCGATAATTGCGCCTCAGTCGGGAGCTTTGCTCCTGCGGGATAAAGGCCTTCGCCAATTTCATCTTTGAGAGTTTGGGCAATCGACAGCCACACAGGATTTTTGCGTGTCATGAAACCTTCATTTGCGAAATGGCGACGAATCTAGCAATATTTGTCTAGTTGTATAGATAGGTAGACAAATCGTCAAGATGTCCACACTGACCACAGACACCCGCAAATCATACATGGGCCTACTGGCGCGTGCTCGCCCAGAGCGGCTCGAACAGTTGTTGCCCGATCTTCCTGCGCACGATTGGCTGCGCCGTCCCGAGATTGGCACAACGATGGTGCGCGGTCGGATCGGCGCGACAGGTGCGCCGTTTAACCTCGGTGAGATGACCGTGACGCGCTGTGCGCTCAAACTGTCGGATGGCACGGTTGGGCACGCCTATGTGCAAGGGCGCGATCAGGGCCACGCGACACGCGCGGCGATTGTTGATGCGCTGATGCAATCCGAAGGCGTGGAGCAAGTCGATGCGACCATCCTCGCGCCGCTTCGTGCGGAAGAGGCTGAGAAACGCACCTCTCGCGCAGAGAAAGCCGCAGCGACCAAGGTCGAGTTCTTCACAATGGTTCGGGGAGAAGACTGATGTTCGAAGCCGAAGTTTTATCTGGCGGTTTTGCCAACCCCGCCCAAGACAGCGCCCGCGCATTTCGTGCCTGCCTCGAAGCGATGGCGCGTCCGGGGCGTATCCAGCAGATCGCAGGCGCGGTCCCGCCCGCGCCTTTGTCGCCCGCTGCTGGCGCGATCCTGCTAACACTCGCCGATGCGACGACACCGATTTTCATCGCCAAGAGCCACGATACTGAAGCCGTCCGCAAATGGATCGCGTTTCACTGCTCGGCCCCAATCGTAGCGGCGGGTGATGCCGATTTCGCGATTGGCACGTGGGATACGCTGCAACCCGTATCGCAGTACGCAATCGGCACGGCAGAATATCCAGATCGGTCCGCAACATTGATCGTTGAATGCGAGGATATTTCGGCATCGACGGCCACTCTGTCTGGCCCTGGGATTGAAACGACACAGGCGGCCTATCTGCCCAACATCGACGCCTTTGTCGCAAACAGTGCGCAATTCCCGTTGGGTTTTGACTGTTACTTCACTGCGGGCAGCCAACTATCGGCCCTTCCGCGTAGCACGAAAGTGGAGGCACTCTGATGTATGTCGCAACCAAAGGCGGTGAACGCGCGATTGATGCGGCGCATCAGTGGCTTTCCGATGAACGGCGTGGGGATCGTTCGGTTCCCGATCTGAGCGTTGCTCAAATCCGCGAACAAATGGCGCTGGCCGTGAACCGTGTGATGGCCGAAGGCTCGCTATACGATCCTGACCTTGCTGCACTGGCGATCAAACAGGCGCGGGGCGATCTGATTGAAGCAGTGTTCCTCATCCGCGCCTACCGCACGACCCTGCCGCGCTTTGGGGCGTCTGTTCCGGTCGAGACGGATCGCATGGACATCATTCGTCGTATTTCCGCGACGTTTAAGGACGCGCCGGGTGGTCAAATCCTCGGGCCGACCTTCGACTACACGCACCGTCTGCTCGATTTCAAACTTATGGCGGATGGCGAGACACCAGAAGCGCTGCGCAAAGAGGCGGATGACGTGGTCGCGCCGCATATCCTGCAGCTCCTCGATCAAGATGGGCTGATGGAGCCGCTGACGGATGGCGACGAAACACCGCCTGACCTCACTCGCGAGCCTCTCGAAATGCCAGCAGATCGCCCGCTGCGTTTGCAGGCCTTGGCGCGTGGCGACGAAGGGTTTGTCCTGTCGATGGCCTATTCGACCCAGCGTGGTTACGGACGCACGCACGCCTTTGTCGGCGAATTGCGGATTGGCACGTGTGCTGTCGAGATGGAGATCCCTGAGCTGGGGTTTGCCGTTGAGATCGGTGAAATTGAGCTGACCGAATGTGAGACGGTGAACCAATTCACAGGGTCCAAATCCGAGCCGCCGCAATTCACGCGGGGCTACGGTTTGGTCATGGGCCAATCAGAGCGCAAGTCGATCTCGATGAGCCTCGTGGATCGTGCACTCCGCTGGGAAGAACTGGGCGAAGACAACGTCGGTGCGCCTGCCCAAGACGCGGAATTCGTCCTTTATCATTGCGACAACATTCAGGCGACGGGCTTCCTCGAGCATATCAAGCTGCCGCACTACGTGGACTTCCAATCCGAACTGGAACTCATCCGAAAACTCCGCCGCGAAGCTGCGGATGCTCAGGTCAAGGAGGCCGCAGAATGACCGATCAGGCCTACAACTTTGCCTATCTGGACGAGGCGACAAAGCGGATGATCCGCCGCGCGCTTCTCAAGGGCCTCGCGATCCCTGGCTATCAGGTGCCGTTTGCCAGCCGTGAAATGCCGATGCCTTATGGCTGGGGCACGGGCGGTGTTCAGGTCACTGCAGCGTGTCTGACGCCAGAGGATACTCTGAAGGTAATCGACCAAGGGGCTGACGATACGACGAACGCTGTGTCGATCCGCAAGTTCTTTGAACGGACCGCGCAGGTTCAAACCTCGGAAACCACGGCAGAGGCGACCGTCATTCAGACCCGTCACCGCATTCCAGAGGTCGCACTGACCGAGGGACAAATCCTCGTGTATCAGGTGCCGATCCCAGAGCCGCTCCGCTTCCTTGAACCCCGCGAAAGCGAAACACGTCGTATGCATGCGCTCGAAGAATACGGGTTGATGCATGTGAAGCTCTACGAGGATATCGCCCGCCACGGCGCGATTGCGACCTCCTACGCCTATCCCGTGAAGGTCGAGGGGCGCTATGTCATGGACCCGTCGCCGATCCCGAAATTCGATAACCCGAAACTGGGTGGAAATGCTGCGATCCAACTGTTCGGTGCTGGGCGTGAACAACGCATTTATGCGCTTCCACCTTATACCGATGTCGTGAGCCTTGATTTCGAGGATCACCCCTTTGACCCAAGCAAGGCGGATCACGCCTGTGATCTTTGCGGGTCGGAGGTGAGCTACCTCGACGAAGTGATCACCGATGACAAAGGCAGCCGCATGTTTGTGTGTTCCGACACCAGCTATTGCACCACCCGTCAGGATGAGGGTCACACAGGCCGCTTGTCGCCAGAAGGAGAAGCGGCATGACCATGCATGATGTATCTCTCGATCAACCGCTTTTCCGCGTTGATGGTCTGACCAAACGCTATGGTCAGCGGATCGGCTGTGCCGACGTCAGTTTCGACCTCTGGCCGGGTGAAGTGCTCGGCATTGTGGGGGAATCTGGGTCGGGTAAGTCGACGCTCTTGGGATGTTTGGCAGGGCATATGCAAGCGGACGAGGGAAAGATCCTCTACCGTGGACGCAATACACTGACTATGCCAGAACCTGAACGTCGCGTGCTGTCCCGTACCGAATGGGCCTTTGTTCACCAGAACCCGCGCGATGGGTTGCGGATGGGCGTTTCAGCTGGCGGCAATGTTGGCGAACGTCTGATGGCAATTGGTGCGCGGAACTACGGCGATATCCGCGAAACCGCGACTGATTGGCTGGGCCGTGTTGAGATCGCATGCGAACGCATTGACGACCGTCCGCGCCAATTCTCGGGCGGGATGCAGCAGCGTTTGCAGATCGCACGGAACCTTGTCACTTCGCCCCGACTGGTGTTCATGGATGAACCAACAGGTGGTCTGGATGTGTCCGTGCAGGCGCGTCTATTGGACCTTCTGCGGGGGCTCGTGCGTGACATGGGGCTTTCTGTGATTATCGTGACCCATGACCTTGCGGTTGCCCGCCTTTTGGCCGACCGTTTGATGGTGATGAAGGATGGCCACGTGATCGAACACGGGCTGACCGATCAGGTGCTCGATGATCCGCAGGCAGCATATACCCAACTTCTTGTTTCTTCCGTCTTGCAGGTGTGACCATGATCGAGATCGAAAACCTCTCAAAAAGCTTCACCCTGCATAATCAAGGGGGCGCAGTCATTCCTGTCATGGCTGGTGCTCACCTGCGGGTCGAACCTGGGGAATGTGTGGCGCTCACGGGTCAATCGGGCGCTGGTAAATCTACGCTTATGCGGATGATTTACGGGAACTACCTCGCAGCCTCTGGTTCGATCCGTATTGGAGGCGTTGATGTGGCCACCGCCACCCCGCGCGAGATCATTCGCCTGCGCCGTGAAACGCTAGGATATGTCAGCCAGTTCCTTCGCGTGGTACCTCGTGTGCCGACCCGCACGGTGGTTGCAGAGCCGTTGTTGGCCTTAGGTAAACCTGAAGGTGAGGCACATGCACGGGCTGAGGAATTGCTCACGATGCTCAATATCCCCGAACGGCTCTGGTCACTGTCGCCAACGACGTTTTCGGGCGGTGAACAGCAGCGCGTGAACATCGCACGTGGCTTTGCCCATGAATACCCCGCGATGCTCCTCGATGAACCGACGGCCAGCTTGGATGCGCGGAACCGCGACGTGGTTCTGTCGTTGATCGAGGGTGCAAAAGAGCGGGGCGCTGCGATCATCGGGATTTTCCACGATGAGGGTGCGCGGAACCAAGTTTGCGATCGTGTGGTGGACGTTACGGGCTTTACGCCAAAGGCGGCCGCATGATCATCGCTGTCGTAGGGCCATCTGGCGCGGGCAAAGATACGTTGATCTCGGGTGCTCTGTCTGCGCGGCCTGATATCCAATTCGTGCGTCGAGTGATTACCCGCCCGACTGAAGCGGGAAGCGAAGATTTCGAAGGCGTGACCTTTGATGAATTTGCCGCCCGCAAGGCTGATGGAGAGTTCGCCCTCGATTGGGAAGCGCATGGCCTATGCTACGGCATCCCAAAGGATCAGACGACGGCTCCCCTCGTGATGTTCAACGGATCGCGTCAGGCGCTGGGCCTCGCAACTTCTGTTTTCCCTGATCTACGGGTCATCGTCGTGACGGCCCCTGATCATATCCTCGCTGACCGCCTCTCTGCCCGTGGTCGTGAAACCCGAGTTGAAATCGAAAACCGTCTCAAACGCGCAACGTTCGAATTACCCGAGGGGATTGATGCAACGGTCGTCGTCAATGACGGCACCGAGGCCGAAGGCATCACGCGCTTCCTCGCGGCTCTTGCCGATTTCAAATGAAAATTTCCCGCGTGTCATATGGCTGTGACGCACCGATGGGATGTGACCTGTCTACGCCGACACCCGAATTCTAGGATCTTCCAAATGACCGAAACAATCCTTGCAAACGCAACTGTTGTTCTGCCCGAAACTGTGGTGGCGGGCACCGTTGTGATCCGTGATGGCGAAATCGCTGATATTAGCGAAGGGCGCTCGGTCCCGACGGGAGCGATCAACTGCGAGGGTGACCTCGTGATGCCAGGTTTGATCGAGCTGCACACCGACAACCTCGAACGCCACCTCGAGCCACGGCCCAAGGTCGACTGGCCCCATAAGGCCGCGATCATCGCTCACGATGCGGAGCTATGCTCGGTCGGGATCACCACCGTGTTCGACGCCTTGCGGGTTGGGTCGGTGACGAAGAAGTCGGGTGACTACAAAAAATACGCGCGCGAGGTTGCGACCGAACTTTTGGATATGCGGTCCCGCAATGCCTTGCGCATTTCGCACTATATTCACCTGCGTGCGGAAACCTGTTCTGAGACTTTGATCGAAGAGTTGGACAGTTTCACCGCCGAAGACCGCGTCGGGATCGTCAGCCTGATGGACCACACACCGGGCGCACGACAGTTTCGGAACCTTGATAAGCTGAAAGAATATTATCAGGGCAAGCATGGTATGTCGGATGATGACTTTGATGTTCATGTGTCGCACCAACTGGCGCTGAAAGAGAAATTCGGTACCGCCCACGAGGCAGCGTCCGTTGAGGGCGCACGTCGTTTGGGGGCCGTACTGGCGAGCCATGATGACACCCTTGCTGAGCACGTAGTGACGTCCAAGCAATACGGTGTGACCTTTGCAGAGTTTCCGACAACGATTGAGGCAGCGCAGGCCTGCAACGATCACGGAATCGCCGTGATGATGGGGGCGCCGAACTTGATCCGTGGTGGGTCGCACTCTGGAAACGTGGCAGCGCATGTGTTGGCCGAGGCAGACCTCTTGGACATCGTTTCATCGGACTACGTCCCCGGCGCGCTTTTATCCTCGGCTCTGTTGTTGGGCGATCTTTGGGGGGACGTGGCACGTGGTGTTCGCACTGTTACCGCCGCACCGGCCAAGGCCGTCGGTCTAACCGATCGTGGTCGCATCGAGGTTGGGAAACGCGCTGACGTGATCCGTGTAAAACGGGTTGATGGCACAGGCACCATCCACGGTGTTTGGGTGAAGGGTCAGCGCGTCGGCTGATCCATCCTGCGGCTCTCCTAATTTTCTAAGCCCCGAACATATTGCTGGCATCTACTTCGAAAAGCTGGAGTAATCGGTACCTAGTGCGAACAGTCTACAGGGGGAGCCGATGACACGGGTTTTAGCGTTTGGGGATAGTCTCACGTGGGGGCACCGCCCCGAAGATGCCGCACGACATGCGCCAGAGTTTCTGTGGCCTAACATCGTTGCAGGACGCCTTGGGGTCGAAGTGATCTCTGAGGCGCTGGGCGGTCGCACAACGGCATTTGATGATCACACGGGTCCCTGTGATCGCAACGGGTCTGTGGTGCTGCCGATCCTGTTGCAGAGTCATTCGCCGCTGGACCTTGTCGTGATTATGCTCGGCACGAATGACCTAAAGACCGACGTCTGTGGGTCCGCAACTGGGGCCACTGCGGGGATGAAACGGTTGGCGCAAATCATACGGCATTATCCCTATGGCGCGTCGGGTTCTGTACCGAAAATTCTATTCGTGGCACCTCCGCCCTGCGTGATTGGGCCAGATGGCAAAACGGGCAGCGGGCGAGATGTTGCGGAAACCCGACTGCTTGCCCCGATGTATAAAGCCGCCGCCGAGGAACTGGGCGTCGCGTTCTTTGACGCGGGCACGGTCGCGCAGGCGTCGCCGATTGATGGGGTGCATCTGGATGCAGCAAACACAGCGGCCATTGGTGACGCGCTCGTCGCGCCGATCAAAGCTATTCTGGGGCTGTAACGCAAAACCAGAGGCAGGCGGAGCAGTCCGTCTGTCGTCTAATCGTAATGTTGGAGGAAAAGTGGCAGCCCGTAGGGGAATCGAACCCCTCTTTCCAGGTTGAAAACCTGGCGTCCTAACCGATAGACGAACGGGCCACTCTGTGCGTGAGGGGCGTCTTAATCATGTCTGTGCGGCGGCGCAAGCGGGAAATTCAGTCTCTTGCGCGTCGACCGTAGAAAATTCCTGCAAGGATTAACGTAACCCCCAAGGTGCGCGCCCAAGCGACCCCAGCGGTTCCCATCGCGATATCGAGGATCACGCTGGATACCATTTGCCCTGCGATCACCAATACAGCCGTTTGCGCAGCGCCGATGCGTGCGATGAGCCAGCTGGATGACGCGATAAATACTACGCCAACCGCGCCGCCAGCGTAGGCGGTCAGTGGGATGTCAGAGAGGCCGTCTTGGGGGTGGGACCATCCAATGGAGAGGACGATCACGCAGAGGACCGCGAAGCCAACCGCATGATTCCAGAACGATGATTCTAACGGGCTTGTGGAGAGCGACAGGCGACCATTGATTTGGCGGCTCAGTCCGACCAGCAATCCTGCGGCAAAGGCGAGGAAGACGTAAAACCAAATTCCCATCAGACCCGCCCCAAATAGATGATGATCAAACTACCCGCGCAGATCATTGCGAAAGAGATCAACTCGCGCGGCGCCAAACGACGTTTTGGCAAGCCAAACAGCCCTAGCACATCCGCGCCAAGTCCAAACACCATCTGTCCCGCAAGGCCGAGGGCGATTGTGCCCGAGAGTGCAAGCGATGTGTTCACCGTGGTTGAGGTGAGGATCACCGTCAAAGCCCCCGAAATACCGCCGAGGTAAGCCCAGAACGGAGCGCGAGACCGCGTGCCTGCCTTTGGGCGGCGCCGAAAGAGCACTATGAGAGCGATGATGGCTGCGACGGTTCCGACCCCATGCGCCACCCATGACGAAAAGATCGCGCCGCCTCCTAATGCGACGCGGCCATTGAACAGCGTCATAATCGTCAGAAGACCGCCGGTGAGAAAGGCGATCAGAATGAGGTGCGTTTTTGATGTGGTGTGTTGCGTCATGCGCTGTGTTTGACAGTCGCCGCTGAGTTGCGCAACGCTAGATAGCACGGTGCTGCTAGGCGGGCGCGTGAGAATGGAAATTTTAGCTATAAATTTGCTCAGCTTGTGCTAAACCTCCGCGTGTATACTAATTGTGGGGTATGGTATGTCCTTTGCGCGCGCTGTCGTTCTGTCGTCTCTCATCTTGTCATCCGGTGCCGCTGTTGCCGAAACCGAGAGCGGGTGGGGCCTGACAGGCGTCGGTCGGTTGTTCAACAACGACTACTTTGGCGACAATGAGGATCGCTGGCGCACAGGCAGCTACGTATTGTCTTTTGCATTTTCGAAGGACAACGAACGCGACTATGCCGATCAGCCCTTTGGGTTGATGGAGCTTCGTTTGCGCTCCGAAGTTATCGCGCCGCGAAACCTGAATGGTGCAAAGTCCGCCGACCGCGCCTATGCGGGCATTTTGTCGGTCGGGGCGTATACCCACTACGAGATTAGCGATCTGGAAATCAGCGTGGGCACGGACATTGTCGTCGTCGGTCCGCAAACGGGCATGATGGAGTTTCAGCGGAATTTCCACGACCGCGTTGGGGCCCCTGAAATCGCGGCCTCAGTCGAAGCAAACCAAATTGCGAATGGCGTCTATCCGACCCTTACGACCGAGATCGCTCGCGAAATCGACTTTGGCCATTCATACCTGCGCCCGTTCGTTGAAGGGCAGTACGGGGCCGAGGATTTGATCCGCGTTGGTGCTGACTTCCAATTCGGGGATGTGGCGGTTGATGTGGCGCATGGCCGTGATCCGGTCACGGGGCAGCGGTTCAAACTGGCGGATTCTCATAACCGCGGGCTCGCATTCCTGTTGGGGGCCGATTACGCGATTGTCGGAGATAGCATCTACTTCCCCGCCAGCTTTGGCGTTGAGGCAGAAGACACCCGCTATCGCCTTCGTGCGGGCCTCAATTGGCAAATCGCGCCTAAGATTTCATTCTATTACGGCGCAACTTACCTGTCCGAAGAGTACGTCGGTCAAGAAGAAGGCCAAGTCGTCGGTTCGCTGAAGCTAAATTTCAACTTCTAAGTAAAAAGTTAACGCGTTCTCACGTTTAGGGTTGATTCGCGAGAATCCACCTGCTTATTTTGATGTCAGATCCGCGCGGGACAAAAGACGCGGGCAGACTGAGGCAGAGAACGGGCATGAAAACGGGCTTTCTAGGCACGTTTGTCATTTCCTGGGCGCAATGTGAGATTGACGGGCTCTGGTCCGCGCCGCGCGATGCGTTTCGCGTGGGGGCGACTTGGACCTGGACTGGGGACGCAGTACGGGTGGATGGCCCGAATTCTGTGCTTCCTTTGGGAATTGCGACCGGAGAGGCAGACATTCGAAAAAGAGCGGCGCATTCGGTGCGACGCATGTTGCAGGCGGTCGAGACCAAAGATCCCATCGGGATCGAGGTAGAGGTCGATCACCCACTCTTTGAGAAGAGTTTTAGCATCACGGATGGGCGGGACACTTGGACTGTCACCTTGATCGAGACGGGCCGTGGTCGCCCGCCGCTGCTGATGTTCATCGGGGATATTCCGCCGCGCCATCGCGAGATGTGGATCGTGTCGCATAACATTGACCTTGAGCGCCCTGATCAGATCAGTGCCGCGCCGGGTGGTGTTATTTGTTTTACCCCTGGGACGACCATTCAAACGGAACACGGTCCTCGGTTCGTTGAATCCTTGCGCGAAGGCGATCGGGTTCAGACCAAGGACAATGGCTGTCAGGAAATCCTCTGGATCGGCACACGCCGTGTGACAGGCGCGCGTTTGTTTGCGATGCCGCACTATGCGCCGATCCGGATGCGGGCAGGGGCCTTGGACAAGGATGTCCCAGACGAAGGCCTGCTTGTGTCGCCCGATCACCGCATGATCCTCAAGGGAGCGCGCGCGCGCGCCTTGTTCAATGCGGATGAGGTACTGGTGACAGCACGCGATCTGGTGAACGATCATTCGATCTATGTGGATAGTTCGGTTCGTGAGGTGACTTATATCCACATGCTTCTTCCGCAGCATGAAGTGGTCTTTGCGAATAAGGTCGAAACCGAGAGCTTCCACCCAGCAAGCGCGGCTTTGTCCCACTTGAACGAGGCTGATCGGTCGCGCCTCTTCCAGCGGATGCCAGAGCTGGGCGGCGACCCGCAGACTTACGGTATGTTTGCGCGTCGTGTCCTGTCTGGTAGCGAAGTGGAAATCCTGAGGCACGACAGTCGGCTAATGTGACAAAAGAGCGTTGACTCTGTCGCTCTCGCCTCTATAAGCCGCCCATTCATTGGTGTTGGTGGGCCCCGCAAGGGGATTCCTGTCATGGCTTCGGCCAAGAGGACAACGCCCTTCATAGTCGCCCTTCGGGGCGTCGACCATAACGAAGGAGATCAGCCGTGACCAAACGCACGTCTGCCAAGTACAAAATCGACCGCCGCATGGGCGAAAACATCTGGGGTCGTCCTAAGTCGCCAGTAAACAAGCGTGAATACGGCCCAGGCCAGCACGGTCAGCGCCGCAAAGCGAAAATCTCGGACTTCGGTCTGCAGCTGCGCGCTAAGCAGAAGCTGAAAGGCTACTACGGCGACCTGACCGAGAAACAATTCCGCCGCATCTACGGCGAAGCTGAACGCGTAAAAGGCGATACCGGTGAAAACCTGATCGGTCTGCTCGAGCGCCGTCTGGATGCTGTTGTTTACCGCGCAAAGTTCGTTGCAACCGTGTTCGCTGCTCGTCAGTTCGTAAACCACGGCCACGTTCTGGTTAACGGTAAATCGGTAAACATCCCGTCCTACCGCGTTAAAGAAGGCGACGTTATCGAAGTTCGTCAGAAGTCGAAACAGATGACCGTCCTTCTCGAAGCGGTTCAGCTGACCGAGCGTGATGTTCCTGACTACATCGACGCTGACCACAACAAAATGACCGCGACCTTCGTTCGCACTCCGGGCCTGTCGGACGTTCCGTACCCGGTTGTGATGGAACCGAACCTCGTCGTCGAATTCTACGCTAAGAACTAATCTGGTTCTTAGCCGATATTCGGAAAAGGCTGCCTTCGGGCAGCCTTTTTTCGTTTATATCACCGAAACTGATGTTCGATTTCGATCAGTTTTTGTTTTCGCCAAAGGCCACCCGCGTAGCCTGTGAGTGTTCCATCCGCGCCGATGACGCGGTGACATGGAATGACGAGCGCGATTTGGTTCGCACCATTGGCTGAGGCCACGGGGCGCATTGCGGTCGGTCGCCCGATCTCTGCGGCGAGTTGTCCGTAGCTGCGCGTTTCGCCTGCGGGGATTTGGCGGAGTGCCTCCCAGACTTCACGCTGGAACGGCGTTCCGTAATTCTGCGCGAGGGGCACGTCGAACGTCGATCGTTTGCCCGCAAAGAAATCACCCAATTCTGCGGCAACTTGATCTGTCGCCTCAAACCGACCAAAGCCAACCGATCCTTTTGCGGTTTCAAAGATGCGCTTTAGCTGCGCGGCGAGCCCTTTGCGTTCGGGGAATTCGAGCATCCGCAGGGATTTGGCATCACTGACGGCGATCATAGCGCCCAATGGTGTGTCGATGAAATCCGCCCGCAACATCGCATCCGTTCGCATCTCGGACGGGGCAACGCCCAGCAGTTTCGCGAATGACGCACGAAAGGCCGATGGGCTGTCGAAACCCGCGTCTAATTGTGCCTCGATGACTTTGCCGCCTTCGGCCAATGTCTTTGCACCCATTCTCATCCGCCTTTGTCGTGCCATTTGAATAAACGTCATACCAAATTGCCGCCGAAACAACCGCCGCACGGTCGAAGTATCAAACCCCATCGTTTCCACATCGCCCTCGGTCCAGCGTCGATCGGGCTCGGCGTCGAGCACAGTCAACAGTCGGGCGATCACTGGGTCAGCCTCCGCGCTCGTGCCAATGGGATGACATCGTTTGCAAGGACGGAACCCGTCGGCGATGCACTCTGCCGTTGTCGCAAAGAACCGACAGTTCTCGCGCAACGGTTTGCGCGCGGGGCAGGTCAGTCGACAGAAGATGCCTGTCGACGTAACCCCAACATATGCGCGCCCATCATAGGATGCGTCCCGCGCCACAAGCGCGTCATAGAGTGTATCTGTGTCTGGCAAACTGAATAACATGTCCCCGTTATAGCCGATCAATCTGCCACATGCCGCCTGAAATCGGGCAGCTATTTCACCCGTGTCGATCTGTGCTCTGGAAACGGGTCAAAACCATCGTTAAGGAAGGTCCGACAACCCGAGGGCAGAACATGACCAAGACGCCAAAACCGCAACCCGGCATCATGGATATCGCACTGTATGTCAGTGGCGAAAGCAAGGTCGCTGGTAAATCCGACGTGCTCAAGCTGTCGTCGAATGAAAACCCTTATGGGTTTTCCGACAAAGCACGCGAGGCATTTACCCGCAGCGTTCAGGACTTGCATCGGTACCCCTCGACCGACCACGCGAGCCTTCGGGCCGCGATTGGTGAGGTATATGGCCTCTCGCCCGATCAATTGATCTGCGGTGCGGGCTCGGACGAGGTGCTCCAGTTCATCGCGACCTGTTACGCGGGTGTTGGCGATGAGATCATCACCACCGAACATGGGTTTTCGATGTATCCGATCCTCGCCAAGATGGTCGGCTCGATCCCTGTTGAGGTCAAAGAAAACAACCGCCGTGTGGATGTGGACGCTATTTTGGCGGCGGTTAGCGATCGCACGCGGATCGTCTTTGTGGCGAACCCTGCGAACCCGACAGGCACGATGCTGACCGAGGCAGAGCTTGCACGGTTGATCGAAGGTCTGCCGTCCGATGTGCTGTTCGTTCACGATGGCGCTTACACCGAATTCGTCGATGGGTTCGATGGCGGCGCTGCGTTGGTCGATCAGTATCCGAACGTGATCATGACCCGCACGTTCTCTAAGATTTACGGTCTTGGTGGCTTGCGGATCGGCTGGGCTTATGCGGCAAAGGACATCATAGATGTGCTGAACCGCGTGCGTCAGCCGTTCAACCTGTCCGAGACGCAGTTGACGACTGCAGAGGCCGCCGTGCGCGACGTTGCCTTTGTTGAACGTTGCCGGACCGAAAATGCCAAATGGCGCGAATGGCTGTCCAATGCCCTGATCCAGATGGGTGTGCAGGTCGATGAGAGCTTTGCGAACTTCATTCTGGCACGTTTTGCCTCCGAAGAAGAGGCCGCCGCTTGCGATGCCGCGCTCAAGGATGATGGGATCATCGTACGTCGTGTGGGTGGCTATGGCCTGCCGAACTGCCTGCGGATCACCGTCGGTGACGAGGCCGCATGCCGCCGCGTGGTGCATGTCATCGGCACATTCAAAGGGGTCCGCTGATGGCCACCTATAACCGTGTTGCGCTGATCGGGCTGGGCCTCATTGCGGGGTCGATGTCGTTGGCCATTCGTCGTGGGAAACTCGCGAATGAAATCGTGGGCTATGCACGCTCTGCCGAAACTCGTGATGTCGCACGCGAGATTAATCTGGTCGACCGCGTTGTCGATACTGCCGAAGAAGCTGTCAAAGACGCTGATCTGGTTGTGTTGGCGGTGCCGATTGGTGCGATGGGTCCTGTGATGGCGGCGATTGCTCCGCACTTGAAACAGGGTGTGATGGTAACGGATGTGGGATCGGTGAAGAAATCCGTGTTCGACGCCGTTGTGCCGCATTTGCCCGAACATGCGCATTTCATCGGCTGTCACCCAATGGCGGGGACCGAACATTCTGGCCCTCGGTCAGGTTTTGCAACGCTGTTCGATAACCGTTGGTGCCTCGTCGTGCCCCCCGAGACTGTCGATCAGGGTGAACTGGATCGGTTGTGCGATTTCTGGAAGGGGATCGGCGCGAACATCGAAATCATGGACCCTGATCACCACGATCTGGTCTGCGCTGTGGTGTCTCACACCCCCCACTTGATCGCCTACACGATGGTTGGCGTTGCCGATGATCTGCGTCGCGTCACCGATCAAGAGGTGATCAAGTTCTCTGCCGCGGGCTTTCGTGACTTCACTCGTATTGCGGCCTCTGACCCGACGATGTGGCGCGATGTATTCCTGACGAACAAAGACGCGACCTTGGAAATTTTGGGTCGTTTCACCGAAGAACTGTTCGTCCTTCAGCGTGCGATCCGTCAGGGTGATGGTGATCTGCTGTTTGATTATTTCACCCGCACTCGCGCGATCCGTCGCAGCATCATTGAGGCGGGTCAGGACACAGACGCCCCCGACTTTGGCCGCAAACCAACCAAAGCCGATTGAGTTAGCGTAGCTTTGGCGCGGGGCCAAGCGGGAACGCGGCAAGGCGCATTTGCCCATCCGCAAAGATCAGGGGAAGTGTGATGCTGCCATCGTCGCTCGCAAGACCCGATGCCATCGCCTGATACCCCATCAAGTTGGCAGGTTTGATCGCTCCGTTCGCAGCGAGCATCCGAAGAACGGTTTCCCAGCCTTTTAGGGTCACGTCCAACTGACCGCTTGGCGTTCCGTCAGGTAGAATGTCGATGAGCCCGTCGATGGTCAGATCAATGTCACCCCATATGAGTTTGAGCGGCGCAAAGTCCATGCCTGCGATCATCGGGTCAGAGGTCGCGAACAGGGCAGGGGCGGGGTCGAATTTGACGGCCCCGTTGACGCTGAATAGGCTGACCATCTCGGGCAGTTGGTGCGTCGGGTCGATGGACTTCGTTACCTCAGCCATCAGAGTGACGTCCGTCATCGATAGGTCGAGATCGTAGACACCTTTGTCTGACGGAATGAGGTGGACCTCTATGGTGGCTGCCTTGGTATCGGGTTCCTCAATGACAACATTCGATCCACTGAGGTCAAATCGTCCAAGGTCGCCATTTCGTGTGATCTGAACTGATCCCCCAACTGACAGATTGTCAGCGGAAACCTTGATAGTCCATGTAGGGCCCATGATTTGAACGGGCCCGAGCATTTCGATGCGGGTGCGGTTCGGGGCGTATGTGGGCATGCTCACCTCTGCGGACGCGGCGACGAGCGTGGTCAAATCATCGATTTGGCTCTCGTAGTCATCCACGCGGGTGGAGAACCGCAGCGGTGACAACTGTAGCGCCACGTCCTGAGCCTTTGACGAGGTGTCTGCCTGAATGGCCGACTGCACCAGCGACTGCAAACCAAACGATCCAGCGGCCCAATAGAGCCCGTAAACCATGACGCCTGTAATCGCCCAACCTTTGATCCGCATGACGCCCCCTTTTACCCGAACTGGTTTCGTGTTTAACCATGGGATCATGACAGGAAAAGAACATTCCCCGCTTTGGGTCTTTGGCTACGGATCGCTCTTGTGGAACCCCGGTTTCGAACCGGAGGAGGCCATTCAGGCGCGGCTTGAGGGTTACCATCGGTCGTTTTGTATGCTGTCCATTCATCATCGCGGCACCGTGGACGACCCGGGACTCGTTCTGGCATTGGACCGTCAGGATGGCGCTGGCTGCACGGGTGTTGCGTTTCGGGTTGCCGATGCGGACCGCGAGGCCGTGATCACCGCGCTGCGCGAACGTGAATTGGTGTCGTCGGCCTATCTCGAGGCGGTGCTGCCGATCACGCTCCATGACGGGCGGATGGTTGAGGCGGTGACCTACATTATCGACCCAGATCACGAACAATACTGTCACCTGCCGCTCGAAACGCAGGCGCAAATGATCGGGCGTGCGGTCGGTGGGCGCGGACCAAATACCGAGTATCTTTTCAACACGGCGGCGCATCTGACCCAGATGGGCATTTGCGATGATGAAATGGCGTGGCTTGTGGGGCGCGTTAAGGCGATTATCGCGGACTGATCCCATATATTTCATTTGGGAATTCAGTCTCAGGGCCTTATGGTTCCCTCAACAAACTAACGCGAGGAACCCAACCCGTGGCGGACATCAGGGAACCCGAGGCCGAGCCGTATTTTTCGCAACCAACGCGACAGATCACCATGATGTTGATCGCATTGGGGCTGATCGGCGCTGGCGTCTATGTGGCACTGTCCACGTTGCTGTCGATCTTTTGGTCAAACCCGTATTTGAACGGGCTGATCGGCGCTGTCTTTGTCTTGGGCGTTTTGTCGTGCTTTGGGCAGGTCGTTCAGCTCGTATCGTCCGTTGGGTGGATCAAACGCTTTGCTCGGGATCAGCAGGTTCAGGGCGCGCCTGCACTTCTTGCACCTTTGGCGACATTGCTGCGGTCACGTGGTGCGCGGATGCAGCTGTCCAGTTCGTCTGCACGGTCGATCTTGGACTCCGTTGCCAGCCGCATCGACGAAGACCGCGAGATCACGAAGTATCTGGGCAATACGCTGATTTTCCTCGGCCTTCTGGGGACCTTCTATGGTCTAGCCACGACGGTTCCTGCGCTGGTTGAAACTATTCGGTCGTTGAATGCCGATGACGGTGCTGCGGGCGATATCTTCGCCAAACTGCAAACGGGCCTTGAGGCGCAGCTGGGCGGCATGGGCACAGCGTTTTCGTCCTCGCTCCTCGGTTTGGCGGGCTCGCTGATCGTTGGTCTTTTGGAGCTTTTTGCAGGGCATGGCCAAAACCGTTTTTACCGCGACCTCGAAGAATGGATGTCCTCAATCACCCGTCTCGGATTTTCGAGCGGGGATGAAGGTCCCGCGATGGAGGGGAACCCCTACGGTGGCGTGCTCGACCAGATGGCAGATCAGATCGACACCCTGCGCGCGCTTTTTGAACAGGCAGAAGCAGGCCGTGGCCAAACCGATGCTTATCTGGTGCGCCTGACCGAAGCCGTTGTGGGGCTGTCCCAGAAAATTGACGCGACCGATGTGCGCCCTGCATTGCAAGAGGCGGCTGAGGCTCAGATGCGGCTCGCGCAGAAGCTACAGGACAGTGGCGTTGACGGAATTGATGCCGAAAGCCGAATGCGGTTGCGGTCGATTGATGTTCAGCTTCTGAAAATCCTCGAAGAACTGTCGTCGGGCCGTCAAGAAACAGTAGGCGAACTGCGCGGCGATCTCGCGAACATCACCCGCATGCTCCGCGCGACAAAACGCCCAACGGGCACAGGGCATAGCTAATGGCGATCAGTCGTCGCAGCACAAACCGGTTCAATGCCTCGATCTGGCCGGGGTTTGTGGATGCGATGACGGGGCTTTTATTGGTCCTGATGTTTGTGATCACCATTTTTATGGTGATCCAGTTTGTGCTGCGGGAAAAGATCACGGGACAGGAAACGCGGCTCGAGGAGCTTTCGTCAGAGATTGCATCTTTGACCGATGCGCTGGGCCTTGAACAATCGCGGTCGTCGCAGCTGGCCAGTCAGGTCGGGCAGTTGACCACGGACCTGTCGCAGGCCCAAGACGAACGTCAGGCCCAAGCAGCCTTGATCGCGTCCCTGACGGCAGAACGGGACCGGGTTACGGCTGCATTGGTTGATGCGCAAAGTCGGATCACAGGGTTTGAGGCGCAGATCGCGGGGTTGCTGGCGGACCGCACCGATTTGCGGGATCAGGTCGCGGGGCTGGAAACCGAACAGGCGCGTTTGATGTCCGAAGCTGAGGCGTTGAACCTCGCCCTCGCGACGGCGCGTTCGGAAATTGACGATGCTGCCGAGAGTGCGCGACTTGCGGCGGCCCGACGTGAAGCGCTCGAAGCACTGATCGCGGACCTTGAGGCGAAGAGAGATCAGGACGCGGCGATGATTGCCGAGTTGGAAACTGGCGGCGCGGCGCGTCAAGCACAAGTGTCAGAGCTAGAAGCTGCGCGGTTGGCTGATGCCGCCGCTTTGGAGGCATTGCGCGCACGCCTCGCAGATGCAGACGCCGAAATTACAACGATGACATTGGCTCTCGAACAGCAGCGCAAAGAGGCTGAGGACACTCTCACGCTCTTGGCCGCAGCAGAGGCCGCGCGGGATGATTTGGCGGCTCAACAGACTGAGCAATTGACCGAAGCAGAGCGTCAGGCGGCGCTTCTGGCCGTTGCCCAGCAACGTTTGACCGAGGAAGAGGCGCTCTCAGCCGAGAGCCAGCGTCAGGTCGCGGCTCTGAATGCCAATGTTGCCGAATTGCGGAGCCAAGTTGCCCACCTGCAAGGCCTGCTGGATTTGGCAGAGCAGGCGGATACCGAGGCGCAGGTCCAGATTACGAACCTTTCTGGGCGACTCAATCAGGCGCTTGCCCGTGCGGCTGCGGAAAATGCGCGTCGTTTGGAGTTGGAAGAGGCCGAACGGGCACGCTTAGAGGCAGAGACAAAAGAACTGGCCAACTATCGGTCGGAATTCTTTGGTCAGATGCGTCAAGTGCTGGCCGACCAGGATGGTGTGCGTATTGAGGGCGACCGTTTCGTCTTTGCCTCTGAGGTTCTGTTCCCTCCGGGCAGCGCGACGCTTTCGCCCTCGGGGCAGGCCGAGGTTGCGAAGGTCGCGAGGCTTTTGCGGCAAGTATCTGATAATATTCCCGATAACATCGATTGGATCATCCGCGTCGATGGGCACACCGATAATATACCTCTGTCGGGCTTGGGTGAATTCCGTGACAACTGGGAACTGTCCCAAGCGCGGGCCTTGTCCGTGGTGCGGTTCATGTCGGAAAGCCAAGGCATCGATCCGACCCATTTGTCGGCCAACGGTTTTGGTGAATATCAGCCTATGAACACCGAAGACAGCGATGCAGCACGAGCGCAGAACCGTCGGATCGAATTGAAGCTCACCGAACGGTGACGTTGATCACTTGGCGGTCTAACTCGGTTCCGTCACGCTGCAAGGTGACCATTCCTGCGTAGTCGCCAGTGTCCCAACCTGACGCGGGCGCGCGTTTCCCGCTGGCACGAAAGACCATCGCCTGATCGCGGGTCAGTGCTTCAACGTGCTCGAAGATTGGGCCAGAGGGGCCAATGATTTCAAAGGTCATTTCGTCACCGGATTGAACGCCGAACGAGAACCCCCAGAGGACGATATTGCCATATTTATCAAGCTCTACCACGCCTGCGGTGCCTGCCTTAATATCTGCATAGTCGGGGACGTTCGGGGCAAACCCCGTGCTGATCAATCCGCCAGCAGGCGTTGGCGGTTCGTCAATCCAGAGTGTGGTGTCTGACGGTCCGCAGGTGGCCTCATCATTCGGATCGAAGGGGTCTACGACCTCTCCATTGTGGCGCACAGATAGGTGGACGTGCGGAAATTGGGTTTGGCCCGATAGTCCGACTTGGCCGAGAACCTGACCCATAGCCACCTGATCACCTGATCTCACAGTGACGGACCCTTGGGCCATGTGGCAGTATTGGGTTTCCCACCCGTTGCCGTGGTCGATCACGACACCGTTGCCGCATTCCTTAGAGGATACATCGGGCGCACCGGCTTGCCCTTGCAATATATCAATCATGTCATTGCGAACGCCGCGCACCGTTCCAGGGGCTGCCGCAATCACGTCGACGCCTTCGGCTTGCATGGCGAGCGAGGGTAGGGCGAAGTCTGTGCCCTTGTGGCCGTCATAAGTCAGCGAACCACAGGCAAAGTCGGTCACGCCCGCAGACGTGTCATGGTCGACGAATTGTTGGATGTAACAGGTATCCGAGAGATCGCAGTCAATCGGTAGCCCGAAAAGTGGCTCTCTCGCCGCGGCTGGTGCGGCGAGAGTGATTAGTATGAGTGCCCCCGCACGCATCAATCTGCGGTCAAGAGCGGTGGTTTGTTTCCTGTCAGGCGACCTTGCTGTGGTGGCTCGACTTCCAGTTCGAGTTTGTCGTCTTTGACCAAGACACGAACCACACCGCCTTTGGTGAGTTTGCCGAACAGCAATTCCTCGGCCAGCGGTTTTTTGATGTGTTCTTGAATGACACGGCCCAGCGGACGTGCACCCATTTTCGCATCGTAGCCTTTGACGCCGAGCCACGCGGCGGCGGCCGGCGTGAGTTCGATGTGGACGTTGCGGTCCATGAGCTGCGCTTCGAGTTGCAGAACAAACTTTTCGACGACCTGCAGGATGACCTCTTTCGGCAGCGGCTGGAACGGAATCACCGCGTCCAGACGGTTGCGGAATTCAGGCGTGAAGGTGCGTTCGATAGCGGCGGTATCTTCGCCTTCGCGACGATCACGACCAAAGCCGATTGCTTCTTTCGCTTGCTCTGCAGCACCCGCGTTCGAGGTCATGATCAGGATCACGTTGCGGAAATCTGTCGTCCGACCGTTGTGGTCGGTCAGTTTCCCGTGGTCCATCACCTGCAGCAGGATGTTGTAAACGTCTGGGTGCGCTTTTTCGATTTCATCGAGAAGCAGCACGCAGTGCGGGTTCTGGTCGATGCTATCGGTCAGCATACCGCCCTGATCAAACCCAACATAACCCGGAGGGGCACCAATCAGACGCGATACGGCATGCTTCTCCATATACTCGGACATGTCGAAACGGATGAGTTCGACGCCGAGCGTATCGGCAAGCTGTTTCGCAACCTCAGTTTTACCAACACCAGTCGGGCCCGCGAAGAGGTAGTTCCCGATGGGCTTTTCAGGTTCACGAAGACCCGCACGCGCCAGTTTGATCGCCGAGGACAGCGCTTCGATTGCGAGGTTCTGACCGAACACAACGCGCTTGAGCGATTTTTCCAGATCCTTGAGCGTCTCTGCATCGTCTTTGCTGACGTTCTTCGGTGGGATGCGTGCGATTTTTGCGACGACCGCTTCGATCTCTTTCACGCCGATGGTTTTACGGCGCTTGGATTCAGCGACCAGATGCTGAGCAGCACCAGCCTCGTCGATCACGTCGATAGCTTTATCGGGCAGTTTGCGGTCGTTGATATAACGGGCCGACAGTTCCACGGCGGATTTGATCGCATCGTGGGTGTAGCGGATTTGGTGGTGATCTTCGAAGTAGGGCTTCAGGCCCTGAAGGATTTTCACTGAGTCCTCGACCGAAGGCTCGTTCACGTCGATTTTTTGGAAACGACGGGCAAGTGCGCGGTCTTTTTCGAAATGTTGGCGGAACTCTTTGTAGGTGGTCGACCCCATGCAGCGCAGCTTGCCGCCCTGCAATGCAGGTTTCAGCAAGTTGGACGCATCCATCGCACCGCCAGAGGTCGCACCCGCACCGATCACAGTGTGGATTTCGTCGATGAACAGAACGGCATCGTCGTGGTCCTCGAGTTCGGACACAACGGCCTTGAGACGCTCTTCGAAATCACCGCGGTAACGGGTTCCCGCGAGAAGGGCGCCCATGTCGAGGCTGTAGATCGTCGTTTCAGACAGAACCTCGGGCACTTCGCCGTTTACGATCTTGCGGGCGAGGCCTTCGGCGATAGCGGTTTTACCAACACCCGGATCACCCACGAGAAGCGGGTTGTTTTTACGGCGGCGGCACAGCACCTGAATGCAGCGTTCAACCTCGTGATCGCGACCGATCAACGGATCAACGTCCCCCTTCGCGGATTTCGCGTTCAGGTCCACGCAGTATTTGGCAAGAGCGGAGTCTTTCGCTTCGGCTGTCTCGGTCGCTGTCTCCGTTGTGCGATCTTCGTCATCGTCAGCGCCCATGATCGGACGCGCCTCGCCAAAGGCGGGGTCTTTGGCAACACCGTGCGCGATAAAATTGACCGCGTCATAGCGGGTCATTTCCTGATCTTGGAGGAAATAGGCCGCATTGGATTCGCGTTCTGCAAAGATCGCGACGAGGACGTTCGCACCTGTGACTTCGGTGCGACCCGACGACTGGACGTGGATCGCGGCGCGTTGGATCACACGCTGGAAGGCAGCGGTGGGCACGGCTTCGGACCCGTCGACTTCGGTGATCAGGGTCGACAGATCGTCGTCGATATATTCTTCGAGGTTTTTGCGCAGCTCATCGAGATCGACAGAGCACGCTTTCATGACGCGTGCGGCGTCGGGTTCATCGATCAGGGCCAGCAAAAGATGTTCGAGTGTAGCGAGTTCGTGGCGACGCGCATTGGCCAAAGCCAGCGCCGCATGGATGGACTGCTCAAGTGTGGTCGAAAAAGATGGCACGATGAGTGCTCCTTTCTTTCGGTGTCTCGCGGAACACGTTCCGTTCGACTGTGGCCTCATACCTTTAAAGTTTGGTTTTCTTGCCCAACCTTCAAGGACTTTCTTTCATATTCGCTTCACATTTCGCGTCATCGCCCTGTAACGGCGCGTCAGCGCGGAATGTTTTTGCACCAAACTATCAGAAATCGTCCTTTCGGCGGCGAATTTCGGTGAATACGTCGAGGTCCGTTGCACCTTCCATGCCGAGTGCGGCTTTGAGGTCTGAATGGTCTGCGCGCAAATACGGGTTGGTCGCTTTTTCCAAGCTGAGGAGCGATGGAACGGTTGCTTCGTTTTTCGCGCGGGCCTCGGTTGTGGACTGAATGCGGGCCTGAACGGCTGGGGTGTTCGGATCAATGGTCGCCACGAATTTCGCATTCGCTGCGGTGTATTCATGCCCCGAACAGACGAGTGTATCGTCGGGCAGGGCGCGGAGGCGCTGCATGCTGTCCCACATTTGTGCAGGTGTTCCCTCGAACAGGCGACCGCAGCCGAATGCCATCAGGCTATCAGCGCTGAAAAGATAGCCGCTCTGCGGGAAGTAAAACGCCACGTGTCCTATGGTGTGGCCATAGACGTCGATCACCTCACAAGGCTCGCCGCAAATGGTGATCGTCTGACCGTCTACCACAGATTGGTCGAGCTTGGGTAGTCGTGCCTCATCAGCGGCAGCGCCGATAATTTTCGGACTATACCGTGCGACAAGATCAGGAACGCCGTCCACGTGGTCCCAATGGTGGTGGGTCAGCAGAATGGTGCTGAGCGTCAGGCCATGTGCAACGAGGTAGGACACAATCGGTCCAGCCTCGGGTGCGTCGATCAGAGCGACCTCATTCGTCTCAGTGTTTCGGACCAGATAGGCATAGTTATCTGTCAAACAGGGCAAGGTAATGAGTTCAAGGGGCATGGCATTGTCACGATCTTCGGTTAAGCTTTGATAAAGAGACTAGCCCAAAGGCCACCGACCGCAATGCATCTCGACGTAATTGATCTGCGCAATTTCTATTATCGCAGCGCCTTGGGGCGGGCCGCACAAAAGGTCATCCGTGGTGAATTGACTGCGATGTGGCCCGAGGCGAAAGGTCAAACCGTTGCGGGCTTTGGCTTTGCTGCGCCGTTGTTGCGTCCTTACCTAGAAGATGCGCGTCGGGTTGTGGCGCTGATGCCGGGGCCGCAGGGCGTTATGCCTTGGCCTGCGGGGCAGCCGAATGTCAGTGTCCTATGTGAGGAAATGATGTGGCCGTTTGAAAACGGCGTCGTTGATAAGCTTGTTTTGATGCATGGACTGGAGACGTCAGAGAATCCGACGGCAGTTTTAGAGGAATGCTGGCGTGTTCTCGGTCCGGGTGGGCGTGCTGTTTTCGTTGTGCCCAACCGTGCGGGGCTCTGGTCGCGATCGGATCAAACGCCGTTCGGTTATGGGCGTCCCTATTCGCTGAGCCAGCTTGAGGCCCAGCTCAGACAGCACAACTTCGTTGTCGAACGCACGTCGTCGGTTCTGTATCAACCGCCCTCGAAAAAGCGGATATGGCGCAAGCTGGCGAATGTCCTCGAAGATCTGGGACATAAATTGCCGTTCATCGCTTCTGGTGGTGTGTTGATTGTCGAAGTTTCCAAACAAGTCTCTGCCCCCCGTCGACCGGGTCTGGGGGAGGCGGTGAAACGCCCGCTTAAAATCCTCGAAGGGGTGGGGCGGCCTGTGCCCGAAGCGGGGCTATCAAATAGCCGTCCGACCTGACGATCACGAAAAAGAGATTCGATTCTCGGCTCAAATCGGACTTCGGTATACCGTCGCGTACAGATTTTTGACGAGAAAGGTTGCGCGAATGGTCGCACCTGTCACCTTGCGACGCTGTTCTTTCAGAGTATTGGCGCAAACAATCGATTTTGAGTGCGTCTAGGCGGTTGCGACAGTCATACCTGTCTGCTACATCCCCCGTGATTTTGGCGCCCCCGCTTCGACGAGGGCGGTTCAAGCTGCCTAAACTTCAGACCATCCCGGTATGATGTGAGGGCCAAAACTATCGGAAGGGTGGACGTGTCCGAACCAGCTTCGATCTCAACCGGCATCGCTTCGCGCTATGCATCTGCTGCTTTTGACCTTGCCAAAGAAGGTAAAGGTCTTGCGGCTCTTGAATCCGACATTGACGCACTGACGGCTGCACTCGAAGGTAGCTCTGATCTGCGCGCTCTGATTTCTTCGCCGGTTTACTCCCGCGAAGAACAAGCGACTGCTATCGCAGCGCTCGCGAAAAAGATGGGCCTGTCGGAAATCGTAACCAACACTCTCGGCCTGCTGGCGCAAAAGCGTCGTCTGTTCGTTCTGCCGTTCGTTCTGAACGCGCTGCGCGACCTGATGGCCGAAGAGAAAGGCGAAGTAACCGCCGAGGTTATCAGCGCAAAAGCGCTGACTAAAACTCAGTCCGATAAACTGGCAAAGACACTCTCTGCCAATATCGGTAAAACTGTGAAAATTAATGCGGCCGTGGACGAGTCCCTCGTTGGCGGTCTTGTTGTTAAGGTGGGCTCGAAGATGATCGACACGTCGATCCGCTCCAAGCTCAGCGCTCTCCAGAACACCATGAAAGAGGTCGGATAATGGCGATCCAAGCTGCAGAAATTTCTGCGATCCTGAAGGACCAGATCAAAAACTTTGGCCAAGATGCCGAAGTGGCCGAAATCGGCCGTGTGCTCTCGGTCGGTGACGGTATCGCTCGCGTATACGGTCTGGACAATGTTCAGGCTGGTGAGATGGTTGAATTCCCGGGCGGTATCCGCGGGATGGCTCTGAACCTTGAAGCAGACAACGTTGGTGTTGTTATCTTCGGTTCCGACCGCGACATTAAAGAAGGTGACACTGTTAAGCGCACCAACTCGATCGTGGACGTTCCGGCTGGTGATGAACTGCTGGGTCGCGTTGTGGACGGTCTGGGTAACCCGATCGACGGCAAAGGTCCGATCAACGCTTCCAAGCGTTTGGTTGCTGACGTTAAAGCGCCGGGCATCATTCCCCGTAAATCGGTTCACGAACCGATGGCAACCGGCCTGAAATCGGTTGACGCGATGATCCCGATTGGCCGTGGCCAGCGTGAGCTTATCATTGGCGACCGTCAGACTGGTAAAACCGCTGTGGCTCTGGACGCTATTCTGAACCAGAAGTCCTACAACGAAGCTGCTGGCGACGACGAGTCCAAGAAACTGTACTGCATCTACGTTGCAGTTGGTCAGAAGCGTTCGACTGTTGCTCAGCTCGTTCGTAAGCTCGAAGAAAACGGCGCGATGGAATACTCCATCGTTGTTGCTGCAACCGCGTCCGATCCGGCACCGATGCAGTTCCTTGCTCCCTACGCGGCAACCGCAATGGCAGAGCACTTCCGTGACAACGGCCGCCACGCACTGATCATCTACGATGACCTTTCGAAGCAGGCTGTTTCGTATCGTCAGATGTCGCTTCTGCTCCGCCGTCCGCCGGGCCGTGAAGCTTACCCGGGCGACGTTTTCTATCTCCACTCGCGTCTGCTGGAACGTTCGGCAAAGCTGAACGAAGACAATGGTTCGGGCTCGCTCACCGCGCTGCCGATCATTGAAACCCAGGGCGGCGACGTTTCGGCGTTTATTCCGACCAACGTGATCTCGATCACCGACGGTCAGATCTTCCTCGAAACCGAACTGTTCTACCAGGGTATCCGCCCAGCTGTGAACACCGGTCTTTCGGTTTCGCGCGTTGGTTCGTCCGCTCAGACCAAAGCAATGTCGTCTGTTGCTGGTCCGGTTAAACTGTCGCTCGCTCAGTACCGCGAGATGGCAGCATTCGCTCAGTTCGGTTCCGACCTTGATGCTGCAACCCAGCGTCTTCTGAACCGTGGTGCGCGTCTGACCGAGCTGATGAAACAGCCGCAGTACTCGCCGCTGACCAACGCGGAAATCGTTTGCATCATCTTCGCAGGCACCAACGGTTACCTCGACAAAGTCGACGTAAAAGAAGTTGGCCGCTACGAAGCTGCGCTCCTCGCATTCCTGCGCACCAAGCGTAAGGACATCTTGGACTGGATCGCGAACGACGACCCGAAGATCAAAGGCGCTGATGCTGACAAGCTGAAGGCTGCGCTGGACGAATTCGCCGCAGACTTCGCCTGATCACCGGATAAGGAGACAAGGCAGTGCCAAGTCTTAAGGACCTAAAAAACAGGATCGCGTCGGTCAAATCGACCCGCAAGATCACAAAGGCGATGCAGATGGTCGCGGCGGCAAAGCTCCGCCGTGCCCAGGACGCTGCTGAATCGGCTCGCCCGTACACTGAGCGTTTTAACGCTGTAGTGTCCGCGCTTGCTGCTTCGGCTGGTGGTTCGGATACTGCGCCGCTGCTGCTTCGTGGTACGGGCAGCGATCAAGTCCACATGCTTGTGGTCATGACTGCTGAACGTGGCCTCTGCGGCGGTTTCAACTCTTCGATCGTGAAGAAAGCCCGTCAGGCTGTTCGTGACCTTCAAGCCCAAGGCAAGACGGTCAAAATCCTGACAGTGGGCAAGAAGGGCCGTGAACAGCTTCGCCGTGATATGGGCGAGCTGATTGTGGATCACGTAGATCTCTCCGCTGTAAAGCGTATGGACTATGCGACTGCACAATCCATCGGCAAAGACCTTCTGAAGCGGTTCGAAGCCGGTGAATTCGACGTTGCGACGATCTTCTTTGCGCAATTCCAGTCCGTGATCGCTCAGGTCCCGACTGCGCAACAGGTGATCCCAGCAAAGTTTGAAGCAACCGACGGTGCTGTGGCTGACTACGACTACGAACCTAGCGAAGAAGCAATCCTCGAAGACCTGCTGCCTGCCAGCGTGTCGACGGCGGTCTTTGCGGCTCTGCTAGAAAACGCTGCATCCGAACAGGGTGCGCGGATGAGCGCGATGGACAACGCAACTCGCAACGCGGGCGATATGATCGACCGCTTGACCATCGAATTCAACCGTTCGCGTCAGGCCGTCATCACCAACGAACTGATCGAAATTATCTCGGGCGCGGAAGCGCTCTAAGAACCGGAGTAACGAAACATGGCAAACGCAAAAGGCAAAATCACGCAGGTGATTGGCGCCGTTGTGGACGTGCAGTTCGAAGATGCCCTGCCGGCGATCCTCAACGCACTCAACACCGAAAACAATGGCAAGAAGCTGGTTCTTGAAGTGGCCCAGCACCTTGGCGAAAACACCGTACGTACCATCGCTATGGACGCGACCGAAGGTCTCGTTCGTGGTCAGGCAGTGGTCGACACCGGCGCACCGATCTCGGTTCCGGTTGGTACCGCGACCCTCGGTCGTATTCTGAACGTTGTTGGCGAACCCGTTGACGAAAAGGGCCCAGTGAACGCGACGGAAACCCGTCCGATCCACGCTGAAGCACCGGAATTCAGCGACCAGTCGACCGAAACCGAAATCCTCGTAACCGGCATCAAGGTTATCGACCTTCTCGCACCGTACTCCAAAGGTGGTAAGATTGGTCTGTTCGGTGGTGCGGGCGTTGGTAAAACCGTTCTTATCATGGAACTCATCAACAACATCGCAAAAGTGCACTCGGGCTATTCCGTGTTCGCTGGTGTTGGTGAACGTACCCGTGAAGGTAACGACCTTTACCACGAGATGATCGAATCCAACGTTATTAAGCCGGACAACCTCGAAGAGTCGCAAGTGGCTCTCGTGTACGGTCAGATGAACGAACCTCCGGGAGCACGTGCACGCGTTGCACTGACCGGTCTGACCCTTGCGGAACAGTTCCGTGACGCTTCGGGTACCGACGTTCTGTTCTTCGTGGACAACATCTTCCGCTTCACTCAGGCAGGTTCCGAGGTGTCGGCACTTCTGGGTCGTATCCCGTCCGCTGTGGGCTACCAGCCAACACTGGCAACCGACATGGGCGCGATGCAGGAACGCATTACCTCGACCAAGAACGGCTCGATTACATCGATCCAGGCTGTGTACGTACCTGCGGACGACCTTACCGACCCCGCACCGGCAACGACCTTTGCTCACTTGGACGCAACCACCGTTCTTAACCGCGCAATCTCGGAACTTGGTATCTACCCGGCAGTTGACCCGCTCGACTCGTCGTCGCGTATCCTTGACCCGCAGATCGTTGGTGAAGAGCACTACCAGGTTGCTCGCGACGTCCAGAACATCCTCCAGCGCTACAAGTCGCTGCAGGACATCATCGCCATCCTCGGCATGGACGAACTGTCGGAAGAAGACAAACTGACCGTTTCGCGCGCACGTAAGATCCAGCGTTTCCTCTCGCAGCCGTTCGACGTTGCGAAAGTGTTCACTGGTTCGGACGGTGTTCAGGTTCCGCTGGAAGACACCATCTCGTCGTTCAAAGCAGTTGTGGCCGGTGAATACGATCACCTGCCGGAAGCTGCCTTCTACATGGTAGGCGGTATCGGCGAAGTTCTGGCAAAGGCCGAAAAACTGGCAGCTGAAGCTGCCTAAGGAGAGGCATAATGGCTGACACGCTCCAATTTGATCTCGTATCCCCTGAACGGAAGCTCGCTTCTGTTCAGGCCACCGAGGTCCAGATCCCGGCTGCTGAAGGCGCAATGACGGCGATGGCAGGTCACGCACCGACCATCACCACCCTGCGTCCAGGTATCCTGCGGGTCGTTCATGCGGGCGGCAGCGACGAATATGTCGTTTCCGGCGGCTTTGCCGAAATCGGTGCAGAGAGTGTTTCGGTTCTTGCTGAACGCGCCCTGCCCACCGCAGAAGTGACCCAAGAGATCTTCGCTGAGATGGTTGCGGAATACCGCGCTGCTCACGAGAAGGCTCTTGCGAACTTCAAGAACGAACCGGGTCCGGTCGATGATGCGGCTCACCTTCTGGCTGACATGGTCGCAGTTGGTACCCACATGGGTCTGTCGTATCAGGAATAATCCTGACCTATACGAATTAAGCTTCGAAATAGGCCCCCTTGGGGGCCTATTTTCATATGAAAACCTCGTTTTTGACGAATTTCTCTGGTCTACGTATTTTTGGACTTATAGCGTAACGGGTAATGAAGAAGCTTCAAAATCATCTTATTGGTGTGGATCAAGGCGAGGTTGTCTTGTTCTCGGACTTTGAAACCGACGGTCCAATGTGGTCGGGTGATGGTCACCGTAGTTTGCGGCGGGCTGTTACCTTTTCGTCGCCGTATCGTTCGTTGCCGATGGTTCAGTGCTGGTTGTCGATGGTCGATATTTCGAACACCACCAATTGCCGCACCGATGTGCAGGCTGAGGACATCACCGAAACAGGTTTCGCTATTGTGTTTCAGACATGGGGCGATACGAAAATCGCTCGCGTCCGTGTGGCGTGGCAGTCGATTGGTGAGGTGCCACATGACGATGACTGGGACGTTGTCTAACTCATTTATCAGTGATCAAAGAAAAACCCCCGACGTTTCCGTTCGGGGGTTTCGTGTTTCTCGAGGTTCGATCCAGATTAGTTGGCGTTGTAGAGGCCTTCGTAGATCGGGATTAGGGTCTGGTCTTCGAACAGCGACGACACGGAGGTGCCGTTCCACGTGTTCAGGATCGCTTGAGCGAACATCGGCGCAGTAGGAACAACACGAATATTTGAGGCGTTCAGGATCGCGTCGGACGGCTGGATGGTATCGGTGATCACCAGCGATTTCATGACCGAGTTGGTAACGCGCTCAACTGCTGGGCCAGACATCACACCGTGCGAGATGTATGCGTGCACTTCGGAAGCGCCTGCTTCCATCAGGTGTTCAGCGGCCTTGCAGAGCGTGCCTGCAGTGTCGCAAAGGTCGTCCACGATGATACATTTTTTGCCTTCGACGTTACCGATGACGGTCATCTCTGCAACTTCACCAGCTTTCTCGCGGCGTTTGTCGACGATCGAGAGCGGAGCGTTAATGCGTTTAGCAAGCTCACGTGCGCGAGCGACACCACCAACGTCAGGTGAAACGACCATGATGTCGTCCATGTCGCCTTTGAAGTGGTGTTTGATGTCCAGCGCAAAGATTGGTGCAGCGTAGAGGTTGTCTACCGGCATATCAAAGAAACCTTGGATCTGCGTTGCGTGCAGGTCCATGGTCAGAACGCGGTCAACGCCCGCTTCGGCGATGAGGTTCGCAACCAGTTTCGCGCTGATCGGCGTGCGTGCCTTGGTGCGGCGGTCCTGACGAGCGTAACCGAAGTAGGGGATCACTGCGGTGATACGACCAGCCGACGAACGCTTCAGCGCGTCGGTGATGATCAGCAGTTCCATCAGGTTGTCGTTGGCAGGGTTCGACGTCGGCTGAATGACGAACATATCTTCGCCACGGACGTTTTCGAAAACTTCGACAAAGATTTCGCCGTCATTGAAACGCTCTACACGAGCATCAACAAGGTTAACATTCATGCCACGGTGCATCGACATGCGACGGGCAATGGATTGAGCGAGCGGTTTGTTGGCGTTCCCCGAAATCAGTTTCGGTTCAGTGATCGACGGCATGTGGCAGAGTCCCAGGCTGTTGTCCGTGTGTGACGGAATCGTGACGCAGGGACCGCGTAGCACACGGAACCGTTAAGGCAAAGTTTTACCATGCCTTAATACGCTTTTGCCGCAGGATTTCTTAGTTGAGGGCGTTGAGGAACGCCTCAATATCCTGCTCTGTCGTCGACCAGCTGGCAACCAATCGCGCAGTGAGGGTTTCGGCGGCGGGGCCTTCAAGGTTCTGGTTGAACGGCCAGAAATAGTAGTTGGCTCCGGCGGCAAATGCCTTTTGATGCGCGCCGCGCGGGAAACCCGCAAACACCATGTTCGCATCGGTCGGATGCAAGAGCGTCGCGCCGTTGATCTTTTGGATGCCAGCGGACAGTAATTGTCCCATTGCGTTCGCATGGGTCGCGAGGTCGCGCCACAGATCGTCGGTTAGATAGGCATCCATCTGGGCGGACAGATAGCGGTGCTTGGAAAACAGGTGACCGCCGCGCTTGCGGCGCAGTTCAAATTCCCATGCAAGTTTTGGATCAAAGATCACGACCGCTTCGACACCCATGAGGCCGTTCTTGGTGCCGCCGAACGATAGGATATCAATGCCCGCTTTCCACGTCATTTCTGCGGGGGTGGCGCCGCTTGCGACGATGGCGTTGGCGAAACGTGCGCCGTCCATGTGGCAGGGTAGGCCATAGTCACGCGCGATTGCGGTCAGTGCAGCGACTTCGGCAGCAGAGTAGACCGCGCCCTTTTCAGTAACGTTGGTGATAGACACCACGCCCCGTTGGAGGTTGTGAACCCCACCACGGCCTGTGAATTCGATCGCGTTGCGAAGAGCCTCAGGCGACATCTTAGCGTCTTTGCCTTCAACTAGGCACAGTTTGCCGCCGCCGATGTAGAACTCTGGCGCGCCGCATTCGTCTTCTTCGATGTGGGAACTGCGATGGCAGAACACACTTTGCCAAGGTTCGGTGATCAACGCGAGGCCCAGTGCATTGGCGGCAGATCCCGTTGCGACAAGGTATACGGCGGCCTCGGGAGCCTCAAACAGATCACGGATTTTTTGACGAACCGTCTCCATGATCGGGTCGCTGCCATATGACGACACATAGCCTTTGTTGGCTACCGTCAGGGCCTCCATCACTTTGGGATGAACGGGGCTTGTATTGTCAGAGGCAAAAAACATTAGATCGGTTCCTCGATGATGTGGTCTTCCCAGTCTTCGTCGGCGATATCGAATTCAGAGAGCGTGCGGTACTGCATCGAAACGCCTGCTAAATGCACGGTTTCCGAATTACCCGAAATCAGCGGATGCCAGTCGTAGAGTGGACGCTTTTCATGAACCAGACGGTAAGCGCAGGTTTGCGGGAGCCAGTATAGGTTATCCAAAATGGTCTTAGGCGTCAGCACGATACATTCGGGCACGAACTGATGGCGGATGTCGTATTGGCTGCACAAGCAAGTCGCGTCGTCCAAAAGGCGGCAGGCCACGTTCGTCAGTGCCACTTCACCCGTATCTTCGTCCTCAAGCTTGTTCAGGCAGCATTTCCCGCAGCCATCGCAGAGCGCTTCCCATTCCTGACGGTTCATCTTCTCCATCGGAACGGTTTTCCAGTAGTTCGGGCGCAAACCGCTGCGGTCGATGTCAGACATCTTTAAGGATCTTTCGGGCTGTATCGCAGTCATTCGCCATCTGAACGATGAGCGCATCGAGGCTGTCGAATTTCAGTTCGGGGCGCAGATAGTCCACGAGCGCGACCGATAGCGGCGTACCGTAGAGGTCGCCTTTGAAATCAAAAAGGAAGGTTTCGATGTTCGGCACATTGTCTTCGCCAAACATGGGGCGGACACCGATAGACGCTGCGCCGTCGTAACTGCCTGCGTGCGGTCCTTCGAGGACGTCGACCTTTACCGCGTAAACACCCAGTTTCGGCTGGTGAAGGTTCGTGATGGACATATTCGCCGTCGGGTAGCCAAGGTCACGACCACGTTGATCGCCACGGATCACGGGGCCTTCGATGCGGTGCCAATGGCCCAGCATACGTGCAGCGTCACGAGGACGGCCATCAGAGAGGGCGTTGCGGATATTCGTGGAGGAGACTTCTTCTTCAAACGTCAAAAGCGGGGTGACGGTCACGCCGAACCCAAGCTCTTCACCAAGTGATTTCAGCGTTTCCACATCGCCAGCCCGTTTCGCGCCGAAACAGAAATCAGCCCCAACGACGACATGCACGAGGCCGAGGCGCTGAACGATGATCGTCTCTGCAAATTCACGAGGGGTGAATTGGGCGAGGGCGGCATTAAACGGCACGTCGTAGAGTTTTTGGACACCCAGTTTGCGCAGGCGATGAGCCTTGGCTTCGGCGTTCATCAAACGGAACGGCGGTGCATCGGGGGCAAAAAACTGACGGGGATGCGGTTCAAAGGTCATCACGCCGAGAGGCGCGCCCAGATCAAACGCCGCCTTACGGGTCAAATCAATGACCGCCTGATGGCCCAAATGGACGCCGTCGAAATTCCCGATGGCCGCAGCCGCGCCACGATCATTGGGGTCTAGGAATAAGGTGTCTCGAATAATGCGCATAGGCGATGCGTAGCCGCCCAAGCCGACGCATGCAAGATCAGTCGAACTTCCGCGACGGTGCGAGAACGGTTGCTTCGCCGATCAGTACCTTTTTGCCGTTGACGAGGCAGCGCGTTTCCATGGTCACGCGACGCTTGGAATGGTCGATGTTTGTGACTTCAACCTCCGCCAAAACCATATCGCCAGGGCGCACAGGGGCGAGGAATTTCAGCGACTGCCCCAGATAGACCGTGCCGTGACCCGGTAGCTGTTCGCCAATCACCGCAGAGATGAGCCCAGCGGTGAGCATCCCATGTGCGATACGACCTTCAAAGATTGTGTCTTGGGCATAGTCGTCATCAAGGTGCACAGGGTTACGGTCGGTTGAGACTTCAGCGAACATTTCGATGTCGCGGTCTGTCACGACCTTACGCAAAGACCGGATCATACCGATTTCGATATCTTCGATACAGATCGTACCGCGGGGGAAGTTATCCAGCATATTCGGCTCCATTGCGTAACAAATGGTCCCTTTGGGGTTATCACTTGAAACTTTATTACTTTGCAGCCGCAGAAAAAACAACCCCCTATTGTGCTAGCGCAAAAAGCCTATGGCGTATGTTGGAGATTGTTTTTCCTTTTGCAGGTAGGCGTTTAGCAATTCTGCGTCAGGTTGGACTTTGGTCGCAGTCTCTTCTGCGGCAAGGCCACCTGTGATGAAGAGGGAATCATACCCTTCGCCCTCTGCGCCCAAAATATCGGTCTTAATACCGTCACCAATGCACAGGATGCGGGCCTCGTCAGCGTTCACGTCCAGTTGCGCCAAACGACGGCGGGCAAGGTCATAGATCGGCGGGTGAGGTTTACCGAAATAGAGGCTCTCACCGCCCATTTCAGTGTAGAGTTTCGCCAAAGCCCCCGCGCAATATTCACGGGTTTCGCCGCGGTCGATCACGATGTCAGGGTTCGCGCAGAGCATCTTCATCCCTTTTTCACGAGCAAAGAGGAACTCTGGGCGCATCACGTCAGGCTCTGCATGAGGGTCGAAGGGGCCGCAGTTTACGATGCCCTCGGCCTCTTCGAGGGGGACGCGGGTGATCTCTAGCGGGTTTTCGACGACCTTGATCGGTTCGAAAAAGCTGTCGTCATGTGCTTCGCCGATGAAATAGACCTTTTGGCCCACGGCACCTGTAAACAAGGCCACGCGTGCGGCGTCGCCCGAGGTCGCGATGGCGTCAAAGCTGTCTTCGGGGATGCCAAAGCGGTTCATCTGCTTTGCGACCAGATCCCAAGCCCGCGGCGCGTTGGTCACGAAAATCACCTTGCCGTCTGTTTTGCGGTAGTCCTGCATCGCTTTGACTGCTGCGGGGAACGATGTGAGGCCGTTGTGCATGCAGCCCCAGAGGTCCACAAACAGGGCGTCATATTGGTCAGCGATTTCAGCGAAGTTTTCGATAATTTGGGTCATGGGCTGCTCTTCTATTCGGTTAGGCTCTGAGTATAGCCCGCCCGTGTAAAAGAAAAGCGTCTAGCCAATGGCGGCAGGATACTTCAGGTCCAGCGATTTCGCTTTGGCGGGGCCAGCGACCATTGTGTATTCGACGGGGTAGGGCGAGGTGAGCCCGTCAGGTGCGGGCGAAAACCCGCAGCGCGAATAGAACGACGGGTCGCCAAGAACGACCAAGGTTTGTCCAGACAAACGCGCCCATTCCGCGATCATTCCGACCATGCGGCGGCCATATCCGTTGCGTTGAAGGTCGGGGTGGATAGCGACGGGCGCGAGGCAGAGCCAACCTTTGGGCGCGATCATCTGCGATAGAGCGAGGTAACCTACGATCCCTTGTTCGGAGGGCAGCACCATTTCCCCTGCGATCGCGCGGGACTTGCGCAGCTTTTCAACCAGACGCGCCTCGTCAGGTTGGCCGAAAGCATCGGTCAGAAGGGCCGTAACGGCGGCCTCTTCACCACGTTGCATTTCACGCAGGAAACTAGGTGTTATCATTGCGGGTCGTCCAAAACGCTAAAGCAAACGCGATTTCCGTAACTACTGCGAGCAAAATACCTGTCCCAACGTTGGCGCTTATTAGTTCTATGATCCCAAGTCCCGCCATCAAAAGCAACTTTACGATGAAGCCTTTCATGACGTTATGGCGAAGCGGGGTCGGCGGTAAGTTTCTTAGAACATAGGTCAGGATCGAGAAGCCAACCATCAATACGCCAGCGCGCCGCGCCATGACGAGTGCTGAGTCATCGGACGGCAGTCCAAAAAGAGTGCAAAACAACGAGGGCGCAAAGATCAATCCAACGGCGAGTACGGCAAATAAGAGGCAGCCAGCAATCATTAAATTCTTAAATGTCATAAGTGACTCCAAACTCATTAAAGTAAAAAGGGCGCCGAAGCGCCCATTGACTGGATCAGACCTTTAGGCTCGGAATGATCTGTTTTTTGCGGGACATAACGCCCGGAAGAACGACGGTATCGCCTTCGACGGTGCAATCGAACGATGCTTCAGCAATCTTTTTGACCAGATCGTTGGGAACGAGCAGGGTCGCTTCTTCGTTCAGGATGTCGATGACGAAGAGGAGTACCTGATCCGCGCCGTCTTCTTTGGCGACGTCAACCATGGATGCCATCAGGCTTGCCTTGCGGTCGAGGATAATCTTCGGTGCGGTGGTTTCCAGAACAGAGACGCGCAGTTCGGTGCCGTCGACATTGTATTCCTTAGAGTCCATGCGCAGCAGTTCAGCGTCAGAGAAGGACGACACGTCCGATTTGGCTTCGAAGAGTTCAGACGCGTAAGCGCTGATGTTGATGTTCAGCTCAGCCGCCAGTTTCTCGGCCAGTGCTTTGTCCACGTCAGTTGTGGTCGGGCTGCGGAATTCCAGCGTGTCGGACAGGATGCACGACAACATCGCGCCTTTGATATTGTCCGGCATTTTGTCTGCGTCGTCGCCCATCAGGTCATACATGATGGTCGCGGTGCAGGCGAGCGGACGGATGGTGATGTCGATCGGACCTTTGGTTTCCAGACCGCCAACCAGTTTGTGGTGGTCGATGATTGCAGTGATATCTGCGTCATTGATCGCATCAGGCAGTTCGGCTGGGTTGTTGGTGTCAACGATGACGACCTTTTGGCCTGCTTCGACGGTCGAGATGATCTCGGGTTTCGCAAAGCCCCATTTTTCGATCACAAAGGCGGCTTCGGTGTTGGGTTCGCCCAGCAGAACGGGCTTTGCGTCGATGCCTTTGACTTCGTTCAGATACCAAGCCCAAACGATGGGCGATCCAGTGGAGTCGGTGTCAGGAGATTTGTGGCCGAAAACAAGCGTGGTCATAGAGGTCTGCCTCATGTGCGATATCAATTCGCGGGCCTTATATGATCGGGCAGCGCCGTTGTCACCACTTCGCGCCGTGCTGCGACCAAAGGCCATGCCGCAATTGCACAGTCGAGTTGCGCAAGGTAGGTCTGAGCCATGGTTAAGATTTCCGAAACTGATCTCTATGCGCCCGTGAAGGCGCTGCTGGAACGGCAGGGCTACGTCGTGAAGGCCGAGGTCGGTGCGGTCGATGTGGTGGGGCGTCGTGGGGACGAACCACCTGTCATCGTAGAGCTAAAGACGGGCTTTTCGCTCACGCTTTTGCAGCAGGCTGTCGCGCGACCGGCCATTACGGACAATGTCTATGTTTGTGTGCCACGGCAAAGCGGGCGGGCGAGTTGGAAGGCGTTGCAGGCCAATGTGAAACTCTGTCGGCGGCTTGGGATTGGCGTCATTACGGTTCGCCTTTCGGACGGGTTTACGGAAACGCTTGCAGACCCTGGACCCTATGCCCCGCGCAAGTCACCGAACAAGGCGAAGGCTTTGCTGCGCGAATTTGATCGACTGAGGGGGGATCCAAATGTCGGTGGTGCCACACGGCAGGGGATCGTGACGGGCTACAGGCAGGATGCGATTGCCTGTGCGGAATTCCTTTCCGTCGAAGGACCGACCAAAGGGGCGATGGTTGCCAAAGCAACAGGTGTCAAAACCGCGACCCGTCTGATGGCCGACAACCACTATGGCTGGTTCGAACGGGTGGCCGTCGGCATTTACGGATTAACCGAGGTCGGTCGGGAGGCTATTCGTCCAGCCGAGTGATCGTCCAGCCATTCTGAGCCATCAAGTTCAACACGCCATTGTCGCCTGAAAGGTGCGCTGCACCGAACACCGCGACAACGCGGCCTGCTGCGGCTGCGGTTTCAATGTTGTCGATCCAATTCATGTTCCGACCGTCAAGGAGGCCTTCGGCGAAATCGTCGAACACCTCGTTCGCGTGGGGGAGATCGACATTCCGGACAAGGGTGAGCGCGGCGCGCGATAGTTCCCACACGCGGGCAACGTCACCTGCGAAATAGGCATCGAACGTGGATGCAAAGAGCGCGCTTTCGATATCTGGCGGCAAGAGCGACATCTCGAGCATGTCGATCTGGGCGTCGATTGGATCGTCGTAAAGGATACGCAGCGAGTCGCGCCAGTCCTCTAGCGCGCGTGTTTCAACGCCTAGCGAAGCAGCGTCCTCCATCACCATAGCGTCCAATCCCGTCAGCCCCGCCTGAATGTCGGGCATGGCACAGGGCGGAGTTCCGAGCGCGGCGACCAGATACCACGGCTGAAAACGTGCGGTCATCGGTGAGGGTAGCCCACGGGCGCGGCCCGCCTCAGCGAGGAGTTCCCATGACGCGTCGTCGATCATCCCGATCAGCGTTTGCCCTTCGGGCAGGAGGATCAACGATGGATCAGCGAGCAGCTCGCGCTGCATTTCTTGCAACTGTTCGGTCGTCTGTTCGACCAGCAAAACATCGGCGCCGTCTAGTGCCTCGTGGGCTTTCTCCCTGAGCGGCAAGAGGCGCGGGTCGTAGATGTGCAAGCTGCCAAAGAAGGTGATCTGATCGCCGTCTCGATCAGCCCGCCATATCAGGCCTTTACCGTTCAAGGTGGCGTCCGACGTGCGCTCTACCTCAGCCAAAACGTCTGCGGGTAAATAGGCCTCAATAGATGCGCCCGAACAGAGTGCCAAAGATGCGGTGGGAAAAACTGAGGAAACGAAAAGAACGGTGAGGGTCGCGCGCATCATGGCTCCTGTTTGTCGTAATTTAACCTATGCCGTTCAGGCAGCGGAGGCGATACAAAAAATCCTCTACACCACTGTTGACACCCCTACGACAGGTTCCTAACTATGCGTCGTTAGCACTCGACGTGAGTGAGTGCTAACACAGGATTTAACGATAGCTGAGGAGCTACAAAAATGGCTTTTAAACCGCTGCATGACCGCGTTCTGGTCCGCCGTGTCGAGAGCGACGAAAAAACCAAGGGTGGTCTGATCATCCCTGATAGCGCCAAAGAAAAACCGGCTGAAGGCGAAGTAGTTGCTTGCGGCGAAGGTGCACGTAAGGACTCCGGCGAACTGATCGCAATGGCTGTTAAAGCTGGCGACCGCGTTCTGTTCGGTAAATGGTCTGGCACTGAAGTCACCGTAGACGGCGAAGAGCTGCTCATCATGAAAGAAGGCGACATTCTCGGCATCATCGCCTGAGATCGTACCTTTCCCTGAAACTATTTTAGACGAGGACTACAGCAATGGCTGCTAAAGACGTCAAATTCGGCACCGACGCCCGTAACCGTATGCTCAAGGGTGTGAACATCCTGGCTGACGCGGTAAAAGTTACCCTTGGCCCGAAAGGCCGCAACGTTGTGCTCGAAAAATCTTTCGGCGCACCGCGCATCACCAAAGACGGTGTTTCTGTCGCTAAAGAGATCGAACTGGAAGATAAGTTCGAGAACATGGGCGCGCAGATGGTTAAAGAAGTCGCTTCGCGCACCAACGACGAAGCTGGCGACGGTACCACCACCGCAACCGTACTTGCACAGGCAATCGTAAAAGAAGGCCTCAAGCAGGTTGCTGCTGGCCTGAACCCGATGGACCTGAAGCGCGGCATCGACATGGCAACTGCCACTGTTGTTGAGCAGATCAAGTCTATGGCTCGCGAAGTTGCAGACTCTGACGAAGTTGCTCAGGTCGGCACCATCTCGGCTAACGGTGAAGCTTCGATCGGTCGTCAGATCGCAGACGCGATGCAGAAAGTTGGCAACGACGGCGTAATCACCGTTGAAGAAAACAAAGGTATGGAAACCGAAGTAGAAGTCGTCGAAGGCATGCAGTTCGACCGTGGCTACCTCTCCCCGTACTTCGTAACCAACCCGGACAAAATGGTCGCTGAACTGGAAGACGCTGTCATCCTGCTTCACGAGAAAAAACTGTCGTCGCTCCAGCCGATGGTTCCGCTGCTCGAGTCGGTTATCCAATCCCAGAAACCGCTCATCATCATCGCTGAAGATGTTGAAGGCGAAGCACTGGCAACTCTCGTAGTTAACAAACTGCGCGGTGGTCTGAAAATCGCAGCTGTCAAAGCACCGGGCTTCGGCGACCGTCGCAAGGCAATGCTGCAGGATATCGCTATCCTGACCGGTGGCCAGGTGATCTCCGAAGACCTCGGCATGAAACTCGAGAACGTCACCATGGACATGCTCGGTTCGGCTAAGAAAGTTTCGATCTCCAAAGACAACACGGTTATCGTTGACGGCGCTGGCAACAAAGCAGAGATCGAAGCACGCGTTGCACAGATCCGCACCCAGATCGAAGAAACCTCTTCGGACTACGACCGTGAGAAACTGCAAGAGCGCGTTGCCAAACTGGCTGGCGGTGTTGCTGTTATCCGCGTCGGCGGCATGACTGAAGTAGAAGTGAAAGAGCGTAAAGACCGCGTTGATGACGCACTGAACGCTACTCGCGCTGCTGTTCAGGAAGGCATCGTTGTTGGCGGTGGTGTTGCCCTGGTTCAGGCTGCAAAAGTTCTGGCTGGTCTTGAAGGTCAGAACGCTGATCAAAACGCTGGTATCGCAATCGTTCGCCGCGCTCTCGAAGCTCCGCTTCGTCAGATCGCAGAGAACGCTGGCGTTGACGGTGCAGTTGTTGCTGGCAAAGTTCGTGAATCCGACGACAAAAACTTTGGCTTCAACGCGCAGACCGAAGAATATGGCGACATGTTCAAATTCGGCGTGATCGACCCGGCAAAAGTTACCCGTACCGCTCTCGAAGACGCGGCATCGGTAGCTGGTCTCCTGATCACCACCGAAGCAATGGTTGCTGACAAGCCTGCCAAAGACGGCGGCGCACCTGCAATGCCCGACATGGGCGGCATGGGCGGCATGATGTAATCATCGCCGAAGGCATGATAAGGAAACGGGGTCGCAATCGCGGCCCCGTTTTCGTTTGGAGGCATGGATGATCTACCTCACAGCACTTGGTGCGTTGCTCGCACTGGCTGCCAATTCGGTTTTGATCCGTTTGGCCGTGGTGGATTACGGGGCCGATCCTGCGGCCTTTGCCGTCGTGCGCGTGGCGACAGGGGCGGTCGTTCTGATGATGATAGCCCTTTTGCAAAAGAGAGGGGCGTGGCCGACAAAAGCGCGGTCGTTTGCAGGGGCTGTGTGCCTCGCCGGCTATATCGTCGGCTTTTCACTCGCCTATCGCACTTTGGACGCTGGATTTGGCGCGTTGCTGCTGTTCGGCTGGGTGCAGATCACGATATTCGCTACGGTGGTTTCACGCGGCAACCGCCCATCTGTGTTTCAATGGATCGGCGCGATAGTGGCTTTCTTCGGGTTAGTCTGGCTGTTGAAACCTTCATCAGACCTTGGAACCTTGTCCGTCATTGATCTGATGCTGATGTCTTTCGCTGGGATGAGCTGGGGGTTCTACACTCTGCTCGGCCGTGGGGCGGGGGATCCTGTTCGCGTGAATGCCATGAGCTTTGCCCTGTGCCTGCTATTCGTGCTGCCGTTGATGATGGTCGGCAATGGGGCGCTCAGTGGGCCTGCGTTGATGCTCGCCATGGTGTCGGGCGGGATCACCTCGGGCCTCGGATATGCGCTCTGGTATCGGATTGTGGCGGTCATTGATCCCGCGCTGGCAGGGGTAGGGCAGTTGATGGTGCCCGTCTTGGCAAGCCTCGGCGGATTGGTCTGGATCAACGAGCCTATCACGGTTCAGTGGCTTATTGGCGCTGCACTAGTGCTCGGCGGGATTGGGTTATCGATTGCGCCGCAGATCATAGCAAAACGGCGCCTCTAAACAGAAGCGCCGTTTCAGGATGTCTAACAGGCTTAGCCTTTGATGTAGGCGGTCAAGGTCGCTTTGACACCGTTATCGTAGAGGCTGTTCAGGGCCTTTCCAAAGGAGGTCACGAATACCTCGTTCTGGGCGAGATCACCAAACACCGCAGTGTTTTCTAGAAATGCCGCGGGACGACCCTTGGCCTCATCCGCGAGGGATTTGAGAACCACATGGTTGTCGTCATTCGGCGCGATCTCATTGCCAGCTTCATCCAAGCGGGCGCAATAACGGCACCAGAGCGCGACTTCCAATGCGAGGCCAGACACATCCGCACCAGCCGCCAGCGCGTCACGCAGGGTCGGGAGGATGAACTTCGGCTGACGGTTGGACCCATCAAGGCACAGGCGCGGTATGGTGTCGCCAACTTCTGGGTTCGAGAAGCGCTCGATGATCTTTTCGCGATAGGCCTGATAATCAACGCCCTCAATCGGGGTCAGCGTCGGGATGATTTCACGCTGTTCCAATGCGTCGAGCCATTCTGAGATCAACGGATCAGCCATCGCATCATGAACAAAGTGATGCCCGATCAGAGCCGACGGATAGGCAATCGCCGCGTGGCCACCGTTCAGGATGCGGAGCTTCATCAACTCGTATTTTGCAACGTCCTCAACGAATTCCGCGCCAACCTTTTCCAGCGCTGGGCGACCTTGGGGGAAGTTATCCTCTAGGACCCATTGACGGAAAGGTTCACAGGCAACAGGCACCGCATCAGTGATGCCGAATCTATCGGCAACCATCGCGCGTTCGCGGTCAGAGGTCGCAGGTGTGATGCAGTCGACCATAGAGTTCGGGAAGGCAACGTTTGCGCTGATCCAATCCGCAAAGTCAGGGTCAGACAGACGAGCGAGGCCAATGACCGTGCGTTTTGCGACGTGACCGTTTTCTGGCAGGTTGTCGCAGGACATAAACGTGAACGGCGCAAGGCCCGCATCGCGCCGAATGCGGAGCGCTTTGATCACCATCCCAAACACGGTTTTCGGCGCGTCGGGGTTCGCAGCATCTGCGACAATGTCGGGGTGTTTTGTGTCAAAACCATCGGTCAGGGCGTCGACGTAATAGCCGCCCTCGGTGATGGTGGTCGATACGATTTTGATCGCGGGATCGGCCATTTTCGCGATGGTGACCTCTGGATCGACCTCAACGAAGTCGATCATAGATCCTACGACCTGAGCGGTCAGGCCCGATGGGTCCAGTTCGACAACGGTTGTCAGCCAGTCTTGTTTCGCAAGACGGTCGCGCATGGTTGCGTCGCCTGCGCGGACGCCAGCGCCACACAGCGCCCAGTCATGGCTTTCACCCAGTGCAAACAGGCGGTCGAGATATACCGCCATGTGTGCGCGGTGGAAGTTGCCGATTCCCACGTGGAGGATGCCCGCCGTCAACGCGGATCGGTCGTAAGAAGGGGTGCCGATGGTATCAGGGAGCTGAGCCAGAGCGGAGGTGTTGAGTTCGATTGCCATGGTCATGCCATCCAGTTTCCGCCGTCCACACCGAAACATTGTGCGACGACATAGTCGGCCTCGTTTGAGGCAAGAAAGAGTGCCATTCCGGTCAGGTCTTCAGCCTTGCCCAAGCGTCCAAAGGGGACGGCGGCACCGACTTCGCGTTTTTTCTGACCGAGGGGTTTGTTTTCATATTTGGCAAAGAAGGCATCGACGCCGTCCCAATGTTCGCCATCCACCACACCGGGCGCGATTGCGTTCACATTGATGCCATGCTGGATCAGGTTCAGGCCCGCAGATTGGGTAAAGCTGATGACAGCGGCCTTCGTCGCGCAGTAGACGCCGACGAGGGCCTCCCCACGACGGCCAGCTTGGGACGCCATATTGATGATCTTGCCGCCTTTGCCGTTGGCGATCATGACCTTTGCGACGGCTTGGGTCATGAACATGGTGCCAAAGACGTTGATCGAGAACAGCTTTTGATAGTCCGCCTCGGTGATCTCAATGATCGGTGCGGCCGAGAATAGCGCGGCGTTATTCACAAGGATGTCGATCCCGCCGAGTTCCGTTTCGACCGTGTTCACGGCGTTATCAATGCTAGCTTTATCCGCCACATCACAGGCAACGGCGATTGCGCCATTGCCGATGGTTTGTGCGGCCTTCAATGCGGCCGAGGCGTTGATGTCGACAATCGCAACACGCGCGCCTTCGGCAGCATAGGCCTTTGCAAATTCAAAACCGATCCCGCGGGCCGCACCCGTGATCAGAACCGATTTACCCGAAAACCGTGTCATGCAATCCGCAGCCCTTTTTCGTCAAAGCGGTGGATCTTGTCGGCTTCGGGGGTGAGGTAGACAGTATCACCGTGGCGAACGGGGAATTCGCCGCCAACGCGCACGGTCATGGATTCCGCGAGGCCGGTGTCATGAACGTGCAGGAACGTGTCGGAGCCGAGGTGTTCAGAGACGCTGACTGTACCTTTCCATAGACCTTCGGTCGCGGATGCGGTCAGGTGCTCAGGGCGGATGCCGATGGTGTGCGCACCGTGCTGTGCAGCGGTTTCACCTTCGATAAAGTTCATCTTGGGCGAGCCGATGAAACCAGCGACGAATTTGTTGCGCGGGGTGTGGTACAGTTCGAGAGGCGAGCCAACCTGTTCGATCACACCAGCCTGCAGAACCACGATTTTGTCTGCCATGGTCATCGCTTCGACCTGATCGTGGGTCACGTAGACCATGGTCGTTTTCAGGCGCTCGTGGAGTTCTGAGATCTCAAGGCGCATCCCAACGCGAAGCGCTGCGTCCAAGTTCGACAGCGGTTCGTCAAAGAGGAACGCGCTTGGTTCGCGCACAATCGCGCGGCCAATCGCAACACGCTGGCGCTGACCGCCTGAGAGCTGACCCGGACGGCGATCAATGTAGCTATCGAGGTTCAGAACCTTTGCAGCGTTATCCACGCGGCGGTCGATTTCGGCCTGATCCATCTTTGCCATCTTGAGCGGGAAGGCGATGTTCTTGCGCACGGACATATGCGGGTAGAGCGCGTAGGACTGGAACACCATCGCTAGACCGCGTTTTGCGGGCGGCAGGTCGGTGGCGTCTTTGCTGTCGATGCGGATTTGGCCGCCCGACACGTCCTCGAGCCCAGCGATCAGGCGCAGAAGGGTGGATTTGCCGCAACCCGATGGGCCAACGAATACAACGAACTCTCCGTCTTCGATGGTCAGGTCCAGCGGCGGGATAACTTCGACATCGCCGAAACGTTTGGTGACTTTATCTAGCGTAATGCGTCCCATTATTCTTTTCCTTATTTCACGGCGCCGAAGGTCAGACCGCGGACAAGTTGTTTTTGGCTGAACCAGCCCATGATCAGGATCGGAGCGATCGCCATGGTCGAAGCAGCAGAGAGTTTTGCGTAAAAGAGGCCTTCGGGGCTGGAGTAGCTCGCGATGAATGCGGTCAACGGTGCGGCTTTGGCGGCCGTCAGGTTGAGCGTCCAGAACGCTTCGTTCCAAGCCAGAATGACGTTCAATAGGATCGTCGAGGCGATGCCAGGGACGGCCATTGGCGTGAGGATGTAGAGGATTTCCTCGCGCAGTGTAGCGCCATCCATGCGGGCTGCCTCAAGGATCTCACCCGGGATTTCCTTGAAGTAGGTGTAGAGCATCCAGACGATGATCGGCAGGTTGATCAGCATCAAGACAACGACCAGACCCCAACGGTTGTCCAATAGGCCTAATTTGATGAACAGCAGGTAGATCGGGTAGAGCACACCAACCGCTGGCAACATCTTGGTCGAAAGCATCCACATCAGGATGTCTTTGGTTCGTTTGGAGGGAACGAATGCCATCGACCATGCTGCAGGAACAGCGACGACGATGCCCAAGAGGGTCGAGCCAACCGCGATGATCACAGAGTTTGTCAGGAACCGCAGGTAGTCAGAGCGTTCCTGAACGATCGCGTAGTTCTCCAGCGTCCAGTCAAAGAACAGGAAAATGGGTGGATCAGAAATAGCCTGACCTTCGGTTTTAAAGCTGGTCAGAATGGTCCACAGGATCGGGAAAAAGATCAGAAGACCGATAGCCCAAGCGAGGGTCGTATTGAGCGCCTTTTGGCGTGTGGTGACGGTGCGTGCCATGACTGCTCCTCCCTCAGTTATCCAAGTTTTTGCCGACGATGCGCATCAGGAAGATGGCGATGATGTTTGCGAGGATGATCGCGTAGACGCCGCCCGCAGAGCCCAGACCGATGTTTTGGCTTTCCAAAACGCGCTGGAAGATGAGGTAGCTGAGTGTCTTGGTGCCGAATGCGCCGCCAGTGGTGACGAAAATCTCTGCGAAAACAGCCAGAAGGAAAATCGTCTGGATCAGGATCACGACGGTAATTGCACGGCTTAGGTGCGGCAGGATGATGTACCAGAACCGTTTCAGGGCAGGTGCGCCATCCATTTCAGACGCTTCGAGTTGTTCGCCGTCCAGCGATTGGATCGCGGTCAGCAGAATAAGGGTCGCAAACGGCAACCATTGCCAGCTTACGATGATGATGATCGAAGGTAGGGAGGCCTGCGACATCCATTCGATGGGCTGCGCACCAAAGGCACGCCACAGGTGGGCGAACAGGCCGTTGGTCGGGTCCATGAACATGTTCTTCCAGACCAGCGCGGACACGGTCGGCATGACAAAGAAGGGTGCGATCACGAGGATACGAACGATGCCTTGGCCCCACATTGGGCGGTCCAGCAAGAGCGCCAGCAGAACACCGAACACGACTGTGATAAACAGCACGCCACCAACGATGATTAGGGTGGTGAGGATGCTCGGCCAGAAAGAACTACTTGTGACAAAGCGCGTGTAGTTTTCAAATCCAGCCCATCCAAGGTCACCGCCACGCAGGGGCAGGTAGTTCTTGAACGAGAAATAGAGCGTCATCGTGAGCGGGACGAGCATCCAACCCAGCAATAGAATGACCGCGGGGGCCATCATAATGCGAGCTGCAGCGCGTGAATGTTGGGTCGCCATGAATGCACTTCCTCTGTTGGTAGCTGTGCCGCTACCTTAAAGTTCTTTGCGTAATTCGTAGATTGAAATGAGCGGTGGGCAGCGCGAGGGCCACCCACCGTCATTGGAGGAAAGCTTAGCGGTAGCCAGCTGCTTCCATTGCGTCGTTGGTCAGGGCTTGTGCCTTGGCCAGAGCTTCTTCAACGGTCTGTTGACCAGCGTAAGCTGCCGAGAATTCTTGGCTTACGTCAGTTGCGATACCTGCGAATTCTGGGATCGCTGCGAACTGAACACCAACGTAGGGTGCTTCGTTTACAGTTGCGTTCAGCGGGTCAGCCGACAGGATCGAGTCCAGGGTCATCTGTGCGAAAGGAACGTCTTTATAGTTCGGGTTTTCGTACAGCGATACGCGTGCGCCCGGAGGAACGTTTGCCCAGCCTTCGTTTGCAGCCACGAGCTCGATGTAGGAGGTCGAAGTTGCCCACTCGATGAACTGTTTCGCAGCGTCGGTTTTCTGCGAACCTGCAGGGATCGCGAGAGCCCATGCCCAGAGCCAGTTCGAACGTTTGCCCAGACCGTTATCCGGTGCCAGTGCGAAGCCAACCGAGTCAGCTACGGTCGAGTCGTTCGGGTTGGTGACGAAGGATGCCGCAACAGTTGCGTCGATCCACATGCCGCACTTGCCTTGCTGGAACAGCGAGAGGTTTTCGTTGAAGCCGTTGGTGGCGTAGCCAGCCGGACCGGATTCATCCATCATGCCTTTGAAGAAGTTGAGGGTGTTTGCCCATGCTTCGCCGTCAAAGGTTGCGTTCCAGTCCATGTCAAACCACTGAGCGCCGAACGAGTTGCCCATCGCAGTGATGAACGCGCCGCCTTCACCCCAGCCTGCTTTACCGCGCAGACAGATACCGTTGATGTCAGCATCACGATCGGTCATTGCAGCAGCTGCTTCGCGGATGAACGACCAAGTCGGAGCGGTCGGCATTTCGAGGCCAGCTTTTTCCATCAGGTCGGTGCGATACATGATCATCGACGATTCACCGTAGAACGGTGCAGCGTAGAGGGTGCCGTCGTAGCTCAGACCGCCAGCCATAGCTGGCAGGATGTCAGCGGCGTTGTACTCTTCGGACAGATCGTCGAGCGGGACCAGCCAGCCGTTCGCACCCCAGATCGGGGTTTCGTACATACCGATGGTCATGATGTCGAATGCGCCGCCATTGGTCGAGATGTCGGTGGTTACGCGCTGGCGAAGAACGTTCTCTTCGAGGGTGACCCACTCAACGGTGTGACCGGTTTTCGCGGTGAAGTCGTCGGTCAGACCCTGCATGCGGATCATGTCGCCGTTGTTCACGGTTGCGATGGTCAGCGTTTCAGCATGCGCTAGGGCAGCAGCCGAACACAGAGCGGTTGCGCCCAAAAGGGCACGCACAGTGTATTTCATGATTTCCTCCCAATGCCCAGGTTTGGGCAAATGCTACGTTAGTGGGCAAATGTTCACAAAAGGCTTCAAAATTGTCAATCCCAATTACCCGCCGCAATGCAGTAAACGGTTAAATGACCATAAAAATAAGGGCTTGCAGTGGAATTTCTGTCTGCAATCGCGTATAATTTCTGACGGCGCTAACAGTATTGTTGCAGCGCAGCGAAACGGTTGAGAGGCTACAGGTAAGGTGTCGCGGGAGTAACTAGTTGCCGAGAATCGACTCTGCGGTCGCTTCGTTCGTGATCAATCCGTTGATGAGATGCCCTTTGAGCGCGGCTTTGATGGCGCGGACTTTGGATGGACCAACAGCGATGGCCGTGATCCGACGGTCCGCCGCCACGGCGAGCGGAGCGGAGGCAACGCGACGGTTAAATGCGCAGTCGATCACTTGGCCCGTGTCGTCGTAAATCCACGAGGTGATTTCGCCCGCAGCACCAGCCGATTGCAGTTCTTCGATTTCATGGCGTGGAATGAAGCCATCAACAAACAGCGGTGCGGTCATGTCCATTTGACCGATCCCGACTAGGGTAAGGTCGGCACGTTCACACAGGCTTAGCGTGTTGCGGACGGCTTCCTGACCGTGGAGCGTTTGGAGTTCGTCGGGCGAGTTGGCCAGAACAGGAAGTGGGTAGGGGTATTGGATCGCGCCAATGCGCTCTGCCAGATGAATGGTCGCGTTATACGGCGTTGCGGACCCGTCGCTCATCATGTTGCCGAGGCGCGACACGACACGGTGTTGCGGGCAATTCATGCGTGGAAGCTGTTCAACTGTCGTTTTCAACGCGCGTCCCGTGCCCAGAGCGATGATTTGTTCATCCTCGGTTTTGAGCGTGCGTTCCAATTCAGCCGCAGCCGCAATTGCAGCGCCCGTCGTGAGGTTCGGGGCCTCGGGGTCGGAGGGGACAATTTCGCAAAAGCCCAGACCAAATTCATCCGTCACCGCCTTGGAGAGGTCCATGCAGCGTGCAATCGGGTGATCGAGGCGAACCTTTACCAGTTTTTCACTGACAGCCATCGCGACGAGCCGTTGAGCGGACTGTCTAGACACCCCGAGCTTGCGTGCGATTTCGTCCTGAGTGTTGCCCGCAACGTAATAAAGCCACCCAGCGCGGGCGGCGTCATCCAAACGTGTGGTTTCAGGTGTGAATCGACCGACTGTCACGGGGCCTCCTTGATCGTCTTTAAGACCTGCGTGAAATCTGCCCAGTTGTCAAAGGCTTGAACGCCGTCGGGCATTTCGACCCCTAAACCACGCAGATGGCTGGCCCCTGTGTAAGCCAGATGAGGCATGCCTGCGGCCTGTGCTGCGGTGAGGCCAGGAATGCTGTCTTCGATCACCAAAGTTCGGGAGGGATCAGCGCCCATCTCTTTGGCGGCAAATAGAAAAAGGTCGGGCGCGGGTTTGCCGTTTTTGACTTGGGATGCGGTGAAAACATGCGGCCCAAAGAACCGCGCGAGGCCCGTCAACTCGAGCGACCGCGCGACGCGTGGCGGGCTCGATGAGGTTGCAACGCAGATCGGTCGGTCGAGCGTTTCAAGCAGGGGTTCGATTCCCTGTGTGGCCTCTAGCTGAGTTTCAAAACGGTGCAGAAGGCTAGTCCGATACCGTTGTTCAAAGTCGTCAGGCAGGGGCGTGTCGAACTGTTCGCGGAGGCTTTTCGCGACGGTTGGAAAACTGCGACCGAGGCAATATTTCCGAACATAGTGCCGATCAATCACGATCCCGATCAGCGCAAGTTCTGAGATCAGCGTATCGGCGCTGATGATCTCGCTGTCGATCAAAACGCCATCACAGTCAAAAATAATAAGGTCGATCATAGGGCCTCCAAGCGCTGCACCGTTAGCACGGGCGAATTGCCGTTGCACCTGTTATGCGCGTCGTTACTGTGAACCCTGTTGGTTGAGGTGAACAATGACGGATTATACGGTTTTCGACGGTCACAACGATTTTCTGTTTCGCTATGCCCGCGCGCCAAAGGCGCAGCGTGCCGCGATGTGGATTGAGGGAGAGGGCTCGCATCACCTCGACCTCCCTCGGATGCAAGCTGCGGGATTCGTTGGTGGATTTTTTGCGGTTTGGGTGCCGTCACCTGACGATGCTGGCGGTCTCGATTTCGAAGCGATGATGGAGGTTTTGCCCTACGACCTACCCATGCCGTCCATTTTGGATCAAGCCGATGCCTTGCCAACTGCAATGGCTCAAGCGGCTGGACTGTTCGAAATGGAGCGTTTGTCGGGCGGTGATCTGACCGTTTGCCGAAGTGGCGCAGAGGTCCGTCGGGCGGTTGAAAAGGGTAAAGTCGCGGCCATCCTGCACATGGAAGGGGCCGAAGCGATTGGGCCAGATTTGTCCCAGCTAGAGGTTTGGTATCGCATGGGGCTGCGGTCCATCGGACCAGTCTGGAGCCGTCCAACAATCTATGGCGAAGGGGTTCCTTTCGCGTTTCCGTCTACCCCAGACAGAGGCGCTGGCCTCACGGATTTGGGCAAAGACCTGATCCGCGAATGTGATCGCCTAGGCATTCTGATCGACCTATCACACCTGAATGAAAAAGGGTTTGATGACGTCGCTGCGATTTCGTCGCGTCCGTTGATCGCGACCCACTCGAACGCCCACGCGGTTACTCCGTCGTCGCGCAACCTCACGGATCGTCAGTTGGCAATGATTGCCGAAAGCGGCGGTATCGTAGGGCTGAACTTCGGCTGTGCCTTCCTGCGCGAGGACGGACGACGGGATGCGAACACTGGGTTCGACCGTATCATGGCGCACCTTGATCACTTGATCGAGGCGCTGGGCGAAGACCATGTCGCCTTGGGTTCCGATTTCGATGGCGCGGTCATCCCGTCCGTGATTGGGGACGTTTTAGGGCTTCCTGATTTGATCGATGCGATGATCGACCACGGGTACGATCCCGCGCTGGTTTCAAAGATCAGCAGCGGGAACTGGATGTCATTCTTGGATCGGAACCTGTGATCAGTCGACTGGCTGCCAGCCAGTGATCAACTGACGCAGGCCAAAGGCGGCGCCTGCGACGATGCTTGCCAGTGTGAGCGGTGCGGACCACGCGAGAACGGACATGGCGGAGAGGCCTTGGCCGATGCTGCAGCCCATTGCGACGACTGCGCCGACACCCATCAGGGCTGCGCCGAAAATTTGGCGGCGAAGTTCGCGTGGGTCTTCACAGGCTTCCCAGCGGAAGTGGCCTTTGATCAGCGATCCGATAAAGGCACCACACCAGACACCCGCAACCGACCCGATGGCAAAAGACAGGCTCTGTCCGCTGGCTGTCATGCCCCAGAGGATGGTTTCTCCAATCGGCGTGGCGAAGGTGTGCGACACAACAGGGGTGCCATCAAAGCCGTTCGAAGCGATCCATTGTGTGCCAGCCCAGCCAGAGACGGCAGCCAGACCGACCACGACGCCCCAGAACAAGGTGGACGTCGAGGCCCGAACACGGGCTGGCGCGATGGTGGCGACCAGAATGATAAGGCCGATCAGAATGCCGATTGTGCTGGGCGTCATGCCCGTCATTTGCGCGATGCTATGGGCGATGCCTGGAACGTCGCCCGAAATGCGGTCCTGCGGGAAAAGGTAGACCCGCGCATAGGCTAGGGGGCCTGACACCGTTCCATAAGCCGCAATCCCCATGACGACCACGATGACAAAGTTTCGTAGATCGCCGCCGCCCAGTCGGGCTAGCGCGCCGTAGCCGCAGTTTCCAGCGAGGGCCATTCCGTAGCCGAACACCAACCCACCAACCACAGCGCCGATGGGGGCAAAGGCAAAGCCAAGGTAGATCGTGGATGGCGCATCAAGCAGACCTGCGCCAATCAAGGCAAAGCTTCCGATCACGGCCGTGCCGATCGCAACGCCCCACATGCGCAAACGCATATCATTTTCGCCGTAGAGGTAATCTTCGATCGCGCCGAGGGTGCAGAACCGACCCAATCGTGCCGCCAGCCCCAACAAAAGCCCGCTCAACAAGCCAAGGATGGCCGCGGCGTTGCCGTCGCCCAATAGATCAAGCATCAGATTTTCCTCCCTTTTACCTAAACGCCGATGGGTCGGCGGATAGGGTTACGACTTGCCGCAAAACATGTCGTAGACGAGGTCAATCATCTGGCGAGGACGGTCATCGGTCAAGCGGTAGTAGATCGTTTTTCCCTCACGGCGCGGCGTGACCAAACCTTCGAGCCGTAGACGGGCGAGCTGTTGGGATACAGCCGCCTGACGGGCAGAGATCAAATCTTCGAGCTCTGTCACGGATTTTTCACCAGCAGAGAGGTGACACAGGATCAGCAGACGCCCCTCGTGGCTGATCGCCTTGAGGAAGTTCGCCGCCTCTTGGGCGTTGTCCATAAGCTTGTCGAGGTCAGCCTCGCAAATCTTATCGTCTACAATTGGAAGGCCCATCGTGCCGATCCTTATTGTCCTGCCGTACTGTTCAGCGCTTACGCGAAACGGCTATTTTATTCAACGATGATGCGCACACGAATTCCAGTTGTGGCATCCTCGTCAAGTTTGCGCGGGCGGCAGGCCGAGGATCTGGCCCAAAAGCCCCCAGAAGAAATCTTCGCCCGGATAGCCCTCGATCCTGCCAATCTCAACGCCGTCTTCAAGCACGACAAAAGTGGGGGTGAACACCATCGGTCTGTCTAAAGTCACATCGCTCGGCAGCGGGTCATTGATATCGACCTGCCAAAGCGGAGCCATCTCGCCTTCGGTGGTTTTGGGATAGATGGGGCCGATTTGGGCTTCCCACCGTGCGCACCACATGCAGCCATCCTCGACCCCCATAAGAAGTCGGGTTTCAGCAGCGGCAGGCACCGCCGTCAGGACCCAAAGGGCCAAAGCTTTCCATAATGTGCGCATCTGTATGCAAACCGATTGACGGATGGAAATATCATCATCTAGCATAATATGAATATATGAATGTCGCAAGGGAGGGCGGCCGCCGATGGAAATGACCTATGTGGGCGCGGCTTTTGCCGGCCTTTTGTCGTTCTTTACACCCTGCATTTTGCCGATGGTTCCGTTCTACCTGTCCTACATGGCAGGTCTTTCGATGAATGAACTGCAAGGTGACGATGACATCGCGCCCGGCGCGCAACGCCGCCTCGTTTTGTCATCCATTGCGTTTGCGCTGGGCGTCACGACTATCTTCGTGCTGCTCGGACTTGGCGCGACGGCTGTCGGGCAGGCGGTTGCACAATGGAAGCCGATCTTGGCCTATGTCGCCTCTGCGATCTTGATCGTCTTTGGCCTGCATTTCTTGGGCATCATGCGGATACCGTTCCTCTATCGTGAGGCGCGGATGGAAAGCTCAGCTGAGCCTTCGACCGTAGTTGGGGCCTATCTCATGGGACTCGCCTTTGGCTTTGGGTGGACGCCCTGCGTTGGTCCGGCTCTTGCGTCGATCCTGATGATCGCGGGCGGCATGGGCAGCCTGTGGGAAGGGGGGATGCTCCTCTTGGTTTACGGTTTGTCGATGACGGCGCCATTCGTCGTGGCGGCACTTTTTGCAAAGCCTTTCTTGGGCTGGGCGCGGCGCAACCGCCGTTATTTGGGCTACGTCGAAAAAGCGATGGGCGTGATGCTGATCCTGTTTGGCGTTTTGATCGCTACGGGCAGTGTGAACACGATTGCGGATTGGATGATCCGCCACGTGCCTTGGTTCTCAACGATTTTGTGAGTCGCAGTGGGGGAGGAAATCCATGCGTAAATTACTAGGTATTCTTGCGGCTGTTCTGTTCGCTCAAGCCGCGCATTCCGCGGAACTGGGCGACGATGGTCTGCACAAAGTAGATTGGCAGCGTGACACGTTCAAAGACCTTCTCGAAGACCTTGAAGAGGCCAATGCTGAAGGTAAGCGCTTGATGGTCATCATCGAGCAGCGTGGCTGCATTTACTGCACCAAGATGTACGAGGAAGTCTTTCCCGTGCCCGAAATCGACCAATACATCCGTGACCACTACTTCGTTGTTCAGCTGAATATGTTCGGTGACGTCGAGGTCACGGACTTTGACGGCACGACCTTGGCCGAGAAGGACATGATTCAACGCTGGGGGATTCTGTTCACTCCGACGCTGATTTTTTATCCGACAGAGGTAGAGGACGGTGCATTCGGTCAGGCTGCGGCTGCAGCGGTGATGCCTGGAGCCTTTGGAAAGTGGACCACCTACAACTTGCTCAATTGGGTGGTTGAAGAGGGTTACCTCGGAGACGAAAGTTTCCAGAAATATCATGCACGTAGGATCGAAGAGGGCGGCCTTTTCGACTGATAATTCGCACCCCAAATCGAGGGGTGCGACAGCCCGCCGCAACGCAGCAATATTCAAAAATTTGAATTTGTGATTGTCAGGAGGCGGGTTTGTCTACTACGGTATTCAAAGAACCGCATATGATGATTTAGGGAGGGCTCATGAAGAGCATCATTCAAATGGCGGTCGGTCTGGCAGTTGTTGCCTCTGTTGCTTCGGCAGAAGAGGTCGCACCCGACGCAGTCGTTTTTGACGATTACGGCGCGGTCGAACAATCCCTGACCGGCGTAGCTGGCAACGTCGAAAACGGCATTGTCATCATGACCAACCGCGGCAAAGGGAACTGCATTGCATGCCATCAGGTTGATGCACTTGCGGACTACCCGTTCCACGGCGAAGTCGGTCCGGCGCTGAACGGCGTTGGTGGTTATCGTACCGAAGCAGAGCTGCGTGGTATCGTGGCGAACGCAAAACACACCTTCCCCGACACGGTTATGCCCTCGTTCTACAAGACCAGCGGCTACATCCGTCCGGGTGATGCATTCACCGGCAAAGCAGGTGCCGAGCCTCTCGCTCCGCTTCTGACCGCCCAAGAAATCGAAGATGTCGTCGCCTATCTGCTCACATTGACAGACTAAGCGACCGAACCCGAGAGGAGAGAAAATGAAGCTGACGCGCAGAGACTCGATCCTGCTTGCGATGGGTGCTTCGGCTGCCGCAATGGTGCCGTTCACCGCAAATGCAGCCGTCGAGGACCTTATCAATGCTTTCACTGGCGGCGCTGCTGTAGGTGATGCTGGCATTACCCTAATCGCGCCGGAAATCGCAGAGAACGGTAACACTGTTCCTGTAGAAGTTGACGCACCGGGCGCAGTAGCAATCATGCTGCTGGCAACCGGCAACCCAACCCCGTCGGTTGCGACTTTCAACTTTGGCCCGCTGGCTGGTTCCCAGTCCGCATCCACCCGTATCCGTCTGTCGAAAACTCAGAACGTTACAGCAATCGCTAAGATGGCTGACGGTTCGTTCGCTCAGGCGTCTTCGGAAGTCAAAGTCACCATCGGCGGCTGCGGCGGCTAAGGTTTAGGAGAGTCAAAATGGCAGACAACGTAACACCCCGCGTCCGCGTTCCCCGTGATGCAGCAGCTGGCGAATCCATCGTCATCAAGACGCTGATTTCGCACCCGATGGAATCCGGTCAGCGCAAAGACGGTGACGGCAACCTCATCCCGCGGTCAATCATTAACCGCTTCACTTGCGAATTTAACGGTCAGAGCGTGATTGATGTCACTCTCGAGCCAGCGATTTCGACAAACCCCTATTTCGAGTTCCAGTCTCTGGTGCCGGAATCAGGAACGTTCACCTTCACCTGGTACGATGACGATGGTTCGGTTTACACCGACACCAAAGACATCGCTGTCAGCTAAGGGTGAACCGTCAAAGGGAGGATCTTTAATATGAAGATGACGGTTCTTAAATCCGCTATCGCTGGCCTCGCACTCGTTGCGAGCGGTGCAATGGCAGAGGGTGGTTTCGAGATTAACGGAGAGATCTCGATCACCACTCACGCCGCTACACCTGACTATCTTGATGGTGCTCTGCCAGAGTTGATCTCTGGTTGGGAATTCCGTTCGGCTGACACCCAAGCAATGCAGCTCGATGACTTTGACAACCCAGGCATGCTGGCTGTTGAGGCCGCAATGGGCGCTTGGGACACGGTTGAGGGCACTGCAGAAAAATCCTGTGCATCCTGCCACGGCAGCGCAGAGGAAAGCATGGTCGGTATCCGTGCAGTTTATCCGAAATGGAACGAAACTGCTGGCGAAGTCCGCACCCTTGCGATGCAGATCAACAACTGCCGTACCGAGCAAATGGGCGCAGATGCGTGGAAATACGACGGCTCTGATATGTCGGGTATGGAAGCACTGATCTCTGTCCAGTCGCGCGGTATGCCTGTGAACGTTGCAATCGACGGTCCCGTTGCTGCTACTTGGGAGCAGGGCCGAGAGATGTACTACACTCGCTACGGTCAACTGGAACTGTCGTGCGCAAACTGCCACGAACAGAACTACGACAACAACATTCGTGCTGACCACCTGTCGCAAGGTCAAATCAACGGCTTCCCGGCATACCGCCTGAAAACCGCTGGTCTGGTTCAGACACACAACCGTTTCAAAGGTTGTGTTCGCGACACCCGCGCCGAGACTTTCTCGCCGGGTTCGGCTGAATTCGTTGCTCTGGAACTCTATGTCGCTTCGCGCGGCAATGGCCTGAGCGTCGAAGCACCGTCGGTTCGTCCGTAAAAAATCAAGGCCCGCGCCAGCGATGGTGCGGGCTTTTGTCTATCCTGAAACATTCAAAAACAAGAATACGAAAAAGGATCGCTTGGTATGATCTCACGCCGTGATTTTCTTCAGGCCAGTATGGCCGCTAGCGCCATCTTGGGTGCGTCCGGTTTTGGCAATTGGGGACGTTTGGCCGCGCAGCAGGTCTTGACCCAAGACGACCTGCTTTCGTTCGAAACCTTCGGCAACGTGTCGCTGATTCACATCACCGACATTCACGCCCAGCTCAAGCCGATCTATTTCCGCGAGCCTGAGATCAACCTCGGCGTTGGCGACAGCCGTGGCGCTGTTCCACACGTGACGGGCGCAGACTTCCGCCGTCTTTATGGGATCGACGATGGATCGTCGTCGCATTACGCGCTGACCTACAATGACTTTGCCGCTCTGGGTAAAACCTACGGCAAGATGGGTGGCCTCGACCGCATTGCGACGGTCGTAAAGTCGATCCGCGCCGATCGTCCTGATGCGATCCTTCTGGACGGCGGTGACACATGGCACGGGTCTTACACCTGCTACCACACTCAGGGTCAGGACATGGTGAACACCATGAACCTCCTTAAACCTGACGCAATGACGTTCCATTGGGAATTCACGCTGGGTTCTGACCGCGTCCGTGAACTGATCGCTGATCTGCCCTATGCCTCCCTCGGCCAGAACATTTTTGACAGCGAATGGGACGAACCTGCAGAAGATTTCGCACCCTATAAGTTCTTTGAACGTGGTGGCGTAAAGATCGCCGTCATCGGTCAAGCCTTCCCCTATATGCCAATCGCCAACCCGGGCTGGATGTTCCCTGAATACTCCTTCGGTATTCGTGACGAACGTATGCAAGAAATGGTCGACGAAGTGCGCGGCATGGGTGCCGAATGCGTTGTCGTCCTTTCGCACAACGGTTTCGACGTGGACAAAAAGATGGCGAGCCGCGTTCAGGGCATTGACGTGATCCTGTCAGGTCACACGCACGATGCGCTGCCTGAGCCTGCTCTTGTCGGTGAAACGATCATCGTGGCCTCAGGCTCGAACGGCAAATTCGTCAGCCGCGTTGACCTCGATATCCGCGATGGCCGCATGATGGGCTTCCGTCACAAGCTAATCCCGATCTTCTCGGACGTGATCGAAGCGGACGCAGAGATGACCGCAGCGATTGACGCCGAACGTGCCCCGTATGAGGCAGACCTGAACGAGGTCATCGGCACTGTCGCTGACGACACTACATTGTTCCGCCGTGGTAACTTTAACGGTTCATGGGACGACCTGATCTGTGATGCGCTTCTGTCCGAACGTGACGCAGAGATCGCAATGTCGCCTGGTGTGCGTTGGGGTCCGTCCATGATGCCGGGTCAGCAGATCACGCGCGAGGATCTCTGGAACGTCACCTCTATGACTTACCCGAACGCGTATCGCACGGAAATGACGGGTGAATTCATTCACACCATCATGGAAGACGTCGCCGACAACATCTTTAACCCCGACCCATACTACCAGCAGGGCGGGGACATGGTTCGCATGGGTGGCCTCGGCTACCGCATCGACATCAATAAGCCGATTGGCGAGCGTATCTCTGACATCACGCTCCTCAAGACAGGCGAAACACTCGATCCGTCCAAGTCCTACGTGGTCGCAGGTTGGGCGAGTGTGAACGAAGGCACAGAAGGTCCTGAAATTTGGGACGTTGTTGAAAGCCATATCCGCAAACTCGGCACCGTGTCCGTTGCACCGAATACTTCGGTGCAGGTCGTTGGTGCGTAAGACAGGGGACCATAGGATGGATACCAAATACAAAGGCACCAAGCCGTCCCGTCGTTCGTTCCTGACCGGAGCACTTGCCGCTGGCGGTGCTGTCGTTGGGACGACCTACGCGCGGGCGCAAGGCGCACCTGATCCTGCAATCACTGAAACCCAGCCATGGCGCCAGTTCCTCGGTGATGGTGTGGACGCAGCACCTTACGGTATGCCGTCGGAATATGAGGCTGACGTTATTCGTCGCCGCGTTCCGTGGCTGACCGCTGACGCTGTATCGTCGATCAACTTTACGCCGCTGCATGAACTCGACGGGATCATCACCCCGAACGGCCTGTGCTTTGAACGTCACCACGGTGGCGTCGCGCATGTTGATCCCGCTGAATATCGCCTGATGATCAACGGCCTCGTGGAAAAGGAACTCGTGTTCACGATGGAAGACCTCATGCGCTTCCCGCGTGAGAACCACGTCTACTTCCTCGAGTGTGCGGCGAACTCTGGCATGGAATGGGCGGGTGCACAGCTGAACGGCTGTCAGTTCACCCACGGCATGATCCACAACGTCATGTATACAGGCGTTCCGCTTCGTCTGCTTCTCGAAGAAGCTGGCGTCAAAACCAACGGCAAATGGCTAATGGTTGAAGGCGCGGACGCTGCGGGTATGAACCGTTCGATCCCGATCGAGAAAGCACTGGATGACTGTCTCGTTGCGTTCAAAATGAACGGCGAAGCACTACGGCCAGAGCAGGGCTATCCTGTCCGCCTCGTTGTTCCCGGTTGGGAAGGCAACATGTGGATCAAATGGCTCCGTCGTATCGAAGTTGGTGACCAGCCATGGCACGCCCGCGAAGAAACGTCGAAATACACTGACCTTCTCGAAGGCAGCATCGCGCGTCGCTTTACATGGGAAATGGACGCGAAATCGGTCATCACGAACCCGAGCCCGCAGGCACCGATCACCCACGGCAAAGGTTGGACTGTTCTGACAGGTGTCGCTTGGTCTGGCCGTGGCACGATCCCACGTGTGGATGTGACCATCGATGGCGGTAAGAACTGGCATCAGGCGCGTATGTCTGGCCCGTCGCTCGATAAATCGATGCACCGCTTCTACTTCGAGTTTGAATGGGATGGCTCGCCGCTGCTTCTGCAGTCTCGTGCGCACGATAGCACTGGCTATGTCCAGCCAACCAAAGAAGAGTTGCGTCACTTCCGCGGCGAAAACTCGATCTACCACAACAACGGCATCCAGACTTGGTATGTCAACGAAAACGGCGAGGCAGAAAATGTCGAAATTTCTTAAGATTTTCGCCCCAGCAGCGACGGGCGCGGCGGGTATGCTCGCGCTGGCTTACACGGCCGCTGATCAGTTCATCGTAGATATTCCTGCGCCTATTCGCGAGGCTATCGCGATCAATGCCGCAGTCGCTGAAGAAGCCCGTGCAGAAGCCGAAGCCCGCGCTGCAGAGCTTGCGATGGCTGGCCTCGCACCGTCTGCTGATGGTGGCTACGGTTTGGGTCGCGGTGCGCTCTCGGAAGAGGTTGCGGCATGGGATACGGACGTTCGTCCTGACGGCCATGGCCTGCCTGTCGGCTCTGGTGATGTGTTCACTGGCGAAGAAGTGTTCGTCGAACGCTGCGCTATGTGCCACGGCGATTTTGGTGAGGCTGTTGGCCGTTGGCCTGTGCTCGCTGGTGGTCACGGCACGCTCGAGCATGAAGATCCGGTTAAAACCATCGGGTCCTACTGGCCGTATCTGTCGACCGTCTATGACTACGTGAAGCGCGCGATGCCTTTCGGTGACGCGACCTCGCTGTCAGATGACGAAGTTTACGCGATCACCGCATACCTTCTGTATGTGAACGATCTGGTTGATGACGACTTTGAACTCAGCAATGAGAACTTCCAAGACGTGCGTCTGCCGAACGAGGCAAACTTCATCGACGACGACCGTATGACCACAGAAATTCCTGCATTTGTTCGTCCAGAAATCTGCATGGAAAACTGTAAAGATGCGGTTGAGATCACAATGCACGCGTCCGTTCTGGACGTGACGCCAGAGGAAACCGCTGCAAAAGCGGCCGCAGCCGCAGAAGCCGCAGCAGCGGCAGAAGCTGCTCCAGCCGCTGCCGTTGAAGAAGCTGCTACTGCTGAAGTGACTGAAGCAGCCGCAGACGCTGCCCCATCGGCTGAACTGATTGCGGCAGGTGAGGGCGTATTCCGTCAATGCCGTAGTTGTCACCAAGTCGGCGAAGGCGCTCGCAACGCAACGGGTCCTGCGCTGAATGGTGTTGTCGGCGCGCACATCGGTTCGGTTGATGGCTTCCGCTACTCCAACACGTTCAAAGATGCGAACGAAGCGGGTGACGTTTGGTCCGTCGACCGTCTGGCAGAGTTCCTCGCTGATCCGCGTGGGTCGATGGCAGGTACCAAAATGGCATTTGCTGGCCTTCGCACTCAGGAAGATATCGACGCGATCATTGCGTATCTGTCGACCTTCTCGCGCTAATACTTTCCCCGTCCGGCGCACCTGTCGGGCAGGGTTTTCCATTTCTCCGATATGATCCATGTCAAAGTCGGATCGCAGAGGTGGGATTAACCAGAGATCAACAGGAAGGGGCCCTTCGCCATGACCCGCACCTTTGTCGCTGCGCTGCTAACTTTGACGATGACTGCTGCCTCTGCCCAAGAGGCCGCAACCACATATGCCTTTGACGGTAGTTTTGACGACGCCACCTTTGGCGTCGAATCCGCTATTGTGGGCCGTGGTCTTGTGGTGGATTGGGTCAGTCACACAGGCGAAATGCTCAACCGCACTGGTGCCGATTTAGGTGCCGATCAGGTTATCTTTGATCAAGCTGATATTTTCCAATTTTGTTCGGCCACCATCTCTCGGCAGATGATGGAAGCGGACCCTCTGAATATTGCCCATTGTCCTTATGCTGTGTTCGTTTTTGAACGCGAAGGCGAAGTTGTTGTGGGTTACCGAAACCAACCTGAAGGCGTGATGCAGGCTGTGCAAAGCTTGCTCGATGAAATCGCCCGCGAAGCTGTCGGAGAATAACCATGGACTATCAGAATTTCTTTGCCTCGGAGCTGAACAAGCTCCGCGAGGAAGGCAACTATCGCGTTTTTGCGGACCTTGAGCGTGAACGTGGAAACTTCCCGAAGGCGGCGAACTTTGTTGAGGACGCGGTTCGCAAAGTATCGATCTGGTGTTCGAACGACTATCTCGGCATGGGTCAGCACCCGAAAGTTCTGGAAGCGATGCATGATGCGCTGGATAAGGTGGGCGCTGGTGCTGGCGGCACGCGCAACATCTCTGGCACGACTCACCACCATGTTTTGCTCGAACGCGAGCTGGCCGATTTGCATGGTAAAGAAGCGGCTCTTTTGTTCACCTCGGGCTATGTGTCGAACTGGGCTGCTCTGGGCACCTTGGCGTCCCGTATTCCGAATTGCCTTGTGATTTCCGATAGCCTCAACCACGCATCGATGATCGAAGGCATCCGCCATTCCAAAGCAGAGCGGAAGCTGTGGAAACACAACGATCTAGCTCACCTCGAAGAACTTCTCGCCGAACAGCCGCTCGATCGTCCGAAGCTGGTCGCGTTTGAATCGGTTTATTCGATGGACGGCGACATTGCTCCGATCAAAGAGATTTGCGATCTGGCCGAGAAATACAATGCGATGACCTATCTGGATGAGGTTCACGCGGTTGGCATGTACGGTCCGCGCGGCGGTGGTGTGGCGGAGCGCGAAGGTCTGATGGACCGCGTCACCGTAATCGAAGGGACCTTGGGCAAAGCATTCGGCGTTATGGGTGGCTATATCACTGCGTCGAAAGAGCTGGTTGATTTCGTGCGGTCCTTTGCGTCGGGCTTTATCTTTACCACGGCTCTGCCGCCTGCGGTCGCGGCTGGTGCTTGCGCTGCTATCAAACACCTCAAGCAATCGTCTGCAGAGCGTGAATCGCAGCAGGCAAAGGTCGCGCAGGTGCGTGAACGGCTTGACGCGGCGGGTATCCCGCACATCGAAAATCCGAGCCACATCATTCCAGTGATGGTCGGCGATCCTGTGAAGTGTAAGTGGATTTCTGACGTTCTGATGGATCGCTACGGCATCTACATTCAGCCGATCAACTATCCGACAGTTCCCAAAGGCACTGAACGTCTGCGCATCACACCGTCCCCCGTTCACAGCCAAGAGGACATTGATAAGCTTATCGGCGCTCTCGAAGAGCTTTGGGCACAATGTGAATTGGCGCGAATGCCGATGGCGGCGCAATAATCCAGATACGAAAAGGGCGGCTCAGAGCCGCCCTTTCTTTTATGCTGCGACGAATTTGTAAGTGTCGCCCGATTTTTCGGCCCGTCCCACGCCGGGGAAGGGGAAGTGGAAGCCGATCATTGCCATTTGTTCGTTGGCCAAACGGTCGAGGAGCCGTTCGCGCGTTGCGATGCCCATGTCCTGATCTTGGTCGGAACCGCTTGCCCAAGATGGGACTTCGAAGCCAACGTGGTGGTTGCCGATCGCGTCACCGATGATCATCAGGCTGTCGGACCCACCGCGGATTTCGAACGATGTGTGACCCGGCGTGTGACCATTGGTGGCGAAAGCGGAAATGCCAGACACAACCTCATCGCCATCCTCAAAAGTCTCGAGGTAGTCTTCGATGGTTTGAAGGTTGCGGATCGCACCTGCGGCAAAGGCCATACGTGCCTCGCCAATGGCATTCGGTGTATTCGGGTCGAGCCAGAAATCACGTTCGGCCCGACTGATCATGTGTTTTGCATTATAGAACACTGGTTCGTCAAAGTCATCCAGAACGCCCCAGAGGTGGTCAGGGTGCGCGTGGGTAAAGATGACGTGGGTGACTTCTTCGGGCGTGACGCCGAGCGTGTCCAGTGAGTCGAGTAAACGTCCTGCCGTCGGCATGAAATTCGCGCCCGCACCGGTATCAAATAGCACAGTGTTCGTGCCATCGCGGAGCAGGGTGACATTACAATCGGGTGTAAATTGGTCAGGCGTCAGGCCGTAGCGTGCGAGGATTTCGCCAGCTTCGCCAACCCGATCCCCGAGGATCATCGAACCCGGCAAAACGAGGTTGCCGTCGGATAGCGTGTCGATCTTTAGGTTGCCCATCTCGACCGAAGCAAAGCTGCGGAATGGCAGGGTGCCCGCCAAAGCGGCTCCGCCCAACATTACAGCGCGTCTGGTAAGCTTCATTGTAACTCCTCCCAAGTCACATTCATATGTTTGTATATGTAGCGCTTTTGTTCGCTTTCGCCTAGTCATTGCGTGATGGCGCAAATGAAATGCAAAGAGTCGCATTTTCCCACTGGACGGGGGTCGAAAAATTTCCTATCGGAAACATACGTGTTCGGGAGAACTGGATCACCAGTGCCGAAGGAGCAACCGCCCCAGGAAACTCTCAGGCAAAAGGACCTTACACGTATCAACACTCTGGAGAGTGACGCGACAGCGTCCGCCGAAGGGATAACGATCTCAGGCGCAATGGACAGAGGGGGCATCATGAAACGGGCCATTGGTCCGGATGCTGGAGGCAGTATGTCCGATTTGAAACGCACGGGGCTTTACGATCTGCACGTGGAACTTGGGGCCAAGATGGTTCCTTTCGCTGGCTATGAGATGCCAGTTCAATACCCCTTGGGCGTTATGAAAGAGCACCTCTGGACCCGCGAGAATGCAGGTCTGTTTGATGTGAGCCACATGGGGCAGGTGATCTTGCGCGGCGAGGGTGTCGCTGCTGCATTCGAGGCGCTGGTGCCAATGGATGTGCAGGGCCTCAACGAGGGTCGCCAGCGCTATGGCCTGTTCACCAATGACGAAGGCGGTATTCGCGACGACCTGATGTTTGCGAACCGTGGCGATCACCTGTTTGTCGTCGTAAACGCGGCCTGCAAAGATGCCGATATTGCTTACATGCGGGCAAACCTCGCGGGTATCGAGGTTGAGGAAATCACCAACCGTGCGCTGGTTGCTCTGCAGGGGCCGAAAGCGGAAGCCGCGTTTCAGAAAATTGCCGACGTCGCTGCGATGAAATTCATGGATGTCGCGACTGTTTCGAGCGCCTTTGGCGATCTATGGGTGTCGCGGTCGGGCTACACGGGCGAAGACGGTTTCGAAATCTCGGTCGCCAATGATCAAGCTGAAGCTTTTGTTCGCGCTCTGCTGGCAGACGATGATGTTGTGGCGATTGGCCTAGGTGCACGTGATAGCCTGCGACTTGAGGCGGGGCTGTGCCTCTACGGGTCCGATATCGACACGACAACGACGCCCGTTGAGGCTGACCTCAAGTGGGCGATCCAGAAGGCGCGTCGCGTCGGTGATCGCGCTGGTGGGTTCCCTGGTGCCGACCGTATCCTCGCTGAGTTTGAAAACGGTGCTGCCCGTGCGCGCGTTGGGCTTTTGCCTGATGGGCGTGCACCAATGCGGGCCCATACGATGCTTTTTGCCGATGAAGTCGGAGGCGAGCCGATTGGTGAGGTGACTTCTGGCGCATTCGGGCCCAGCATTAATGCACCGATGTCTATGGGCTATGTCCCTGCCGACCTCTCGGCAGAAGGCACAGTGATTTGGGGTGAAGTGCGTGGAAAGCGCCTGCCCGCTAAAGTGACGGCACTTCCGTTCCGTCCATCAACATATAAGCGTTAAGGTCCGACAGGAGATTTTGGACATGAAATACACAGAAGAACACGAATGGCTGCGCGTCGAAGGTGATCTGGTCGTTGTTGGTATTACCGAACACGCCACCGAGCAGCTTGGCGATATTGTGTTTGTGGAACTGCCCGAAGAAGGCACCGAAGTCGCCAAAGACGACGAAGTGGTTGTGATTGAATCGGTTAAAGCAGCCTCCGACATCCTTGCTCCGCTGGATGGTGAGATCGTCGAAGTGAACGACGTTCTGGCTGACAACCCATCCTTGGTGAACGACGATCCGTTGAATGACGGTTGGTTCTTCAAGATGAAAGTCGAAGATTTGTCCGTGCTTGATGAATACATGGACGAAGCCGCCTACAAGGCGCACATCGGATAATTTCTCTGACATGTCATGTGGTTAGACCCTCGTGACATTCAGTGCTGGACGACAGAAATGGGGGCGGTCGTCGCCCCCAGTCAGACCTTTTTTGCCCGAGGATAGGCCCATGCCGTTTGAACCCACCGACTACCGCCCTTACGATTTTGCGAACCGCCGTCATATCGGGCCAAGCCCCGCCGAGATGGAAGAAATGCTGCGTGTTGTGGGTGTTGAGAGCCTCGATCAATTGATCGAACAGACGGTCCCTGCATCCATCCGTCAGTCCGAACCTCTCGATTTTGGGAAGCCCAAGTCGGAAGGTGAACTGCTGTATTTCCTCGGTAACGTGGCCAAGAAAAACAAACAGATGACCTCGCTGATCGGGCAGGGGTTCTACGGCACCGTGACGCCGCCCGCCATTCAGCGCAACATCTTGGAAAACCCTGCGTGGTATACGGCTTACACGCCCTATCAGCCAGAAATTTCGCAAGGTCGCCTTGAGGCGCTGTTGAACTACCAGACCATGGTCTGTGATCTGACGGGCCTCGAAATTGCGAACGCGTCGCTCTTGGATGAGGCAACTGCCGCAGCCGAGGCCATGACCATGGCGCAGCGCGTGGCAAAGTCCAAAGCAACCGCGTTCTTTGTCGATGAAAACTGCCATCCGCAGAACATCGCGGTCATCAAAACCCGCGCAGAACCGCTGGGGATCGAAGTGATCGTGGGTTGTCCCGACGACCTCGACGCCTCCAAGGTCTTTGGCGCTGTGTTCCAATATCCAGGCACCTATGGTCACGTGCGCGACTTTACGGCCCAGATCGCGGACCTGCATGACTTTAACGCTATTGGTATCGTGATCGCCGACCCGCTCGCGCTGACCATGCTCAAAGAGCCGGGTGCGATGGGGGCGGACATTGCCGTCGGCACCACGCAGCGGTTTGGCGTGCCGCTGGGATACGGTGGCCCACATGCTGCCTATTTCGCCTGTAAAGATGCTTATAAACGTTCCATGCCTGGACGCATTGTGGGTGTGTCGGTCGATAGTCGCGGTGGCCGTGCCCTGCGTTTGTCGCTTCAAACCCGTGAACAGCACATCCGTCGCGAAAAGGCGACGTCGAACGTTTGCACAGCGCAGGCTTTGTTGGCTGTGATGGCGTCGATGTATGCGGTGTTCCACGGCCCCGTTGGCCTTAAAGCGATTGCGCAGCGTATCCACCGCAAGACCGTTCGACTGGTGAAAGGCCTCGAAGCCGCAGGGTTCAAGGTCGAACCCGATGCCTATTTCGATACTGTCACCGTCGAGGTTGGCCCGCTTCAGGGCACCGTAATGAAGTCGGCAGTCGAGGAAGGCATTAATCTACGCAAAGTCGGTGAAACTAAGGTCGGTATCAGCCTCGATGAGCGCACCCGTCGTTCCACGATTGAGGCGGTATGGCGTGCCTTTGGCATCGATGCAAAGGACGAAGACCTCACCCATCATTATGAAATCCCTGAGGATCTGATCCGCACGTCGGATTACCTCACCCACCCTATTTTCCACATGAACCGCGCAGAGACGGAAATGATGCGCTACATGCGTCGTCTCTCGGATCGTGACCTTGCGCTCGATCGGGCAATGATCCCGCTGGGATCGTGCACTATGAAGCTAAACGCGGCGGCGGAAATGATGCCGATCACGTGGCCTGAATTTGCGTTCTTGCACCCCTTTGCCCCAGTTGATCAGGCTGCTGGGTATCAAGAGATGATCGCTGATCTGAGTGAAAAGCTCTGCGTCGTGACAGGCTATGACGCGATGTCGATGCAGCCGAACTCTGGCGCGCAGGGCGAATATGCGGGCCTTTTGACCATCATGGCCTACCACAAGGCCAACGGCGACACGCAGCGTAACATCTGTCTGATCCCTGTCTCTGCACACGGCACGAACCCTGCTTCGGCGCAGATGTGTGGCATGGATGTGGTCGTGGTGAAGTCCGCAGAAAACGGCGATATCGACGTTGAGGATTTCCGCGCGAAGGCTGAGAAAGCGGGCGACCGTCTGGCGGCTTGTATGATCACCTATCCGTCGACCCATGGCGTGTTCGAAGAAACCGTGCGCGAAGTTTGCGAAATCACGCACCAGTTCGGTGGCCAAGTTTACATCGACGGCGCGAACCTCAACGCAATGGTTGGTTTGGTTAAGCCGGGTGAAATAGGCGGTGACGTTTCGCACCTCAACCTGCACAAGACCTTTGCGATCCCACACGGCGGCGGTGGCCCCGGCATGGGTCCGATTGGGGTCAAAGCGCACCTTGCACCTTACCTTCCCGGACACCCTGAAACGGGTGGCGAAACGGGACCGGTGTCCTCGGCACCTTGGGGGTCTGCGTCGATCCTGCTGATTTCGTGGGCTTATGTGTTGATGATGGGCGGGCAGGGCCTAACCCAAGCGACCAAGGTCGCGATCCTCAACGCGAACTACATCGCGAAACGGCTGGAAGCTGGTTACGGCGTCCTTTTCAAAGGCCGCAATGGTCGCGTAGCACACGAATGTATCCTCGACACGCGTCCGTTTGCCGATGATCACGGCGTGACCGTCGATGACATCGCAAAGCGTCTCATCGACAACGGGTTCCACGCACCCACGATGAGTTGGCCTGTCGCGGGAACATTGATGGTCGAGCCGACCGAGTCCGAGACAAAAGCAGAGTTGGACCGCTTTATCGATGCGATGCTGTCCATCCGCGCTGAGATCGACAAAGTTGCCGCGGGAACTTGGCCCGCTGACAACAACCCTCTGTGCAATGCGCCGCATACTGTTGAGGACCTGATCGGTGATTGGGAACGTCCCTACACCCGTGAAGAGGCCTGTTACCCAGCGGGATCGTTCCGTGTGGACAAATACTGGGCACCTGTGAATCGCGTGGACAACGTCTGGGGGGATCGCAACCTGATGTGCATTTGTCCGCCGCTTTCGAATTACCAAGAAGCCGCTGAGTAAGGTTTCGTCAAAGCAAGAAAAGGCCCGCGACGTGTTCGCGGGCCTTTTTTGTTAAGGGCTTATTAACCAGTTTCCACTGAAAATAATCCGATGGTTTGGTGTCGCCTCAAAGACATCATATCCTTACGTATAGACCATATATACTTTAGATTGTGGTTCGTATTTAGTATGGGCGCAGCATGCAGTGCATCTCTGCTGCTGCGCTTTTTCACATATAACACAGACGGAGTTCCGATGCTTGGGGACAAAGGCACGGCTGACAAGCCGAGCCGAGGGATAAGAAATAGTTTACGGTTCCCACAATTGATGCGGAGCGAGATATTCGACGGTTTTTCGGAACTGGAGAAAATCCGACTCATCGATGCAGCTCGCATGCAATACTTCCCAGAGGCGACAGACTTCATTCATCAGGATCAAGTGCCCCTAGGGCTCTATTTGGTTGCACAAGGGCAGGTAGAGATTTGCTACCTTTCGTCTGCCGGCACCCGCACGCCATTGTTGATCGCCAATGTGGGCATGACATTGGGCGGTATCGAATGCCTTGCCGATAGAACTGCTGCGGCGAGTGGACGGGCGACGGCAGGGAGCTGCGTTCTTTTGATCGAAAAGGCTCAGCTCGCAGACCTGACGACCGATCCCCGATTTGTTCGCAACCTTTCGGCGCATATGTACGAGGCCATGCTACGGTTCAATATGTTCCGAAGTGCCGAAAAGGATATGAACGTCCCGCAGCGGATTGCGCATTATCTTCTTCAGTTGCGCTGTTCGGATAACAGCGTTCGGCATAGCCAAACCTTTATTGCCGATACGGTCGGGTGCTCGCGTCAGACCGTGAACAAGAACTTAGGTCGTATGCGCCGCGACGGTGTGATCACCATTGAAAAGGGTGTTATCCAGATCAAGTCAGAGGATGTTTTGTTCCAGTGGATCGACACCGTAGAGGATTGATCACAAATTAAACTTGTCCCATGGGTGCAAAGGCCCTATGTCGCGGTTTCTGGTTTGAGTTCCTTTGCCTCACGGGGGAAACCGATGATCGACACGCCGTACTACCTTATCGATAAGGCTCGTCTTCTTCCTAATATGGAAAAAATTGCTTGGCTCCGCGAAAACTCGGGGGCAAAGGCGCTTTTGGCGCTCAAGTGTTTTGCGACGTGGTCAGTGTTTGATTTTATGTCCGAATACATGGACGGCACGACGTCGTCGTCTATGTTTGAGGTGAAGCTCGGTCGCGAAAAATTCCCCGGCGAAACCCACGCCTATTCTGTCGCTTGGAAAGACGACGAGATGGACGAGGTTTTGGCGAACTCCGACAAGATCATTTTCAACACCGTCGGTCAGCTGACCCGCCATGAGGAAGTATCACGCGGCCATAAACGCGGCCTGCGCGTGAACCCCGGTGTGTCGACCTCTGGTTTTGACCTTGCTGATCCAGCGCGCCCCTTTAGCCGTCTGGGTGAACATGACCCGAAAAACATCGAACCCGTTGCCGATCTGATCACTGGCTTCATGTTCCACAACAACTGTGAGAACGCGGACTTTGATCGGTTTGACGCGATGCTCAACAGCATTGAACAGCGGTTTGGTTACCTGATCCGCAAGATGGAATGGATCAGCCTTGGCGGCGGTATCCATTTCACTGGCGAGGATTACCCAATCGAAAAACTCGCTGAACGCTTGAAACGCTTTAGCGAACAGAACGAAGTGCAGGTCTATCTGGAACCAGGCGAGGCGGCGATCACCAAATCGACCACGCTCGAGGTGACGGTTCTCGACACACTCCACAACGGCAAAAACCTTGCTATCGTGGATAGCTCGATCGAGGCGCATATGCTCGACCTGCTGATCTACCGCGAAAGCGCAAAGATGAACGAGAGCGGCGATCAAGAATGGATGGTCTGCGGAAAATCCTGCCTTGCGGGCGATATTTTCGGCGAGTTCAAATTCCCTGCGCCACTCAAGGCAGGTGATCGCCTGTCCATCCAGGATGCGGCAGGCTACACTATGGTTAAGAAGAACTGGTTCAATGGCGTAAAGATGCCCGCGATTGCCATTCGCGAACTCGACGGTACCGAACGATTGGTCCGCGATTTCACATACGAAGATTTCTCGGCAGCATTGTCGTGAATGTGTCGCCTCAGGGCGATAAACCTAACCTTAAACTTACCACCAAAGGGGGTCCTGTGCATTGAAACAGAACGTTCTCATCATCGGCGCTGGCGGCGTCGCTCAGGTCGTAGCGCATAAATGCGCGCAAAATAACGATGTGCTTGGCGAGATTCATATCGCGAGCCGGACGCTTTCCAAATGTGAAGCGATCCTTGAGTCGGTCCGCGAAAAGGGCGCGATGAAACAAGAGGGCGTTTTGGCGGCCCATCAGGTTGATGCGATGGATACGGCGGCGGTTGCAGCCCTGATCCGCGAGACGGGTGTTGAGATCGTCATCAACGTAGGCTCTGCCTTTGTGAATATGTACGTTCTGGATGCCTGTATCGAAACAGGCGTTGCCTATATCGACACGGCGATCCACGAAGATCCCGCAAAGATCTGCGAAACTCCGCCGTGGTATGCGAACTACGAATGGAAGAAACGCGACCTCTGCGCTGAGAAGGGCGTGACCGCCATTTTGGGCGCTGGTTTCGACCCGGGTGTGGTGAACGCATTCGCGCGCTTTGCGATTGACGAATACATGGACGAGGTAAAGTCCATCGACATCGTCGACATCAACGCGGGCTCGCATGGCAAATATTTTGCGACGAACTTTGACCCTGAAATCAACTTCCGTGAATTCACAGGCGTCGTTTACTATTGGGAAGACCAGGAGTGGAAAGAGACAACCATGTTTGCCTCTGGCCACGATTGGGACCTCCCCGTGGTGGGCACATGCCGCGCGTATCAGTCGGGCCACGATGAAGTTCACAGCCTCGCTGCGAATTATCCACAGGCTGACGTCCGTTTCTGGATGGGCTTTGGTGACCACTACATCAACGTCTTTACCGTTCTGAAAAACCTCGGCCTTCTGTCCGAGCAGCCAGTCACAACTGCCGAAGGTCTGGAAGTGGTGCCGTTGAAAGTGGTGAAAGCTGTCCTGCCTGATCCATCCTCGCTGGCGCCGAACTACACAGGCAAGACCTGTATCGGTGACCTCGTGAAGGGCACGAAAGACGGTCAAGACGTTGAGGTCTTCGTCTACAACGTGGCCGATCACAAAGAAGCCTACAAAGAAGTCGGCAGCCAAGGGATTTCCTACACCGCAGGTGTTCCACCCGTCGCAGCGGCGATGCTGGTTGCCACTGGCGAATGGGACGCAAAGACCATGCGCAATGTCGAAGAGCTCGACCCCAAGCCGTTCTTTACCATTCTGGACCAGATCGGCCTGCCGACCCGCGTTCAGGTTGGTGGCCTAGGCGGTACTGACAAAGCTTGGAACGAATGATCCAATAGGCTGGTAACATCGTTAAATATTTGGATAAGGTGGGCGTTGACCCACCTTATTCTTTTTGGGGACAGGATGATCGCAGCAGGAATTGATCTCGGCGGGACCAAGATCGAAGCACAGATTTTTGACCGCGGATGGAAATTGGTTGCGACCGAACGGGTCAGCACACCGAAAACCTATGAGGGTTTGATTTCTGCGCTCAAAAAACTGGTGGCATCCTGCGGTGACGTCCCCGTTGGTATTTCGGCGGCTGGATTGATCCACCCCGAAACGGGCGTGGCTCTCACGTCGAACCTTCCTGCGACGGGCCGAACGCTTGTCTCTGACGTAGTCAAAGTGACAAAGCGCCCATTGGTTTGGATCAACGATGCGCGGGCGTTGCTCTTGTCCGAGGCTGTCTTTGGCGTCGGAGAAGGCGTGAAGCGTGTGGCGGGCGTCATCATTGGAACGGGGATCGGCAGTGGGCTGTCGGTCGATGGACGGCTTCAAGCGGGGACATCGGGAACATCTGGTGAAATCGGTCACATCGCGCTGCCAGCACATTTGGTGCAGCGGTATAACTTGCCGCTCGTGGCCTGCGGCTGCGGCCGTGTCGGCTGTATGGAAACGCTTATTGCAGGGCCGGGGCTGGTGCGGATCGCAAAAGCGGTGAAAAGTCCCGAGACGACCCCAAAAGATATCGCCGCCGAACGGGGTAAGGCTTGGCACATTTGGTGCGAACTGACGGCCGAGATGCTCTTTACGCTTAACACCATTGGCGATCCAGAGTTGATCATTTTGGCTGGCGGGTTGAGCAAGGTTCCCCACCTTGTCGAAGATCTGAAAGTGGCGCTGACGAACGCGCAGTTCAAAGGCTTTCCTATTCCCGATATTCGAATTGCCAAAGGTGGCGACGCATCTGGTGCCCTTGGTGCTGCCTATGTGGCATGGCGGCAAAGCGCGGATGACTGAGTGGGTTTTCTCAGAATCTGTGTTTGATGGGGCCTCTTTGGGGCCTGCGTCGCTCTGTATTGGAGGTGGTCAGATCGTTGAGGTCACCCCGCTCGCGCGGCGTGGAGCTGAGATCAGTGGCACCCTAGCTCCGGGGTATTTGGACCTACAGGTCAACGGTGGTGGCGGCGTTTTGCTGAACGCCGAACCCAGCCGCATTTCCGAAATCTGCGCGGCCCATCGGCGGTTTGGGACTGTTGGCATTATGCCGACGGTGATCACTGACGCGCCTGACGTTTTGGCCGCTGTCACCGACGCGATCATTGCGGCCAAAGGCGATGTCCTTGGCCTTCATATCGAAGGCCCGCATATTGCCATGTCTAAACGCGGCACCCATTCAGCTGCGCATGTGCGGCCCATGGATGACAACACCATTGCAGCGGTTAAGCGATTGCGCGACGCAGGTGTTACCGTCTTGCTGACACTTGCCCCTGAAGTCGTCGATGCGGCGGTGATCGCAGACCTCGTGGCGATGGGAGCGATCGTCTCGCTCGGCCATTCCGATGCCACCTCAGAGGAAGCCGAGGCTGGCTTTGCGGCTGGGGCGCAGGCAGTGACCCATTTGTTCAACGCTATGTCGCCGATGACGCACCGTGCCGCAGGTCTAGCTGGCGTAGCGATTGAACGCGCGCCGTTTGTCGGCCTTATCGCGGACGGCATCCACGTCGAAGATCGCGTGTTAAAGATTGCCGTTCGCGCAACGCAGGGGCAGATATTCCTTGTCTCGGACGCGATGCCCACGGTCGGTGGACCTGATCAATTCGACCTCTATGGGTCTACCATTCGGGTGGAGGACGGTCGCCTTGTGAATGCCGAAGGTGCCTTGGCAGGGGCGCACACGACAATGGCAGAGGGCGTTGCGCGTTTGATTGGGTTGGGAGTGCCGCCTAAGGATGTTTTGCACACGGCGATCACAAATCCCGCTGCGCTCATCGGACGGTCAGACCTCGCGTCACTGGTTGGCCGCTCTGTCGAGGATGTGATTGTCCTGAACCAAGATTGGGGCGTCAACGGTCCGTTGGCGTCTTTCGTAGGTCACTGACCGTGCAACCAAATTCGGCCCGAAACGCGCGGGTCATGGCGCTGGCATTCTGATATCCGCAACGGTCCGCAATTTCAGCGATCGAAATGCTGGAATGCGTTGCCAGTCGTCGGGCCTCTCTCAGTCTGATCGCTTGATACAGTCGCCGTGGGCCAAAGCCATAGGCCGTTTTGCAAGCGGCGGTAAAGGCTTTCTCAGTCAAGCCAATCCGCTCTGCAAGGTCAGGAATAGAAAGCGGCGTTTCGATATTCCGACGCATGAGTGCCGCCGCCGCACGGATTTTCTGCGGCTTCGTCGTGCTCGGTCGGGTGCCGATCATCGTCGCCTTTTCGCCATACATAAAAAGCGAACTGACCTCTAAGCCAAGCATAGGCCCATGGTGGTCCTCGATCAGGGACAGGACCAGATCAAAGGTGGTCGTCACCCCGCCGCAGGATAAGATGTTCCCGTCTTTCACGATGCGATCCTCGCTGGCCGTGACATCGGGGAACCGTTCGGCAAAGGCGTCAATCTCGTCCCAGTGGATCGTCGCGCGGCGTCCGTCCAAAAGCCCAGCCGAGGCGAGCAGCCAGCTTCCCATGTCCATGCCGACCAGTGTTTTGAAACGCGTGCTGGCCGATCTGAGAGCTTGATTGCAGGCCAAAGTGGCGTGGCTCTGAAAGTCATAGCTGGGCATGATAAACAGATAATCCCCGCCAGAATGGTGCCTGAGTGTGTGTTCGGTGTGCACGGGAAGTCCGCTGGACGACGTGATTGTGCCGCCCTGTAGGCTAAGAAACTGCCATTGATAGAGCTGTTTGCGGGCGAGGGTATTGGCGGCGCGAAGTGGTTCTACCGCGTTGGCGAGGCAGTGATTGGAAAACGCATCGAACAGCAAAATGCCGACCGTGCGGGCGGTGTCAGATGATTTCCAAATCTGCATGATATTTTCCTAAATCTGCATGATATGCTTTGGCAACTTCTCGCATCCTTGATCCAACGCGACAAGGGGAGAACGCCATGCACTTTGGGCTGAGCGAAGAACAAGACATGATCGTGAACACCGTGCGGGCGTTTGTAGAGAACGAAATCTACCCGCATGAGGCCATGGTTGAACGCACTGGGCAGGTGCCGCTGGAACTGGGGTTAGAGATCAAACAAAAGGTCATCGACCTCGGGTTTTATGCCTGCAATTTTCCCGAAGAGGTCGGCGGCGCTGGGCTGTCGCACCTCGATTTTACGCTTGTCGAACGTGAACTCGGTCGCGGGTCTATGGCACTGACCCACTTCTTTGGGCGCCCGCAGAATATCTTGATGGCCTGCGAGGGGGAGCAGAAAGAGAAATACCTTTTGCCCGCCGTTCGCGGTGAGAAAATGGATGCCCTCGCCATGACGGAACCAGATGCTGGGTCTGATGTGCGGGGGATGAAATGTCAGGCCCAACGCGATGGCGGCGATTGGGTGATCAACGGGTCAAAGCACTTCATTTCTGGTGCCGAACACGCGGATTTTTTCATCGTGTTCGTTGCGACGGGCGTCGATGACACGCCGAAGGGTCCAAAAAAGCGGATCACTTGTTTCCTCGTTGATCGCGGGACACCCGGTTTTGAAGTGCGCGAGGGTTACGCCTCGGTGTCGCATCGTGGGTATAAAAACTACATCCTCTACTTCGACAATTGCCGCCTTCCTGATGCGCAGGTTTTGGGCGAGGTTGACGGTGGGTTTGCTGTTATGAACGAATGGCTCTATGCGACCCGTTTGACCGTCGCCGCGTTCTGCGTGGGGCGTGCACGGCGGTGTTTCGATCACGCGCTCAGCTACGCGGCAGAGCGGAAACAGTTCGGTCAGCAGATCGCGAAATTTCAAGGGATCAGTTTTCAGATCGCCGACATGATTACAGAAATCGACGCCGCGGATTGGTTGACGCTATCTGGCGCGTGGCGTCTGGATCAAGGGATGGAGGCGAACCGAGAGATCGCCAGCGCAAAGCTCTACGCCTCGGAAATGCTGGCGCGTGTGACCGATGCGACATTGCAAATTCACGGCGGCATGGGGCTCATGGATGACTTCCCGATCGAACGGTTCTGGCGCGATGCGCGGGTTGAGCGGATCTGGGATGGCACCAGTGAAATTCAGCGCCACATCATCAGCCGTGACCTGTTCCGTCCTTTGGGAGCCTAACATGGTGGCACTTGATCGCCTGATGAAGCCTCGCTCCATCGCGGTTGTTGGAGGGGGCAGTTGGTGCGCGAATATCATCCGCGAATGCCAGCGGATTGGTTTTGACGGACATATCTGGCCTGTGCATCCGACCCGAGCGGAGGTCGCGGGGGTCACAGCCTATGCCTCGATCGAGGCTTTGCCCGAAGCGCCCGATGCGGCCTTTATCGGTGTGAACCGTGAGGCAACCATTGGCGTCGTTTCTGACCTTGCGGCGCGTGGGGCAGGAGGTGCCGTCTGTTTCGCATCAGGGTTTAGAGAGGCGTCGTCCGAGCTCGCCGATGGCGATGGTCTCCAAGAGCAACTTGTCGCTGCGGCTGGTGACATGCCGATCCTTGGGCCAAACTGCTATGGGTTTGTGAACGCGTTGGATCGGGCGGCACTCTGGCCCGATGTGCATGGGATGGTACCGTGCGACAAAGGCGTTGCCATCGTTGGACAGTCCTCAAACGTTGCCATTAATCTGACTATGCAGCGGCGTGGGTTGCCCGTGGCTTATGTGGTCACGGTCGGCAATCAGGCGCAGATGGGCATGGCCGATATTGGTGCCGCACTGCTCTCTGATCCGCGCGTGACGGCCTTGGGGCTTCATATCGAGGGAGTGAATGATCTTCGCGCTTACGAGGCCTTGGCGGATACGGCGAAGCGATTAGGCAAACCCGTTGTTGTGATGAAGGTCGGCGCCTCAGATCAAGCGCAGCAAGCGACCGTGTCCCATACCGCCTCCCTCGCGGGGAGCGATGCAGGCGCAAAGGCCCTTATGCGGCGGTTGGGGTTCGCGCAGGTCGATAGCCCGTCCGCACTATTGGAAACGCTCAAGGTCCTGCATGTGACGGGCGGGCTGTCCTCGAATAAGATCGCGTCGATGTCATGCTCTGGCGGGGAAGCGTCACTCATGGCGGACATAGGGATGTCCTGTGGCATTGATTATCCGCCGCTGAATGTCGCTCAGTCAGATGCCCTGCGCGAGGCGCTCGGTCCCAAGGTCGCCTTGGCCAATCCGTTGGATTATCACACCTATATCTGGGGCGATCAGGCCGCTTTGACACGATGCTTTACCGCGATGATGGAGGGCGATTTGGCCATGGGCTGCGTGGTTCTGGATTTCCCGCGCGAGGATCGTTTTGCCGCGCCAGAGTGGAAATTGGTCCTGAACGCGGTAGCCGACACCGCCGCCGCTACGGGAAAACCGATGGCTTTGCTGGCGAGCATGGCTGAGGGGATGCCAGAAGCGATTGCGGCCGAGGCAATGGAACGGTCCGTTGTGCCGCTGTGCGGTATGGCCGATGGGCTCGCCGCGATTGCCGCTGCGTCGCAGGTTCATGCGACCTCACAGGTGCCGCTGCTTTTGCCAAACCTGCGGGAGGATGCGGAAACGCTGACCGAGGCAGAAGCAAAGTCTGCGCTCAGTCATCATGGCCTTCGTGTGCCAAAATCCGCCGTGGTCAATAGCGCCAAAGACGCAGGTGACGCCGCCAACGATCTGGGGTTTCCCGTCGTACTCAAGGGGATCGGGTTTGCGCATAAAACCGAAGCGGGCGCCGTTCGCGTGGGGCTTACGAATGCGGAAGCGGTCAAAGCTGCCGCTGACGCGATGCCATGTTCCGACTTCTTAGTCGAAGAGATGATCACCGAAACAGTTGCAGAGCTTCTGGTCGGCGTCTTGTGTGACCCTGCACACGGGTTCGTTCTGACCATTGGGGCAGGGGGAGTCCTGACGGAAATTCTGTCAGATACAGTGTCGCTCCTCCTGCCGGTTTCTTCTGCAGAAGTCGAAGATGCGCTCTGCCGTTTGCGTTGTTTCCCCCTGTTACAGGGCTATCGTGGCAAGGCGGGCGCCAATGTAGATGCGATTGTCGCGGCGGTTCTCTCTGTGCAAGAGTTTGTGCAGGCGAACCAAGACGCGTTGAAAGAAGTCGAAATCAATCCGCTACTTTGCGGACAAAATGAGGCCATCGCGGTCGATGCGCTGATCCGAATGGGAGGAAATCAATGACCCAATCCCCGCTGCATGTTACCCGTCATGGTGCCGTTCTTGAGGTCGTATTGGACCGCCCAAAGGCGAATGCGATTGATCTGGAATCCAGCCGTCAGATGGGTGAGGTTTTCACGGAATTCCGTGATGATGACGACTTGCGTGTGGCGATCATCACGGGAGCAGGTGATAAATTCTTTTGCCCTGGTTGGGATCTCAAGGCTGCCGCTGGTGGCGATGCCGTCGACGGGGATTATGGCAAAGGCGGGTTTGGTGGACTGCAAGAGTTGCGTGACCTCAATAAGCCTGTGATCGCTGCGGTGAACGGGATTGCATGTGGTGGTGGGTTAGAGTTGGCCCTGAGTGCCGATATCATCCTCGCCGCCGATCACGCGACCTTTGCACTTCCAGAAATTCGGTCGGGGACCGTGGCTGATGCGGCGTCGATCAAATTGCCGAAACGCATCCCTTATCACATCGCGATGGAGATGCTGTTGACGGGCCGTTGGTTCGATGCCGAAGAGGCCGCGGGTTGGGGATTGGTCAATCGTATTTTGCCCGCCGCGACCCTCATGGAGGAGGCGCATAAACTCGCCGCGCAATTGGCTGATGGCCCGCCTCTCGTCTTTGCCGCGATCAAAGAGATCGTGCGCGAGGCCGAGGACATGAAGTTCCAAGATGCCATGAACCGCATCACCAAAAGCCAGTTTGCGACTGTCGAACGGCTCTATCGGTCTGAGGATCAGTTGGAAGGGGCGCGTGCCTTTGCCGAAAAACGTGACCCTGTTTGGAAGGGACGCTGATCGTGGACTATCGCCAGTATCTTTCGTCGGAAATCCTGGCCTTCATCGACGAGACACTGGCCTTTTATCCCGATGACCTCGACCCAACCGATTGGGCTGCGCAAAGGCGGGTTTATGATACCATGGCCGCGCATTTTCATGCAGGTCGGCCCGAAGGTCTGCAGGTGTCAGATCAGTTGATCGCGGGCGTTCCTGTGCGGCTCTACGGACCTAAAACCAAGACCACGGTTCTATACGCACACGGCGGCGGCTTTGTTCTGGGTGGGTTAGAGAGCCACGATGACGTTTGCGCTGAGATAGCGGATCGGACGGGATGTCGAGTGGTGTCAGTGGATTACCGTCTTGCGCCCGAACACCCCCACCCAGCGGCCTACGACGATACGGTCGCGGTTGCCGAGGCACTCTGCGTTGAGGGGCCTGTTATCCTCTGTGGCGATAGCGCAGGTGGAACGCTTTGCGCCGCCATTGCTGGAACACGGGCCGATTTGGGGTTGGTGGGGCAGGTCCTGATCTATCCGATGATTGGGTATCCAGCGACAGGCGGAAGTTTCAATGTCCACGCAGATGCGCCTCTCCTCTCGACTGCTGATCTGGCATTTTACGCGGACGTAAGAGGGGGATCGCCTGATGATCCGCGGCTGATCCCGGCGCTTGGCGACCTCTGCGCGTTACCACCCACTTGGCTATTTCCAGCGGAATGTGATCCACTTTGTGACGATGCCGTTCGATATGCGGATGCCATCCAAGGCGAGGTCCATTTGCACCAGCAGGACGGTTTGGTGCATGGCTGGCTCCGTGCACGTGATCGGAGCGATATGACCCGACGCGCCTTTGCTCAGATCATCAACGCAATTGCCCATTTGGCAGGTTAGTGCGGGCGGTTGCCATGTGATTTGCGGATTGGGTGACCAAAGGCATGTTTGAAGGCCTTGCCCAACGCAGAGGCCGATGAATATCCGCAACGAATGGCAATCGAATCGAGGTCGAAATCAGTGCTGGCGGCGAGGTCCCTCGCATGGCTGAGGCGCATCAGTTGGTAGTAGCGACCAGGAGACATGGCGAGTTCGGCTTGGAATAGACGGTCGAGGGTTCGGCGCGTGAGGCCAGACCGCTGCGCAAGCTCTTCGAGGGTCAGGGGTATCTCAATTGTTTCAACCATCAGGTTAACGATTTGCCGAAGCTGCGCTGTGCCTTTGCCTTCTAACCTATTCGCCCCGCGCCCCGTCGTTTGCTGACGTTCTGCATCGTGAAGGAACATCGTTGAGGCGATAAACGCGTTTGCAGGACCAAACTGGTCCGAGATCAGCGCCAACATCAGCTCCATCGCGGTCGAGGCCCCGCCGCAGGTCGAGATGCGGCTACCTTTGACAAATCGATCATAACTGATGCGGGTTCGTGGGAATTCCTCGGTAAAATCGGAAATAACGGCCCAGTGGATCGTCGCCGTTTGATCGTCGAGCAAACCTGCTGCCGCTAAAATCCAACTGCCTGTATCTGCTGCAAGGATTGCGTCGGCCTGACGTGTCAGTCTGCGCAGTGGGGCGAGTTGTTCTGGCTTCGAATAGTCACGAAATCCGTAGCCGCTGACGACAATTAGAAGGTCAGATCGCCCCACCTCTGCAATAGAACAATCAGGTGAAATCTTGAGCCCGCTCGAACTCTGCGCTGGGCCGTCGTGTGGTGTCACAATGCGCCACGATAGATCAGCCTGCCCCTGATCCCGCACTGCGCGGAGCGGTTCGAGGAGGCACGACAGCACCATATTCGAGAACCCATCGTAGAGCAGGACAGTGACTGTTTTCATCGCATTCTGACCGTATTGGACGATTTATTGTCACAATAAGAACAATAAAACCGACATCTCCGCCATACCATTTTTACAAATAGGTGGTTGGAATCGAACATCTGCTTTGCGCCAACTGACCCCTACCGATGTTTGTCAGGAGTTCTCGATGCCGTTGGCAATGAATAAAGAGGTCTTTATCACCTGTGCTGTTACAGGGTCTGGCGCGACGCAAGACCGGTCGCCGCATGTTCCGCGCAGTCCAGAGCAGATCGCGAATAGCGCGATTGATGCAGCAAAAGCGGGCGCCGCGATTGTTCATTGTCACGTGCGTGATCCTGAAACGGGTAAACCCTCTCGCGACCCCGCGCTCTATCGTGAATTGACCGAACGTGTCCGCGATGCTGAGGTTGATGTGGTGCTGAACCTGACCGCAGGGATGGGGGGCGATATCGTTTTCGGATCGACCGAAGCACCGTTCCCAGTGAATGCCGCCGCAACCGATATGGTCGGCGCGACCGAACGGATGGTTCATATCGAAGAATGCCTTCCAGAGATTTGCACGCTGGACTGCGGCACGATGAACTTTGCAGAAGCTGATTACGTCATGACCAACACGCCGGGGATGCTGCGGGCGATGGGCGGCATGATGACCAAACTCGGCGTGAAGCCTGAAATCGAAGCCTTTGATACGGGGCACCTTTGGTTCGCTAAGCAATTGGTGGAAGAAGGCACGCTCGACGGTCAGGCCCTCGTTCAGCTGTGCATGGGTGTGCCGTGGGGCGCGCCGAACGACATGAACACCTTCCTTGCGATGGTGAACGCTGTACCTGCTGACTGGAACTGGTCTGCGTTCAGCCTTGGCCGCGATCAGATGCCTTATGTGGCTGCTGCGGTTCTGGCAGGTGGCAACGTGCGGGTTGGGCTCGAAGATAACCTCTGGCTTGGCAAAGGGCAGTTGGCGACCAACGCGCAACTCGTTGAGCGGTCGGTGACGATTATCGAAAACTTGGGTGCTCGTGTGATCGGGCCTGAGGAAGTCCGCGCAAAACTTGGCCTCGTGAAACGTGCACCCAAGGTGATGGCATGATCGCGAAACGTAAAAAAGCCGCCGTCATTGGTGGTGGTGTCATCGGCGGCGGTTGGGCTGCTCGGTTTTTGCTGAATGGATGGGACGTCAATGTCTTTGACCCCGATCCCGAGGCCGAACGCAAAATCGGCGAGGTGATTGCGAATGCTCGTCGTGCGCTGCCGGCGCTCTATGATCGGGCGTTGCCCGCCGAGGGAACGCTGACCTTTTGCGACGATATGGGCGATGCTGTGTCGAATGTGGACTGGGTCCAAGAGAGCGTTCCTGAGCGGCTGGACCTAAAGCACAAGGTTCTTGGTTCCCTTTCGCAAATGGCACCCGAAGGTGCGATCATTGGGTCGTCGACGTCTGGGTTCAAACCGTCCGAACTGAACGAAAAAGGCGCACGCGCTGTTGTCGCGCACCCGTTCAATCCTGTTTACCTTTTGCCGTTGGTCGAACTGGTTGGCGCGCCTGAACGCACTGCAGCCGCCGCTGAAACGCTCAAAAGCATCGGGATGTTCCCGCTGATCGTGCGCAAGGAAATCGATGCGCATATCGCGGATCGTTTGCTCGAAGCAGTTTGGCGCGAGAGCCTTTGGCTGGTCCAAGACGGTGTCGCGACCACCGAGGAAATCGACGAAGCCATCCGCATGGCCTTTGGCATCCGCTGGGCCCAAATGGGCCTGTTTGAAACCTACCGCATTGCGGGCGGCGAAGCTGGCATGAAGCACTTTATGGCGCAGTTCGGACCGTGCCTGTCGTGGCCGTGGACGAAACTCATGGATGTGCCCGACTTTACGGACGAGCTTGTCGATCTGATTGCGGGGCAATCGGATGCGCAATCCGGCCATATGTCGATCCGTGAATTAGAACGTCTGCGCGATGACAACATCGTCGGCATGGTGCGGGCGCTGAAACGGACGGGTTCGGGCGCGGGTGGAGTGGTGAAAACCCATGAATCCTCTCTGGATTTAACCGAAGAAAAGGATGGGCTCCCCGTCACCGTGCGTCGCCAAGTTCCGACCAGCTGGACGGATTACAACGGCCACATGAACGAAACACATTACCTAGAGGCAGCGTCTCTTGCGACTGATAGGTTGATGGAATTGGTCGGTGCTGATGCTCAATACGTCGCTTCTGGTCTAAGTTACTTTACCGTTGAAAGTCACATTCGGTACTTAGACGAGGTGCACGCAGGTGATCAGTTGACGATCACAACGCAGGTTTTAAGCGGTGAAGGCAAGAAGATGCATCTGTTCCATCGCCTATGGCGGTCGGATGGAACACTCTCCGCGACTGTGGAAACCCTTCTTCTTCACACCGATTTAAACGCCCGCCGAACCTGCGAACCAAAACCCGAGGTTGCAAAAAAGCTTGCCGATTTAGCGCAAAGCCATGCAGCATACCAAACGGAGGGTGTTGGGCGATATGTCGGTCAGCCGCGCGCAGCGGGGTAAGTGCCGATTTCAGATTAGGGTCCCGAAAAATCGGGGCCCATTAATACCCCGAAAACGGGGACGAAAAATGGTCTAACCAACAACAGGGAACTAGAAATGACTGACCAGAAAAAGACTTCGACTTATCAGCGTTTCAGCAGCAATGGACTGTCACGCCGTCAATTGTTGGGCCGAGCCAGTGCGCTCGGCTTTGGTGCTTTGATCGGGGGCGTAATGCCGTTCCGTGCGGCACTGGCAAGCGAACCAGTAAAAGGCGGCATCCTGAAAATGGGTCTTGGCGGTGGTGAAAGCACCGACTCCCTCGATCCAGCGCTGTCGCTCGCACAGGTTTCGTTCCACGCGATGCGCACTTTTGGTGAAACGCTTCTCGACGTAAACGGCGATGGTTCGCTCGATATGCGTCTGGCGACCGATGTGTTCTCCAGCCCCGATGCGAAAACATGGACCTTCAAAATCCGTCAGGGCGTAAAGTTCCACGACGGTTCTGAGATGACCGCGAACGACGTCATGGAAACCATGCTGCGTCACTCGGATGAGAACGCGCAGTCGGGTGCTCTGGGCATCATGAAGGGCATTGCGAACATGAGTGTCGATGGTGACAACTTCATCGTCGAACTGACCGATGCAAACGCTGACCTTCCGTTCCTGATGTCGGACTATCACCTCGTGATCCAGCCGAACGGTGGCCGTGACAATCCAGGTGCAGGTATCGGCACTGGTCCGTACCGCGTGGTCGAGGTTGAGCCGGGCGTGCGCTACACCTTTGAAAAATTCGCGGATTACTGGGATAGCAGCCGCGGTCACTTTGACGGTGTTGAATTCGCTGTGATCAACGACGCAACCGCCCGTAACGCGGCCCTGCAGTCTGGTCAGGTTCACATCGTGAACGGCGTGGCACCGAAAGTTGCGGCCTTGTTGAATCGCGCGCCGGGTATCTCGGTTAAGAACGTGTCGGGCCGTGGTCACTACGTGTTCATCATGCACTGTGACACCGCACCGTTCGACAACCCAGATCTGCGGATGGCGCTGAAATATGCGATCAACCGTGGTGAAATGGTTGAGAAAATCCTTCAGGGCTACGGCTCGATCGGTAACGATATTCCGATCAACGCAGCATACCCGCTGTTCGACGACACCCGTCCGCAGCGCGAATACAACCCTGAACTGGCGCGTGAATACTACGAAAAATCGGGTCACGATGGCAGCCCGATCGTCCTGCGCGTTGCTGAAGGTGCCTTCCCGGGTGCAGTTGACGCAGCGCAACTGTTCCAAGAAAGCGCACGTGCCTGTGGTATCCCGCTGGAAATCAGCCGCGAGCCGAACGATGGCTACTGGTCTGAAGTTTGGAACGTTCAGCCGTTCTGCGCCTCCTACTGGGGTGGCCGTCCTGTTCAGGACCAGATGTATTCGACCGCTTACCTGTCGACCGCAGACTGGAACGACACCCGCTTTAAGAGCGAAGCATTTGACGCGAAACTCTTTGAAGCCAAAGGCGAACTGGACGAAGGTCGTCGCAAGCAGCTCTACCGCGAAATGGCAGACATCCTTGCGGACGAAGGCGGCCTGATCTGCCCGATGTTCAACGACTTTGTCGAAGGCGTCAGCGATCAAGTTCAGGGCTGGGAAGAAAACGGCGTCTGGGAAGTCATGAACGGTTTGGCTCCTGCCAAGTGCTGGCTGGCCTGAGGCCAGCGGTATGAACGCACTTGTTTTAAAACTCTTGGTCCAGCGAATTTCGCTGGGCCTCGTTCTCATCTTTTTCGTGTCGATTATGATCTTTCTCGGCACACAAATTTTGCCGGGCGATGTCGCCCAAGCGATCCTTGGTCAATCTGCAACGCCTGAATCCCTCGCCAACCTGCGCGAAGAGTTGGGCCTGAACATTCCTGCCTATCAACGGTATATGTCGTGGCTGGGCGGTGTTTTGCAGGGTGATCTGGGAACGTCACTTACCAATGGTCGTGATATCGGTCAGTCGATTGCAGATCGCATGGGAAATACGCTTTTCCTTGCGGCATGGGCTGCGATTATTTCGGTGCCTTTGGCGATCACTTTGGGTCTTATTTCTGTTCTTTATCGGGGCCGTTGGCCTGACAAATTGATCTCTGCGGTGACACTCTCGGCGATTTCGGTGCCAGAGTTCATGATGAGCTACATCCTAATGTATTACGTCGCTGTGCAACTCGGCTGGGCGCCGTCTGTTGCGATGCTGAACGATCGGATGAGCATGCTCGATAAATTGCATGCGATTTCACTGCCGATTGCCGTCCTTGTAATGGTGGTTCTGGCGCACATGATGCGGATGACGCGGGCAGCGCTGTTGAACGTGATGCAGTCGGCCTACATCGAAACGGCAGAGCTCAAAGGCATCCGCCGCTCGTCGGTAATCTGGCGCCATGCTTTCCCGAACTCCATCGCGCCGATTGTGAACGTCGTGATGCTCAATATGGCATACCTTGTCGTGGGTGTGGTCGTGGTCGAGGTGGTCTTTGTCTACCCCGGTATGGGCCAGTATCTGGTCGATCACGTGGCCAAACGTGACGTGCCCGTTGTGCAGGCCTGCGGTCTGATCTTTGCGGCGGTCTACATCTTCCTGAACATGTTTGCTGACATCGTTTCGATCCTCGCGAACCCAAGATTGAGGCACCCGAAATGAGACGTGTTCCCATTCCGGCCCTGATCGGGCTGTTCATCACTGGTCTTTTCATCCTCTCCGCCATCGCGGCCCCCATCATCGCGCCTTATGGGTTAAGCGAGATCGTAGGCGATGTTTGGGAACCTGCGTCATCCGAGTTTTGGCTTGGCACTGACAATATCGGACGTGATCTGTTGTCGCGCCTCATTTGGGGCGGCCGCACCACGATCCTTGTGGCGATTGCTGCGACCGTCGTGAGCTTTGTCACGGGGTCCGTCCTAGGTCTATTTGCTGCCGTTGTGGGTGGTTGGATTGATCAACTTCTATCGCGCTTTGTCGATTTGATTATGGCGATCCCGACGCTGATTTTTGCGCTGGTGGTCCTGTCGGTTATGCCCGTGACCATCCCCGTGCTGATCCTCGTAATGGGGCTTTTGGATTCGACGCGGGTGTTCCGTTTGTCCCGCGCTGTTGCCAGCGACATTGCAGTCATGGACTTTGTCGAAGCAGCGCAGTTGCGCGGTGAAGGCCGCGCATGGATCATCTTCCGTGAAATCCTGCCTAATGCGCTGTCACCGTTGGTAGCCGAAGCGGGGATGCGCTTTATCTTTATGGTGCTCTTTGTGTCGACGCTGTCGTTCCTTGGCCTTGGCGTGCAGCCACCAAATGCAGACTGGGGCGGTATCGTGAAAGAGAACAAAGACGGGATTGTTTACGGTATCCCAGCCGCGCTGTTGCCCGCGATTGCAATCGCTGCGCTGTCGATCAGCGTCAACCTCGTGGCGGATTGGGTGCTCGACCGCACATCATCGTTGAAAGGGGGCCGCAATGGATAAGCCACTTCTCCAGATCGACAACCTAACGATCGAAGCCACCGCCTATCCACCCGGTGAAGCGCCGCGTCGTATCACGATTGTCGATGGTGTGTCCCTCACGCTCGAAAAAGGCAAAGTGCTGGGCCTGATCGGTGAATCGGGGGCAGGTAAATCGACCATTGGCCTCTCTGCGATGGCCTATGGTCGCGGCGGGATCGAGCTTTCGGGTGGGGAGATCCATTTGAACGGTCGTGAAATCCGCAAGGCCCGTGGCCGTGTGTTGCGGTCGCTGCGTGGTGCAGAAGTGACCTATGTCGCGCAATCTGCTGCGGCGGCTTTCAATCCTGCTAAACGGTTGATGGAGCAGGTGACAGAGGCCGCGATCACGCATGGCCGTGCAACGAAGGCAGAGGCCGAAAAACGCGCTGTCGATCTATTCCGCAAACTGGGTCTGCCCGAACCCGAAAGCTTTGGGAACCGTTATCCGCACCAAGTTTCGGGCGGCCAGTTGCAGCGGGCGATGACGGCAATGGCGCTCTGTCCGCAGCCCGATTTGGTGATTTTTGACGAACCGACGACGGCGCTCGACGTGACGACACAGCTTGGTGTTTTGGCGGCGATCAAGGCGGCCATTCGGGATCAGGGGGTGGCCGCGCTTTATATCACTCACGACCTCGCCGTTGTTGCGCAGATCGCGGACGACATAATGGTTCTGCGTCACGGTAAGACGGTCGAATATGGCACAGCTGAACAGATCATCACCGCACCCAAAGAAGACTACACTCAGGCGCTGGTGTCTGTGGTTGCCAAGGATCATGAGGAAAAGAATACGGACCTTCCGCCGATCCTCGAAGTTAAAGGCCTGCGCGCCAATTATCGCGGAATGACGCGCGATGTGTTGTCGAACATCAACGTAGCGATCCAACCGGGGACGACCCTTGCTGTGGTGGGGGAGTCTGGCTCGGGCAAATCGACCTTGGCACGGGTGATCACGGGGCTCTTGCCATTGAGCGTGGGGCAAATGGTGTTTGATGGTCGGCAATTGACGCCCGACCAAAAATCCCGCTCGCGGGACGACTTGCGTGAATTGCAGATGATCTACCAGATGGCTGATGTCGCGATGAACCCGCGTCAGACCGTTGGCACGATCATCGGTCGTCCGTTGCAGTTCTATTTCGGTATGAAGGGTAAAGAGTTACGCAATCGTGTGGTTGAACTGCTCGATGAAATTGAACTGGGTGAGAAGTTCATCGATCGGTATCCAGCGGAACTATCGGGCGGTCAAAAGCAGCGAGTGTGTATCGCTCGGGCGCTTGCCGCAAAGCCCAAGCTGATCATATGTGACGAGGTGACGAGCGCCCTCGACCCCTTGGTCGCTGAAGGCATCCTGAAGCTGCTCGCAGATCTGCAAGAGCGTGAACAGGTGTCTTACATGTTCATCACTCATGACATTGCGACTGTTCGGGCGATTGCGGACACGATTGCAGTGATGCACCTCGGTAAACTTGTCCGCTATGGCAAAAAATCCGAAGTCCTCGCCCCGCCGTTCGATGACTACACCGATATGTTGCTGAAATCTGTGCCTGAACTGCGCATGGGCTGGATGGAAGAGGTTATGGGGACGGCTGCGGAATAACCTATGCGGCCTCTTCGCGGAGCCATTGGGTGAACAGTAGCGCATCTTTCGACGGGTCAACGCCCGTTGAGATGTAATAGGCCGTGCCTAAGTCGTGCGCGCCGTTCGGCCATTCAGTCAGGGTGCCCTCGAGGACGGCGCGTTCGGTGATCGACCGCCAGCCTAGCATCAGCCCGCGTCCGTCGATTACGGCCTGCATCGCTTGGACATAGTTGTTGAAACTCTGACCGCCGCTGCGTGGACGAGTGATCCCTTTGGCGGCAAGGTAATCCTCCCATCCCGCCCAGTGTTGGTTGTGCGGATTGCGCACATGGATGAGGGGTGCGGTGTCTAGGTTAAGCCCGTCAGTCATCAACCGCGCGACCAGTTCAGGTGAACCAACAGGGCACACGATTTCGTCGAACAGCTTTCCATTGATGCCCTCACGCCAGCCACCCGCGCCGTAACGCAGCGCGATGTCCACGCCGGGCGAAAGGACGGGGAGGTCGGAGGCGGGTGCCTGAACGTTAACCGTGATTTCGGGATGGCGATCATAGAAGCCCGATAAGCGGGGCATTAACCAATATGTGGCCACGCCGAGCGTGCAGGCCACGGTTATCTGACGGTCTGCATCTGCCTGCATCGCCCGAATGTCTTCTAGCGTAGCAGAGATGCGCCCAAGTCCTTCGCGAACAGCACGGGCGAGGAGTTCACCTTCTTCCGTCATGCGTGAGGGCCTAACGGATCGGTCGATTAACCTAACCCCAATGTAATCTTCGAGCGCCTTGATCGCCTGGCTCACGGCGGGCTGTGTAACGTTCAACCGTGCTGCCGCATCGCGCATAGAACCATGGCGCGATAGGGCCTCGAAGGTGACAAGAAGGCGGAGAGGGGGGAAGTGGTTCATCGCGGTCTTAGTATAACTATACGGTTAAGTAATGATTATACTAACCGAGCTATCGCGCAAGCTATTCCCGTGAGACGTTTATCCTCAGCGAACATCCTTTTGGGGCCATACAATGAACGAACTGAGCTCAACCATGACCGCGCCACATGTGACCGAAATCGGTGACAAAGGTCTGCACATCACCCTGTCCGACGGCGGGTCGCATTACTTTAACTACTACTGGCTGCGCGATAACTGCCCATCATCGTTTAGCTCGGTCACTCGTGAGCGGAGCTTTGACATTTTCCACCTCGACACAGCGCCGCGCCCGAATTCGGCGGCTGTTGACGGTGATGCATTGGTGATCGACTGGGCAGGTGAGGATCATGTGACCCGCATGCCTCTCGACTGGTTGGAAACGTATAAAGTCGCCAAGCCGCGTCACGATCCCGCCGATTTGCCGCGGGTTGCGTGGTATAGCGATCATTATCCGACCGTCCCGCGCTTTTCCCAGCCAGAATTGGTTGCTGACAAGACGAAGCGGGCCGCGTGGATCGAGGCGATGCTGGTCCACGGCTTTACCATCGTGACTGATATGCCTGACAGCAACGAGGGGCTCACTCAAACAGCAGAACTGATGGGCTATGTGCGGCCTACGTTCTTTGGCGACTATTTTGACGTGAAAACGCATATCAACCCGACGAATACGGCCTTTACCTCGGCGGCGCTCGAACTGCATACGGACACCCCCGCCGAAGAGTTCGCGCCGGGTATCCAGTTCCTTCATTGTCGGGTGAACACCGTGGACGGGGGGCAGAGCCTCTATTCGGATGGTGTGGCCGTGGCGAATGATTTCCGCAAACGCGATCCCGAAGGGTTCAAGCTCCTGTCCGAAGTGTCGATCCCGTTCTTCTGTGAACACGACACCTATGACTCGCGGTCGCGTCAGACGGTGATCGAATTGGATCAACATGGCGAGGTCTCTGGCCTCACGATCAGCCAGCACATGGCGGATATTTTCGATCTCGATCAGGCGCTTCTCGACGACTACTACCCTGCGTTTTGCCGCTTTGGGAAAATGCTGCAAGAAGACAAATATATGATGCGGTTCCTGATGAAGGGCGGCGAATGTATGGTCTTTGACAACCACCGTATTGTGCACGGTCGGGCGGCCTATTCCGCGACGAGCGGGGATCGCTACTTGCGCGGATGCTATGTGGATCGCGGTGAAATGCGCTCGACCTATCGCGCACTGGTCAGCGAAGGAAGGTTCAAGGCATGAACGCACCGACTGTGACGCTGGACGCCACCGCCACCCTACGCCGTGATTTGGCAGATGCGTTTCGTATCTGCCACATGCTGGGGTGGAGCGAGAGCGTCGGGAACCATTTCAGCGCGGCGGTTTCTGCCGATGGGCAAGAGTTCCTGTTGAACGCTAAATGGCAGCATTTTGCGACGATCAAGCCCGAAGACCTCTTGTTGCTCGACAGTCGGGATGAAGGGATCATGGAGCGCCCCAATGCCCCTGATGCATCGGCGTGGTGCGTTCATGGCACCTTGCATCGCCGTTTACCCAACGCCCGCGTGATCCTGCATGCCCATTCGCCCTACGCCACGGCCTTGGCCTGTTTGAAGGACCCTACGGTTGTTCCAATCGACAACAACACGGCGCGGTTCTACGGGCGCACCGCTTATGATTTGTCCTTCGGCGGTATTGCGGACGCAGAAGAAGAGGGGGAGCGGTTGGCAGAGTCCATCGGCGACAAATCGGTCCTCGTCATGGGGAACCACGGTGTGACCATCGTCGGCGAAACGGTGGCTGACGCGTTTGAGGACCTTTATTTCTTTGAAAAGGCCGCGCAGACGATCATCCTTGCACGGTCCAGCGGCCAGCCATTGGCTGTTTTGTCGGATGCGGTAGCCCAGAATACCGCGGACGGATGGAAGCCGTATCGCGGCATGGCGCAGAAGCACTTTGACTATCTGCGCAGCACCTTGCCGCCTTTATAAAAGGGTAGGGGCGCCTCAGGTTTTTGAGGGCGCCCCACCTTCGAACACGTTCTCTTCGTGATAGCTGATTGGCGCTTCCTGCATTTGAAGATGCAAGCCGTCACCGTCGTAGGCATTGGCACGAGCGAGGTCTTCATCCACGTCGATACCCAAGCCTGCGCCGTCCGGAACGGTCACAAAACCGTCCTCGACCGAGAGCGTGTTTCTAATCAGCGCCGCATGGAACGGGGTCTCAATCGTCTCTGCCATAAGAATATTCGGGATCGTCGCGGCGAGCTGGATATTCGCGGCCCATTCAATCGGCCCCGCATAGAGGTGTGGCGCCACTTGGGCGTTCCAAGCCTCGGCCAGCACAGCAATTTTGCGCGTTTCCCAAATCCCGCCAGATCGCCCAAGGGCAGGCTGCAGAATTTGAACGCCCGCGCGCAGTGCCTCCGCAAACTCACGGGTTGTCGTGAGGCGTTCGCCTGTCGCCACTGGGATGTTCACGGCCTCGGCCACCTTTTGCATTTCGCGCAGGGTGTCGGGCGGAATTGGTTCTTCGTACCAGAGCGGCGAATAGGCTTCGATTGCGGCCCCCATGCGGATCGCACCCCCCGTCGAAAACTGGCCGTGCGTGCCGAACAAAAGGTCAGCACGGTCACCAACGGCCTCTCGGATTGCGGCGCAAAACTCAATGGATCGACTGATGTCCCGCATCGCAGGCATGTGACCCGACCGAATGGTGTAGGGGCCTGCCGGATCGAATTTGACGGCAGTGTAGCCTTTGTTCACCATATCCAGCGCACTTTCAGCGGCCATCGCGGCATCAACCCAAAAGTCGGGCAAAGTGTGCGTGTCGCGGGTCGGGTAAAGGTAAGTGTAGGCGCGAATACGGTCGTTGAGTTTGCCGCCGATCAGGGCATGAACAGGGCGATCGCGATCTTTGCCAAGGATGTCCCAGCACGCGATTTCCAAACCAGACCACGCGCCCATGACCGTCAGATCAGGGCGCTGCGTGAACCCAGACGAATAAATGCGGCGGAACATCAGTTCGATATTTTCAGGATTTTCGCCCGCCATATGTCGTTCGAACACATCGCGGATGACGTGACGCATGGCCTCTGGTCCCACGGTGGAGGCATAACATTCGCCCCAGCCCACGATGCCTGTGTCGGTCGTGACCTTCACCAAAATCCAATAGCGCCCTCCCCAACCTGGCGCGGTTGGAGAGGTGACAATGATATCCAAATCGGCCAGTTTCATATCAGGCCCTCCAGTTTGTGGCTGGGATTAAAAGACGATGACGTTCCGTTTTGCGGTGCCCGTTTTCGTGGACTCGATCGCTTCGTTGATTTGATCCAAGCTGTATTTCTCAGAGATCAATTCATCTAGCTTTAGACGTCCTTGGCCATAGAGGTCGATCATCCATGGAATGTCGCGCTTTATCACCGCATCGCCCATTTTCGATCCGATCAACGACTGACCCGCAGCGGCAAAGTTGCCCGGCTCATATTGGCTCATGGCACCTGATGGCGGCATGCCGACCATCACGACCTTGCCGCCTTTTGCGATATAGCGGGGCGCATCGTTGTATGCGCCCGCAGCACCCACGGTGACAAAGACCGCGTCCGCGCCACGGCCCAATGCCTCTTTTGCGGCGCGCCATGGGTTCTCTTGGGTGCCGAGAACGGTATCGGTGGCGCCGAAATCCTTCGCGATTTCGAGTTTTTCGTCGGACATGTCGACAGCAACGATCCGACGGGCACCTGCGATCCGTGCGCCTTGGATTGCGTTCAGGCCCACGCCGCCAGCGCCGATCACGACGACATCTTGGCCCGCGCGAAGTTGCGCTGCGTTCACCACAGCACCGACGCCTGTGATTACGCCGCAAGCGAGCAGAGAGGCGGCCGCGAGGTCCATGTTTTCGGGGATACGAACGACCTGACTGTGGTCCACAACGACCTTTTCAGCAAAGCCGCCCGTCGCCATCGCCTGATGCAACTTGCCTCCATCCACCGTTTTCAGTGGCCCATGATCCCCGTCATAAGACGTGTCGCAAATCGTTGGCTTGCCCGAAGAGCAGGGCGCACAAGTCCCGCATGACCGGATCAGCGTAACGACAACGGGGTCGCCGACCTTGACCCCGTGGACACCGTCGCCAACCGCGGTGATGTGGCCAGCGGCCTCGTGCCCATACACAGCGGGGAGCGATCCACCCCAAGCGCCTGACGCGTATGTGATATCGGAATGGCAAATCGCACAGGCAGCAAGTGTCACCTCAACTTCGCCACTGATTGGGGCGCGGAGTTCAACTTTTTCGACTACCAGTGGTTTCCCAAACTCGTGACAAACGGCGGCTTTAATTTGTGGCATTTATTCGGCTCTCCTCATTCCTCCGACGCAGGGTTGCGCGGATTGTTTGAGTCGAACAAGGAAAAACTTGATCAAATTTTGATGTTGGTTCGAATTAGAATGAGGTCACGCCAAAAGAACTGTGATCTCACGCGGAAAAAGGTGTGAACTACCTGATTTTGCTGATGGTATATCGAAAGTTCGGCGCGCTTTCCAAAGGTAGATATCCCTTCGAAATAAACTGACAGATCAAAATAACTGTGAAACGCTGGCGCCAAAGAACCACCCTGCCATGCCAGAGGTGAAAACACCAAAATATGAGGGTGACGCAATGAAAGTCGGTTTTATCGGTTTAGGAAATGTTGGTGGAAAACTAGCGGGGAGTTTGATCCGCAACGGGTTTGATACCGTCGTTCATGACCTCAATAGCGATCTGAAAGAGGCGTATGAACAGCGTGGCGCATCGTGGGCCGATAGTCCGAAAGAGATGGCCGAAATCTGCGACGTGGTGATCACCTGTTTGCCGTCGCCTAAAGCCTGTTCCGTCGTGATGGAGGCCGACAATGGCGTGATTGCGGGGCTGTCTGCGGGCAAGGTTTGGATGGAAATGTCCACGACCGATGCGGATGAACTCAAACGGATTGCCCAGATCGTTCAGTCAAAGGACGCCTATGCGGTCGAATGTCCCGTGTCGGGCGGGTGCCATCGCGCGGATACCGGCAACATCTCGATCTTTGTGGGCGGGGATCGCGCCGCCTTTGACAAGGTTCTCCCGCTGACCACCACATTGGGTCGTCGGGTGCTGCACACGGGCGAATTGGGGTCCGCGTCGTTGTTGAAAGTGATGACGAACTACCTCGCCACGGCGAACCTTTTGACCTGCTGTGAGGCGTTGATCACAATGAAGGCCGCTGGGCTGGATATGGCGACGACCTATGAGGCGATTAAGATTTCGTCAGGCACCAGCTTTGTCCATGAAACGGAAAGCCAGCTGATCTTGTCGGGATCGCGGGATGTGAACTTCACTATGGACCTCGTCCAAAAGGACATCGGCTTGTTCCAGAAAATAGCGGACGACCACGGTGTGCCGCTCGAAATTTCACCACTGATGATCGACATTATGAGCGACGGTCAGCGACGGTTTGGCGATCGCGCTCAATCGGATCGGATCATTGAACGTCTAGAAGAGGCCACGGGGCTGAGCGTTCTGGCTGATGGGTTCCCACGCGAACTCATCGACGACGAACCCGAAGAAGCAGGCTACGAGGTTTTCCCTAGGGGACGATAACAATGCTGGGGAAAAGTGGCAGCCCGTAGGGGAATCGAACCCCTCTTTCCAGGTTGAAAACCTGGCGTCCTAACCGATAGACGAACGGGCCACTCTGTGCGTGAGGCGGCTTTTACGTATTGTGTGAACCGCCCGCAAGAGGCTTTTGTAAAAAATTATTTCCCAGCGGGTGCAGCGTCTTCGAGACGGAGCTGAACGCTCTGTCTGCCTTGCCAAATATTGATTTCTAACCGCCCAGCAAGGTGGAACCGCGCGCCGTTGTGGGCCTCGATCATCGGTCCGATCGGGCCATCAAACGCGCCAAAGGCAATCGCATCGATTCGTGCGCCAAGCCCGTCGCCGAATGTGGCCTTTAGGTGATTTGCGCCGACTCGTTTCGCGAAATGGATTTGCACGTCCGGGAAAACGAACCGAGGGGCAGAGGCCGATGCGCCGAACGGTCCAGCCTTTTCGATCTGTTCAACCAATTCAACCGTGGCAGCACCGGGCATGAGGATGCCATCGAGCCGTAGGTCAGCGGGTCCCAAGCGATCAGCACCTTGGCGCGCCATAAGTTCGGCCAGCCGTTCCATCGCAGCATCGAGTTTATCCCGATGCACCGTCAGGCCCGCCGCCATTTTGTGGCCGCCGCCCTTGATCAGTAGCCCTTCCATGGCAAGCTTTTGGATCGACGCACCGAGGTCGATACCCGTCACCGAACGGCCAGAACCTTTGCCAATGTCGCCGTCAAAACCAATCACGATGGACGGGCGGTTGGTGGCTTCTTTGAGACGGCTTGCCACGATGCCGACGACGCCCGGATGCCAGCCTTCGCCCGCGGCCCAAACCAGAGGGCTATCAAACCCTCGCTCTTCGGCCTGCAACAGCGCCAGATCACGCACTTCGTTTTCGATTTCGCGGCGTTCTCGGTTCAGCTGGTCCAGTTGTTTGGCAAGGCTTTCCGCCTCACGCGGGTCATCTGTCGCCAAAAGGCGCGCGCCCAGATCAGCAGCGCCAATGCGACCGCCCGCGTTGACGCGAGGGCCAAGGAGAAAACCGAGGTGATAGGACGTCGGTGCGCTGTCCATACCAGCGACATCCGCCAATGCTGTTAGGCCGATGCGATCGCGTTGCGCCATAACGGCGAGGCCTTGACGAACAAACGCACGGTTCACGCCGATCAGCGGGGCCACGTCCGCAACCGTCGCCAATGCGACGAGGTCTAGGAATGACATCAGGTTCGGCCCTGTAATGCCCTTTGCCCGCAGGCGGCGGTTTACATCGACAAGCATCATGAACACGACACCCGCAGCACAGAGATGCGCCAGTTCGCCCGTTTCATCTTGGCGGTTGGGGTTCACGACGGCGACACAGTCGGGCAGGGTTTCCGCGCCCAAGTGGTGGTCGAGGACCATCACATCCGCGCCCTTTGCGGCGGCAATTGGACCATGCGAGAGGGTGCCGCAGTCAACGCAAATGATCAGGTCGTGATCCTTGGCGAGCGCTTCCATCGCGGGCTCATTTGGGCCATAGCCCTCATCAATGCGGTCGGGAATATAGAGCGTCGCTCGGTGTCCCATAGCCTTTAACCACGTCAGAAGGAGCGCGGCAGAGGTGCCGCCATCCACGTCGTAATCAGCAAAAACGGCAATCTTTTCTCGGCGGTCGAGCGCAGCGATAAAGCGTTCGGACGCCTTTTCCATGTCGAGCAAGGTCAGCGGATCGGGGAGAAGATCGCGCAACGTCGGCGCCAGAAAACTGTCAGCTTCATGCGGTTCAACGCCACGGCGCGCCAATGTCCGACAAACCGGAGCGGGCAGGCCTGTCGCCTGTTCCATCGCTTCGGCAAGGCGGTCTTCTTGGATGCTGGGGCCAATCCAGCGGCGACCCGTTGCGGACTGTTCGACGTTGAGAAATGCTTTCATGCCTCGCTTATCGCCCAGAGAGCAAAGCGGCGCAATGATATGAAAAGGGCCAGAGCGATGCTCTGGCCGGATCAAGGTTTAGATGGGGTTGGTGTAGGTCATCCGACGGACCGAGCCCGTTTTGGAGCGCATCAGGATTGTTTCAGCGGTCAAATATCCCGGTTCGCGTTTGATCCCAGCCAAGAGGCTGCCGTCGGTCACGCCCGTCGCTGCAAAGATCACGTCGCCTTTGACCAGATCATCGCGGGTGTAGACGCGGTCAAAGTTGGTGATGCCTGCTTTGGCGGCGCGGCCACGTTCATCGTCATTGCGGAACAACAGTTTACCAAAGAACTGGCCGCCCATGCATTTCAGTGCCGCAGCAGCGAGAACTCCCTCGGGTGCGCCGCCAGAACCCATATACATGTCGATCCCTGTCTTTTCGGGTTCCGCGCAGTGCATAACGCCTGCAACGTCGCCGTCCGTGATCAGGCGAATTGCTGCGCCAGTGGTGCGCAGTTCTGCGATCATTTCGTCATGGCGCGGACGTTCGAGAACGCAAACGGTGATGTCTTCGGTCGAACAGCCTTTGGCGGCGGCCAGTGCAGAAACGCGCTCGGATGGGGACATGTCCATGGTCACGACGCCCGCTTTGAAACCCGGTCCAATGGCGAGCTTTTCCATGTAAACGTCAGGGGCGTGCAACATCGAGCCGCGCGGACCCATCGCAATGACGGTCAGGGCGTTGGGCATATCTTTTGCCGTAAGGGTCGTGCCTTCGAGTGGGTCAAGCGCGATATCTACCGCGGGGCCTTCGCCCGTGCCCACTTCTTCACCGATGTAGAGCATCGGAGCTTCGTCACGCTCGCCTTCACCGATAACGACGACGCCTTTGATGTCCAGTTTATTCAACTGATCACGCATCGCGTTTACAGCGGCTTGGTCCGCAGCTTTTTCGTCACCACGCCCGATCAGTTTCGCCGATGCGAGAGCCGCAGCCTCAGATACGCGGGCAAGCCCGAGCGACAGCATACGGTCGTGGAATTCAGTGGTCTGCGACATGTCAAAAGTCCTCAAGTAACATTCGGGTGCATCTACGCAGGGCAAGCCTATGGGGGCAAGGCTGTCGGCGCTAACAGTCAGTCGCTAAAATCGCTTTGGTTCAAAATTTCTTTTTTCTGATACAAAAAAGGCAGGGTTTTCACCCTGCCTTTGACATTTTGAACTGAAATTTGGGGTCAGACCTGTTCGATCCGCAGGGCGACGGGTGCCCCCGAAACGACACCCGTCGCAGCAAAGCCTTCGATCGCCTGATCGACAGCCTGACGGGTGGTTTTGTGGGTGACAATCACGACAGGAGCGTGGGTGCCATCATGGTCATGTTGGCGCATACGGTGAATTGATACGCCCGCATCGCCCAAAACGCTCGCCACTTTTGCCATCGCGCCGGGTTTGTCCAAGAGCGACAGGCGGAGGTAGTAGGGAGCAGGGATCGCGGCGCGTGCAGATTTCGCACACCGCAGCGTATTCGCGGGCTGCCCAAAGGTCGGGAGGCGCAGACCACGTGCAATATCACAAACATCACCCATTACCGCGCTCGCCGTTGGGCCTTCGCCAGCACCAGCGCCGCGAAGGACGATTTGTCCTACGGCGTCGCCTTCAAGGACGACCATATTCGTGCCGCCAACCAATTGGCCCAACGGCGAGGTTGCGGGCACGAGGCACGGGGACATGCGTTGTTCAAGCCCACGGCCTGTCATCTGCGTCACGCCGAGCAGTTTGATCTTATAGCCCATGTCGGCAGCGTTGCGGATGTCTTCGATGGTGATCGCGCCGATCCCTTCGAGTTCGACACCGTCAAAATCAACCTGTGTTCCAAAGGCGATGGCCGAGAGGATCGACAGTTTGTGACCCGCATCAATGCCGCCAACGTCCAAGTTCGGATCGGCTTCGAGGTAACCCAAACCATCCGCTTCGGCAAAGGCCTCTTCGTACGAGAGGCCGGCGTCTTCCATGCGGGTAAGAATGTAGTTGCAGGTGCCGTTCATGACCCCCATCACGCGGGTGATGCCGTTCGCAGCCAACCCTTCGGTCAGGGCTTTAATCACAGGGATGCCGCCTGCGACGGCGGCCTCATAGCGCACGACGCAGCCATTGGCTTCGGCTTGTTCTGCGATGGACTGGCCGTGATGTGCCAGCAACGCCTTGTTGGCGGTGACGACATCTTTGCCAGCGGCAATTGCTGCCTCGATGGATGCTTTTGCGGGGCCATTTTCACCGCCCATAAGCTCGACATAAACGTCGACGTCGTCGCGAGTAGCGAGAGCGACAGGATCGTCTTCCCATGCGTAGCCAGACAGATCGACGCCGCGATCTTTGTCTTTTGACCTTGCGCTTACAGCGCTGACGACGATCGATTTTCCAGTGCGCTGGGCCAGAAGTGCCGCCTGTTTTTCGACGATGCGGATGACGCCAACACCGACCGTTCCGAGACCGGCAATACCAAGGCGAAGGGTGTCAGACATATGGGATTCCGCTTTTTGTATTTTGAACACCCCGCTGTTACCGCGTCCTTGCGGTCACTGCAACGCGCAGGTGCTATTGAACTGCGCTGTTACGCAATTGTTCGGCCCGATTTTGCAGAACGGTTGCGCGAAGGGCTAGGTCATCGGCCATTTCTGCGGCGGTTTGGTCATCGCGCGTGGTGCCAAATGTCTCGAACGGAACAAAGTCGGGGAAAGCCGCTTTGGCCGCGGCGGGATCGATGGCCTTATCCAGCGCGGGAAAGGTTGCGCAGGCAGGCAAAAGCACCAAAAGCGAAAGGAGTACGAGGCGCATGGCCAATCCAATGGTTTGTGATCAGCGAACCTTACCTCTGGTTGCATTTGAGGGGCAAGGTCAGATCAGGCTTTTCAAATGAACATTTGTTCAGTTAATGTTGGCGAATGGCGCGCAAACAAGGCTCACATTCAGACATTACTGGACCCAAGGTTCGGGAGGCGGCGCTCAAGCTGATTGCGCAGCATGGCTATGCGGCTGTGTCGATGCGCCAGATTGCAGCTGAGGTCGGTGTGCAAGCTGGCGCACTGTATAATTACACCGCCGACAAACAGAGCCTCTTGTTTGATATCGTGCTGGATCATATGGACGATCTGGTGGAGTCACTGAAAGACGTCGATCTTTCTGGCCCGCCTTGGTCCGCGCTCGAGGCGTTTATTCGCTTTCACATCCTGTTCCACGTTCCGCGTGTTGAGCAGGTTTTCATTTCTTACATGGAATTGCGGAACCTCGATCCTGACAACTTTGCCGTGATTGAAGGTCGTCGCCGGGATTACGAGCAGATCCTTGCGGGTATCCTGAAGGCGGGCAAGGAAAGCGGCGATTTTACGATCACCGACCCGCGTATTACCTCTATCGCGTTGATCGGCATGTTGACCGCAATCCCGCAATGGTATCGCGAAGGCGGGCGTTTGCCGCTGAGCGAGATCGAAGAGATTTATTGGGGTATTGTGCGTCGGTCAGTAACGGCCTGACCGACGCATCCCCGCATCAGTGGGCGGGTTTGATGAAGGTGCCATTGCGCAAATCTGCCATGGCCTGACGGATTTCTTCTTTGGTGTTCATCACGATCGGGCCGTGCCATGCGACAGGTTCCTCGATCGGTGCGCCAGAGATCAGAAGGAAACGAATGCCTTCTTCGCCCGCCTGCACAGTCACTTCGTCACCAGTGCCAAAGCGGATCAAGGTGCGGTTGCCTGACATGTCGCGGATGTTCACCTCTTCGCCCATCACCTCTTTTTCGAGGAGGACCCCTTCGGGTTTTGACGCATCCGCAAAGGCGCCAGCACCTTGGAATACATAGGCAAATGCGCGGCGATAGGTGTCGACCTTAAACGTTTTGCGGACACCTGCGGGCACGAAAATATCCAGATACTGCGGGTCAGCCGCGATGCCATCAACAGGGCCGCGTTTGCCCCAGAATTCACCGATGATGACTTTGACGCGGGTGCCGTCGTCGTCGATGATTTCGGGGATTTCTTTGCCTTTAACGTCCTGATAGCGGGGCGCGGTCATCTTGAGGTGACTCGGCAAGTTCGCCCAAAGCTGGAAGCCATGCATTTGGCCCGCGATGTTCCCCTTCGGCATCTCTTGGTGGAGGATGCCCGATCCAGCGGTCATCCACTGAACGTCACCCGCGCCCAAAGTGCCCGTGTTCCCGAGGCTGTCGCCATGTTCGACGGTGCCGTTCAGAACGTAAGTGATCGTTTCGATACCGCGGTGGGGGTGCCAGGGAAAACCTCGGATGTAATCATCCGGATGATCGCCACGAAAATCATCGAACATCAAAAACGGGTCGAGCTCGCTCGGGTCGTGGAAACCAAAGGCACGGTGAAGGCGCACGCCCGCACCTTCCATATGGGGTGTCGCGCGACGGGCTTCTAGAGTGGGTCTGATGGACATGATGTATCTCCTTTGAGCAAGAGATAGTCCCGCTCAAAGCATCCATCAATCTGTCAGAGCCAATCCGCTTTGCACAGGACCCCTGCGCCAATTAGCAGGTCGCAGTCGTCACGCCGCCGTTCTCTTGGGAATTCCAGCAAAGCTGAGCTGAGTTAAAACGGGGACGGGTCACGATCAGGTTCTCGAACTCAAATGCGCTGAGGCCAACGCTGAACATCGGCTCGTAACTAAGCCAGTTCTGCAGGACGATGATAACCTCGTTGTTCGGCATCACGGGCAGTTTGTCCAGAATGTCAGCCAGACCCGCATTGGTGAGCGTGCCTGCACCACCGCGACCTTGGGACCACCGGACGTCATAGCCGTTGTCGTCGGTATACCGAACAACGCTCAACCGTAGCTTTGACGGGTGGTTGGACGAGGTTAAGAACTCGTGCAGATTATACAACGAAGTCATGTAGTTGGGGGTGATATAGCCCGTCTCACGGCTTACTTGATCGCTGATCGTGTAAGCGGCCTTGTTCGTTGTGCTCTGAATGCGGAAGGCATCGAAATACACGAACGTTGCAAGGTAAGCCCAGCACAGGATCGGAAAGATCAGGACGGTCTCGATCGCCATGCTGCCACGTTCGTCATCGCTGAACCGACGGAAAATATGGGACATGTTCATGGTTCCCTCACGAATGCAGAGCGCGACACGAGTGCGTATTCATTGCCAGTTTCGCGTGGGATTTGTGCGCCCAGACCAAGTGTCGGGAATACCGGATCAAACAGAGCGCAGGCCCGAACGACGACCATTTGGTTGGCGCCACCTTGTTGGAAGGCAACCAGAGGCGCGGCTGGGTCATTACGGTCGATACAATCCGCAGCGGCAGGAATGTTGGTCCAATTCAGCAGATCAACGCGACGCATCTCGATCTTCAACGCATCGGCGCAGTTCGGAATAATGCCCGCGTTGTTGCAAATCGCGTTCTTTAGCGTGTTGTGGGTGACAGGCGACATAGCCCCGATCCGCACGTCACGCATGGCCATTTCTAGCCCACGTTCAAGCATGACTTGGCGGGTCATCAACATGCCGGATTCAAACGCTGATAACAAAAGGACGATATAGACAGGAAAAATAAGCGCGAATTCAACTGTAGCTGTCCCACGGTCATCCCGTGCGAACCGCGAAAGCGGGCGCATCAGGCCAGACCAGAGATTTTGAAGCAGTCGTTTCATTAGTGTGTAAGCTTTAGATTGTTAATTTGGGTCGCGATTGCAGAGAACGCGTGCGAAATTTCGATGCCGTCCACGTCAAAGAAGTGGCTGGGTGAGGTCGCACAATCGGCCAAAACCTGATTGCCGACGGGGTCTGGGATCTCAAAGCCGATGGTCCAGATCACGATGCCTTGGGCTTTGGCGGCGTCGCAGATGTCGTCCATCAACTCGTTGCCGAGCGAACGGTTGTATTTAAGATAGGAATATTGATTGTGTTTCCAGCTCGACACGTAGTTGTCGAGATACCAGTTAAAGTTATAGCGGCTCCAGTGTGCGTAATCGCTGTCAGAGTCATAGGCCCAGCTTTGGATACGGCTGGATGTTGAGTTTTCGCCGTCGGTCATCAGAATGATGAACTTAACCGTTTCGGTGTCGGTGTAAGACGCTGGGCGACCGGCAAAATTGCTGTCTACTTTGTTGCTGCCCACCAAGCTGGTCAGCATAGGCCGGGTCGATGGGTCGAGCAGGGCAGCGCCCCATTTCAGGCCCAAAAAGATCGACGTACCAGCGCGGCCTCTGAGGTTGTTAATCTGCGTCACCAACTCGGTGCGGTTGGATTCCCATGGGTTGATCCGTTCGTAGTCCCAGCGAGGGCAAACAGTTTCCGATAGATCGTTCCCGTAGTAGTAGCTACCGTTATAGTTCCATTGGAAATATTGCATCTGTTGGTACTGGTGCGTCATGCTCAGCGTTGTGCTGCTGAACGCGCTATTGTCGAATTCGATGCAGTGCGAATAGTTGTGAACCTTGCGGACGTTCAGCAAGTTGAACAGGTCTGGCCCAGGATTCACATGTTCGGAATAGGGGATCAGCGACACGGATACGAGGTCTTCGTTTCCGTCCTTTAGAACGGTGTTTACGAACTCAGTCGCCGCCGTGTGCAAGTTGGTCATGCGGTTGTTGCTCTCCATCGAACCCGAGATGTCGAGGACGAGCGAAATTTCTACTTTGGACACACGTTCTTCGGCGACAGAAGAGGCAGGAACGGTCATCGATTCATGCACGGTCGCGTCGGCATCCAGAATCTTAGCAAGGCCAGAGAACATCATCGGGACCGTCGCTTGCGCAACGGCGGACACTTCGCGGAAGTTCAGTCCCTCGGTCACGGTTGGCGTGCCTTGAAGGGCGTCACCCAGACCTGCCTTGTCCATGTAGTCTTGGACAACTTGTTCACGCGGCAGAGTTTGGCCGAGGTCAGCAGCGGCCAGAACCGCGCGGTCAAGCGTGCCCTGCATGCGGGTGCGCGTCGATTCAATACGCATAAAGTCTACGGCCATGCCAGTCACGAGAAGCATCAAGATCAGCATGAAAACCGCGAAAATGACCATGGTGCCATCTTCACGGGTTTGGAATTTACGCAGGTGGCGGGCGATGCGAGATGCAATCGTCTGCGTCTGTGTTTCCAATGTCTTCATTATTGACCGACCTTTCGGGGGCTTCACTGCTTTTTGGTGGGATTACCACCTCTGTTGGCTTTCTTTATATCCTTTAGAGAGTGGCAGAATTTGGGCAGCAACTGGCCACTTTTGGTCCTATTGTGTGGTCAGGGTGGACGGTTGGGTCTCTGAACGCCCTTTGTTTCCTGATAATCGATGGAAATGTGGCGGTCGGCGGGCAAACCGACGTGCTACGCGCTAGGTGCAGGCGCGTTTGGTCGATAATTCATATGAGTGAGTCGCAATAAATGAGTCGCGTCACCGGGTCGGTGAGTGCGATCCCCGTCAAAAGCGGGCATTTACGGCGACCAGATTGGCGCAAATTTGTAAACAAACGGATAACGCCGTCGGAAAACTTACCCCCAACCTTCTGCGTCCGACCGCTGGACTTGCGCGGGTCCAGCGCCGATATTGGCATTATGAGTCTGCCCCCTGGTTTTTTGGATGAATTGCGCACACGCCTGTCGCTGACCCAAGTGGTTGGCCGCAAAGTGATGTGGGACAATAAGAAGTCCAACCCAGGCAAGGGTGACATGTGGGCGCCCTGTCCGTTTCACCAAGAAAAGAGCGCGTCGTTTCACGTCGATGACCGCAAGGGTTATTACTACTGCTTCGGATGCCACGCCAAAGGCGACGCGATTTCGTTTGTTCGAGAAACGGAAAACGTCAGTTTCATGGAGGCGATCGAGATTTTGGCCCGTGAAGCTGGGTTGCCGATGCCAGAACGAGACCCGCGTGCTCAGGTAAAGGCGGATCATCGGACCCAACTGGCCGAGGTCATGGAAGAAGCGGTAAAGTTCTACCGCCTTCAATTGCGCACAGGCGCTGCGGCCGAGGCGCGCGCCTATTTGACGAAACGTGGACTGTCCGAGGCGGCGCAGGAACGCTGGGAAATTGGTTTTGCACCGCAAGGGTGGCAAAACTTATTCGATGCGATGTCCGCCAAAGGGATTTCGCCCGATTTGCTGATCGGTGCGGGGCTCGCCAAACCCTCCGACAAAGGCAAAGCGCCGTATGACGTTTTCCGTCATCGGATCATGTTCCCGATCCGCGATGTGCGCGGGCGGGCAATTGCCTTTGGTGGTCGTGCGATGGACCCCAACGACAACGCCAAATACCTCAACAGTCCAGAGACGGATTTGTTCGACAAAGGGCGCAATCTGTTTAACCACAAGAACGCCCGCGAGGCTTCTGGCAAGGGGCAGCCGCTGATCGTTGCCGAAGGCTATATGGATGTGATTGCCCTGTCAGAGGCTGGGTTCACTGGGGCTGTTGCGCCCCTAGGTACGGCTGTCACGGATCACCAGTTACAACTCATGTGGCGCATGGCGGACGAGCCTATCATTGCGCTTGATGGTGATACGGCAGGTATTCGTGCTGCGATGCGCGTGATTGATCTTGCGCTTCCTGTGCTCGAGGCGGGTAAATCGCTGCGGTTCGCGGTGATGCCTGACGGGATGGATCCTGACGATCTGATCCGCGCCAAAGGGGCAGGGGCCGTTCAAAAGGTGCTGGACGGTGCCATGCCGATGGTGCGTTTGCTCTGGCAACGCGAAACGGACGGGAAGGTGTTCGACAGTCCCGAACGTCGGGCGGCTTTGGATAAATCCCTCCGTGAAAAGATTAGACTGATCCAAGATTCGTCGATCCGTCACCATTATGGCGAAGCGATCAAAGAGCTTCGGTATGAACTGTTTGGATCGAACAGACGGCCCGCGTTCCAGCCGCGCAAACCATGGCAGCCAGGCAAATCGGTCGTCATCGCGCCGAGCGCTTCTGCAAAACGTTCAGAGTTGGTTCAACGGGACGATCATCAAATTCACCTGCGTGAGACGGTGATCCTCGCCATTCTGATCGCCAATCCGACCGAAGTGCCTGCGTTCGAGATGCAGCTTGAACGGATGGAATGTCAGGACCAGCGCAACAGAACCCTGCGGGACGCTATTTTGCGGTTAGTCGGTGAAGATGATTTGCGCGACCGCATCGAAGATCAAATTGGGGCTGGCCCCCTTGAAAGCCTCTTTGCCGAGCGCCACGTAAAGATCACCCCTGCGATCCGACGCGCCGGCGATAGTGAGTTTGCGTATAACTCGGTCAAGGAAGAGTTCATGAAGCTTGAGGCCTTGCGTGGGCACTCCATGGAAATTTTGGAGGCTCAGGTTGAGATTGCTGAGGCTGAAGATAGAGAGGATTTGACGTGGCGGTTGGGTGTATCCGCGCTAGCTGTTGATCCCACAACGCAGCGTGATGTCGACGACACGACGGAAACGGTGACCGCAGACAATGGGCTGTCATTGTCAAAGGACGAACGGAACGACTTCCTCAAGGTGCTCGAATCGCTCGATCCTGCCAAATCGGGTCGTAAAAAGCCCAGAACCTAATTAATGGGTGAAAAATCGTGGCCAAGAGGTTGCGAATCACCCCGCGAAACCGTTGATTCGACTTAAACCGAATCAGCACAGACTTGCTGAACCGCTTAGGAGCATTTCATGGCCGCCAAAGATACCGACGACAACAAGGTTGACGACAAGGACGACGAGATCTCCATGGACGTTAGTCAGGCGGCGGTTAAACGGATGATCGCTGAGGCGCGCGAGCGTGGGTATATCACCTACGATCAGCTGAACGCTGTGCTCCCGCCGGATCAGGTTTCTTCTGACCAAATCGAAGACGTGATGTCGATGCTCTCTGAAATGGGCATTCAGGTCACCGAAGAAGAAGAATCAGAAGAGTCAGAGGACAACGCAGGCGGCACTGATCTGGTCGCTGTTGGTGGTAATCGTGACGTGGCTCTTTCGGGTGGTGAAACCGAAAAGCTGGACCGCACGGACGACCCTGTTCGTATGTATCTGCGCGAGATGGGCAGCGTTGAATTGCTGTCCCGCGAAGGCGAGATCGCGATTGCAAAACGGATCGAGGCTGGTCGCAACACCATGATCCTCGGGCTCTGCGAAAGCCCGCTGACATTCCAAGCGATCACCATTTGGCGCGACGAACTTCTGTCCGAAGACATTCTGCTGCGTGATGTGATCGACCTTGAGGCCACATTTGGCAACCAACTCGACGAAGACGGCGATGAGCCTGTCGTCGACACCTCGGCTGTGTCGTCCGAGGCTGGTTCGAAAGAAAAAGAAGAAGAATACGATGCGGACGGTAACCCGATCCGCTCTGACGACGATGACGATGATGACGAACAGGCCAACATGTCGCTGGCCGCGATGGAAACCGCGCTCAAACCGCGCGTCCTCGAAACGCTTGAAATCATCGCACGCGACTTTGCTGACCTGTCCGACATGCAGGACGCCCGTATGTCGGCGACCCTGAATGAGGATGGATCTTTCTCTGAGGCTGACGAAGATCGGTATCAGAAACTTCGTTCGGAAATCGTTGAACTGGTGAACTCGCTTCACCTTCACAACAACCGTATCGAAGCGCTGATCGACCAGCTGTACGGAATTAATCGCCGCATCATGTCGATTGACTCGAACATGGTTAAACTCGCCGACCAAGCGCGTATTAACCGTCGCGAATTCATCGACGAATACCGAGGCGCTGAACTCGATCCGACTTGGATGGATCGCATGAACGAAAAGCCGGGTCGCGGCTGGCAGATGTTCGTTGAGAAATTCACCGATAAGGTTGAAGAACTGCGTGCTGAGATGGCGCAGGTTGGCCAGTATGTTGGTGTTGATATCTCGGAATTCCGCCGCATCGTTCAGCAGGTTCAGAAGGGCGAAAAAGAAGCGCGTCAGGCCAAAAAAGAAATGGTCGAGGCGAACCTCCGTCTCGTTATCTCGATCGCGAAGAAATACACCAACCGTGGCCTTCAGTTCCTCGACCTCATTCAGGAAGGTAACATCGGCTTGATGAAAGCGGTCGATAAGTTCGAATATCGCCGTGGTTACAAATTCTCGACCTACGCGACATGGTGGATCCGTCAGGCAATCACCCGTTCGATCGCTGACCAAGCACGCACCATCCGTATTCCAGTTCACATGATCGAAACGATCAATAAACTGGTCCGCACCGGCCGCCAGATGCTCCACGAAATTGGCCGCGAACCGACGCCAGAAGAATTGGCAGAAAAGCTGCAAATGCCGCTCGATAAGGTTCGCAAGGTGATGAAAATCGCTAAGGAACCGATCTCGCTCGAAACGCCGATTGGTGACGAAGAAGATTCGCAGCTTGGCGATTTCATCGAGGATAAGAACGCGATCCTGCCGCTGGACTCGGCTATTCAGGAAAACCTGAAAGAGACCACGACCCGCGTTCTGGCATCGTTGACCCCGCGCGAAGAGCGTGTTCTGCGTATGCGTTTCGGTATCGGCATGAACACTGACCACACTCTCGAAGAGGTAGGTCAGCAGTTCAGCGTGACCCGCGAACGTATCCGCCAGATCGAAGCCAAGGCGCTGCGGAAACTCAAACACCCGAGCCGCTCGCGCAAGCTGCGCAGCTTCTTGGATCAATAAGAGCGAGGCGCCTTTCGGGGCGCCTTTTTCGTCTAAGGGGGGCGATATGATCGGTGGTTTGATCCTGATTGTGCTGGGCATCCTTGGGTTTATGGGCGTGACGCCGTGGATCATTCTACCGTTTGCTGCGGTTCTACTGACGATCTGCACGATTGGCGTGAAGTCCTACGATAGGCGCTTTTTCGTGATAAATGGCCTACGGACGGCGTTGACGGTTGTTGCCTATGGGATCGGCGCTTGGGCGCAGTCTGTGGTCTAAAAGGGGGCTATAGATGAGCCATACTTTGTTCCAGATTTCGACCAGCGGGCAGGGCCTCTACGAATTCACGCCGTACGTAAAACGCTGGTGCCATGGTCAAGGTGATGGGCTTCTGACGCTCTTTGTTCAGCACACCTCCTGTTCGATCTTGATCCAAGAGAACGCCGACCCCGAGGTGCAAACGGACCTCAAAGTGTTCTTCGCGCGGCTGGTGCCGCCGACAACGCATTCAACGATGTCTTATCTCACGCACACCTACGAGGGGCCGGACGACATGCCAGCGCATATCAAGGCGGCCTTGATGCCTGTCTCGATCAGCATTCCAGTTATCGCAGGCGTGCCGATGTTGGGGACGTGGCAGGGGATATATCTGTTCGAACATCGAGATCGGCCCCATGATCGTCGCGTTGTTGCGCAATTTTTAGGTGAGTCCTAATCGCCACATCATCTGGTGTGTCTAAATTGACTCTACCCAAATCTAGTTATCGGTCCTATAGTGCCTGTGGATAACTAGGGATTAACCCTAGAATGAGCGGTAAGAGGACAGGCCCATGCGTTGCCCGTTTTGTGGAAACGTCGACACTCAAGTAAAAGATAGCCGACCGGCAGAGGATCACGTTGCGATCCGTCGTCGTCGGTTCTGCCCAGCCTGCGGCGGGCGTTTTACCACCTATGAACGCGTGCAGCTGCGCGATCTGGTCGTCATCAAATCCAACGGTCGCCGTGAGGACTTTGATCGCGATAAACTAGAACGATCGATCCGTATCGCGCTGCAAAAACGCCCGGTTGAGCCAGAACGTATGGACCAGATGATCTCTGGCATCGTGCGCCGACTGGAGAGCATGGGCGAAACAGACATTTCGTCGAAAATCATCGGCGAGATCGTGATGGAGAGCCTCGCGCGGATCGACACTGTCGCCTACGTGCGTTTTGCCAGCGTTTACAAGAACTTCCAGGCTGCGGACGACTTTGACAAGTTCATCGACGAACTGCGTCCTGCGACTTCGCCTGAAAAGTGACGCCAGATAACGACGAAAGATACATGCGTCTCGCGCTGTCCTTGGGGCGGCGTGGGATGGGGCGTGTCTGGCCGAACCCCGCGGTCGGATGCGTTCTGGTAAATGACGGCATAATCGTTGGTCGTGGTCGAACTGCCGATGGCGGGCGTCCTCATGCAGAAACCGTAGCAATCGCCCAAGCGGGTGACAGAGCACGCGGCGCGACCGCCTATGTCAGCCTAGAACCCTGCGCACATCACGGTAAAACGCCGCCTTGCGCGAATGCCTTGGTCGAAGCGGGGATTGCGCGGGTCGTTGTTGCATGCACCGACCCAGACCCCCGTGTCGCGGGTCGCGGAATTGATATTCTAAAATCTGCTGGGATCGAGGTCACAACGGGCGTCTGTGAGGCAGAGGCCCGCCGTGATCATGCCGGGTTCTTTAGCCGAATTACTCAATCGAGGCCTTGGGTTACGCTGAAACTGGCCTGCACGCTGGATGGACGGATTGCGACGGCGACGGGTGAGAGTAAGTGGATCACTGGTCTCGAGGCCCGTCGGATGGTGCATGCGCAGCGTGCGCGGCATGATGCGGTGATGGTTGGGGCAGGGACTGTCCGCGCTGATGACCCGTCTTTGACCGTTCGGGATATGGGCGTGTCGGTTCAGCCTGTCCGCGTCGTGGTTTCGCGACGTATGGACCTGCCAGACGATTGTGACCTGACCCGCACCGCCAAGGATTTTCCTGTATGGCTGTGCCACGGAGAAGACGCCACATCGCGGCTTGCCCCGTGGCATGATGCGGGCGTGAAGATTTTGCCGTGCAAGGTCGAACAGGGGCGGGTATCCGTGACGTCGGCTCTTTCCGCACTGGCCGAAAACGGATTGACCCGCGTGTTCTGCGAAGGGGGCGGCACCTTGGCCGCATCGCTCCTGTTGGCGGATGTGGTCGACGAGTTGATCGTCTTTTCTGCGGGTATGGGCATCGGTGCTGAAGGCATGCCAGCTTTGGCGGCGATGGGCATTGATACTCTGTCAGATGCCCCGCGCTTTGACTTGATCGAAGTGACCCAAGTCGGCGCTGACGTCATGAGCCGCTGGTCGCGTCGGGCTTAGCGCCACAAATGCGCATAGCTCGCCAATAGCCCCTGTAATTTCGATAACGCCCTTAGACCTGCACTGCTGGTCGTGACCGTATCGTCCTTGATGCGGTCGAGGGCAACCTCGACAGGGCAGGGGCGTCCTGTCACGGGATCGAAATAGCGGGGGTAGTCGATCAGGCAGCAATGGACAAAGGTTGCCAAGTCGGGGCGCGCAATGCGGTGCGCGATAGGCATTCCGCGATCTTGGGTAAGGCCCCAGCTTGCGTAAAATGGCTGGCCAAAGGTGACGACGCGTTTGCCTCTTAGTAATGCCTCAAACCCGAGCGTCGAGGTCATGGTCCAAACCTCATCTACGGCTTCAATCGCGGTCACGGTGTCGATGCCAGATAGAACCACATCAGCAAAACATTCGGCGTCTGAAACCTGCCCAACGCGCAATCCCGCCTCCACATCTGGATGCGGTTTATAGAGGATCACGGCGTCGGGATTGGCGGCACGAACGGCGCTCAGTAAAGCGCGATTGGTGTTGATATCGCCCGCGCCCAATCGAATTGATGCGTCGTCTTCGACCTGTCCTGGAACGAGGATGCGCCGTCCTGCTGGCAGGTCAGTAGGCAGCGCAGTGCCGTTCAAATTATATTTGCTGACACCGTCAGAGGTGAGCCGCGCAATGAGGGCGTCTGCGCGGCGACGCTGTTCATCATTTAGAGCGGTCGTATTAATAACGGCATCGAGCCGCGATGGACGGCTCGGATCATAGTAAATCCCCTGATCATCCAGAACGAGGCTGAGCGGGGGGGTAAGGGCCGCGCCCAGTCCACGGGACCGAATGAACCCATCCTCGACACGCACAGCGCCTGCAGCGTCTAAGTCGGGAGTGGTTTTCCCTGCCCAGACCATCAGCGGACGGCCTGATTTTTGTGCCGCACGGACAGGGGCGTTGGAATTGAAGATCAATGGCTTGTGCAGACCAAAAGCCTTCTGCAGCGGTCCGCGCTTCCATAAGCGCATGCCTGCCGCGACCCAGCCTTGACCATCTTCGCGATAGGCGCGAACTTCGGCTTCCAGCGTGGTCAGGGCATCTTCAAACGAACAAAGCCGATTGCGGTAGGGATCAAACCAAATCGGATAAAGGATCATGGCAGCGGCAAAAAGCTGTGCCCGCGTGAGACGCCTTTGCCTCCGGTAAAACGGCGTATGATCGTCCGTCAGGCCCCAGCCCGCATAGAACGGTTGACCAAAGACTTGCGGGCGGTGACCCGCCAAGATCGCCTCGAACCCAAGCTGTGAGGACACTGTATAAACGGCGATCGCCCCATCCAGTAGCGCCCACGGCGAAACGGGCGCGTCGTATAGCTCCATCCCGTCCCGGCAATCGTCGGGACGGAAGTGTCCACCCCGATGCCCTGCCGCCGTTTCTGGGTGGGTCTTAATGAGGATGCGCGCGTTGGGGTGATCCTCGCGGGCCTGAAACAACATCTCTTGGAATGTGTGACGGTTCGCGCGGCTGGCGGTGACGCTTGCGTCGCCAGTGGTCTGATCAATGACCAGAACATAGCCTGGCTCTGGCGCAGAGAGCGTCAGATCGAAAGCGTTGTACTTCGACAGCTCATTACCGCGTATTCGTTCTATACCCGCCCTTGCACGGTTCAATAAGGCCGTGTCATCGAGAGGATGTTCCGCCAAAATCCGTTCCAGCCGCGATGGTTGTTCGGGATCGAAATGAATGCCGAGGTCATCAATGCAGAGGCCGAGCGGCGGTTCACCATCACGACCTGGATGGATTGAGCGCAGGAACGCATCCTCAACACGGATGATGGGAGTATCTGTGCGGGTAGCAATGGCCTCGCCACGCGGGGCAGTTGGGCTTTGCCCCCAGACGCCGACCAGATCACCCTCTGACGGTTTGCCGAGGCTGATGTCGTAACCTGCCAACTGCAGAATACGTCTGACGCGTTTTTGGGTGAAAAACCCGCCGTTGTAGACAAAAAGCCGCCGCAAGGTGTCCCCTGCGGCGGTGGGTGTCCAATCGGGCGCGTGCATTACTGCGTGAACGCAGAGCGCGCGGTGTCGGCTGCGGTGAGCGAGCCTGTCGCTGCCGCAATAGCCTTGTTGAACTGAACGAAGGGCGCTTCGGTGACGTAGACGGTGTCGCCATCACGGATCGCAAAGTCGCGAGCCATGAACATGCCATTCGGTTGGGTCAGGTCCAGAACGTAGACGACACGCTGAGTGCCGACCAAATCGGTCCGAGCCAAAAGCTGGTTCGCGATTTCGGCGGGTTCGTTGCGGAACACAAAGACGCCAGTTGGGTCGGCCGCAGCGGTTTGCAAGCCGCCGACCGTCGCCAAGGCCTCAATCGCAGAGATAGCTTTGGATTCGAACGGAACGCGGCTTTGACTGCCTGTCGCGCCAAGTGCGGTAAAGGTTCGGCTGTCTTCTTTGACGTAGATCTGGTCGCCAGCGCGCAATGCGATGTCCGCTGCTGGGTGATCAAAGAGGTCTTCGTACCAGATGGTACCGCTGGCCTCGCCGCGGATCACGGTGATCTGTGCGATTTCAGGCTGGATGGCAACGCCACCTGCGGCAGCGATCATTGATGAGAGCGTGCGGGTCGGGCGTTCAATCGGGTAGACCCCTTGGCCGCCGACGCGGCCCGAAACGGTCACAGTTGCACCGTCACCAGCCAGACGACGCACCTGAACTTGGGGTTCTGGTGTCTGCTCTGCGAGCTTTTCGGTGATGATCTGACGGATACGTTCTGGCGAGTTGCCAGCAGCGCGAACGCGGCCCGCGTAGGGCACGTAGATAAAGCCAGCGCCATCAACTTGAAGTTCGTTCAGAACGGTTGCGTTTTGTCCTTGGGGCACCAAAAGGCCATCATCGACGTTTTCCCAGATCGTCAGACCGAGAACATCGCCTGCGCTGATGACGTCGGACCCTAGGATCGCGGCGTTTTCAAGTGAGCTCGAAAATCCGAGCGCGGGCGAAACGCTTGCAATGCGGTTAACGCGGTCATCGACGATCAGCACAAAGGCATCTCCTTCGCGCATGACGGAACCCGCGAAAATTTCAGCTTTATTTGGGCCAGAACGCGGCAAACCACAGGCTCCCAAAAGGGAACATGCGGCGATAAGTGCCGCACCTCGGGCAAGGCGCAAACTTAGGGTGCTCACTGCTCGGTCTCCTCGACCTATTATTATCTGCCTCAAGTTTTGAGAGTAAGTTACCGAAGTCTGTGAATAAAATCCAGTCTGCAACACCAAAGCGTGCAACCTGTTGCCACCCTGCCGCGAGTGGGTGGCGGGCTACTAGGGGTAGTGGTGTTTAGTTCACAATCCGCAAGGACTGCCTCGGCGCGATCTTCCCCGACCGAAGCGCATCATAAGGATCTTCATCGTCGAGCATCATGTCCACAACCTGCCGTAGCAATTGACGGCGCCCGCGGGACGAATAAAACCCGCCGGGAATTTGGCTCGTTTCAAGTAAGAACTGACGATAATCACGGTAAGCTCGATTGTCTGGACGCCCCGGTTGCGCAAAGAAATCAGGCAGTGGCAGGGTCGAGACAAACTCTGGTTTGTCATAGACCGCGTTGCCAAACACCTTGAGCGGGATCGACCGCCAGAGAACCTGCTGGGCCGCAGTCGAATTGACCGTCACAGCCGTGCGAGCGTGATCCAAGAGCTTTGCCAGCTTTCCACCGCGAATGTAGTGAATGCGATCCTCAACGCCGAACTCTTTGGCGATGCGGTTGATGTTCTTGCGCGTGGGTGAGCGGTCGTTTTCGAGCGGGTGTGCTTTGAACACGAGGTGGTGGTGCCGTCCCGCGCCTTGGGCAAAACCTTCGATTACGACGCGCAGGAAATCCTCCATTGATGCAAAGGGCGAATGGCGGAGGAAATTTGAGTCGTGCTCTAGCTGAAGCAGGACAAGGTGATACGGAAAGCCGCCAAACCTCACGCGTGCAGTTGCCAGCATACGATGCAGAGAAATGAACGGCATGAGCAGCAAGCGGCGCGTATATAGTATCGCTTCATGCAGCGGGCTAAGGTCGCGATGGGGCGCAAACTCGCGGAACTGGCGATTTCGGAAAATCACGAACCAGTGGTAGAGCGCCCCGTAAAACACGTGCTGGCGCATGTCACCCCAATGCGCAGGCGGTTCTGGAACGTCCATGTCAGAGCGATCAAGGTCCTGACGCATTTGATCGATGGTCATGTCCATGAGGCGCGAATTCCCATTGGTCCCGCCGCGTTCGTAGGTGACCCAATAGGGCCGCATATAACCTTCTTCGAACACATGAACAGTGAGGCCCATGTCCTTTGCCGCCGCAACAGCCTGCGCGTGGATGGGGCGCACATCGCCATAGAGAACTATGTCGGTGATTTGATGCTCTGCGACGAGGGCTGCAAAGGTATCGGGCCAGTCAGATGGCGCCCCCGTGAACGGAATAAACCCGCGGTCCCCGAATGAAAACGCGCGGTCGCCTGCGTTAAAACCAACTCGCCATACCTCTGCCCCTGCACGACGGAGCATGAGCCCAAGCCTATGGAAGAAGGGCCCGTGAGGACCCTGCAAAAACAGGAAATGGCGGTTCGGTCTTTGGGTCACTTGAAAAAGGGTGCACTTCTATAAAATTACCTGCATCCGCGCAGATTACCCTGTGGATAAGGCATAAATAAGACCTTTTCCATGGGTGATGCTGGTCCGGTGGTTTTACGAGGCTACCCTTGCCCTTGTCTGGGACCTGATGGAACGATACCACTTGGTCAACTTTGGAAAGGCAGACCCATGTTTACTGGCATCATCACGGATATTGGCAAGGTTCTCGAACTGGAACAGCGCGGCGATTTGCGTGCGCGGATTGGGACATCCTATGACGTGGATGGCATCGACTTGGGCGCTTCGATTGCGTGCAATGGCTGCTGTTTGACGGTCGTGGCTTTGGGGCGTGAGCCACAGAACTGGTTCGACGTTGAAATCAGCGCGGAAAGCGTTGCTAAGACGAACATCGGTGGATGGGCCGTTGGAAAACGGATCAATCTAGAACGTGCGCTCAAGGTCGGTGACGAACTGGGTGGTCACATTGTGTCGGGGCACGTCGATGGCGTGGCTGACCTGATCGCCATGACGACCGAGGGTGATAGCACCCGCATGACATTCCGCGCGCCTGAAGAGCTGGCGAAATTCATCGCGCCCAAAGGATCGGTCGCCCTGAATGGCACTTCGCTCACCGTGAACGAGGTGGATGGCGCGACCTTTGGGATCAACGTCATTCCGCATACCAAAGAGGTGACGATTTGGGGCGATGTTCAGGTTGGAGACCGTATCAACCTAGAGATCGACACGATGGCTCGCTACGTGGCGCGTCTGCGGGAATGGGACTAACCGACCTGCGTTTGACCTACCGCAAAGTCTGGCCTCTGTTTCCAGCCTAACCCCTTATGATCGCCTAACAAGATCGGGAAGTACTATGTCGACCAAATTCGAAGCCGCAGGCCCAGTAGAACGCGATCTCAAAGATGCTATTTCGAGCATTGAAGAGATCATTGATGAGGCCCGCAACGGTCGGATGTTTATCCTTGTCGATCACGAAGATCGCGAGAACGAAGGCGATCTGGTGATCCCCGCGCAGATGGCAACGCCTGATGCGGTGAACTTTATGGCGACCCACGGGCGTGGCCTGATTTGCCTGACCATGACGAGCGAACGTATCGCGCAGCTCGGTCTGCCGCTCATGGCATCGACCAATTCGTCACGTCATGAAACAGCCTTCACGGTCTCGATCGAAGCGCGAGAGGGTGTGTCGACGGGCATTTCCGCAGGTGACCGTGCGCGGACGATTTCTGTGGCGATTGATGCCTCCAAAGGCCCTGCCGATATCGCGACCCCCGGTCACATTTTCCCGCTGCGTGCGCGTGATGGTGGCGTGCTGGTGCGTGCTGGCCATACAGAGGCTGCCACCGACATTTCCCGCCTTGCTGGTTTGAACCCATCGGGCGTGATTTGTGAGATCATGAAGGAAGACGGCGAAATGGCGCGTCTGCCTGATCTGGTTGCCTTTGCGCAGAAGCATAACCTCAAGATCGGGACGATCAGCGATCTGATCGCCTATCGTCGTCGCCATGATAACCTCGTCAAACTGCGGGACGAACAGCAAATCACGTCAGAGTTCGGCGGCGACTGGACTATGCGGATTTATACAGACCAGACACAAGGTGCAGAGCACATCGCCCTGATCAAAGGCGACATTAGCGGCGACGAGCCCGTTTTGGTGCGGATGCATTCGCTTGATCCGATGCTGGATATGGTCGGTGTCGGCCACGAGGGTCGCGCGTTCGAGTTTTCGCAGGCGATGAAAACCATTGCAGCTGAGGGGCGTGGGGCCGTTGTTTTGCTGCGTGATCTGCAGATGAAACTGGTTCCTGAGGAAGGCCAATCACCGCAAACGCTGCGTCAATATGGGCTGGGTGCACAAATTTTGTCGTCCTTGGGCCTGTCGCGTATTACACTGCTATCGAATTCGCCCCAACCTAAGGTGGTTGGCCTTGATGCCTATGGTCTAGAGATTGTCGGCACCCGCATGATTGATGGAGCAAACTGATGGCTGGCGCATCGCACTATATCCTTGATCGGCCTGAGTTCGACGACCCGATCAAGCTGCTGATCGTCGTCGCACCCTATTACAAAGACATCGCCGATGGTCTGGTCGCGGGCGCAAAGGCCGAGATTGAGGCCGCTGGTGGCACCTATGAGGTGATCGAAGTGCCAGGTGCGCTCGAAATTCCAACCGCGATCGGGATCGCCGCACGTATGTCGAACTTTGATGGATATGTCGCGCTGGGCTGTGTGATCCGTGGGGAAACCACCCATTACGATACGGTTTGTAATGATTCGAGCCGTGCCATCACTTTGCTCGGGCTTCAGGGCCATTGCATTGGGAACGGCATCCTAACAGTCGAGAATTATGAGCAAGCTGCCGTTCGGTCAGATCCTAAAGATCAAAACAAAGGGGGCGGTGCTGCCGCTGCGGCCTTGCACCTGATCGCCTTGGGCCGTAAGTGGGGCCGCGCCGGCAAGATCGGCTTCACCAACGATATATTGCTGGCCCAAAAGGCCTGAGGACTGCCCAAGCCATGAACGTTTCCAATAACGAACGCCGCAAGATGAAATCAGCCTCGCGTCTCTACGCGGTTCAGGCGCTGTTCCAAATGGAAGTTTCTGGCCAGACTGTCGAAGCGGTCGTGCGTGAATTTGCGAACTATCGGTTCGGCGAAACGATCGAGGGCGACACGCTGCAAGATGGCGACATCGAAGTCCTGCGTTCGATTGTCGACGTTGCTGTGAACGAACAGGCCAAGATCGACCAAATGACCGACCGCGCGTTGGTTGCGAAATGGCCGATTGATCGCATCGACCCGACCCTGCGTGCGTTGTTCCGTGCGGCTGGCTCTGAATTGGTGGCTGGCGATACCCCACCCAAAGTGGCCATCGTGGAATACGTTCAGGTTGCTGAGGCGTTCTTCCCAGAAGGTCGCGAACCTAAGTTCGTGAACGCTGTTTTGGACCACATGGCCCGCGAAGCACGCCCCGAAGCGTTCTAACAGGCGGTTCACCGCCGTTTCCTGCGACAACTCTACTCATTTTGGCGAATCCCCTTGCAGCGCGGGGGGAAGCGACTACGTTCAGAATTGTAACGGAGGTGCGACCATGCCCAAACTTATCAAGATGTATATCACTCAGGTGATCATCGGTTTCATCGTCTCGGCGGTGTTTGTGGGTCTGCTCCTCTGGTTCAATATCGCGAACCTCGCGCATCTCGTCACCAGCTCCAAAGAGGGCCTATTGGCCGTATTCCTGCTGTGGCTGTTCAACGGCATTGTCTTTGCGGGTGTTCAGTTTGCGATCCGCATCATGAATATGAATGACGATGATGACGAACCACGTGGTGGTCTGCGTCAGCACAGCATGATCCGCGAGCCTGCTTTGGTGCGCGTGCCTGTGCAGGCGAAACGCACCTACCGTGCGCGCAATCTGCGTCACTAAATCCCGCTGCAATTAGTTTAACGGGCGTCCAGTAGGGCGCCCTTAGTCTTTTGTGTGGGGGAAAGTGGCGAGAACCACAGCAACCGTGCACCCTTTATTCCCGAGGACCTGTTTTTACAGGTGGGCGCCAGATAACCAGGCCAGGGCAAGGACAGAGCCAGCTCCCTCGGATTTGCTTAAGGCCACTGGAATGTAAGGGCTTGCGCACGTGAAGAGCAGAAACTCGCCAAGGGTGCAAATAGTCCTCAGCGTTCCGTCAATCAAGCCCCGCAAGATGACTTGACCAATGTTCACCTATTGTTCATGTTTCCGGCATGACCCTAGAGATGCCAGATGACCGCCTGATGATGCCCGGACAATTGCTTGCCCGTGGGGTTTGTCGGCATTTGCTGACCTATGATTTCGTCACGGTCGAGGAATTGGTTCCGACCCGCGGTTTGCGCGTCGACGTTATGGCGCTGGGGCCTAAAGGCGAAATTTGGGTGGTCGAATGCAAATCCAGTCGCGCAGATTTTCAGTCCGACAACAAATGGCAGGGCTATCTGGAATGGTGTGATCGGTTCTTTTGGGCGGTCGATGCCGATTTCCCAACGGACCTTTTACCCGATGATACAGGTCTGATTATCGCTGACAGCTATGGCGGCGAAGTTGTGCGCATGGGACCCGAATCAAAGCTGGCCCCTGCGCGTCGTAAGGTCATGACCCATAAATTCGCCCGCCATGCAGCCCTGCGGCAGATGGCGGCGCGGGATCCGAAATTTAGCGCTTCTTAGACGCTGCGCGGGCAGCCATTGCGGCGGCGCGCATTTCTTCTGCGATTTCTTCTGCTTCTTCTGGTTCGAAATCCATCGGGATTTCCACCCCATCCGCTTCGATGAACAAACGGACCATACCTGCGTCGGTCGGCCCGATCTGGAGATTCGCTTCGATGTCGCGTTCGGTATTGATGCCCATGGTGGCCTCCTGTCTGTCGATGGTCGTGACTATCCCAGCGAATAAGAAACTTGCAAGGGGATGTGAGAAAAAGCGGTGTTAGCCGCTTGCAATCCGTCGGCACACGGTCTAAATCCCGCGCCAGTGCCGCCTTAGCTCAGTTGGTTAGAGCGCTTGATTGTGGATCAAGAGGTCCCCCGTTCGAGCCGGGGAGGTGGTACCATCCCTTACTTACAGTAGGTTAGCGGTCGATGGCGACAGTTTGCGTCAGCGCGTCCGTGCTACGGTCGTAAATGAGGATCGTATCCGCGTCGGTTACAACAGCGTACCAGTCCGTGCCTTGGGTAAATGCGACAGCAGAAACTCCGGCTGGAAGGGTGACGCGGTCGGGTAGGGGGATCGGATCTGCGTTCAAGCGGATGACAAGCGTGCCGATAAGGACTACGAACCCCGCAATCATCACAAAGGCCATCGCCGTGACCAATCGTTTCAGATAGGTGACGAGCGGCTGGTCGCTATCGTTTTCAGGAGCCTGATCCATGGCCCATACCCTTGTATCGTTTACCATCGCGGAAAATCCGCCTCCGCGTCTTGATAAGGCGCTTTCGCGCGATGTGCCAGCAGAGGCCGATCTGAGCCGTTCGCGTCTGGGGCGTTTGATCGAAACGGGGGCTGTGACAGTCAACGGTGCGGTGGTCGAAAACCCACGGTTCAAGGTCTCTGAAGGCGATGAGATCACTGTAACCGTTGAAGCGGCCATCGAGAGTGACATCGTTGGCGAAGATTTCCCGCTGGTCGTGGTTTATGAGGATGACGATCTGATCGTAATTGATAAACCCGCTGGCATGGTGGTTCATCCTGCACCAGGCACGCCCAACGGTACCGTGGTTAACGCACTGATCCACCATTGCGGCGATAGCCTATCGGGTGTTGGCGGCGAAAAGCGCCCCGGTATCGTGCATCGCATCGACAAGGACACGAGCGGTCTTTTGGTTGCAGCAAAGAGCGACCGCGCCCACCATGGCCTTGCCGCGCAGTTCGAGGATCACAGCGTTAATCGTCGCTACCTCGCAATCTGCTATGGTGCGCCTGACCAGAATGACCCGCGTATCCACGGCGTCAAAGGGACGAACTTTGAACCGGGCAATATCCTCAAGGTCCAAACCTTCCTCGGTCGCCATAAAACCGACCGCCAGCGGCAAGCGGTGAGCTTTACCCAAGGCCGCCATGCGGTAACACGCGCGCGGATCATCGAATCTCTTGGTGTGCCGCCTGTGGCTGCGCTGTTGGAGTGCTGGCTGGAAACAGGCCGTACGCACCAGATTCGCGTGCATATGGCCCACGTTGGTCATTCGCTGATCGGTGATCCTGTTTACGGTGGCCGTCGCAAACTGAACGTCAAAGCCATCGGCGAAGCTGGTGCCGAGGCGGCCGCTGCGTTTTCGCGTCAGGCGCTCCATGCGGCGACGTTGGGGTTTGAACATCCTGTCACAGGTGAATGGATCGAATTCGAATCCGATTTGCCCGAGGATATGCAGGCGCTTTTGACTGCTTTGGGCGGTTCATAATCGACTGAAACATCTTTCCCGACTGCGTGACTGCGCCGCTTTGCCCCTAGCAGAGCGACGGAGGCTTGCTACATTTGCGTAGAAGGATCGTTGTTGACCCCTTGAACGGGGGTGATAGCGCCACCATATGGATGTTAAGCCCTTAAACATCGAAGGGTTCGAGTGAATTGGGGGATTGGAATGAGTAGTTATACCAACCTGCCGGCACCGTCGCCGGAACAAGGATTAAACCGCTATATGCAGGAAATTCGGCGTTTTCCGATGCTGGAGCCTGAAGAAGAATACATGCTCGCCAAACGGTGGGTGGATCACGAAGACAGCGGTGCGGCACATAAACTTGTGACCTCGCACCTGCGCCTCGCGGCGAAAATCGCAATGGGTTACCGTGGTTATGGCCTGCCGCAAGCAGAGGTGATCTCTGAAGCGAATGTCGGTCTGATGCAGGCGGTCAAACGGTTTGACCCTGAAAAAGGCTTCCGTCTGGCGACCTACGCCATGTGGTGGATTCGTGCGTCTATTCAGGAATACATCCTGCGCTCGTGGAGCCTTGTGAAACTGGGGACAACCTCTGCGCAGAAGAAGTTGTTCTTTAACCTGCGTAAGGCAAAGAACCGCATTGGTGCGCTCGAAGAGGGTGATCTGCATCCCGACAACGTCAAACGGATCGCTACCGATCTGGGCGTGACAGAGGAAGAAGTGATCTCCATGAACCGCCGTATGTCGGGGGCTGACGCATCGCTGAACGCGACCGTCGGCACCGAGGACGGCAGTTCAACCCAATGGCAAGACTGGCTCGAAGACGAGGACGCCAATCAGGCTGTTGCTTATGAAGAGCATGATGAACTGACCGCGCGTCGCGAATTGTTGGCGCAGGCCATGGAGGTTCTGAACGACCGCGAAAAAGACATCCTCGTTCAGCGCCGCCTTGCTGACGAGACTGTCACTCTCGAGGATTTGTCGGCGCAATATGACGTCAGCCGCGAACGTATTCGCCAGATCGAAGTCCGCGCTTTTGAAAAGCTCCAAAAGCGGATGCAAGAACTGGCCATCGAAAAGGGTATGCTGATCCCAGCATAACCTACTGTTTCCTCCCTCGGCCTTGGCCGCACCTTGCCCTTGGGTTTGGTGCGGTCTAGGTTGTTTTTGTTAGCGCGAACAGGGAGGTCCGCAATGAAATCTGTAAAGTGGGGTATTTTGGGGGCCGCGAAATTCGCGCGCGAACACATGGCGCGGGCGATCCATGCTGCTGAGGGGGCGGAGTTCTACGCGCTCGCCACATCCAGCGCCGAGAAAGCCGCTGATTTTCAGGCCTTCAACCCGAACCTTGTGATCCATGACAGCTACGATGCGCTTCTCGCTGATCCCGAGGTCGAAGCCGTCTATATTCCGCTGCCGAACCACCTTCATGTCGAATGGACGCTCAAAGCACTGGCCGCTGGGAAACACGTTCTCTGTGAAAAGCCGATGGCGATGAAAGAGGCGGATTTTGACGCCATTATTGCTGCACGGGACGCGTCGGGTCTTTTGGCGGCCGAAGCCTATATGATCGTCCACCACCCGCAATTCACTCGCGCCAAAGAACTGCTCGCCAGCGGTGTGATCGGGGATCTGATGCTCGTGGATACCGTGTTCAGCTTTAACAATGCGGAGGACACCAACAACATCCGCAACAAGCCTGAAACAGGTGGCGGTGCGTTGGGTGATATTGGTGTCTATGCCTTCGGCTCTGCCCGTTTTGTGACGGGTGAGGAACCTGTCAGCATCCGCAAGGCACATATCGTCCGCGAAAACGGCGTCGACGTGTTTACCCAAGTCATGGCCGAATTCCCGTCGTTTGCCTATCAGGGCACCGTGTCGATGCGCATGGCGAACCGTCAGCACCTCACGTTCCACGGGACGGAAGGGCATATCACTCTCACGGCACCGTTCAACGCTGGCGTCTACGATATTGCCGAACTCATCCTCGAAGCACCTGCCACCGAACGCCACGTTGAACGCTGGCCGACGGTGAACCAGTATGTGCTGCAGGTCGAAAACTTTGGTAAAACCATCCGCACAGGCGCTGCTTATCCGTGTCCGCTAGAGTTTAGCCGTGGCACGCAGGCGATGACCGATATGGTTCTGGCGGCAGAGTAACGCTTAATTCAGACGGGCGCGCAGCACGCGGAGCATGTTGCCGCCCATCACCTTTGCGATGGTGTCATCGTCCAGACCACGGTTCAAAAGCGCCGTGGTCAATGCGGGCAGTTCGGACGTATCGAATGCCGTTTCAACTGATCCGTCAAAGTCCGAACCCAGCGATACGTGATCCTCTCCCACGGCTGCAATCGCCGCGACGATCATGTCCGCGATGCCCTCGGGCGTTATGTCCCCGCAGACCACATCTGCCCAATATCCCATCCCGATCACGCCGCCCGTTTCCGCAATTTGGCGCATCAAGGCATCAGGGAAGTTACGTTTGACAGGGCAATGACCATGAAGCCCGCCGTGGCTGACCACAATTGGCACATCGGTCATGGCGAGAACATCGCGGGCAACCTGTTCGGACGAATGGGCGAGGTCGATGATCCAGCCGTCAGCCACGGCTTTCTCCACCACCTGTTTGCCAAAATCGGTAAGGCCGTGGTTCCCTGTGCCATGCAGTGACCCGCCGAGTTCGTTGTCGAAAAAATGCTGGAGACCGATTAGGCGATAGCCCGCAGCATAGAGCACATCCATGTTTACCAATTCGCCCTCTAGCGGATGCCCGCCTTCGATCCCCAAAAGGCCAGCGGTGACCTGCGACCCTGCCGAACGTTCCGTGATCACAGCGTCCAGTTCGGCTTTTGTTGTCACAATATACAGCTGATCCGGGGCGGCTTCGGCAAATGCATGAAGTTTCTCAGACTGGTAAAGCGCCCGTTCTAATAGGCTGTTCCACGTGCGCGGCGGCCACAACTGACCGATGGCCAAGAGCGTGATGTTGTCGAGCGCGTCGCCCGAGTTTTCGTCGTAGTTCTGACCCGCTGGAGATTTCGTGACGGCGGTGAACATTTGGACCGCAACATTGCCTTCGGTCAAACGTGGCAGGTCAACTTGGCCATAGCTCCCACGTTCGGTCAGGTCACGGTTCCACAACAGGCTATCGGCGTGCCAATCCCCGATGATGAGGTCAGCGTGCAGTGCGGCACCTGCGTCAGACACAGGGTAGGGGGCGTGTGCGATCACGTTGTTGCGGGACTTTTCGACGTAGGCGGGCGCGAAAGTAAAAAATCCGACCGCACCAATGACGATCAAAACCAGCACGACGGCCAAGAGACGTTTGATGAACCGCAGCATAAGAAAACCCTCCCCCAAGTTGTGGAGGAGGGTGCGTTAGCCAACCCATTCGCGCAAGCGAAACCTTGGGGAAACTGTTAGCCTTCCATGGCTTCCAATTCGTCGATGAAGCCTTCGATCATCGACAGCCCCTTGTTCCAGAACTCAGGATCAGAGGCATCAAGGCCGAAGGGTTCGAGCAGTTCTTTATGGTGCTTGGAACCGCCAGCAGACAGCATGTCGAAATACTTGTCCTTAAACGCGTCGCCCTGTTCGGTGTAAGCCGTATAGAGCGCATTCACGAGGCTATCGCCAAAGGCGTAGGCGTAGACGTAGAACGGCGAATGCACGAAGTGCGGGATGTAGGCCCAGAAGGTCTCATACCCTGGCATGAATTCGAACACTGGGCCGAGGCTTTCGCCCTGAACGCTCATCCACAGCGCGTTGATGTCCTCGGGCGTCAGTTCACCTTCGCGACGGGCCGCGTGGAGTTTACATTCGAAGTCGTAGAAAGCGATCTGACGGACGACCGTGTTGATCATGTCCTCGACCTTACCCGCCAGCATCACCTTGCGTTCGGTATCATCCTTCGCGCCTGCCAGCAGTTTGCGGAAGGTCAGCATTTCGCCGAACACTGATGCGGTTTCCGCAAGAGTGAGAGGTGTGTCGGATAGGAATTCGCCTTGTTTTGCCGCGAGAACCTGATGGACCCCATGACCCAGTTCATGAGCCAAAGTCATCACGTCACGTGGCTTGCCCAGATAGTTCAGCATCACATAAGGGTGCACGGTCGTTACGGTCGGGTGTGCAAATGCACCGGGGGCCTTGCCCGCTTTGACGCCAGCGTCGATCCAGCCCTTGCTAAAGAATGGTTCGGCAATGTCGGCCATGCGCGGATCAAAGGCGGCGTAGGCATCCATGACGATCTTCTCAGCTTCGTCCCATTTGACGGTGCGATCTGCTTCCATCGGGAGGGGGGCGTTGCGGTCCCAAACTTGCAGTTTATCAAGGCCAAGCCATTTTGCCTTGAGCGCGTAGTAGCGGTGCGACAGGCGAGGGTAGGCTTCAACAACGGCGGTGCGCAGTGCTTCGACCACTTCGGGTTCGACGTGGTTCGACAGGTGTCGCGCCATCTGAGGGCTTTCGAACCCACGCCAGCGGTCGTCGATCTCTTTTTCTTTGGCGAGCGTGTTGTGAACGCGGGCGAAGGTTTTGATGTTCTCACCAAAGACACGCGCCAATTCACGCGCCCCTTTTTCGCGTTCATCACGGTTTTGATCGGACAGCAGGTCGAGCGTGGCTTCGATGTTTTTCTCTTCACCATCGATGGTGAATTTCAGGCCTGCGATGGTTTCATCGAACAGTTTGTTCCAAGCGGTCGATCCAACGACCGAAGCATCATGAAGGTATTTCTCCAACTCATCAGAGAGCTGGTAAGGCTTCATCGCCCGCATACGGTCGAGGACGGGTTTATAGCGCGCGAGGTCAGCGTTCGATTCCATCAGCGCGTCGTAATGGGCATCTTCAATACGGTTGAACTCAAGGCTCCAGAATACGAGCGGCGTGGTAAATGTCGTGATCTTGTCCTGACAATCGGACATGAATTTCGCGCGGCCCGCGTCGGTGGTCAGTTGATAATAGCGCAGCCCTGCATAAGACATGATGCGGCCCGCGATCTCACTGATCTTTTCGTTACGCTGGATGGCGGTCAGCAGTTCGTCTGCGGAAAGGGTGGCGAGCTTGCCTTCGTAGTCGGCTGCGAAAGCGGCGCATTCCCCTTCGAGCCAAGCCATATCCCGTTTCAATTCCGCGCTGTCGTCGGCGGTATAAAGGTCGGTCAGGTCCCATTCAGGCAATTGGCCAAGGTCTTTGCCGCCCGAAGGGTTGGCGTCGAAAACACGGGTCTTTGCGAACATGACGGATCCTTTTCTTCATCTGTTGATCAACAGATAGTCGCGGTTATCGACAGATGAAAGGCTCAGGCGGGTTCGGGAATGTTTGAATCGGTCAGATGTGCGTGAAAATGTGCGGCGAGCAGGGCAAAGGCCGCCTCGCGGATCGCAGGACGCTCCATCAGAATTTCGTGCTGTGCGCTGTCGAACATGTGCAGTGTGCCGTTGGCCCAATGTTGCATGATGGCTTTCACAGCGTTGGAATCGACGATTGATTCATCTGTGCCGAGCAGAGTGATCGTCGGGATTGGCGGCGGGGTCATGTCGCCGAGGGCGCTCATTTCCACCATTGCCTCGTGCAGCCATTGCATCGTTGGCCCACCCAACGCCAGATCAGGCATCAATTCCACCTGACGTTTCATGTAGTTAAACATCGATTTATCGGTGGTCAGGCTGTTGCCCTCAAACGGTGCGCGGGCAACGTATGTTTCCTCGAGCTGCCCAGGTGCTAAGGTGCGTGACAGCCCAATCGGCCGAGCGAGCGAGGTCAGCCCCCACGCAACGGTTTTGATAAATGGTGCGAATTTGATGCCCCACATTGGGGCAGAGAAAACGGCAGCCTTTACCGGCAGCCTGTTGTGCAAGGCGCGGAGGCCAATGCATCCCCCCATTGAATGGGCTAATAGAAAGAAGGGTTCAGGGCAGGATTGTGCGCGAGCATAGGCAACGACCGCATCCACATCGTGCTGATAGTCCGTGAATTTCTCTACATGCCCCAAGAGGCGGTTCGTTAAGGGGCGGTCTGATAGACCCTGACCGCGCCAATCAATGGCAATAACGTCGAGCCCCTGATCCAGCAGAAGCCCAGCGTCCTTGCCATATTTTTCGATGTATTCAGTGCGCCCCGGAAATAGCAGAACGGTGCCCTTTGATCCCGCGCGCTGCCAATGGCCCACGCGAATCGTGACATCGTCTTTGGTGGTTAGCCAAGCGGCGGATCCGCCCTCGGGGCCTTCCGCCAAATCGTTAAAAAGGGGCGCAATCTGAGACATATTAGGCGAGCACGCCTGCGAGCTTCATCGCGGTGCCCATATCACCGTCCACCGACAGTTTGCCTGTCATGAACGCGGTCGTTGCGTTCTCTTCACCGTCCAAGATCGCTTTGAATGTTTCTGCAGAAGCGGTCAGGGTCACATCTGTGTCATCGTCGCCCGCGTGAACGCCCGATCCGTCAATAACCAGTGCGCCTTCGCCTTCGATGACGAATTTCGCCGAACCGTCAAAGCCTTCAGATCCCAGTTTTTCGGTTAGGGCTGCTACGGCCTCGGTCACGATGTCGCTCATTTTAATACCTTTCGTCGATGTGTTCACGCCGCCACTGGCGGACGGCGGTGTTTCCGCTACAGTATTGTTATGAGCGTATTGAAACAGTCTAGCAAACTTACCGTTGCGGCACTGATGGTTGCAGTCGGGATTTCCGGACCCGCTTGGTCGGATTCGGCGGTCGTGGATGATTTGTTTGAACAGCTTCAGGACGCTGATCCGTCGGATTGGGCTCGAATTGAGGGGCAAATCTACGAAGAATGGAGCAAGAGCGGCTCTACCACGATTGATTTGCTGGTGCGTCGTGGTGGTGAAGCAATCGAGGCGGGCGAATTCGCAGCCGCGATTGAACATTTCACAGCGGCCATTGACCATGATCCGACCTTTGCGGAGGCATATAATGGTCGCGCAACAGCCTATTATTTGATGAACCAGATCGGTCCCTCGCTCGATGATATTCGGGAGACGCTCGTTCTCAATCCACGTCACTTTGGGGCGATGAGCGGGTTCGCGGTCATCCTCGAAGAACTCGACCGACCGAAAGAGGCGCTTGAGGTCTATGAGCAGATTCTTGATCTGGTCCCTGCCGCTACAAATGTGCAAGAAGCCATTGAGCGACTGAAACTCGACCTCGAAGGCCAGACCCTCTGACCTTCCGCACCGCCGGGGATGCACATGACGACGCCTTCGCGCATCACGGCCGTTTTAGGCCCCACCAACACGGGTAAAACGCATTACGCGATTGAACGGATGTTGGCCTATCCGACAGGTATTATCGGCCTGCCGCTGCGTCTTTTGGCGCGCGAGGTCTATGATCGGATCGTTGAAAAACGTGGGGCGATGGTGGTGGCATTGATCACGGGCGAAGAGCGTATCGTGCCGCCCCGTGCCAAATATTGGGTCTGCACCGTCGAAGCGATGCCCCCCGGAATGGGCTGTGATTTTCTGGCCGTCGATGAGATCCAGCTCTGCTCTGATCCTGAACGTGGTCACGTCTTTACCGACCGTTTGATGAACGCCCGTGGGTTGAAAGAGACTGTTTTCCTTGGCTCTGAAACCATGCGCAACGCGATTGCCGCTATGGTGCCAGAGGCACAGTTCATGAAAAAGGACCGTTTTTCGACTCTCACCTACGCAGGTTCGAAAAAGATAAGTCGGATGCCTGCTAGGACGGCAATCGTCGGATTTTCAGTTGAAAATGTGTATGCGATTGCAGAGCTGTTGCGCCGGACCAAAGGTGGGGCCGCTGTTGTCATGGGCGCATTGTCGCCGCGGACCAGAAACGCTCAGGTTGAAATGTACCAGAACGGGGATGTGGACTACCTCGTTGCGACTGATGCGATTGGCATGGGACTGAACCTCGATATCAATCATGTCGCGTTCTCTGCCCTGACCAAATTCGACGGCCAGCGGATGCGGTATCTCGAACCTGACGAGCTGGCTCAGATCGCGGGTCGTGCTGGGCGCCACATGACGGACGGCACCTTTGGTGTGACGGGAGAAGCACACGACCTAGACGATGAGGTCGTGAAGGCGATTGAGAACCACCAGTTCCGTCCGATCAAAAAACTCCAGTGGCGAAATGGGCGGCTACAGTTCGGATCAGTGACACGGCTCATTCAGACGCTTGAGCAGCGCACCGATGATCCTTGGCTGACGCGGGTGCGGGAATCAGATGACCTCGCCGCGCTGCGAAACCTGTCACAGGACGCTGAGGTTGTCGCGCGAGCGTCAGATGGGCCGTCCGTTCAATTGCTCTGGGATGTTTGCCGTATTCCTGATTTCCGCGGAATTTCGCGCAATGAACATGCGAACCTATTGCGTGAGATTTTCAACTTCCTTCACCAGCATGGACAGGTGCCTGATGATTGGTTTGCGCGGCAGGTAAAGCGCATTGATCGGACGGACGGGGACATTGACACGCTGTCAAAACGATTGGCCTATATCCGCACTTGGACTTATGTGGCGCAACGCCGCGAGTGGCTGAGGGACGAAACCCATTGGCGTGACGCGACTCGCGCTGTAGAAGACCGACTATCTGACGCGTTGCACGACGCGTTAACGCAAAGATTTGTGGACCGGCGGACCAGCGTTTTGCTTCGCCGGCTCAAGCAGAAGGAGGGCCTTGTGGCCGAAGTAAACGATCAGGGTGAAGTAACTGTTGGCGGTGAATACGTCGGCAAGTTGGAAGGCTTCCGTTTCCGTATGGACAAAACTGGCAGCCCGGACGAGGCCAAGACCCTGCGTCAGGCGTCGGTTCAGGCATTGGCACCGCAGTTCCATCTGCGCGCAGACCGTTTCTACAACGCGCCGGACACCGAAATCGACTATACCGAACAGGGTGGTCTGATGTGGGGTGAACACGCGGTTGGTAAACTGGTCGCGACCCAAGACGCGATGAAGCCGCAGGTCGTTGCCTTTGTTGACGAAGAAGCTGGCGATGACGTGGCCCAAAAGGTTCAGCGCCGTCTGCAACACTTCATCGACCGCAAGATCGCTGCTCTGTTCGAGCCGATGCTGAACATGCAGCGCGATGAGGCTCTGTCTGGCATGGCCAAAGGCTTTGCGTTCCGTTTGGCCGAAGGTTTCGGTATTTTGCCGCGTGGCGAAGTTGCCGATGACGTTAAACAACTCGACCAAGATGCCCGTGGCGCGCTGCGCAAACACGGCGTGCGTTTTGGTCAGTTCACTATTTTCATGCCTCTTCTGCTGAAACCTGCGCCGACCCGTCTGCGTTTGGTTCTGTGGTCGCTGGCGAACAAACTCGACGAATTCCCCGAAGCTCCGCCTCCGGGTCTGGTGACTGTGCCGGCGTCCAAGGATGCGGTTCCGGGTTACTATGCGATGGCGGGTTATCGTGCGGCTGGTGAACGCGCTGTGCGCATCGACATGCTAGAGCGCCTCGCAGACATGCTGCGCGACAAAGACAGTCGTGGTGGGTTCGAAGCGAACCCCGACATGCTGTCAATCACGGGTATGACGCTCGAACAGTTCGCTGACCTGATGCAGGGTCTGGGCTACAAAGCTGAACGTGGTGAGCGTGCAAAGGTTAAAGCAGCAGATGCTGCAAAGCCTGAAGCCGAAGCGACCGAAGAAGCCGTTGCTGAGGTTGCTGAAACCCCAGCAGATGCTGCGCCCGAGGAAATGGAAGTTTTCTTCACATTTACTTGGGGTGGTCGTCCAGCTGGCGCGCGTCGTCAGGGCGGCAAGCCGCAGGGCCAGCAGGGCAAACCGCGCCGCGAAGGTGGCAAAGGTGGCCCGAAAGGCAAAGGCGGTAAAGGTGGCAACAAGCCTCAGTCGTTTGAGGCGAAACCTCGCAAAGAAAAACAGATCGACCCGAACAACCCGTTCGCGGCTGCTTTGTTGGGCTTTAAGGCCAAGTAAGGCGTGGACGATCCGCGGCCCACTATCCGCATCGACAAATGGCTCTGGCATGCGCGTTTTTTCAAGACGCGCACGCTAGCCGCCGATGTGGTGAAACAGGGCAAGGTGCGGATCGACAGCCAACCCATTTCCAAACCAGCGCGTATGGTCGGTCCGGACAACGTTCTGACCTTTGCCCAAGGGCATGATATCCGTGTCGTCCGAATCCTCGCGATCGGCGAACGGCGTGGTCCTGCCCCCGAAGCGCAGGCGCTTTACGAAGATTTGGCGCCAATGACCAAGGATGCGACGGAAAAAGCTCCCAAAAATCCCGCATTTGATGGGAAAGGACGCCCCGGAAAACGCGAGAGACGGAACATGGCGTCGCATCTGGGCTCTGACGATCCATTCGCGCTTGAATGATTGGGCAGGGCGGTCTAGCAAGGCGCCCGAACATCATAGGACCGATCCATGACCTACGTCGTTACGGAAAACTGCATTGCCTGCAAATACACAGACTGCGTTGAAGTCTGCCCAGTAGACTGTTTCTACGAAGGCGAGAATTTCCTCGTCATCCACCCTGATGAATGCATCGATTGCGGCGTGTGTGAGCCAGAGTGCCCTGCAGACGCAATCCGTCCGGACACTGAGCCGGATATGGAAAAATGGGTTGAATTCAACCGCAAGTATTCGGAACTTTGGCCTGTTATCACGGCCAAGAAAGACCCGATGCCGACCGCAGAAGATATGGACGGCAAGCCTGGCAAGATGGAGCTTTTCTCTGAGGCTCCCGGCGAAGGCAACTGATCTGATTCGACCAAATTGATTCGAGGCGATTCTATCCGCGCGATAGAATCGCCTTGTTTTATATGGGGCTATTGGGTTTGCCCCTGCTGCGGTGCGGCGCTTCCAAGAAGTCGGATTTTGTGATATAAGTTTTACAAATGCTGCCGGAAAACTGACCCATCCCTATATCCAACTTACTCCGACGGAGGCTTTTGCCCCGCCGGATTTTGTGACTGTTTGGGGTCGGTCCATAGGAAGGACAAAAATGACTAAATCCAAGAAGAACGACTTCAGCCCGAACGAATTTGTGGTCTATCCCGCTCATGGCGTTGGCCAGATCGTGAACATCGAAAAGCAGGAAGTCGCTGGGTTCGAACTCGAAATGTTCGTGATTTCCTTCGAAAAAGACAAAATGACCCTTCGCGTGCCGACAAACAAAGCAACCGAAGTGGGTATGCGTAGCCTGTCGTCGCCTGACGTTGTCGCTCATGCGATGAAAACCCTGAAGGGTAAGGCGAAGGTGAAGAAAGCGATGTGGTCGCGTCGCGCTCAGGAATATGAACAGAAGATCAACTCTGGCGATCTGATCGCGATTGCTGAGGTTGTTCGTGACCTTCACCGTGCGGACGATCAGCGCGAGCAGTCCTATTCTGAGCGTCAGTTGTACGAAGCTGCGCTTGAGCGCCTGACCCGCGAAATCGCGGCTGTTGGTGGTCACAACGAGCAAGACGCTGCAAAAGAAATCGACAGCGTTCTGGTTGGTCGCGCCGCCTGATTGGTTGAAGTTTTGATTAAGGAAAAGCCGCGCAAGTTGCGCGGCTTTTTCGTTTTAGATCATGGGGGCGCTGCCCCCAAACCCCCGGGATATTTTGGGCACAAAGGCAGGTTAAAAGAGGCTGCCTTGTTCTGGAGGTTTTGGTCTCTTGGCCTTGGGGGCGGCTTTTGGGGTGTCGTCGAGCGTGATCCGTCCGTCCGCGAACTGGATTTCGAGGGCGCTCGCGGACTTGGCTTCTTTGGTGGTTGTGATGACTTTGTCGCCGTCGCGGATAACGGCGTAGCCCCGTTGCAGCGTGGATTCGTAGCCGAGGGTCAGGCGCAAGCGGTCTAATGCGGTCAGCTTTGCCTTACGATCTGCGAGATCGCGGTTCGCGTGTTCGGTCAGTCGGCGGGCAAGCGGGATTAGCCGTTCCGACAAGAGCGCGGTTTTCTCTTTGAGAGCCGCAGGGCGGATACGGCTGGTCAGTGCCGTGAAATCACGGCGGTGCTGGCGCGTCCCCCGTGCAAGGGCAGGTGCTAGTCGAGCCGAACGATCATCGAGGCGGCGGTTTTGTTCGGCGATCCGATTTGTCAGGACCGACGGGCGGAGATGACCAGACGCCTCAGTTAGTTTGAGCCGCTTTTGGCGGGTGAAGTCGCGCAAAGCGTTGTCGAGTTTATCGGACAAGATGTCCAATCGCTGACTGGGCCCTTCGAGAAGCTCGGTCGCTTTGGGCATGGCGCGGGACAGGTCAGACAAGCGTTGTTGGCGCAATGTGACGGCCTGCGTGCCCGAACGGGTGAGGCGCATGCCCTGATTTTCGACCCAATTCAAAAGTTCGAGGCGTACAGGCACAGCCAATTCAGCCGCTGCCGTCGGGGTCGGCGCGCGCATGTCCGAAGCATAGTCGATCAGCGTCGTGTCGGTTTCGTGGCCGACAGCAGAGATCAATGGGATCTTGCTCGCGGCAGCAGCGCGAACGACGATTTCCTCGTTAAAACCCCAGAGGTCTTCGATGCTACCACCGCCACGGGCGACGATGATGACGTCTGGTCGGGGGAGCGCGCCACCCGGGGTCATCTGGTTGAACCCTTCGATGGCGTGGGCCACCTGAGGAGCGCAGTCTTTGCCTTGGACGGCGACGGGCCAAACGAGCACTTTGCGCGGGAAACGATCCCGCAGACGGTGAAGGATATCGCGAATGACTGCGCCAGTTGGGGACGTCACAACGCCGATGACTTCGGGCAAATAGGGCAGGGGGCGTTTGCGTTCGGTCGCGAACAGTCCTTCGGCAGCGAGAGCGGCCTTACGTTTTTCCAACATCGCCATAAGTGCACCAGCACCCGCAGGGCGAATATCTTCGACGTTGAGCTGGTATTTCGATTGCGGGCCAAAGGTCGTCAGGCGGCCAGTGGCGACAACTTCCATCCCTTCTTCGGGCATGTGGGACAGTTTGGAAACTTGGCCTTTCCAGCTGACCGACGCAATTACGCTTCGGTCGTCCTTGAGGTCGAAATACATGTGACCCGTGCGGGCAATGACCACGCGGCCAACCTCGCCTTTGACACGGACGTTGCCAAATTCACCTTCGAGCGTGCGTTTGATCGCCCCAGAAATTTCCGAGACGGAAAATTCATGTGCGTTGTCGTTCGGCTCTTCGAAAAGGTCCATCTGCTCGCCCTTGTTATATTCGTCCTGCAACCTTAGAACGCCCGCAAGCAAAGGCCAAGCGGAGGGCGCAATGAACATCCTGATTTTGGGTAGTGGTGGACGTGAACATAGTCTTGCTTGGGCTGTGAAACAGAACCCGAAATGTGATCGACTGATCGTTGCGCCAGGGAATGCTGGTATCGCGCAGATTGCTGAATGTGCGGCAATCGACATTCTGGACGGCGATGTTGTTGCGACGTTCGCCGAAGAAAACGCGATTGATTTCGTTATCATCGGGCCTGAGGCCCCTCTGGCCGCTGGCGTCGCTGACCGTCTGCGCGAAGCTGGCCTAAAGGTGTTTGGCCCGTCCAAGGCCGCAGCGCAGTTGGAAGCGTCTAAAGCCTTTACCAAAGCGATCTGTGACGCCGCGAATGCACCGACGGCGGCTTATGCGCGCTTTACCTCGGCGGCCCCAGCGAAGGATTACATCCGCGAACAAGGCGCGCCGATTGTCGTGAAGGCCGATGGTCTGGCTGCGGGCAAGGGCGTGATCGTTGCGATGAACGAACAAGACGCGCTGGATGCCATCGACGATATGTTCGGCGGCGAATTCGGCGAGGCTGGCGCTGAGGTCGTGATCGAAGAGTTTATGGATGGCGAAGAAGCGTCCTACTTCCTCCTCGTGGACGGTGAAAATGTGCTGCCGATTGGCACCGCGCAAGACCACAAACGTGTTGGCGACGGTGACACTGGTCCGAATACGGGCGGGATGGGAGCCTATTCGCCAGCGCCGGTTCTGTCGGATGAGGTTGCTGCCAAAGCACTGAACGAAATCGTCATTCCGACCATGAAAGCGATGAAAGATCAGGGCATGCCCTATCAGGGCGTCCTTTATGCGGGTCTGATGATCAAAGACGGTCAGCCTCGACTGGTTGAATATAACTGCCGTTTCGGTGACCCCGAATGTCAGGTTTTGATGATGCGTTTGGGAGGTCAGGCTCTCGACCTGATGCTTGCCTGCTCTGAGGGCCGTTTGAACGAAGTTCAGGCGCAATGGGCAGATGATCACGCGCTCACCGTCGTGATGGCATCGAACGGCTATCCGGGCACCTATCAAAAAGGTACGGTCATTAAGGGTCTAAACGACTTGCCTGAAACCAGCAGCGAATATTGCTTCCACGCGGGCACCGCCGAAAAAGACGGCGCGATTGTTGCGACGGGTGGCCGTGTTCTGAACGTGACCGCGCGTGGCGAGACCTTGGCCGAGGCGCGTGCGCGTGCCTATGCGATGGTTGAGCAGATCGATTGGGCCGAGGGGTTCTATCGCAGCGATATCGGTTGGCGCGCGCTCTGAAATCTCAGACTCAAGCGAGGTTGAAGTCAGCCTCGCTTGGCACTTGAAGCCCTTGTTTCGGTGACCCTAGTGGGTCATTGAGTGCCGCAACCACGGCCTCGGCTAGAAACGCGCCAGCGCGTGCTGCATCCTCCCGCAGGGTGAGGATGTTGGGGCTGCAGAACCTTAGGATCGACGTTGCCTCTTTGCCAAAAATGTCGACTTCCCGCCCTGCCTCTTTTGCACCAGCGGCAGCGGCCATCGCAGCAACGCCCGAAGCGGTTATCAGCGCATCGACATCAGGGTTGTCCTTTAGCCGCAGCGCAATCGCGGCCCGAATTTCGTCAATCCGTGCGTCACTATCGACATCATCCAAAACTGTCAGCGATACGCCGCAATCCGTGGCGGCAGCCAAAGCCCCTTCGATCATGTGAGTTGCGTAAAGCTGGTCCTGTTTCGGTGCGAGGAGTGCGATGCATTTGCGCCCACGCGCGACCAAGTGGCGAACGGCAAAGTCCCCAAATGCCGCGTTGTCATAGTCAAAGTAGGCATGTCGATCGGACATATTCGTGCGTCCGTGCGTGGCAAATGGAAATTGCTTTTCCAATAGATAAGCGACACGAGGATCGTCCGCTTGGGTTCTGTTCAGGATTACCGCATCTGCCAGTCTATTTTCGACGATCTGCCGAATGGGCTTCATCGGGTCATCGTCAGGTAAATAAGGCGTGACGTTTAGGTGATAGGGTGTCTCTCGCAAGGCGCGGGCGATTGATCCGATAAGTTGCGCGGTATGGGGCATCAATTCGGAATCTGGTGCGAGGATCAAGCTGATCACCAGCGTCTTGCCTGTCCGCAGTCGAACGCCAGCACGATTTGGCACATAGCCAATCTCTGCTGCGATTTCGCGGATCTTCTTCTTTGTTTTTTCGCTAATGTCGGGTGCGTCGCTCAGCGCACGAGACACCGTGGGAACAGCCAATCCACTCAGTTTTGAGATCGTTTTGAGTGTGGGCTTCTCTGTGACCTGCGCGGCAATAGTGTTGGTGTTCTTTCCCGCGTCGGTCATGTTTAAAACGTTCCTTTTATTCCTATTGTTGGACCCTACATAAACGTTATAGAAAAATCTATAACGTTTTAGATTTTAGATTCCCACTGACGGAGCACTCAAAATGGCGACCCAATCGATTGAAGCTATCGTGGATGAAATGACGCTGGAAGAACAAGTCGCCATTCTGGCGGGGGCAGATTTTTGGTCGACACCAGAGATCGAACGCCTCGGGATAGCTAAAATCCGCGTCACCGATGGCCCGAACGGGGCGCGTGGGGGCGGATCTCTGTTCGGTGGCGTCACGGCTGCAGCGTTTCCTGTCGGTATCGCGATTGGGGCGTCGTGGGACCCTGAACTGGCCGAACAAATCGGCAGTGCCATCGCGGATGAGGTGAAATCGAAATGCGCGCACGTCGCCTTGGCGCCGACGATTAACCTACATCGTGGTGTGACGAACGGGCGGAATTTCGAATGTTACTCTGAGGATCCAGAGCTGACCTCGGCTCTCGCGGTCGGGTATATTCGGGGCCTGCAGTCCAAAGGTGTCGCCGCATCGCCCAAGCATTTCGTTGGCAACGAAAGCGAGATTGAACGTACGACCATCAGTTCAGATATCGACGAACGCACCATGCGCGAGCTTTATCTGCGCCCGTTCGAGGACGCTGTGAAAAAGGCGGGCACATGGGCGATCATGTCGTCCTACAACCGTTTGAACGGCACCTATACGGCTGAAAACGAATGGCTGCTCACGGATGTGCTGCGCAAACAGTGGGGCTACGATGGTATCGTCATGTCCGATTGGTTCGGGTCACGCAGCACCGCGCCGACCGTGAATGCGGGGCTCGATCTAGAAATGCCTGGGCCGACCCGTGATCGTGGCGACAAACTGGTCGCTGCGGTTCACGCGGGCGAGGTCAGCCGTGAAACGGTGCGCACTGCAGCGCTGAACATGCTGCGCCTGATGGATCGGGTGGGGAGCCTTACCGACACGACACCGTTCAAAGAGCGTGCGGATGATCGCCTCGAACACCGCGACTTGATCCGCAAGGCGGGGGCAGACGGCATGGTCATGCTCAAAAACGATGGTGTTCTGCCACTGTCGCCCGAGGCCAAGGTCGCTTTGATCGGTCCAAATGCCAAAGAGGTTAAGATCATGGGTGGCGGCTCTGCCCAGCTGAACCCGCACTACATGGTCTCGCCCTTTGATGCGCTTCTGGCCCGCATTGGGGCTGAAAACCTTAGCTTTGCCAAAGGCTGCACCAACCACCGTTGGGAACCGATCCTTACCGGCGATTTCGGACTTTCGTTCTATCGCGGTCACGACCTCACGTCTGACCCCGCTCACACTCAATCGATGGACAGCGTAAATGCCTTCTGGGTCCCGCCGTTTGCGGGCGGACAGGTCGATCCGACCAACTTTGCGGCCAAGATCACGGGCACTTTTACGCCGACTATATCGGGCATCCATCATATCGGTGCACATGCTGCGGGCTATGCGCGTGTTTATGTCGATAACAAATTGATTGTGGATTGTTGGGAAGAGACATGGACCAAAGGGCGCACGTTCTTTGAGGAAGGGAACGATGAAGTCGTCGGTGCAGTCGAACTAACGGCGGGTCAGGCGCATGACATTCGGATCGAGTTCCGTTCGAAAACGCCTGACAATCTGAACCATTCGGCTTTGCGTGTCGGTATTTCGGTGCCGATGACTGAGGCTGATATTGCGCAGGCGGCTGAGATCGCAGCGCAGGCTGATGTGGCTGTCGTAGTGATTGGGCGTTCGGGCGAATGGGATACCGAGGGTTGGGATATGGAGGATATCCACCTCCCCGGTCGTCAAAATGAATTGGTCGCTGCGGTAGCGGCGTCCAATCCGAATACGGTCGTGGTTCTACAAACGGGTGGGCCCGTCGAGATGCCTTGGGTCTCTGATGTCGCAGCTATTTTGCAAGCGTGGTATGGCGGGCAAGAAGCGGGCAACTCTATCGTTGATGTGCTCTACGGGGACGCGGAGCCCGCAGGGCGTTTGCCCCAGACCTTCCCGATCAAGCTGTCGGACAATCCAGCCCACTCGCAAGATCCTGAAATCTATCCGGGTCTCGCTGGGCATGTTCGATACGCAGAAGGGGTGATGACTGGATACCGCCACTACGACAAACACGGTATCGCACCGATGTTCCCGTTCGGCTTTGGCTTGTCCTACACTGACTTTGACCTTGGACAGATGGACCTGTCAGAGGATGGTCACGACATCATCTGCACGATCCCTGTCACCAACACAGGGGCGCGGCGTGGTTCAACGGTGGTGCAGGTCTATGTTGGCGATCTTGAGGCCTCGGTTGAACGGCCAGCGCGAGAGTTGAAAGCCTTTGCGAAAGTTGACCTAGACGCAGGTGAAACAACGACCGTTCGGATGGCGCTCCCACCACGTGCCTTCGCGTTCTTTGACGTGACCGTCGGGCATTGGCGGATCGAGGCGGGCAGCTTTACAATTGAAGCAGGGTTGTCTGCGGCAGACATCCGAAGTGTCGCGACCGTTCAGCGCGATGATGCGTTGATCCCTGTCTGATCACATACCAAAGTTATCGCAAATCAGTTCACGGGCCACGGGTGAGAGTTCATAGACAACCGTGCCCGTGGCTGTGTCGATGTCATTCATAAAGACCGCCATGAGACGACCGTCCATGTCGTAGTAGGTCCAGCATTGGGGTGTGGGGTCAAAGTCATAGACGAAACAAATCTCGCCGTCATTTTCATACCACTTTCCGGGCTCACAGGTGTTGTCATCCCAACTCCATAAAACGCGGCGGTCGGGCAGGTAGCGTTCCAATCCGTAGGGCGTTTCGCCGTCATAGCCAAAGTCGAGCGTTTTGCCTTCGACGCGGGCTTCGAATTGCTCGGCGGTGAGGGCCGTTTGTGCCGAAACGGGCAGGGCGCAGAGGGAAAGGATAATTGTGATGGTCCGCATGATGGGAGTGTCCCCTGTTTTCCGTCCGCGCTCAATTCAGGTTTTGGTGACCGACCGCCATTTTGCTGTGCGTGGATCCATGACCTTGCGCCAGAACCGTGGATACAGCGCGACGCAGGCCATAACGGGGAGCGATCGCGGTAGCATCGGGTTTTCGCCCAACTCCAAGGCAGGGTAGGGGCGGGCAGGGTGCGCGTGGTGGTCCGAATGGCGCGGCGCATTGAGCATCAGAGCGGATGAAAACCAATGCGGGCTGTTCCAACTGTGACGACCCGCAACAGGTTCAGCTTTACCATCCTCGGACACATAACGTTGGAGGCCGTAGTGCTGAACATAATCCGACATCAGTAACTGCACTTGGGCGAAACCTGCGATGGCGAGATACCAAAGGAGGCCGATCTTACCGCCAATCAAATAGGCCGCGCAGATCATCAAAAGCGCCCCGCCGATATAGATGATGTAGGGATGCCTCCACGAGCCCCGTTCCGCACGTTTCAGCCGCTCTGATTCCGCTTTGAGGCCCGCTCGGAACGATCCGACCCATGCCCGAGGAGCAAATCGGTAGAAACTTTCACCTTTTCGGGCGGAATTGGGGTCAGATTTGGTTGCGACAAACCGGTGGTGGATCAGAACATGTGCAGAGGTGTGATGCCCAAAGAGGACCGAAATATAGGCCCACATGCCCAAGTCATGCAGGAATCGGCTGCCGCGATGGATCAGTTCATGAGCATTCGAATTGCCAACCTGCCCGAGGTAGAGCCCTGTTGCCACGAACACCCCGACCTTTTCCCAACCGCTCAAGCCGTGACCCATCCCGTAAGTGACTGCACCCAATAAACAAAACTGACCAAGGGCGATTGCGACTGACAGTCGATCTGCCACAGGAAATTCGGCCTCGGGCACGGTGGGAGTGATCCGCTTCACCATTTGGTCCAGCGATGCGGTCATCAGGGTCATGTAAAGTGGCGCCAGAAGCGCCCACCATCCGCCCGTCAGTGCAGCAAGCATGATCAAGGGCAGCGGTGTCAGTGTCGCAATCGTAAAAAGGGTCATCGGACGCATGGGACTCTCCTGTTGGTGCAGTGATATGCCCCCTAATCGCGACTGACCAGTGGCGCAGGTCTTTCCATCGCCCTCCGTTGCCATTAGGTGATGGTAAAACCGGTTCAGGGCTTACTTATGTCGTTCTTCAAGAAACTTCGTGACCGTTTGACCAAATCTTCGTCGAAAATCGATGAGGGGCTGGAGGCTATTGTCGAAGAGGCAGAGGATCATCTGCCAGCCGAGGAAGAGCTTGATCCCATCGTTGAAGAGGTGATCGAAGAGCAGTCCGTTGAAGTCGAAGACGACGAGCCTGAGGTTGAGGTAGAGGACGAGCCTGAGGTTGCACCTGCGCCTGTCGCTCCGGTTCAGTTGACCGTCACGCCGATGCCATTGATCGAAGACGCGCCCACCGAGGAATCCGCGAAGCCCGGCATCTTGGGTCGTATGCTCGGTCGCAAGCCTGATGCGCCGCGCCGGACGCTTGACGATGATATGCTCGAACAGCTCGAAGAGTTGTTGATTGCCGCTGATATGGGGGTCGATACCGCGCTCCGTGTCACGTCGAGCATGGCCGAAGGTCGTATGGGCAAAAAGCTGTCGGTTGAAGAAATCAAACAGCTTCTCGCCGATGAAGTCACCCGCATCATGGAACCCGTGGCCCGTCCCCTGCCGATCTATGCAAAGAAACCGCAGGTGGTTTTGGTGGTCGGCGTGAATGGGTCGGGCAAAACCACGACCATCGGCAAATTGGCGAGCCAGTTTAAGGCCGCTGGTAAATCGGTGGTGATCGCAGCTGGCGATACGTTCCGTGCGGCGGCTGTTGAACAATTGCAAGTTTGGGGGCAGCGCGCTGGCGTGCCTGTCCTGACCGCACCCGAAGGGTCGGACCCTGCGAGTCTCGCTTTTGACGCGATGACAAAGGCACATGAGGATGGTGCTGACCTGCTGATGATTGATACAGCGGGCCGTTTGCAGAACCGTCAGGATTTGATGGAAGAACTGTCGAAAATCGTCCGCGTGATCCGTAAGAAAGACCCCGATGCGCCGCATAACACGCTGTTGGTGTTGGATGCGACTACGGGTCAAAACGCGATCATGCAGGTCGATGCGTTCCAGAAACTCGCGGATGTATCGGGCCTAGTGATGACGAAACTCGATGGCACGGCAAAAGGCGGCGTTCTGGTCGCGCTTGCTGATAAATTCGGCCTGCCGATCCACGCGATCGGCGTCGGTGAACAGATCGACGATCTTGCGCCCTTCGATCCCGAAGACTTTGCCAAAGCCTTGGTTGGTCTGAACTAAATGCCGATATTGGTCCGTCTGTCCAATGGGTGAGTGGCTCGTTTCTCTCGAAGGCACGGACCAAGGTCGGCAACTGGCGACACTGTTGGTTTTGACGGCGGCCTTGGCACATGCGGCCTTTGGTGCGTTGCAAAAGGGCAAACACGATCCTTGGGTGGCGCGTGGGTCAATTGACCTATGGTTCACGCTCGTCTCAGCCCCTGTCGCGCTGTTCGTTGTTCCGTGGCCTGAAGGCGCGATGTGGGGTGTCCTCGCTGGCGCTATGGTGATCCATTTCATCTACAAGGTGACGATGGCGCTGGCCTATGAATACGCGGCTTACACCGTGGTCTATCCCGTTGTGCGCGGCTCTGGCCCGCTGGTCACAGTGATCTTTGCCTCGGTCGTGTTTCATGAACATTTCACACTGGTTCAATGGCTCGGCGTGGCGTGCCTGTCGGGGGGGATCCTCCTTTTGGCGCTGCGTAACCTGAGCGAAGAAGTGATCGATCCGTGGCGGGTCAAAGTCGCTCTTGTTTGGGCGGTCCTTTGTGGTTTGATGGTTGCGGTCTACACGACCTATGACGCGTGGGGCATTCGTCAGGCGACCGATCCGTTCACATTCCTTGCGTGGTTCTTTTTCCTATCGGGCGTCGATATGCCCATCATCGCGATTCTGAAGCTGCGCAAATCTGGTGAACGTCCCCAAATCGGCCCGCTGATGTGGCGTGGATTTGCGGGGGCTGTGATTGGGTGGATCAGCTTTGGCGGCGTGATGATCGCGACGCGGTTGGACAAGGTCGGCGAAGCAGCGGTGCTTCGTGAAACTTCTACCGTTTTTGCGGCCTTGATTGGATGGTTCATCTTGGGTGAAAAGGTGGGGCCGCGCCGTTTGGCGCTGATGACTTTGATCGCCATCGGGGCAATCATTGTGGAAATGGGAGGCTAGAATGTCAGCAAAACCGATCAATCCGATCCTGAAACAGGTGCTGGAACTGGGGCCGACATTGGCGTTCTTCCTGCTCTACATTAAGATCAAAGATAACACCTATACTATTGCAGGCACTGACTATTCCGGCTTTATCGTCGCGGCGGTCGTGTTCATTCCCGTGCTGCTGGCAGCCATGGCCGTGCTTTGGTTTCTCACGAAAAAACTATCGCGGATGCAGGTCTTCACCGCGATCATGGTGATCTTCTTCGGTGGGTTGACCGCATGGTTCAATGATGAGGCCTTCTTTAAAATGAAGACCTCAATTGTTTACGGGCTCTTCTCGCTGCTGCTCGGTATCGGGTTGCTACGTGGTCAGAGCTGGCTCGAATATGTGATGGGAGAGTTTCTGCCTATGCAGCGCGAAGGGTGGATGATCCTCACCCGCCGTCTGACTGTGTTCTTTGCAGGTCTGGCAGCCGCTAATGAATTCATCTGGCGTACGCAGAGCGAGGAACTTTGGGTCACGCTCGAAACCTTTGCGTTCCCCGTGGTCCTGTTCTTGTTCCTCTGGTCGCAGATTGTGACGCTCCAGCGGTTCTTGATCGAAGAGCCTAAGTAAAAAAATCCGCAGCGATCCGCATGTCGCGCAGAGGGCGCACAATGCGGATCGATTCAGCGTAGAGCGGGTCAGCCTTGTAGGCCGCTAGCTGTTCGGCATCGTCAAATTCAGCATAGACAATGAAATCTGGGCCATTGGGGCTGATGGGATCAGAGTTCAGGTTTTCACCGATTTCGATATGGCGGCACTCTTTGATGTTTTCCAAGAGTTTGAGCCCTTGGAAAACGGTGTCGCGATCATCTGGTGACTTCGCTGTGAAAAAGACGATGTGACGTATCATTTTTGTTTGAACAGCCGTTCCATTTCTTCATTGGAGAAGGCCTTTTGGCGCAGTTCGGCTCCGACTTCCATCCCTTTTGCAACTTCGGGACGTGCCGCCATACGCGCCAACCACGCGGCAAAGTTCGGTTTGTCGTCAAGCGTTTGCTGCTGACCTTCCCATCCCGCAGCCCAAGGGTAGATCGCGATGTCCGCGATTGAATATTCGCCGCAGACGTACTCTTTGTCCTGAAGCTGCTTGTCCAAGACGCGATAGAGGCGGCCAACCTCTTTACGGTAACGGTCTTGCGCGTAGGGGAGCACTTGGGGCGGGGACATATCGGGCGCGTATTTTAGGAAGTGATGCGCCTGACCTGCCATCGGCCCCACGCCGCCCATTTGCCACATCAGCCACTGTTCGATCATCACCCGTTCGCGTTCTGTCGTGCCGCCGAATTTTCCTGTTTTCCGCGCGAGGTATTGCAGGATCGCCCCCGATTCAAAAATAGAGATCGGTTCGCCGTCGGGGCCATCACGGTCAACGATGGCGGGCATGCGATTGTTCGGCGCAATGGCAAGGAAGTCTGGCGCAAACTGATCGCCCGCCCCGATGTTGATTGGGATCAGGTTGTAGTCCAAGCCCATCTCGCCCAAGGCTATGGTGATCTTTTTGCCATTTGGCGTCGGCCAGTAGTAGAGATCGATTGCAGCGGTCATCTGAAACTCCTGTTCGCAAGGTGGGGTCACAATGCGCGTTTCGCGCTGGGCCGCAAGGCCGTTTTCCTTGACCAGAATGTCACAACGGCGTAACCACTCCGCCGTGGCGATTTGAACCGGATTGCGGGCCACGTTAAACAAACCGCTAAAAAGGAAACAGGCCAACCCCTGCTCCCTTTATTCGGTGTAGGGGTTTTTTAATGGCCGTAAGGAACAAAGACATGGACAAACTTTCCAAACGCACTCGCGCCGTGCATTCGGGCACCCGCCGCAGCCAGTATAACGAACTGTCCGAGGCGATTTTTCTGACGCAGGGCTTTGTCTACGAAACCGCAGAACAGGCAGAGGCCCGTTTTGTGAAACTCGGCGAAGACGAATTTATCTATGCGCGCTATGGCAACCCGACCGTTGCTATGCTCGAAGATCGTATGGCCGACCTTGAGGGTGTTGAGGCAGGCTTTGCCACCGCTTCGGGTATGGCTGCTGTCAACGGCGCGCTGATGTCCATGCTCAAGGCTGGCGATCACATCGTGTCGAGCCGCGCGTTGTTCGGATCGTGCCTCTATATCCTCGAGGACGTGCTGCAACGGTTTGGGGTCGAACTGACGCTGGTCGATGGTCGTGATCTGGATGCGTGGAAGGCTGCGATCCGTCCCGACACCAAAGTTGTCTTCTTTGAATCGATTTCGAACCCGACGCTCGAAGTGATCGACATGAAGTCTGTTGTCGAACTGGCGCATGCCAATGGCGCGATTGTTGTGTGTGACAACGCAATGGTCACGCCAGCTTATTCAATCGCTGGCGAGTTGGGCGTTGATCTCATTGTCTATTCGACCACGAAACACGTGGACGGTCAGGGTCGCTGCCTTGGCGGTATGGTTCTGGGCAAGAAAGAGCTCGTTCGGGGGCCTGTCGAGGCATACCTCAAACACACGGGCGGCGCGATGAGCCCGTTCAACGCTTGGGTCATGCTGAAATCGCTCGATACGCTATTCCTGCGCGTGGGGCAGCAGTCTGAAACCGCGTTGAAATTGGCTGATGCGCTTGCCGGTCATGCAAAGCTGAACTCGGTGAGCTACCCTCTTGATCCGCGTCATCCTCAGTTTGAGCTGGCGAAGTCCCAATATGAGGGCGTCGGCACCGTTCTGGCCATCGACGTGAAAGGCGGCAAAGAAGAATGCTTCCGTTTCCTCAACGCGCTCAAGATTTTCACGATCACCAACAACTTTGCGGACAGCAAGTCGCTGGTGACCCACCCTGCGACCACAACGCACCAGCGTTTGCCGCAGGATCAGAAAGACACGTTGGGTATCACACCTGGTTTGGTGCGTGTGTCCTGTGGCCTCGAGGATGCTGACGATCTGTTAGCAGACCTGAAACAAGCATTGGATGCCATCTGATGAGTGATCCGCGCGACGGTTCCAAGCGTATTCCCTTCGCATTTGATGGAAAACTGTCGCGCGCATCCCATATAGTGGGGCGTGCTGCACCTGCGGGAGGCTCCGACATGAATATCCACTCGTCTGACATGGACCGCGAACCGTCGCGCGAAGAAGCCGAGGCGGCGCTGGCGCTTTTGCGGCGCTGGGCAGGCGATGCCACACCCGAAGAGGTGGCAACGCTCGATCCTCTCGTGTCGCGCCTGATCCCTGGGCAAGAAGTTTCAAACTACCCAGCCCTCGCACGGGCGTACCCCGAAGATTTCGTGGTGGATGAGGACTACAAGGCGTCGATGCCTGACCTCCAGAACGGGCCAAGCAGCCTGATCAAAGGGGCAAAACAACAAATCCAGCACGTCGGGATATCGAACTTCCGTCTGCCGATCCGTTTTCACACCCGCGACAATGGTGATGTGACGCTCGAAACCTCTGTGACGGGGACGGTGAGCCTTGAAGCGGAAAAGAAGGGCATCAACATGTCCCGCATCATGCGGTCCTTCTACAAGCACTCAGAGCAGACGTTCAGCTTTGAGGTGATGGAGAACGCGCTGGACGCCTATATGGCCGACCTCGAAAGCTTTGATGCGCGTATCCAGATGCGGTTCCGTTTCCCGATGAAGGTCCGTTCGCTGCGTTCGGGGCTTGAGGGGTTCCAGTATTACGATATCGCGCTCGAACTGGTCGAACGCGCAGGCGTGCGCAAAAAGATAATCCATCTCGATTACGTCTATTCGTCGACATGCCCCTGTTCGCTCGAACTGTCCGAACACGCGCGCCAATTCCGTGGTCAGTTGGCCACGCCGCATTCGCAGCGCTCTGTGGCCCGTATGTCGGCGGTGATGGAAGACGGCCCGATGCTATGGTTCGAAGACCTGATCGACATGGCGCGTGTTGCTGTCCCGACCGAGACCCAAGTGATGGTTAAGCGTGAAGACGAACAGGCATTCGCCGAACTCAACGCGGCCAATCCGATCTTTGTCGAAGATGCGGCGCGTCTCTTCTGCGAGCAGCTTCAGCAGGACCCGCGTGTCGGTGATTTCCGCGTTGTGGCCAGCCACCAAGAGAGCCTGCACAGCCATGACGCTGTGTCGGTCTTGGTCGAGGGGGAGACCTTTGACAGCGACAGCATTGACCCGCGTTTGTTCACAACGTTGTTCCACGTCGGATAAGTTCTGCATTGCAGCGGGTGAAATGCTGCAATGCAAAAACAACGGTGCACATGCTGACCTATTGGCGCTATCGTTCATGTATGGGGGAAACAACCCGTTCTACATGGATGTTCCAAAATGGCACAAATCGCAGTTAATCCGACCTTTGACGCAGCGCCGCTTCGCGAGAAATTCGACCAGTTCGTTTCTGCTCTTGGTCGCGGTTTTAAGGCTTATGGGGAACGCAAATCCCGCGCTGGCGAATTTGCTGCTCTTAACGCAAAGACCGATGAACAGCTGGCTGCGATGGGTCTTCGTCGTGATCAGATCGCCGTTCACGTCTTCCGCGATATGTTCTACGTTTGATGATGATGTGATCCGCGGCAGGGAATTTGCCCGTGTCGCGGCTTGACAGACAAGCAGCCTAACGCCAAGCCTTCGGCCATGATTGATATGCGCCCAGTTGGATATGTGATAGGATTGCTGACAGCCGTAATGGGGTTGACCATGGTCGCCCCGATGCTGTTCGACCTTTTTCACAACGACCCCGAATGGCAGACCTTTCTGCAAAGTTCGGTACTGACAACTATGGCTGGGGTGTTTCTCGCCTTGGCCTGCTCGAACCAATTGGGCGATGGGTTGACGCTCAAACAGAGCTTTATCCTCACCACAGGTGTTTGGATCGCTTTGCCCGCCTTCGGGGCTATTCCGTTTATGATCGGGGAAACCCAGCTTTCGCTCGTTGATGCGATGTTCGAATCCATGTCGGGCATGACCACGACAGGGGCCACGGCGATTGAGGGGCTAGAGACCCACTCTTACGGCATTCTGCTCTGGCGCGGGATCCTGCAATGGCTTGGTGGCCTCGGGATTGTCATTGTTGCAATGATTTTTCTGCCCGTGATGAAAGTCGGCGGGATGCAGTTCTTTCAGTCCGAGGGCTTTGATACCTCGGGAAAATCGCTGCCCCGTGCCTTGGACATCGCAAAGGGCCTGCTGAATATCTACATCGGTCTCACGGTGCTCTGTGCTATTTGTTACGGGATCTCTGGGATGAATATGCAGGAATCGATCGTGCATGCCTTCACGACGATTGCGACGGGGGGCTATTCGACCTCGGATGCATCCTTCGCCGCGTTCCCTGGTGCGCCGCAGTATGTCGCGGTGGTCTTTATGTTCCTTGCCTCAGTGCCGTTCTTGCGATTTTTGCAAATGGTCACAGGTGATCCGAAACCCTTGTTCCAAGACGCGCAGGTGCGGGCCTATTTCACATGGACCCTCTACGCGACGGCATTGATTGTTGTGTTTCGTATGTTCGCCCATGGGGACTACAGCGAAGAGATGTTCCGCTCTACCCTGTTCAACGTTGTCTCGATCTTTTCGGGGACTGGGTATGGGGACGGGGATGTGGTCGCTTGGGGGCCATTTGCCTTTGCGATCTTATTTGCCGTAGGCATGATTGGCGGCTGTTCGGGATCGACGGGATGTTCGATCAAAGTGTTCCGCTATCAGTTTATGCTGCGTGCGATTTCGGCCCAAATTCGGCGACTTTATAGCCCGAGCCGTGTTGTATCCGTTCGGTTCGAAGGTCGGGCCGTGAGCGACGAGGTCTTAAGTTCCGTCATGCTGCTTTTTAGCTGCTTTGTGATGACCTTCGGTATTCTGGTTGTTCTGATGGGCATGACGGGGCTTAGCTTTTTTGCGGCGATCACTGGGGCGTGGACATCGATCTTTAATATCGGTCCCGTGTTCGGCCCAGAGGTGGGACCGTCGGGCGCCGTGCATCCGTTCCCAGATACGGCGAAATGGTTGATGATCTTGGGAATGCTCTTGGGACGGCTAGAGATCGTATCGGTGTTCGTTCTCATCCTGCCACGGTTCTGGCGCTCGTAAAAAGGGGCGCCGAAGCGCCCCAATTCGTTACCAGCAGCTGACCAAGACGGTCATGTCTGACGCCATGGATGTGAGCGTCTCTGGCGGCATGTAAGCCATCGAGTCCGTTGTTTTTGCCGTCACCCCTGCCGAAGTGAGCGCGTTCAAAATGCCCTGAGCGGAATAGGCAAAGCTGACCTCTTCGGGCAGGATTTGGTTGCCCGTCGCAGGGTGCGGCAAGAGCATGCCGATCACAGCACCGCCATTGTCGAACACCGGACCACCAATGTCGCCATCCTCGGTCTGCATGTCTAGGCGCAGGGTGCTGTCAGACCCATCCAAGCCACGCACATCGGCGAGCGTGCCGAATGTCAGCGTCGGCAAGGTGAGAGCGCCGCCGTAGGGGTAACCACCCACGGTGATTTGCGACTGGATTCGGGGCAGGGCGGTTTGAATGTCCGCCGACCCCATCGGGGCAAGGCGGCTCTGCGGGCGCAGGATGGCAACGCTGCCGTCGTCGAACACAACATCCGCGTCGAAACTATCGTCGAGCGTCACCCGTTCACAGTTCGCAACGGTGGTTGCCGCCGTCACAACTGTGCCCGCGCCATCCACATAGAATCCAGAGCGTGCGAGTTGCGGTTTACGGATCGCGAGGCCAGAAACCAGATCAATGGACTGTTCGTCGGCAGCTTGGGCGGGGTTGAGCACACCGTCCAGCGTTTCAAAGCTCGCTTTCATGATCTCGGTCACGCGGGTGCGGCGTTCGTCGTCTCCAGCGGGCCAAACGAGGGCAAAGCCTTTAATCTGACCACCAGAGAGCGACGCAGTCACATAGGTGTGGATGCTGTCATTCACGCCTTCGATTTCAAACGAGCTGTCGCGGCGATTACGGTCACCCGTTGTCGGCACGATTTCCAGCGTTTGTAGGATTTCATAAAGACCAAAGAACCGTGTCCGATCCCCAGGCTGTGAAATCAGCAGGACCGTTACGCCCGACCCATCCTTTTCCTCGAACCGCGCGAAGGGGGAATCATAAGCTTTGAATTCAACAGCGCCGGTCGGGATTTCAATGGCGATGCCCGTGGCGTCGTCACGGATCAATTCCATGTCCAGACCCTCGAGGACGGCGTTGTATTGCGCCAAGAGGTCGGCACGTTGAAGCGTGGTCAGAACGCCGGTGTTGGTGTAGCCGTTCGCTTCTTGCCATGCGCTCATGGAGGCGCGGGTGCCACGACCAAATGCGCCGTCGATGGAGGAGTTGTAGAACCCCGCCCATTTCAGCGCGATCTGAAGCATCTCACGTTCGCCACGGTCCAGCGCCGCTTCGCTCGCGCGGGCCTCGGCCAGTGTTTCGTCGACGATGGCGGGTTCCGCAGGTGCTTCATCAGGAACAATCGTCACAACGGGGAGGTCGACTGTTTCAGTCGGCAGAGGTTGCGGTTTGATCGGTGCACCAACGCCAATCGGCCAGAATTGTTGGCCAAAGCGTTCGCCGTCGCTGACAAACGCATCGCGCGGGATTTGGCCCGAGCTGCGCAGCTGACGACGCAGGGCTTCGGCATCAGGACGGGTGTAGGGCCCGAGCGCCACGCCATACCAATCCGAGCCCAGATAGAATCCGTTCACATCGTCCAGCTCAGCCGCATATTTACGCGCTGCATCCTGTGCGGCGGTCAATGTGGGGTGCGCTTCGAGTTGGACCCAAGACGACTGCTGGGCAGCCGCAGAAAAAGACGTAAACACAAAAATAAGAAAAACGGATAGGCGACGGATCATACTGTTCCCAATGCTACAGTCAAAGTATGGGGCTTTATGACACCACTCGACGGGCATTACCAAGCCCTCGACGCCCGAAAATAACTGCATTGAAGCGAATGTGACACCGACGCCCCAATTGACCCCGCCCCATGTGCAGCCTATTCAGGCGCGGAACCGAAAAGAGGGCGACCATGGCCGATAAACCCCGTTCTTTCCAAGAGATCATCCTGAGGCTCCAGACCTACTGGGCTGAAAAGGGCTGCGCAGTTCTGCAACCCTACGACATGGAGGTTGGTGCTGGCACCTTCCACCCTGCGACGACATTGCGTTCGCTCGGTGATCGGGCATGGGCCGCGGCCTATGTTCAGCCGTCCCGCCGTCCGACCGATGGTCGCTATGGTGAAAACCCGAACCGTCTGCAGCACTACTATCAGTATCAAGTACTGATCAAACCGTCGCCGCCTGATCTTCAGGACCTTTACCTTGGTTCGCTTCAGGCGATCGGTATCGACCTTGGTCTGCATGATGTCCGCTTTGTTGAGGACGACTGGGAATCCCCGACCTTGGGTGCGTGGGGTCTTGGCTGGGAAGTATGGTGTGACGGCATGGAAGTGTCGCAGTTCACCTATTTCCAGCAGGTTGGCGGACACGACTGTAAGCCTGTCTCGGGCGAGTTGACCTACGGCCTTGAACGTCTGGCGATGTATGTCCTTGGCGTGGATCACGTGATGGAGATGCCGTTCAACAACCCTGACGCTCCGATTGCGCTGAAATATGGCGACATCTTCCGTCAGACCGAAGAAGAATATTCGCGCCATAACTTTGATGCAGCGGATACCGAGAAACTTTTGCGTCACTTCATCGACGCAGAGGCTGAATGCCAGCGTATCCTCGACAACCCCGCGGTTGATCCGAAAACGGGCAAACGTATCGTCATGGCGCACCCTGCATACGACCAGTGCATTAAGGCATCGCACCTGTTCAACTTGCTCGACGCGCGCGGCGTGATTTCGGTCACCGAACGTCAGGCTTATATCGGCCGTGTTCGTGCCTTGGCAAAGCTGTGTGCGGACGCCTTCGTTCAGACAGAGGCCGGTGGATATACCGCCGAGGCTGCGGAATGAATGCGGTAAAAGTGGCTCTTTCGGGGATTGTTGTGTCTGCGCTTCTGGCTGGTGCTGTTCTTTACTACAATCAGGTCTACGCTTTCTATGATCGCGTGGACGCTGCATCGTTTGGTGAGGTTGAACTGACCTCGATCCATACTGGCCAGCCAGAAGGTATCATGACCGAAGGGTTCGAGGCGATCGATAGCGATAGCTCTCCGATCCGTTTCCGCGCGTGTTTCTCGACCCCGATCAGCATGGGGTCGCTGACCGACAATTATGAAATGTATGCAGATCCAGTGCCGCTGAACGGACCAAACTGGTTCGATTGCTACGACGCGAGTAACGTCGGCGCAGCGCTCGAAACTGGTGAAGCTGTGGCCTTTATGGGTCATGAAAATATCACCTACGGCGTTGATCGCGTGGTGGCCTTTACGGGCGACGGACATGGCTATGTCTGGCACCAGATCAACAAATGTGGCGAAGCCAAATTCAACGGCGATCCGCTGCCCGAAGGATGCCCGACACCCGTCGAAGGGACAAACTAATGCCTAATCTTCTGATCGAACTTTTCTCTGAAGAAATCCCCGCACGTATGCAGGCCAAAGCGGCTGACGATCTGCGCAAGATGGTCACCGATGGACTGGTCGAGGCTGGTTTGACCTATGTTGGCGCCGCTGCCTTTTCGACCCCGCGCCGTTTGACGTTGTCGATTGATGATCTTCTGGCGGAATCCAAACCTGTGCGCGAAGAGCGCAAGGGCCCAGCGACCACCGCACCAGAACAAGCCATCGAAGGGTTCCTGCGTTCGACAGGTCTGACGATTGATCAGTTGGAAGTGCGTGACCAGAAAAAGGGTCAGGCCTATTTCGCTGTGATTGAAAAGCCAAGGCGCAAAGCGGCAGAGGTGATCGCAGAGGTTCTCGAACAAACGATCCGCAATTTCCCATGGCCGAAATCCATGCGCTGGGGCGCTGGCCCGCTGCGTTGGGTGCGTCCGCTGCATTCCATCGTTTGTATCCTGTCTGATGCTGACGGCAACGAAGTTGTTCCTGTTGATATCGACGGCATCACCTCGTCGAACACGACCAAAGGGCACCGTTTCATGGCGCCTGACGCCTTTTCGGTCACTGGGTTTGATGACTACGAGGCGAAACTAAAACGCGCGAAGGTTATCCTGCGTGCGGACGAACGTGCTGACGCGATCTGGCAGGACGCCACCAACATGGCATTCGCCGCTGGTCTGGAAGTCGTCGACGATAAGGGCCTTCTGGCTGAAGTGTCGGGCCTTGTTGAATGGCCTGTTGTTCTGATGGGATCGATTGACGACGCCTTCCTCGGTCTCCCGCCAGAGGTTCTGCAAACCTCGATGAAAGAGCACCAGAAGTTCTTCTCGGTTCGCAACCCAAAAACGGGACGTATCGAGAAGTTCATCACGGTCGCCAACATTGAGACCGCCGATCAAGGCGCGACAATCCTGAAGGGCAACCAAAAAGTTCTCTTTGCGCGTTTGTCGGACGCAAAGTTCTTCTGGGAAAACGACCTGCGCACGGTCGAACGTGCAGGGCTCGAGGCGATGGGCGCTCCGCTCGCCAATGTGACCTTCCACAACAAACTCGGTTCGCAGGCGGAACGCATTGGTCGCATTGCGGTGCTTGCCAAAGAGCTCGCGCCTGTTGTTGGTGCGGATGCGGCAGAGGCAGAGCTGGCAGCGAAAGTTGCTAAATGTGACCTATCATCGGAAATGGTCTACGAATTCCCTGAATTGCAGGGGATTATGGGTCGTTATTACGCGAAAAGTGCAAATCTGTCCGATGCCGTAGCTGATGCCTGCCGCGATCACTATAGCCCGCTAGGCCCGTCTGACGACGTTCCAACCGAAGCTGTTTCGGTGGCTGTGGCGCTTGCTGATAAACTCGACACGCTGACTGGATTCTGGGCGATTGATGAGAAACCCACAGGTTCCAAAGACCCGTTCGCGCTGCGTCGTGCAGCCCTCGGTGTGATCCGTTTGATCCTGTCGAATGGCCTGACCTTGAAACTGTCTGACGTCATCGCAAAGGCAAACGCTGGCGCGGATGCGGCGGACCTGCTGTCGTTCTTCCATGATCGACTGAAGGTGTTCCTCCGCGACGAGGGCATTCGTCACGACGTAATCGACGCTTGTCTCGCGATGGACGGAAGCGATGACATCGCGTTGTTGGTCAAACGCGCACGGGCGCTGCAGGACATGATGGGCACCGAGGACGGCACCAACCTTCTGCAAGGTTACAAACGTGCATCGAACATCCTGTCCCAAGCCGAAGACAAAGACGGCGTCGAATATTCGTTCGGTGCGGATGTGAAATTCGCCGAAGGCGATGCGGAAAAGGCGCTCTTTGCGGCACTCGATACCGCAGAGGCCGCGATTGCACCTGCGATGAAGGCTGAGGACTTTGCCGCAGCTATGTCGGCGATGGCCTCCCTGCGTGGACCGATTGATGGGTTCTTTGAGGCGGTTCAGGTGAACTCTGAGAACGAGATCATCCGTCGCAACCGACTGAACCTTCTGTCGCGTATTCGGACGATTTGTACCTCGGTGGCCGATCTTTCGCGCGTCGACGGTTAATAAAACCGTCACGTTACCCTTGCTGCGAATCGCGCTTGCTCTAAAGTGCATCGCAGCAAGGAGTTCGCCGCAGTGCAGCAAGACCGTATTTACGACCCGATTACTCTAATCACCCCGACCGCTTCGATGTCGCCATCGGTGCATGGCGGACGGGCGAAATGTTTGCAGCGTTTGGTGCGCTTGGACATGCCTGTGCCGACGACGGTCGCGCTGTCGTTCGATGCGGTGCGCGATATTGCACGCGGTCAGATGCCCGACATGGAAGAGCTGATCGCGCCATTCGGTGATGCGCCTCTTCTGTCCGTCCGTCCGTCGAGCCAAGATCCCGATTGGGGCGGTCCTTCGGCCATTCTGAATATCGGGATGAACGACGAACGCCATGCCGCTCTGTGTGCCGAAATTGGCGAAGAAGCGGCGACCGCGATTTATCTGCGGTTCATTCAGTCCTACGCTGTGCAGGTGGCTCGCCTCGATCCAGAGCCGTTCTACCTGCCCGACACGCCGACACTTGAATCGGTGCGCGTGATGTTGGATGCGTTTGAATACGAAACCGATGAGGTTTTCCCCCAAGACCCCGTTCAGCAGCTGGGCGAAGTTCTGCGTTCGATGGCGCGGGCGTGGGATGGGACAACGGCGCGTTTGTTGCGGCAGGCCAAAGGTGCGCCGATTGATGCGGGCCTCGGCCTCGTCGTTCAGCGGATCGCCTTGGGCGTGGGGCAGGGGACTTCTGGGTCTGGCGTCATTCAATTCGTGGACGAAGTGACAGGCGAACGTCGGATCAAAGGGCGTTACCTAAGCCAAAGCCAAGGCCGCGAGGCCCTGTCTGCTGCGAAGGGCGCACTCTACCTCGTTCAAGACGGGCGCGGTCCATCTGTCGAAGAGGAACTGCCCGAGTTGTTTGCAGAGCTCGTCCGATTTGGCGAATTGGTTCGTGTTCGTCTGCGCGAGGAAATGCAGATCGAATTCACGATTGAAAACGGTAAGTTGCATATCCTTGACGGTGTTCGGGTTCAGCGATCCAACCGCGCGTCGGTGCGTATTGCCGTTGCGCTAGCCGAGGATGGGATTATCCCAACCGATGAAGCCGTGATGCGGGTTGATCCTGCGGTTCTGTCTGAATTGCTCCACCGTCAGGTTGCGCCAATGACGGAACGCGATCGGATCGTTCGCGGTATCGCGGCGAGCCCCGGTGCTGCGGTGGGGCGCATTGTGTTTTCGGCGAATGATGCGCAGGCCAGTGCCGCGCGGAGCGAGCCTTGTATCCTCGTTCGTCGCGAAACAACGCCCGAGGATATTCGCGGGATGCACGCCGCCAATGCGGTTTTGACCGTGCGTGGCGGTATCACCAGCCACGCGGCTGTGATCGGACGCGGTCTTGGTCTGCCCTGTGTGGTTGGCGCCTCCGACCTTGTGATTGACAAAAAGCGCCGCGTGATGATCGCGCCTGACGGCCGCGAATTTGCCGAGGGTGAGGTAATCACCGTCGATGGTTCGTCTGGCGATGTTCTGGCAGGGACGGCGACGCTCGAAGAACCCGCGCTGGATAACGCGTTCCAAACATTGCTGAAATGGGCGGATGAATACCGTGACATTGGCGTGCGTGCGAACGCCGATACGCCTGCCGATGCGCAAACTGCGCGGAACTTCCTGGCCCAAGGGATCGGTCTGTGCCGTACGGAACATATGTTCTTTGAAGGGGACCGTTTGGGTGTGATGCGCGAGATGATCTTTGCGCATACTTCAGAGGATCGTCGCGCCGTGCTCGAGCGCCTATTGCCAATGCAGCGTGGCGATTTCATCGAGTTGTTCGAGATTATGCAGGGCAAACCCGTCTGCATCCGCTTGTTCGACCCGCCCTTGCACGAATTCTTGCCCGCCGACAAATCGGGCCACCGTGAATTGGCGGAACAGTTGTCCTTGCCTCTGTCCGAAGTAAATGCGCGGGTCGAAGCCCTGTCTGAATACAACCCGATGCTTGGCATGCGGGGGGTTCGGCTGGGACTGACTTATCCCGAAATCTACGACATGCAGGCCCGCGCAATTTTTGAAGCGACCGTCGAGGCGAGCCGTTCCGGTGACCCCGTAGTCCCTGAAATCATGATTCCGCTCGTCAGCGCGATGCGCGAAGTTGAACTGGTCAAGAGCCGGATCGACGCCGTTGCGGGTCACGTGCGGGCCGAGACAGGCACCAATTTCACCTATCGCTATGGCGTCATGGTTGAAACGCCACGTGCGGCTTTGCGGGCGGAAGACATCGTTCAATACGCGGCCTTCTTGTCCTTCGGGACGAACGATTTGACCCAGATGACTTACGGTTTGTCCCGCGATGACGCTGGCCGTTTCATGTCATCCTACGTCAATGCGCATGTTTACGCCGAAGATCCATTCCATACTCTCGACATCGAAGGTGTCGGTGAGTTGCTCAAAATCGGGGCTGAACGGGGGCGTTTGGGTCGCCGCGATGTGGTGCTTTCGATCTGTGGTGAGCATGGCGGAAGCCGCAGCGCGATCGACTTCTGTCGCCGCCAAGGCTTTGATTACGTGTCATGTTCGCCGTTCCGTGTTCCATCTGCGCGACTTTCTGCTGCACAATTGGCAATTTCTGACTCTCGCAGAAACAGTATGCGGTAGTCGAATTCGACCATTGCGCGATATGTTGCTGGAACACTCATTCGTGTTTAAATTTGCACGAATGGGTGGGTAGACTCTGTTCTAATGTTTCTTGTAGTCCCCTCCGGCCAGCGTGGGGCAGACCGCGTGAAACCGGAGCAGAGTGATGAAGAAGTCACTCGTCACTATGACGATCCGCGCCGCAATGACTGCGGCGCTTCTTTTGTCGGGCAGCGCTTATGCGTCCGCACAGAACCTTTTGGCGAGCCGCCTGTCCTCTTTGCTGGGGCAAGAGCGTGAAGCCATCGCAGAGATTTCGTCGTCGAGCATGACTGCTCTGGCGACCCCGCCCGCGCCCGAAGTGCGGAACATCGCGACTGTCCCAGCTGGCCTGTACGAAACCGCGACCCTCGACGCTATGCCGAGCGCGTCCGGCGGTGCCCAGTGGGAATGTCTCGCCGAAGCCCTTTATTTCGAAGCCCGCGGTGAAAGCCTCAAAGGTCAGTTCGCTGTCGGCGAAGTGATTTTGAACCGCGTTGATAGCAGCGCTTACCCGAATTCGGTTTGTGGCGTTGTCAATCAAGGCACGGGCCGTTTGCACGCCTGCCAGTTTTCCTACACCTGCGATGGTCGCGCCGAAGCGATCAACGAACGTGGTGCGTGGGAAGAGGTGGGTAAGGTCGCGCGCCTGTTGCTGGACGGTGCACCGCGTGACCTGACCGCAGGTGCAACCCACTATCACACACGTAACGTGAACCCGACATGGGCCCGCCGTTTCCCGCAGACGGCAGCGATTGACTCGCATCTTTTCTATCGTCAGCCGACCCGCACGGCGTCGAACTAGTCGCGTTTCGGAACCAAAGGGGCGTGCGTGATCGCTTGTCCCTTTGGTGTCGGCCTAGTATGCCGACACTCGAACGACCGAAAGTGCGACAATGACCGACGATATCCGCATGGCTTTTGCCCATCCCTCGGAACGAGCCGAAGCTAGCGCAACCCAACCCTGTGACCGTATTTCCCTGAGCGACTATGTTGTTGAGGTCGAAATCGGTGCGTTTCAGCAGGAACGCGGGCACCTTCAGCGGGTGCGTTTTAACGTCGTGGTCGAAGTCGCGCCGCAGACCGGTGAAATCGACGACGATGTGGATCGGATTTTGTCATACGACACGATTACGGAATCCATTGATGTCGAATTGGGTGCAGAACGGATCAACCTTTTGGAAACCTTGGCCGCACGGGTGGCCGAACGCATCTTGCGTGAACCGCAAGCCCTGCGCGTCTTTGTTCGCATTGAAAAGCTAGACCGCGGTCCGTTCTCCCTTGGCGTCGAAATCGTTCGTGCCAAAGGCGAGGTTGCGCGCAAAGGCCAAGACCACGTTCAGGTGCCGCATCCTCGGGTTCTGTTCCTGTCGAATGACGCCATCATGTCCGACCGTCTCAAAGGTTGGATTGATGAGCTGTCGGCAGAGAAGGCGCCGCTTATCATTGCCGTTGGTGCAGCCGATACATCGGCTCCACAATCTGCTGCAGCATTGGCGCAGCGTCGGATTGATCTCCTGGCCATTGAGCAGAACGCATGGGTTTTGGCGGGCCGCGATAAGCGTTGCATGGTGGTCGGGACGCGGACTGAATTGGATTGGGCGATGAAACATTCGCAGATTTGCGTTTGGGCCCCGTCGAAAATCGTCCTTGATGCAGTCGAAAGCCCCTCAGCCAGCCCGCGTGAGGCCTTGGCGCTGGTGTCGTGGTTCGCTGAACACATGCAAGCCGCAGAGCTTTTGGTCATCGGTGCTGATGCGCCATCGGCCTCTATCCCCGTTCGAACGGCGGAGGTTACGGCGGAGCATCTGCTATGACCCATTATTACCGCGCCATCCCGATGACCGATCCTGCGCGGCCTGCAGGCGCGCTGCCAATTGCGGGGGGCTGGTGCTGGTTTGATCGGGTTGAGGTTCTGTCACGCGGCAAAGCTGCCGAGATTATCCCCGTGACCGAAGCTCCGCAGAGCATTCTGCATGCGATCGCTTCGCCCCGTGGGGATATCGCGGGGCTGTCGATGGCCGAGCCGCAGGTCATGGGTATCCTAAACGTCACCCCAGATAGTTTTTCAGACGGTGGGCGATATATCGACCCTGAAAACGCGCTGTCCCAAGCGCAAACCATGATCCGCGAAGGTGCGACGATTATTGACGTTGGGGGGGAAAGTACTCGCCCTGGTGCGGCTGTCGTTCCTGTCGAAGAAGAGACCGCACGTGTCGCGCAGGTTGTTGAAGCGCTGGCAAATGGCGGCGTTTGCGTTTCGATTGATACGCGAAAGGCAGCCGTCGCTGCAAAGACCGCCGAATTGGGGGCCAAGATCCTCAATGATGTGTCGGCAATGTCCTATGATTCAGCGATGGCCGAGGTTGCAGCCGCTACTGGTTTGCCGATCTGCCTGATGCACGCGCAGGGCACACCAGAAACCATGCAGGCTGACCCGCGTTACGACGATGTTGTGCTCGACGTTTATGACTATCTGGCGGAACGGATTGAGGTGGCCATCGCCGCCGGGATCAAGCGATCACAGATCATCGTTGATCCGGGTATCGGCTTTGGCAAAACACAACAGCATAACCTTGCGCTTTTGCGGCGCTTGTCGATCTTTCACAGCTTGGGCTGTCCGATCCTACTCGGGGCGAGCCGCAAACGTTTCATTGGTGAAATAACCGGTGCGCAGGATGCTGCCGAAAGGATGGCTGGATCGGTCTCTGTCGCGCTCGATGGTATTCGCCAAGGGGTGCAGATCGTGCGAGTCCATGATACTTTGCACACCAGACAGGCCATTAGCCTGCAGACTGCATTGTTTGGGACACTTTAATGACTCGAAAATTATTTGGTACGGATGGGGTGCGTGGGACCGCAAACCAGTATCCGATGACTGCTGAGATGGCCTTGAAAATCGGGGCCGCTGCTGGGCGATATTTTCGCAACGACGGATCGAACGGCCACCGTGTGGTGATCGGTAAGGACACGCGACTGTCGGGCTATATGTTTGAAAATGCTCTGACGGCGGGTCTGACCTCAACTGGTATGAACGTTCTATTGCTCGGCCCCGTGCCGACACCTGCTGTTGGGATGCTGACCACGACAATGCGTGCCGACGTTGGCATCATGATTTCGGCGAGCCACAACCCGCACCACGACAACGGCATCAAATTCTTTGGCCCTGACGGGTTCAAGCTGTCGGACGAAGCTGAGGCCGAGATCGAAGCAATGGTGTTCGCGGATATCCAGCTCGCTCAGTCGATCAATATCGGTCGTGCAAAGCGTATAGACGACGGTCGATTCCGTTACGCTGAACGGGTCAAGGCGACCTTCCCTCAGGGGCAGAACCTCAAGGGTTTGAAGGTCGTGATCGACTGCGCGAATGGCGCGGCGCATAAGGTTGCGCCTGAAGTTCTTTGGGAACTTGGCGCAGAGGTTATCCCCGTTGGCGTTGCGCCGAACGGCTATAACATCAACGAAAACTGTGGCTCGACCAGCCCACGCACTGCGGCTGAAACAATCGTGAGCCATGGCGCTGACGTTGGTATCTGCCTTGATGGCGATGCGGACCGCATCATGATCCTCGATGAAAAGGGCAATGTCGCGGACGGCGACCAGTTGATGGCGCTGATGGCGGGACGTTGGGCGGACGAAGGTCGTCTGTCGGGCGGTGCCTTGGTTGCGACGGTGATGTCGAACCTTGGCCTAGAGCGTTACCTGGACGGTCGCGGCCTGCGGCTGGAGCGTACCAACGTTGGTGACCGCTATGTCGTCGAACGGATGCGGGCAGGGGGCTATAACCTCGGTGGTGAACAGTCTGGCCACATCGTGATGACGGATTTTGCGACGACTGGGGATGGCCTCTTGGCTGGTCTGCAGTTCCTTGCTGCAATGATCGCGACAGGTAAGAAAGCCAGCGAACTGACGAAGTCGTTTGAGACGGTTCCGCAGATGCTGAAGAACGTGCGGTATTCGGCGGGCAGTGATCCGCTCTCTGCAGAGAGCGTGAAGCAGGCGATTGCTGATGCAGAGGGTCTTTTGGTCGGCAAAGGGCGTCTGTTGATCCGTAAATCGGGGACTGAACCGCTCGTGCGCGTCATGGCCGAATGCGAAGATGCGGCTCTGCTAGAGCAGGTCGTTGATGGGATCGTGGCCGAGGTTCAGACCGCGGCTTAACCGCTAGGACACCAGACATGAAAAAAGCGCCCCGTTTGGGGCGCTTTTGCATTTGGGGTGGCGGGTTTTCCCGCCACGCGGCCAAATTAGTTTTTCGCTTTGTCGACCATTTTGCCTTTGGAGATCCAAGGCATCATTTCGCGAAGTTTAGCACCAGTTGCTTCGATCAGGTGCTCGTCGTTTGCACGACGCGACGCTTTGAGGGTCGGCTGACCAACAGCGTTTTCCAGCATGAAGTCGCGAACGAATTTGCCCTGCTGAATGTCTGCCAGAACTTCTTTCATCGCAGCTTTGGTCTGCTCGTACGGAAGGATGCGCGGGCCGGTGACGTACTGGCCGTATTCTGCAGTGTTCGAGATCGAGTAGTCCATGTTAGCGATGCCGCCTTCATAGATCAGGTCGACGATCAGTTTCACTTCGTGCAGGCACTCGAAATAGGCCATTTCCGGTGCGTAGCCAGCCTCAACGAGGGTTTCAAAGCCACAACGGATCAGTTCAACGAGACCACCGCAGAGAACGGCCTGTTCGCCGAAGAGGTCGGTTTCGCACTCTTCACGGAAGTTGGTTTCGATGATGCCCGAACGACCGCCGCCGATAGCGGAGCAGTAGGACAGACCGATTTCGAGAGCTTTGCCAGTTGCGTTCTGGTGAACAGCTACGAGGCAAGGAACACCGCCGCCTTTGAGGTATTCGCCGCGAACGGTGTGACCTGGGCCTTTCGGCGCCATCATGATTACGTCAACGCCAGCTTTCGGCTCGATCAGGCCAAAGTGTACGTTCAGGCCGTGAGCGAATGCGATCGCTGCGCCTTCACGAAGGTTGTCGTGAACGTATTTCTTGTAGGTCTCTGCCTGATGTTCGTCGGGCATGGTGAACATAATGACGTCGCACCATGCTGCAGCTTCAGCGATGTCCATCACTTTGAGGCCTTCGCCTTCGGCTTTTTTAGCCGATGCCGAACCCGGACGCAGAGCAACAACAACGTTTTTCGCGCCAGAGTCACGCAGGTTCAGTGCGTGTGCGTGGCCTTGGGAGCCGTAGCCGAGGATAGCAACTTTAGCTTCTTTGATCAGGTTCACATCGCAATCGCGATCGTAATAAACGCGCATTTTGGCGCTCCTTGTGTATCGGGTTTCGATTGGGGCGAAGAATAGGTTTGGTTTGCGGAAAACGCGATAGCTGTTGCAATGAAATTTGCATAATTTTCGCAATAGTTATTCGTTAGGCGGTCTGATAATGTAAATTTCATGCTTGATGATCTTGATCGCCGTATTCTTCGGCTACTTCAATCCGATCCTACGATGCCTTTGCCCGATCTGGCAGAGGCCTGCGGGCTGACGACTGGCCGCGCGACACGCCGGTTGGATAAACTGCGCGAATTGGGCGTCCTCAAGGGGCAAGAGGCCGTGATCGACTGGCGCGCGCTAGGGTTCGATGTAGCGGTTTCGCTGCGCTGCACGCTGGATAAGACCCAAGGTCGCGCATTTGACGATTTCCTTGAGGCCGCACGTCAGGTGCCCGAAGTGATCGAAATCCAAACCTTCCTCGGGCGTGTGGATGTGCGATTGCATATCGTGGCGCGGGACCTTGCGCATTGGCAGTCCATCTATCGGGATCGCGTTCTCGAACTGCCTCACATTGCTGAAATTGAGTCATTGCTCACCGTGGCGACTGTCAAACGGGAGGAGGCTCTCCCGCTATGATCGAGCTGGATGACATCGACCGCAAAATCCTACGGGCGCTACAGCAGGACGCGACCCAATCGGCGAGCCAGTTGGGACGTAGGTTCGATCTGTCGCAGCCTGCAACATGGAGGCGGATTAAACGGTTGGAAGAGGCGGGGGCCATCGCGGGTCGTCGATTGGTGCTCGACCGTGAAAAGCTCGGTTTCGGGGTGACTGTTTTTCTGGGCGTCAAACTGGTCGCCAAAGGTCGGGTGAGCCTAGAGGACTTCGAACGCGCCGTGTCCGCCATCCGCGAAGTACAAACGGTGGAGCACGTATTGGGGCTCTATGACTACCGCTTGCGTGTCGTTGCGACCGACCTTGCTGACTTTGAACGCGTTTTGCGTCGACGGATCATGACCCTCCCCGGTGTGGGCAACGTTGAGGCGAACGTGCTTTTGACTGAGGAGCGCCGCCCCGGCCCCCTGTGACAAAGTTGTTATGCGCTTTGCTGGGTAAAATCGGTTAACACCTCCTCAACAGAGGGAGATGCCGATGAAATACGCTATTTTTGCACTGATGATCACTGTTGCAGGCCCAGTAGTCGCGCAATCGATGCATGGTCACCCAGTTGATAGCAACGGTATGCCCATGCACGACATGACCAATATGCCCGGATTGCAGGGGACAAACGCGCAGCCGCACGAAAGCGCTGAATTGGCGGTGATGTTCAACAATTTCTCGACCCTCTCGCGCACGGTTGAGAACCTCCCGAACGGTATTCGCTCTGTCACCTCCAGCTCTGATCCTGCGGTGATGGATGCGTTGACCAGTCACGTCGTCGGCATGATCGGGCGGGTTGAGGCGAAGGATAGCCCTGAGATCTTCATCCAAAGCCCAACCTTGGACATCTTTTTCGAACGCGGTGACCAGATTGAGACGACGATTGATGTAACGGATGAAGGTGTCGTTGTGATTCAAACCTCAGACGATCTCGAATTGGTCGAAGCGATGCATGTCCACGCGGCCGAAGTGTCTGCCATGGCAGAACGCGGCATGATGGCCGTTCATGAAATGATGATGCAGCGCAATCACTAAATCAGCGTGCGCCGAGGCCCATTTCCATCAGGGCCTTTCGCACGGGTGCCACGGAATAGAGCGCTTCAATGCCTTTGGCACGCAGGTCGCGGATGCTCTGGGCACCTGCGATTGACGCGCGGTTCAGGGCATCGACGCCTTTGACGCGCAGAACGACTTCGCTGTGACGGCGGCGTTCGTAGGTTGCCAACATCTGCGCATCACCCAAGCCCTCGGGCCGTTCTTTGGCGAGGTCGAGAAGGCAGATCATATCGCCGAGGCTCATGTTCAGCCCCTGTGCCCCAATCGGCGGCACAACGTGCGCCGCTTCCGCGACCAAGGCACAACGCTGCGCGGTCATGCGGTCGGCAATTTGGCTGATGATCGGCCACGCCTGACGTTTGCCGACGACTTGCAAGGGGCCGTAGATGCCCGCGGACCGTTCGGTTGCCGCCTTGTTAAATTCATCTTCGGGGAGGTCGCGCAAACGCAACACCTCAGCTCCGTTTTCCATCCAGACCACTGCAGAGCAGGGTTTGCCGTCTTGATCAGGCAATGGGACCAGCGTGAAGGGACCGCCCGAGCGGTGGACTTCGGTTGATACGTTGTAGTGCGGGGCTTCGTGGGTCACGGCAAAGACCACGGCCTTTTGTCCGTACCGCGTGGTCTTGGCATCTATGCCAGCGGCCTGACGAACGGCAGAGTTGCGACCATCCGCTCCGATCACCAACTTGCACCGCACTTGGGTGCCATCGGTCAGCATGACGAGGGCTTCGGCTTCGCGGGTGGTCATGGATTTGAACCCGACGCCAGCGCGGAAATCGACCGTATCCAATTCAGCCAAACGGGCCACCATTTCACGGCGAAGGAGCCAGTTCGGTAGGTTCCAGCCAAACGGCAGGTCAGAAATGTCTGAGGCGTTGAAATCTTTGATGACGCGTGGCTCGGGATCAACGCCACCTGCATCAACGATCCGCATCACCTGAAGGGGTGCCGCGTGGGCGTCGAGCTTGTCCCAAATCCCCGCATCGGCGAGGAAATTTCGCGACCCTTGGAAAAACGCTGTCGTGCGGTGGTCAGAGTCTGCGCTGGTATTATCCGTCACGGGCGGGGCGGGATCCACGCAAACAACCGAAAACCCAGCCGCCCCAAAGGCCGCCGCACAAGACAGGCCGGCAACGCCGCCACCTGCGATCACAATATCCGCAGAAATCCGTTCCATACGGCTAGACATAGGCCTGTCTAAGGGCAGGGAAAAGGTCTGTTAGATCACCTGCGACAGAAAAGCCGCGAGATCATCGGTGTGGTGGTGAATATGCGGGGCGGGCAAGGGATCAGGGCCTACGTGAACGGTGCGCATACCCAATGCATGAGGCACCGCGAGGTTGCGAACATCGTCCTCGAACATCGCGCCGAATTCGGGCGCTAGATTGTCGAGCGCAAAGATCGCCTCGAAAGCGGCTTGTTCAGGTTTGGGGCGATAGCCCGCGTGTTCAACGCCGTAAACAGCATCAAACAACCCCGCTAGCCCACGTGCCTCTAACACCTTCAGTGCATAGGGGCGGGCGCCGTTGGTGTAGACGACCTTGCGTCCAGGGAGCGCGTCTATCCGAGCCGCGAGGGCTGGATCAGGCGAAAGCACTGAAAAATCTATGTCATGGACCGCATCGAGGTAAGGATCTGGGTCAATCGAATGTTCGGCCATCAATCCCGCTAGCGTGGTGCCGTATCGCTTCCAATAGGTGTCGCGCAGGTGGTCGGCGACCTTTGTCGAAACGTTCAACGCCTTTGCCACATAGTCGGTCATTTTGACTTCGATCTGGTCAAAAAGCCGAGCCGAGGGCGGGTACAGCGTGTTGTCCAAATCAAAGACCCACGCGCGGACATGTTTGAAAGATGCAGCAACCATGACGACACAGGTAAAGCGACGCATTGACGCCTGCAACGGCTTTGGCTTGATTGCGGGGCGAAATGATGACTAGGCTCTAACACTCAATATGACGAAAGTGGCCATGCAAGACCCTAAACACGCCCAAAAAGACGCCTATCAACTGATCCTCGAGGCAATCGACAGCCACATTTACAAGCCGGGTGACCGGTTGGTGGAAAGTGACCTTGCAGATCGGTTCGGTGTGTCGCGGACCCCGATCCGTGAAGCGCTCCAGCGTCTTGAGACGCAGAGCCTGCTGACCCGCGATGGTCGGTCGCTGATTGTGGCGTCCTTGGATCATACGCAAATGGCCGAGCTGTACGTGGTGCGTGGTGAACTCGAAGGGCTGGCAGCACGACTTGCTGCGCGGCACGCCACGCCCGAAGAAATTCGCGTGTTGAAAGACATGGTTCAGGCAGACCGCAAGTTGCTGGGGGATCCGTCGGCGCTGAGCCGCGCGAACAAGCGGTTCCACAAACAGATCCACCTTGCTTCACACAATCGGTTCTTGGTTCAACAACTCGACCTTGTGCATCGGTCGATGGCTTTGCTGGCGACGACATCATTGGCGGCGGAGGGGCGCGGTGATGATGCGCTTGCTGAACATGATGCGATTGTTGAGGCGATTGCGGCGGGGGATGGAGATGCGGCGGATAAAGCGCTGCGCGAACACATTTCAAAGGCTTTCGTCACGCGATTGAAGCTAGACGCGGCGAAGGTCGAAAACAGCTAAGCTCCACCGAATTTTCCATGCGCCGTCTTGTCCCAGTAAAACGGGCGGTGCAGGAGTTCGCCTAACCCCTTGTAGGCTGCGAGGCTGGCGAGCGGGAAATAGAGGTGCAGTGTGGGCACCCATGGTAAAAGCCACAGCCGTCCCGATGCCCTAGCCCCGAGGATAGCAGCGGTGAGGTGGACGGCTTCGGAGGTCGCGAATAGAACCGACAGCGTGATCAAGCCTGACGGTGGTAGAACGTCTCTGACTGGATGCCAAAGGCCGAGCGGGATGGCCCAAAAACTCCACATTAGCGGCGCGGTTACGAATTGGGTCAGTGTACCGAGGAATTGTACCTGAAACCCTAAGAATTTCCGCCAGCCAAGATCGCGGAGCAATTGTTGCGGGTTTCGCATGTGAACACCGTAGGTGATCGCATAGCCTTTAAGCCATCGTGACCGCTGTTTGATCCACGGCCAGACGTGACTGTTGGCCTCTTCACCTGTGACAGTTCGAACGATTTCAGTGCGATAGCCATGTCGAGCAAGCCGCACGCCCAAATCCGCGTCCTCTGTCACATTATGCGCATCCCAACCGCCAAGCTTTTCTAAAACGGATCGTCGGAAAAAGAGGGTAGTGCCGCCAAGGGGGATCAGAAAGCCGAGGCGTTCTAGCCCAGGGAGGATGACGCGAAACCAAGTGGCGTATTCCAGCGCGAAGCAACGCGACAGCCAATTGGTTTTGGCGTTGTAGAAATCGAGCATCCCTTGAAGGCAGACGACCTTGGGTCCGACAGCGGCAAAGCGGGCGACAATTGCGCGGATTTGCTGCGGGTCGGGGGCGTCTTCGGCATCGTAAACGCCAATGATGGACCCTCTGGCAAAGGTTAGTCCGTAGTTCAGAGCGCGCGGTTTCGTTTTTACGGTCCCTTGGGGCACAACGATAGCCCGCATAAAACGGGGGAGCGTGGTCGCCAGCAAGGCCTGCCGTGTCATCTGATCGTCAGCTTCGAGCAAGAGACACACGTCAAGCAGATCGTGTGGATAGTCCAAGGCCGACAGTCGATCCACCAACCGCACAGCGATTTCGCTTTCGTGGTAGAGCGGCACCATGATCGTCACGATCGGTAGGCGGTGGGGCGTGATAGGAGGCGCTGGCTTTGCTGTCGGTCGGAATTGCATGACAACTGCGGCAGCCTTAAGCGCGGTATTGGCGGCGGTCCAAAACAACATGATGCCAAAGAGCGCAATCGCGGTCGGACCAAACCACGCAAAGAGGCTGGCAATGGCGAACGCGATAAAACCCAACGTAATATTCGCCGCCTGACGAGCATTCCAGCCGCGGCAGCTTTCCCCGCTCGCCACTTTTTCTTCGGCAAGACGGGCGAGGGTGTCATTCGCGCAGGAACGAATGGCGGCGTGAAGCACAGCTTCGGTCGTTACAGCCCACCGAATTGCTCCGAATTGCGAGGTTAGCTTTTCGCGGTGGCGGGCAAAATCTTCGGGGCGGGCGGTTAGGATAATGACCTCGCCCGCCATAGACCGCCACGGAAGAATAGCATTTTCGATACAGTAGGTCGCGCCGATTTGATGCAGAAGCCGCGCGTCGGGTTTGTGTTTGCAAGGATCAACCACGCCGACACCTGCGACGGCGGCCTCGACCTCTGCCATTTTGGCCGCACTGATTGACAGTCGCAGGCGCAAGGTATCCGCCAATCGACAGCCCTGTCTGCTCGCGTCCTGTTCCGCGACCGCCACGCGCTGGGCAGAGGCGAACCCACGGCGGATCACCTCTTTGCCCAAAGGGCTCAGAGACGGTGCAAACGGTTCTACCACAACCGTCCTGAAACTGCGCGTGTGCTGCAAAAAGAAAACTCCCGACTTTTCAGGCGGGAGTTCACTCTATTTCGACTTAAGGCCGCGTTAACGCGATTACGCTTTGCGCGCTTCCATGGCGTCGGCGAAACGCTCGAACAGGTAGAAGCTGTCCTGCGGGCCCGGCGATGCTTCAGGGTGGTGCTGAACCGAGAACACTGGACGATCAGCCATGCGGATACCGCAGTTCGATCCGTCAAACAGCGAGATGTGGGTTTCAACAACACCTTCGGGGAGCGTCTGGCTGTCCACAGTAAAACCGTGGTTCATCGACGTGATTTCGACCTTGCCCGTGTCTTTGTCTTTGACAGGGTGGTTTGCACCGTGATGGCCGTGGTTCATTTTCACAGTCTTTGCGCCGAGCGCGAGCGCCAGCATTTGGTGCCCGAGGCAGATACCAAAGACGGGTAGATCGGTGGTATCCAGAACCTGTTTGATCATCGGAACAGCGTACTCGCCGGTCGCCGCTGGGTCACCAGGCCCGTTCGAGAGGAACACGCCATCAGGATTGTGCGACAGGACGTCTTCGGCGGTTGCTGTTGCAGGCAGAACGATCACGTCGCAGCCCGCGGAAGCAAGGCAGCGCAGGATGTTACGCTTTGCGCCATAGTCAACGGCAACGACCTTGTGTTTCGGTGCGGTGTTCGGCTGATAGCCATCTGGCCACGCCCAACGCATTTCGTTCCATTTGTAGGATTGTGCGCAGGTCACATCTTTGGCGAGGTCGAGACCGACTAGACCTTTGAACCCACGTGCCGCAGCGACGAGCGCTTCCGCGTCGAAGTTACCTTCGGGATCGTGGGCGAGCGCCACGTGCGGTGCACCTTGCTGACGGATAGCGCGGGTCAGGCGACGGGTATCGATGCCGCCGATACCGATGCGACCTTTCTTGGTGAGCCAAGCGGTCAACTCTTCGGTCGCACGCCAGTTCGACGGCTCGGTCGGGTCCCATTTGACAACCATGCCAGCCGAAACGGGATCGGCTGTTTCGTCGTCTTCTTCGTTGACGCCAGTGTTGCCGATGTGTGGGAAGGTAAAGGTGACGATCTGTCCAGCGTAGGACGGATCGGTCATGATTTCCTGATATCCCGTCATCGCTGTGTTAAAGCAAAGCTCTGCGGTGGTCTGGCCCGTCGCGCCGAACCCCTTACCATAAAACAGAGTGCCATCAGCTAGCGCGAGGCAGGCGGTCGGTTTTTGGGCGGTTCCGTTCGGCATGGCAGCGACTCCTTATGGTCAAATTGCTGCGTTACTAGGCATGAGCCACCATAGGGTCAAGGCCGTAACGTTCCAAGCCTCAGATGAGGTTGTCACGAACGGATAGGACAGGTAAAGCTGCGCGGATGTTATCGCTCGCAAGGGGAACGGGATGGACATGCGTGAACGGATTAACGCAGCACTCAAAGAGGCGATGAAGGCGAAAGACGCGGGACGGCTTTCGACACTTCGTTTGATCAGTGCTGCGATCAAGGACCGCGAAATTGCTGCTCGTGGGGATGGTGAAGAGTCAGTCATCGGTGATGATGAGGTTCTCGCGATCCTTGGTAAAATGGTAAAGCAACGTCAGGAAAGTGCCCGCCAATACGAAGAGGGCGGTCGTCTGGAACTGGCTGAAAAGGAACGCGGCGAGATCAGCGTGATCGAAGATTTCCTGCCGCGTCAGTTGGGTGACGCTGAGGTTGAGGCGGCGATCACAGCTGCAATGGCCGAAGTTGGCGCGGAATCGATCCGCGACATGGGCAAGGTGATGGGGGCCCTAAAGGCCAAATACACCGGCCAAATGGACTTTGGCGCTGTTGGCCCGATGGTAAAAGCAAAACTGGGATAAACAATTGGGGGACGCTGGCCCCCCTTTTTGTTTCTGCTGTCTTACGCGACAGATCGGATCAAACGACCCAAGCGGGCGATGCCTTCGTTGATTTCTGGCGGGCGGGCGCAGGAGAACGACAGGCGGATCGTATTTCCGTTCGACCCATCCGCGAAAAAGGCCCGGCCGGGCACAAATGCGACCCTTTCCGTTCCAAGCGATTGCGCGAGAAGCGTTGCGCCGTCGATATGCGCGGGCAGGGTGATCCAGACAAACATGCCGCCTTCGGGGCGGGTCCAAGTCACACCCTCGGGCATTTCGCGTTCCAGCGCGCTGAGCATGTTGTCACGACGGCTCGAATAGACTTCGCGCAGTTTGGCGACCTGATCGGCAAACCCATCTTTGGCGACGCGATGAATGGCGATTTGGTTCAGGGTAGAGGAATGCAGGTCTGCTGCCTGTTTGATCAGAACGAGACGCTGAATCACAGGTTTCGCGGCAACAGCCCAACCAACGCGCAGACCAGGGGCGAGCGTTTTGGAGAAACTGCCACAATATATAGAACGCGTGTTTTCAATGCCGCCCGACCGCTGAATGTCGAGCGCGAGGATCGGCGGGACCGCCTCGCCATCATACCGCAGACCTTGATATGCAGCGTCTTCGATCACGGGGATATCGAGCGTTTCAGCAAGATCCAGCAGCGCATTCCGTGCGCGTTCATCCAATGTGATACCCGTTGGGTTCGCAAAGTCAGAGCTGGTATAGGCGAATTTCACCTCGCCACCCGCCTCTTCGGCAGAGGCTCGGTAATCGGCGGCAGAGCGGTTTGATGCTGGATCAAGGCGGTCGTACGAGGGTTCGTAAGCGTTAAACGCCCCCAGTGCGCCCATGTAAGTTGGCCAACCCACCAAGGCTGTATCGCCCGGGGATAGGAACAGTTTGCCCAAGTAGTCCAAGGCTTGCTGCGATCCCGATGTGATCAGGATGTTTTCAGTGGTGCAGTCGATCCCAATGTCGCGCATCTGGCTCGCGATCCAATCGCGAAGCGGCAGGTAGCCTTCGGAGACGGAGTATTGCAGGGCTTGTTCAGCCTGAAGGCCACTGAACAGGTCCGCAAACGCGTCCGCAAAGGCTTCTTTGGGGAAAAGTGCGGGGTCAGGAATGCCGCCCGCGAAAGAAATAATGTCAGGCTGGTCCAAAAGTTTGAGCAATTCGCGGATTTCAGACGCCTTCATTCGTGATTGGCGCGTTGCGAAAACCTGTTCCCAGTCCATGATTCCCTCCCGTGGGGTCTGTGATGGGTGAGAATTGATCTGGCCTGTCATTAAGTCAATAGGGCTGACCTAACAGTCCCGTTAGCGCCAAATTTTATGGTGTTTCGTGAAAAATTTCTTTTTGGACATGTAAAATTTGACATGCATCAAAGTATTCAGGGGGTGCGAATGGCATCGTGAACTCACGGCGCGCCTTGACGCTACCTCCCCTGCGGTTGGGGTGCGCCATAATATCTCAACGTATCAGACCTTTCGAATATTGCCGAAAGCGCGTTGAGGCACTAGAACCTCCCCAAAGCTCGGGCGGAGTCTGTGACTCGGTCCGCTCATGATTTGACCAAAAGGGGAGAGCCACATGGCAGATGCAGCCATCCATGGCCATGAACATCACGACGAACGGGGCTTCTTTACCCGTTGGTTCATGTCCACCAACCACAAAGACATCGGGATCATGTACCTGTTCGTATCGGGTATCGTAGGTTTCATCTCGGTCGCCTTTACCGTCTACATGCGTCTCGAGTTGATGCATCCGGGCGTTCAGTACATGTGCCTTGAAGGTGCGCGTTTCATCGCGGACGCTTCGGCGCCCTGTACTCCGAACGGTCACCTCTGGAACGTTATGATCACCTATCACGGTGTTTTGATGATGTTCTTCGTGGTTATTCCGGCTCTGTTCGGTGGCTTCGGTAACTACCTGATGCCGCTGCAAATCGGCGCTCCGGACATGTCGTTCCCACGTATGAACAACCTGTCGTTCTGGATGTATGTCGCTGGTGTTGCGCTGGGTGTTGCGTCCATGCTGTCGCCGGGTGGTAACGGTCAGCTCGGTTCGGGCGTTGGCTGGGTTCTCTACCCGCCACTGTCGACTTCCGAAGGTGGCTATTCCATGGACCTCGCGATCTTTGCGGTTCACGTCTCTGGTGCTTCGTCGATCCTTGGTGCGATCAACATCATCACGACCTTCCTCAACATGCGCGCGCCGGGCATGACCCTGCACAAAGTGCCGCTGTTCGCATGGTCGGTCTTCGTGACTGCATGGCTGATCCTTCTGTCGCTGCCTGTTCTGGCTGGCGCAATCACCATGCTCCTGATGGACCGTAACTTTGGTACCTCGTTCTTCCAGCCTGCTGGCGGTGGTGACCCGATCCTGTATCAGCACATCCTGTGGTTCTTTGGCCACCCGGAAGTGTACATCATCATCATCCCGGGCTTTGGTATCATCAGCCACATCATCTCGACCTTCTCGAAAAAGCCGATCTTCGGCTACCTCCCGATGGTCTACGCAATGGTTGCAATCGGTGTTCTAGGCTTCGTTGTTTGGGCACACCACATGTACACCGTTGGTATGTCGCTGAGCCAGCAGTCCTACTTCATGCTCGCAACGATGGTTATCGCTGTTCCGACTGGTGTTAAGATCTTCTCATGGATCGCGACCATGTGGGGCGGTTCGGTAGAGTTCAAATCGCCGATGCTCTGGGCGTTCGGCTTCTTGTTCCTCTTCACCGTTGGCGGCGTGACCGGCATCGTTCTGTCGCAGGCAGCAGTCGACCGCGCCTACCATGACACTTACTACGTGGTTGCTCACTTCCACTACGTGATGTCGCTGGGTGCTGTGTTCGCGATCTTCGCAGGTATCTACTTCTACCTGCCGAAATTCTCGGGCCGCGCTGCACCGGAATGGGCTGCAAAGCTGCACTTCTGGATGATGTTCATCGGTGCAAACCTGACCTTCTTCCCTCAGCACTTCTTGGGCCGTCAGGGTATGCCGCGTCGTTACATCGAGTACCCAGAAGCATTCGCTCAGTGGAACTACGTATCGTCGATCGGTGCATTCATCGCCTTCGCATCGTTCTGTTTCTTCATCGTCGTTCTTGCGTACACCCTGTTCGCAGGTCGTCGTGAGACCCGTCCGAACCCGTGGGGCGAATTCGCTGACACGCTGGAATGGACCCTGCCATCGCCGCCGCCGGAGCACACCTTCGAGCAGCTGCCGAAGCAGGAAGACTGGGACAAACAGCACGCCCACTAAGATACGCAAAACCCCGGCCTTAGCGCCGGGGTTTTCATTTGTGGGACCGCGACAGGGCGTCCCCTTTACCCATGTCTCTGCCCACCTATAGTTACGCGCAGAAACAGCTGCAAAACTCACATGCCTTACGAATGGATTGACCCTGTGCCAGAGGCCGACGCGCCCTTGGCTGAACTGCACCTCTGGCCTTATCGAAGCCTGCCCAAAGCGGGGTTCGTCTGGTTTGTCGGGGGGACGGTGTCGTTGCTATCACTACCGCTTTTGGCGGTCATTGGGACGGCGGTTCTGTGGGGGCTGCTGCCGTTTATCTTGCTCGTCACGTGGGCGATGTGGGCCGCGCTCCAGCGTAGTTATCGGGATGGCGAGATATTAGAAGAGCTATTGATCTGGAGCGATCACCTCACGCTCACCCGTCACAACCCGCGCAAGCCGACCCAGAATTGGGAGGCCAACCCCTATTGGGTGCGTTTGACCCGCCATGCGACTGGCGGTCCTGTGCCAGAATACCTGACGATGAAAGGCCAGTCTGACCGCGAGGTAGAGATAGGGGCGTTTCTCACCGTCAGCGAACGCAAACGGCTCTATTCGGAAATTCGAGAAGCGCTAGATCGCTGCCGTTAACCCGCGCAGCGCGGTGTTACCACACGGTCGAACGTCGACATCAACGCAACGTCGACATCTTCCATGGTCACGGGAAGTCCTAGATCAACGAGTGACGTGACACCGTGCTGAGTGATCCCGCAGGGCACGATTCCGCCAAAGTGGCTGAGGTCGGGCTCTACGTTGATCGACAGGCCGTGGAAGCTCACCCATTTCTTGAGTCGAACACCAAGGGCCGCGATTTTGTCTTCTCGAACAGATCCATCGGGCAAGAGGGGTTTGTCAGGGCGAGGCACCCAAACACCGACGCGACCATCACGAATTTCGCCGTGCACGTTGAATTCGGCGAGGGCTGCGATGATCCACTGTTCCATATCGCGCACAAAGCACCGCACATCCCGCCCGCGTTCCCCCACGTTGAGCATCACATAGGCCACGCGCTGACCAGGGCCGTGGTATGTATATTGACCGCCACGTTTGCTCTCGTAGACTGGAAACCGATCAGGTTCGAGCAGGTCCGCAGGTTTCGCAGAGGTGCCCGCCGTGTAGAGCGGTGGATGTTCGACCAGCCAAATTGCTTCTTCAGCCTCGCCCGCGTGAATGGCTTCGGCGCGTGCCTCCATAAAGGCGACGGCTTCGTTATAGTCGGTCAATCCAGTTGAGGTGATCCATTCTACCATGGTTCATGCGGGCAAAAGCCCTGCCTCCTTAATTGCGGGGATGTAGGTTCGGCTGACGGGAATATCCGTGCCATGCGACATCGTCAGGATCGCGCGGTCGCCCGTTCGTTTTGCCGATGTGACTGCGGCGGTGGCAACCCAATGGGACCGATGCACCTGTAGGCCAGCGGTCTGCCCCACCTCTTTGATCGCATCTGCCAAACGCATCAGAATCATCTCTTCGCCCTTATCGGTTCGGATACGGACATAATGATCCTCGACCGAAATCGCCACCAATGCGCCGCGCTTTTCCATCGGCAGACGCGAGAGGATCGGGGGGAGGCTGGGAGCCTCAACGGGCTCTATCGATGGTTTGGCGACGAGCTGTAGGATCAGGGTTACGACCGCACCGATAACAAAGACCGATAAGGGCAGGGTATAGGCGTCCTGACCTGACGGCACAAAATCGATAAGCGCCCAGTTCACCGCAAGAACGATCGCCATGATGGTCAGACCATTTGCCACAGCCGTGACGAGAGAGCGGAGAGGCAGGGAAAAGTGGCCTGGCATGGCGGCGCGGCAGTATGCGCTGACACCATAGCCGCCCGCGTAGGTCAGGACGATCATCACCAGCCAGTAGCCAAGGCGCGGGAGCGCCCGCATCGTCTCTCCCGATCCGAAAGGAGCCACCACGGTGAGGACCACAGCAACGCCCACAATCACAGCCGCCGTAACAGGTTGGCTTAAATGGCGTCGCAATTCACGAAGCGCAGAATGCGATGGCTGTGTGGTCACGGTCGTCTCACGCCTTTTCACGTATCCCGCGTTGAGCGGCTTGGTTGGTTCGGCTTCAACCTAAACAACTCATTCCCAAAGGAGAAGCAAATGTCGTTCGCCCCATTCCTCGCAGCCTCACCCACTATTCAGATACATGCCATCGCCGCCACTCTCGCGCTCGTCCTCGGACCTGTTGCGATTTACCGTGATCGGCGGGACGTGCTGCACAAATGGATCGGCTATATTTGGGTGATTGCGATGCTCTGCACGGCGCTATCGTCCTTTGGAATCCGCGCATATGCGGTCATTGGTCCCTTTAGCCCGATTCACCTGCTGTCATGTCTGGCAATTTGGTCGATTTGGGTGGGGATGCGCTACATTTATCAGGGAAATATTCGCGCCCACCGGAAAACTTTTCAAAGTCTTTATTGGAATGGTGTCCTTGTGGCGGCTTTGTTCAATTTCTTGCCCGGACGCATCGTAAACCGCTTGTTTTTCAACGATGCGCGCGAAATTGGCTGGGTTGTGATCGGCGCTGGAGGGGCATTTTTGGTGGGCCGTATCCTCGTGTCACGACAGTTGTTTGCACGACTGACATGATTTCTTCATTTTTGCTCTTGAGGTGGGTGCGTGGTTGGTCTAGAGACCGCGCACCAAGCCTAGACAGTGCGGTCGTGGCGGAATTGGTAGACGCGCAGCGTTGAGGTCGCTGTGGGGTAACTCCCGTGGAAGTTCGAGTCTTCTCGACCGCACCAACTACTCTCCTGAGATTGTTGATTACATTAAGTAAGCGCCCCTTAAACGGGTGCGTTTTCTGCCGTTACACCGTTCAGCGTTTGTACGGAGTAACCAATGGCGATTTACACCAAAGTAGGGTTTGGTACCTCGGATCTGATCGGATTTACGGGGAGCACCTTCACAGTCGGGTCAACAATCCATTTGGACCCGAACTGGTCTGCATCGACCGATGGTTACAACTTCTCCATCGACGACGCCGATTTGCTGTTGTTGATCGAAACCTCAGATACGCTTTTTGGTGGTGACCGTAATAACGACGAAGTTGGTGACGACGGCTACAAGCAAACGCTCACTTTGCGCGATCCTTCGGGGAATGTTGTCGCAAGCGGCAGATCCTACCTAGAAGATGTCTATGTGTTTCGGGCGCCCGATGGCTCTGAAGTTCGGCTTTACACGGTAGAGGTTGGAGGCGTTTGGGTCGGCACTCTTGCTGACAAGCAAATGACGCCAGGTGTGACCTATGAGCTGGTCTCGGCCTCCAATACCGACGGTGTCAGCTACAGTACGCTCGTTAGTCAAACCTACGAGTCATCGCAGTTTAACACCATGGTTGGCTCCAACACTTATGGTGACACGCTTTATGGCGGGATCGGCAATGACACCATCATTGCACAAGGCGGCGATGATACTATTGACGGCGGGTCGGGCGACGACACCATTTATTACGGGGAAGGGAATGACCTCGTTTATGGTGGTGATGGCAACGACGTTATTGACGATGTCAGTGGCACCCAACTGAGCGGTGCCGATACCGTTTATGGTGGTGCAGGGAACGATACAGCTTGGCTCGGTCAAGATGGTGATACGTTCTATGGCGGAACTGGAAACGACACCGTTTACGGCGAAAGCGGGAATGACACGCTTTACGGTGAGGTCGGCGACGACTGGCTTCAAGGCGATGATGGTGATGACATCCTCGCCGGTGGTGATGGAAACGATGTTTTGTTCGGTGGGACGGGTAATGACGTTTTCGTCGTCTCGTCTGGTTTGGATTACATCGGGGATTTTGACCTTGGCGACAGCAATTTTGATGGTCGCACCAACGATCAGCTCGACGTCAGCAACCTAACGAACGCAACCGGCAACTCGATCCGAACTGTTGATGTAACGGTTATCGACGATGGCTCTGGGAATGCAAAGCTGATGTTCCCGAACGGGGAGCAATTGATCCTTACCGGCATTGCGCCATCTCTGATTGACACTGGGCCTGAGCTGTTCAAGATCGGCATCCCATGTTTCACCGCAGGCACAATGATTTTGACGCCGAAAGGCGAGGTGCCTGTCGAGAACCTCCGCGTTGGTGATATCGTTGTCACCCGAGACAATGGACCGCAGCCCATTGTGTGGTGTGGATCGCGGCATTTGTCATCGGATGAATTAGACGCCTCACCAGACCTGAGGCCTATCCGCCTTGATGCGTCGATATTGGGCGGCGACCGAGGACTACTCGTGTCTCCCCAACATGGAGTGTTCACGAAGACCGAAGAACGCGGTGGTTCCGATGCACTTGTGCGGGCAAAGCACCTCGCTCGGCTCAAGGGCGGGAAGGTTCGGGTGGCTCAGGGTGTGAAAAAGGTGACCTACGTGCATCTCATGTTCGAGAAACACCAGATCATCTACGGCAACGGAATTGCGTCGGAGAGCTTCTATCCTGGACCTTGGGGATTAACCGCGCTTGAGCGTGAGTCGGTGTTTGAGGTGCTACGTTTGTTCCCAGAATTAGGTCGACTCGGAGCCGAAACGGGCTATGGGCAAACTGCGCGACCAGTAGCGAAGTTCCGCGACCTTCCAGAATCTATTAGCGACATGGCTTTGTCGCATCTATGAAGGACAGTCGCTTGACGTTAGGCAAGCTAGAACGAATTTTTCCTGAAGGGCCCCGAAACCAAAGTTTATTTGACTGATGTTTGCGCAAACTAAAGTCATTTGTCGGGAATTTAGGAATGTGATGGGTAAAAACAACCTAACTGGTTGCAATATCGAAAGTGGACGGGAATAGTTCTCCTTACAAACGGGCGGGCAAACCGCTGTAGATATCAGGGAGTGCCGTTTTGGCTTCAAGCGCAACGGACAGCGCGTTCGTAGAATTCGAACGCGTGCAGAAAAGTTATGATGGCGAGACGCTCGTCGTTAAAGATCTCAACCTGAGCATGCCGAAAGGCGAGTTCCTTACCATGCTTGGACCGTCAGGGTCTGGTAAGACCACGTGTCTTATGATGTTGGCAGGGTTTGAAACCGCAACTCACGGTGACATCCGTATCGGCGGCGTCTCGATCAACAATATCCCTCCGCACAAACGTGGTATCGGGATGGTGTTCCAGAACTATGCGCTCTTCCCCCACATGACGGTTGCTGAAAACCTCGCTTTCCCGCTTGAGGTTCGCAAAATCGGCAAGTCGGAGCGTGAAGAGAAAGTGCAGCGCGCGCTCGATATGGTTCAGATGGGTCGTTTTGGTGGCCGTCGCCCGGCCCAGCTCTCTGGTGGTCAGCAGCAGCGTATCGCACTTGCACGTGCTCTCGTGTTCCAGCCAGAACTGGTTCTCATGGACGAACCGCTTGGCGCGTTGGATAAACAGCTCCGCGAACACATGCAGTTCGAAATCACGCGCCTTGCGCACGAACTGGGGATTACGACCGTTTACGTGACCCACGACCAAACCGAAGCGCTGACCATGTCTGACCGCGTTGCCGTGTTCGACGATGGCCGTATTCAGCAGCTTGCGCCGCCGGACCAACTCTATGAATCGCCACAGAACAGCTTTGTTGCGCAATTCATCGGTGAAAATAACACGCTCACTGGCGTCGTTAAGGAAATCGGCAACGGCAAGTGCCTCGTCCAGCTGGATGGCGGCGATTTGATCGACGCAAAGCCAGTTAACGTGAAAAATGTTGGCGATCGCACCAAGGTGTCGATCCGCCCAGAGCGTGTCGAGATCAACAAGGACCGTCTGTCCCCAGATGCCCATACCCTCAAAGCTGAGGTTTTGGAGTTTATCTACATGGGCGACATCTTCCGCACACGCTTGCGCGTTGCTGGTCATGATGATTTCGTTATCAAAACACGTAACGCACCTGATCAGGTACGTTTGCAGCCCGGCGCGATGATCGACATCGGCTGGTTGCCAGAGGATTGTCACGCACTCGACGCTTGAGTTCGTGATTAATGAATGCGGGAGGCCCCACCCGGGCGGGCCCCTGCAAAATCAAATCACCGGGAAACCACGGGAGAATAGTATGAAACTTACTAAGACACTTCTTGCTACTTCGGCTCTTACCGTTGCTGCTGGCGCTGCATTTGCAGACGCACACATGGCTTCGGATATGACCCTTGTTAGCTGGGGCGGCGCTTACCAAGCATCGCAGACCAAAGCTTACTCGGAGCCCTATATGGCTGCGAACGCTGGCGTAAACATCGTTTGGGACGAATCCTCGGCTGAAGCCGTTGCGAAACTCCGCGCGATGAACGAGTCGGGCAACATCACTTGGGACCTCGTTGACGTAGAAGCTGCTGACGCTATCCGTCTTTGCGACGAAGGTCTGGCGATGGAAATCGACCACGACGCCATGCTCGCTGCTGGTAACGACGGTTCCACCGCGTCCGAAGACTTCGGCGACTCGATCATCTCTGACTGCTTCATCCCGCAGATCGTGTTCTCGACCACTGTTGGCTACCGCGCAGACATGGTTGGCGACAACGCACCAGACTCGATCTGTGCGATCTTTGACACCGAAACCTACCCGGGCAAGCGCGCACTGAACAAGCGCCCGCTGGCAAACATGGAATGGGCTCTGCTCTGTGACGGCGTTGCAAAAGACGACATCTATGACGTTCTCGCAACTCCGGAAGGTCAGGACCAAGCGTTCGCAAAACTCGACACCATCAAAAACGACGTGATCTGGTGGTCGGCTGCTGCTGAAACTCCGCAGCTCCTCGCTGACGGCGAAATCGTAATGGGTTCGACCTACAACGGTCGTCTGTTCTCTGCGATCGCAGAACAGGGCCAGCCGATCGGCATGCTCTGGGACGCTCAGATGCTCGACTTCGACGGTTGGGTAATCCCAGCTGGTCTGCCGGAAGATCGTCTGGCACGCGTTCTGGACTTCGTATCCTACGCAACCGACACCCAGCGTCTGGCTGATCAGGCTGCATACATCTCCTACGGTCCGGCTCGTGCATCGTCCGCTCCGCTCGTAGGTAACCACGCTGAGCTGGGTATTCCTATGGCTCCGCACATGCCGACCGATCCGAACAACTCCAAGAACGTCTTTGTCACCCAGTACGACTTCTGGGCTGACTACCGTGACGATCTGGACGCTAAGTTCCAAGCCTGGCTCGCCCAGTAATCGGACCTAGTTTGGCCCTGCTGTCAGGGCCAGACAAAAAAATGCCACGGCCCCAATCGCGGGCCGTGGTCACTCGGGACGGGACCATTTTATGACTGACGCGACCACCGACGCCGGTAAGCTGACGACAGCTGACGGCCAGAGCCTCAAAAAAAGTTTGCACAAAGCACTCCGCCGCCAAAAGGTACGGGCGTTGATGCTTATTGCACCTCTACTTCTCTTTATTCTCTTGAGCTTCATCGCTCCCATCTTCGACATGCTTTTGCGGTCTGTAGAGAACGATATCGTGCCGGATACGATCCCGCGTACAATCGTTGCACTTGACGATTGGGATGCAACTTCGGACGAAGCGCCGGGCGAAGACGTCTTTGCCGCGTTCTACACCGACTTTGCGATTGCCGAAGAATACAAGAGCCACACTCGTCTTGGTTCGCGCCTGAACTATGAACTGACTGGTATCTCGTCTCTGTTCCGTTCCACTGGCCGCAAGGTTGGTAAGTTTGAAACGGAGTCCTACACTGAACAATTCACCGCGGCCGACGCTGCATATGCTGATCCTGCACAATGGGCTGCATGGATGGCGGATGATGCGGTGCGCGCGGCACTCCCGCAGACGGCGGACGCTTATGATGCATGGTCCAAGATTGTTGTCGATCTGAACAACGATGTTCCATCCGAAGAAGTCCCTGCAGATTTCGTTTATACTGGTCTTTACAATGACTTGCTGGACGGAGCTTCGGTCGCGTCTATGCCGTCGGTCGACGTGACTGCATGGGAGCCTGTGTCCCTTCGTGAGCAGTTCATCGACGCGAATGACGGCTGGGCCGATCCTGCGGTTTGGTCGACGATCAAAACCTATGGCGGTGACTACACCAGCGGCTACTTCCTAAACTCGGTCGACATGCAGCTGTCTGGCGAAGGCGTGACGCAGCGCCCTGAAGACGAGCGTATCTACATTACACTGTTTGTCCGCACGATCATTCTGTCGATCGTCATTACTGGGTCGTGCATCCTGCTCGGCTACCCGATTGCATTCCTTCTGGCAAACCTGCCACTGCGGAGCGCGAACGTCCTGATGATCCTCGTTCTGCTGCCATTCTGGACCTCGCTTCTGGTGCGGACCTCGGCATGGAAGGTTCTGCTGCAGAACCAAGGTGTGATCAACGATATCCTCGTTTGGCTTCACATTATTGCTGACGACAACCGGCTTGAGCTGATCAACAACGCAACAGGTACCATCATTGCGATGACCCACATCCTGTTGCCGTTCATGATCCTGCCGCTCTATTCGGTGATGAAAACGATCAGCCCGTCCTATGTTCGCGCTGCGAAATCGATGGGTGCGAATGACTGGACTGCCTTCTGGCGCGTCTACTTCCCGAACTCGGTTCCGGGTATTGGCGCTGGTTCGATCCTCGTGTTCATCCTGTCCATCGGCTACTATATCACCCCCGAGCTGGTTGGCGGCACCAAAGGTGTCTTCATCTCGAACCGGATCGCATACCACATCTCCAGCTCTTTGAACTGGGGTTTGGCAGCGGCTCTTGGCTCTATCCTGCTCATCCTCGTGCTTGCGCTCTACTGGCTCTACGACCGTATCGTTGGCATTGATAACGTGAAACTCGGAGGCTGATCACAATGGCACTTCCCGCATATGCAAGCACCGCTCAACGGGTGTGGCACTACAGCTACCGGACGATTTGTGGACTGATCTTTTTCTTCCTGATCGCACCGATCCTCGTGATTATCCCGCTGTCTTTCAACGCGCAGGACTTCTTTACGTTCACGCCTGAAATGCTGCGCCTTGATCCGGCTGGGTATTCGTTGAAGCACTACAACGACTTCTTCAGCAACTCCGACTGGCAGTTGGCGCTGAAGAACTCTCTGCAGATCGCACCGATTGCGACCCTCGTGTCTGTAAGCCTCGGCACGCTGGCTGCTATCGGTCTGTCGCAGAGCCACGTTCCGGGTCGTCGGGCGATTATGGCGGTGATGATTTCGCCAATGATCGTTCCGTTGATCATCTCGGCGACGGGCATGTATTTCTTCTACTCGAACCCTTACATCCCTGTTCCGTTCTACGGCAAAGTTTACCTGCCGTTCACGCTGACAGGCACACGGGCTGGTGTTATCCTCGCTCACGCGGCTCTGGGTATCCCGTTCGTCATCATCACTGTGACCGCGACGCTGGTGGGCTTCGACCGCTCGCTGACCCGCGCTTCTGCGATGATGGGTGCGAACCCTGTGACCACGTTCTTCCGTGTTCAGATGCCGCTCATCTTGCCGGGTGTGATCTCTGGCGCGTTGTTCGCCTTCATCACCTCCTTCGACGAAGTGGTGGTTGTGCTCTTCGTGGGTTCGGCTCAGCAAAAGACGCTGCCGTGGCAGATGTTCATCGGCCTGCGCGAGCAGATCAGCCCGACGATCCTCGCTGTTGCAACGATCCTTGTGGTGCTGTCGATCATGCTGCTGACCACGCTGGAACTGCTGCGTCGTCGGTCCGAACGCCTGCGCGGTATGTCACCGGGCTAAGGTTTCGCGGAATTGAATTGAAAAGGGCGGCCGCTTGGCCGCCCTTTTTTATGGGAGAAGGACTAGCCAGAACGAGGCCGTCAGTATCGATACCGCCGTTCCCAGAAGAACCGCTGACGCAGCCACCCGCCGTGCTTGGCCATACATGTTGGCAAAGTGAAAGGCGTTGACTCCGGGTGCCATCGCAGAGGTCACGACGGCAGAGCGGAATGACGAAAGCGGCAGCCCCAGCATCTTGCCCATGCCCCAGACGACGAGAGGGTGCACGATAAGCGACACGGTGATGATAAAGCCCACCGTGGGAAGGTCGCCGTCTGGACGATAGCGGAACAAGATGCCACCCAAACCAAACAGAGCCGTCGGAAGCGCCGCGCGAACCATGAGGTCGATTGCTTCGGTCAGGGCAGACGGAAGCGTAAAGCCAGACAGGTTCACGATCACACCGCAAATGATCCCGATGATCAGCATGTTGCGGAACATCGCGCGGAGCACCTTTGCGGGGAGTTGCGCGATAGACCCGCCGCGATTTTTGACGATCTCCATCGCAGTAATGCCAACGGCGTAGCAGAACGGTGAGTGGATCGCGATAATCGCAAAGTTGGCCGATAGGGCATCGACCCCATAAGCACGCTCTGTGATCGGCAGGCCCAGCAGGAGCGAGTTCGAAAACAGACCGACGAAACCAATCGCAATGGCTTCTTCCCATGTGCGGTGGAAAATGAATCGTGCACCGAGGATGCCGACGCCAAAACCCGTCAGCGCCCCCACATAGAACGACGCCCAGAGCGCGGCATCAAACGATCCCGAAAGGTCGAGGTTCATCATCGACCGGAACAACAGCATGGGGATCGCGAACCCTTGGGCAAAGGTCATGAGCGCGTCCACGGCCTCGGCCTTGAACCAACCGCGCCACGCGGCGACATAGCCAAAGGCAATGACGATAAAGACAGGTAAAACCACCTGTAGCAAAGCAGACATGAGGGAGCCTTCCGAGACGGAAAAGTTAGATGTCGAACGACAATGTCATGCCGTCATAAGCAGGCATGATATGGTTTGGCGTTTCCGCCGCAACCGTTTCGTAGTCAAGGTCGACATGCATGTTCGTCAACACGGCCTGTTTTGGCGCGACCCGTTCAATCCATTGGAGCGTTTGTTCCAGATGCGAATGGGTCGGGTGAGGCGTGCGACGCAGGGCGTCGACGATCCAGCAGTCGAGGTCATTCAGATGGTCCCAAGCCTCGTCGTAGAGGTAGGCCACATCGGGCAGATAGGCGACATCGTTGATCCTGAACCCAAGCGCATCGATAGAACCGTGGTTGACCCTGAACGGGTTCAGCGTGACATCACCGCCCGCGCCAGAAATGGTCACGGGGCCATCGATCATGTTCAACTCACAGATCGGCGGGTAGGGCGATCCTTTGGGCTGCACAAAGGCGTAGCCAAAGCGCGACAGAAGGCTCTCTGACGTGTCGCCATCGGCCCAGACCTGCAACCGTTTACCCGTATTGAAAACGATCTGACGCACATCATCGAGGCCATGCATGTGGTCGGCGTGTGCATGGGTAAAGACCACGCCGTCAAGCTCTCCAACGCCCGCATCGACCAGTTGGTCTTTCATATCGGGGCCAGTGTCGATCAACACGCGGGTCGCATTGTCGCCATCCCAGCGGGTGACGATGATCGAACAGCGACGGCGGCGGTTCTTGGGATTGGTGGGGTCACAATCCCCCCAGATGCCGCCAATGCGCGGCACACCGCCCGACGATCCACAGCCGAGAATTGTAACCTCAAGCCGAGCCATCAGAGTTTCGCCTTTGTGAACAGGCGATCAAAGTTCGCGGTCGTCGCTTGGGCGAAGTCCTCATAGGAAACGCCGAACACGTCCGCGCCGACTTGCGCCGTGTGGATCGTATAACCTGGTTCGTTGCGTTTGCCGCGGAATGGTTTGGGCGCGAGGTAAGGGCTGTCCGTTTCCACCAAAATTCGATCGAGCGGGGCGGATGCGAAGATGTCCCTGACCTCTTGGGATTTGGGGAAGGTCGCGATGCCAGACATCGACAGATAGAACCCCATATCCAGCGCAGCGCGGGCCAGTTCTGGACCAGAGCTAAAGCAATGCATGACGCAAGTGTAGGCGCCGTTATCCATGCCTTCACGCAGGATTTGCGCCATATCTTCGTCCGCATTGCGGGCGTGGATGATCAGCGGCAAACCTGTTTCGCGGGCGGCGTCAATGTGGATGCGTAGCGACTGTTTTTGCAGTTCGGCGCTGTCGGGCGTGTAGTGGTAGTCCAGACCTGTTTCGCCAATACCGACCATTTTTGGATGTGAAGCATAGCCAACCAGTTGATCGACCGTGACAAGAGGCTGTGCCTCAACGCTCATCGGGTGAATGCCCACGGCGTAAAAGACTTCGGGATGGGCCTCTGCAATGGCGCGGACCTTGGGTTCGTTGTGCAGTTTGGTGCAGATCGTCACCATGCGTGTCACGCCAGCCTCAATCGCGCGGGCGATCACGTCATCGCGTTCCTCGTCGAAATCGGGGAAGTCGAGGTGGCAGTGGCTATCAACGATTTGGGCTTTGGGGGACATATCTGCCTCAGTCTGCGGCCACGGAGCGGGCCGTTTCTTCGATCCTGAAAACCATATCAAGGATGAGCGCGGCAGGGTCAAGGTTCACCGCCCGACCACGGCGCACCTTGAGCGACAGTTCCTGCTGTAGTTCTGCCCATCGACGCGCAGCGAGGTCATGCGGCGCGATCCGTGCCAAGAGGCGTGCTTCGCCCATCGCACCTTGGGTGCTGGGTTCACCGACGAGGCCTGTCCGTGCCGCACGTGCAAGCAATAGATCGATCAAGTCGAGCGCCATCGGGAACCGCGCCTCGGCCCCTTTACCGGCGCAGCTTTCCGCGAGCTTCAAAGCGGCCGTGCGATCAACGTTCGGCAGTTTGTCGAACATATGCACCAGATCGTGATACATCTGCAGCCCGTCGTGGTTCATCAAACGGATCGCTTCGCCAACAGAGCCGCCTGACAAGGTGGCGAGCGCTTCTGTTTCGTCCACGTGAACGTCGGCCTGAGCCAAGGCTTGCGCGACGTCGGCAGGGGACAAGGGCTTGCACCGCAGTTCGCGGCAACGCGACCGAATTGTCGGCAACAGCCGCGAAGGCTGGTGGGCGAGCAGCAGGAGCGTTGTGCGTGCTGGCGGCTCTTCGAGTTCTTTGAGGATCGAGTTCGCGGCTGTGACGTTCATCTCATCGGCCACGTCCACGATCACCACGCGGCGACCACCGTCAGCGGCGGACATGTGAAAGAACTTTTTCAGGTCCCGCACAGGGTCAGCGGTGATCTCAGTGCGCAGTTTGCCTGTCTTTTCATCCACTGGACGCCGCACGATCGAAAGCCGCGGATGACTGCCTGCACGGATCAGCGCCATGTCGGGATGATCGGCACTGATCGACAGTGATGTCGGGGCGGGGGGCGCGTCACCAAAGAGGCCATCGTCGGCGGGTTGTTCGGTGAGCAAAAACGCAGCGATTTTGTAGGCGAGGGTCGCTTTGCCGATGCCTTTGGGCCCTGTGATCAGCCACCCCGAATGGAGGCGACCCGAATTATAGGCTTCTAAGAACGCGGCTTCTGCTTGCTCTTGACCGAACAGGGTTTCGGTTTCACGCGGGTGGGGTGCACCCTCGATCCGATCTGGTTCGGGGAGGTCATCGCTCATGCGCGATCCTCAAAAATGGCGAGGACTTCTGCAGCGACTTCATCTGCTGTGCGATTGCCTTCGACTACGACACAGCGGTCAGAGTGCGCACGTGCAATCGAAAGGAACCCGTGACGAACGGTTTCTTGGAACGAGAGGCCGAAATCCTCAAAACGGGCCTCTGCATCGGGGCGGGCCAATCCACGCGCCAGAGCGATTGCAGGATCCATATCGATGATAAAGGTGAGGTCAGGCTCTTGACCGATCATCAGGTCGTGAAGCTGATCGACTTTCGCCCGCAGATCGCCACGGGTCGCACCCTGATAAATACGGGTGCTGTCCGCGAAGCGGTCACAGACAACAATCTTTCCCGCCTCAAGTGCGGGGCGAATGGTCTTTTCCAAATGATCACGGCGAGCCGCAGTGAACAGCAAGATTTCCGTTTCAGGGGACCAGCGATCGGTGTCGCCTGTCAGGATAAGTTGACGGATTTCTTCGGCGCCGACGCTGCCGCCAGGTTCACGCGTGTGGATCACATCGTGGCCCTTGGCACGCAGCCGTTCAGCCAACATCTTGGCCTGAGTAGATTTGCCGGACCCGTCGATCCCTTCAAAGGTAATGAGTTGTCCGCGGGTCATTATCGCCTCAGGCATTATCGTCTGTTGTTGCCGTATCGGCGTTGCTCATGACTTTGTCCAACAGAACCATCACGGCGGTGCGCATACGGATCGCAAACCCACCAACAGGAACGTCAGCTTCAGCGACGAGCGGGATGCGACGCTCTGGAAGATCATCAAAGCGAATGATCAACTCGCCCAAGTTTTGGCCAGCGGCAATCGGCACCTCAATCGGAGCGTTGAAAACAACTTCACCGTCGATGCTATCCCCGCTCAGGATTGGCACGAGCATCGATACGTCCTCGGCAACGGTCAGTCCAACGGTTGGTGCTTGCCCCATCCATACGCTGGCTTCTGCGACGCGGGTGCCTGTTTCGATCACATTTTTCTGGGCAAATTGACGAAAGGACCAGTTCAGGATGCGCTGCCCCTCTTCGGCGCGAGCGGCTGCACTGTCGAGCCCCGTGACCACGAATACAACGCGACGGTCACCCTGTTTTGCAGAACCAACGAGGCCATAGCCTGCTTCTTGGGTGTGGCCAGTTTTCATCCCATCGGCTCCGAGGCCAAGGCCAAGGATCGGGTTGCGGTTCTGGCTGTTCGACGGAACGCGACCGTCAAAGAGGAACTCTTCCTCTGCGAAAATCGGGTAGTATGTTGGGAAATCGGTGATTAGGCGTTGAGCGAGGATACCAAGATCGCGCACAGACATACGCTGGTTCGGGTCAGGCCAGCCGTTCGAGTTGGCGAAGGTGGAATGCATCATTCCCAGATCTTGGGCACGCGAGGTCATCATGCGGGCAAAGCCAGCCTCGGTACCATCAGGCGACAGGTTTTCCGCCAGAACTGCGCTTGCGTCGTTGCCCGACAGGATAATCACGCCGCGGATCAGATCTTCGACGCGGACACGCTCACCGCTGCGCAGGAACATCGACGACCCTTGGTAGCTCATCGCGTGTTCAGACACGAGCAGTTCGTCGTCGGGCGACAGTCGTCCGTCTGCTATGGCCTCAAACGCGAGGTAAAGTGTCATCAGCTTCGACATTGACGCCGGGGGCAGTGGCGTGTCCGCATTTTTTTCCAACAGGACCGTGCCTGTCGTCATGTCATAGACATAGGCAGCACGGGCATTGGTTTCGAACGATTGCGCGGCGGCAAACGTTGCGGTCAGGGCCAGAAGGCATGCTGTCAAAAGGCGGATGATCATCTTAAAGCAATCCGTTTCGTTTAATTGGTCACAGCGTAGGCATCAGCATATCCAAGGCCTTTTACGCGCGAAAGAAGGTCAGACCGTTCAGCCGAGCTCTGCGCAGGGCCAACAACGACCCGCCAGAATGGGCGGCCTTGGCTTTCTTGGGCAAGAATGGTCGTGGTGATGCCATTCCCATTCAAGATCTCAGCCGTGCGGTCCGCGTTCGATTGGATCGAGAAGATACCGATCTGAATATAGGGTTTCGTTAGGGCCGATGTCGCGACCGCTGCTTGCGGCGCAAGAGCGGCTGTCGCCACTTGTTCCGCTTCAGCCGCAGAGATCGCCGCCTCAGCATTCGCAATCGGGTCAAGCGACGTGGTCTGAACCTCTTCGCCCGCAATCGCCGTTTCATCGAAGTTCGAAATTGGGGCGGGGGCCTCAACCGGAGCTTCTTCGCGGCGGAGCGCGGTCACTTGCAGTGATGCAGGTGCGCCAGCCAGCATACCCAATGCCGCAGCCGTGTCAGAGGACACTTGCAACGCAGGACCAGGCTGTTCGCGTTCACGGCGGAACAGGGCGCCAATCACGAATTTTCCGTTTTCTGTGTTGCGAATAATCACGCGCTCTGGGTCAACGACATCAGGATGCGCCACCCAAACACCGCCCAAGGACGGACGCCCGTCCCACAGGCCGTTATCAGTGACTTGGAACACTTCGGGGGCTTCAACGTCGCGCTCTACCAGCTGCACGCTTGGGCTTGCTTGCTCGGTCGAGGCCGCGCCGCCCAACTGTGGGAATTGGAATTGGCCGTTGCTGTCACAGCCTGTCAGAACGGTCGTTGCAAGAAGGCCTGCCACAACCCACGAAATTTTGCCCGACATTATGTTGCCCCTATCATTATGCGGATATGCCGCTGCACCTGTTTTAGTGCGTTCTGCTCTCGTCGTTAACACCATAGCGTTGCGCCACCACGTTTTAAAGCCTTCAGCGCCAAAGGTCGGCGGTTTTCCGAACATTGGTTTTTAGCTTCCAGAATCAAAAGCATGCCGTTAGTCACCGCAGGCGCAGGAAGTGTGGCCGAGTGGTTTAAGGCTCTAGTCTTGAAAACTAGCGTGCGGGGAACCGTACCGTGGGTTCGAATCCCACCGCTTCCGCCACTTACACATTGCGAACCCGAGATGAGGTCCCTAGCGGGGCCTTTTTTCTTTTTGGTTCAAAGAGGTTTAGCGAAGCCACCCGACTTTCGGAGACTAGCGTTTCTGCCGAAATCGGTCTCTGAACGCCCCGTGTCTCTTTCCGCCCGCCCTTCACCCAAATCGAGACGCATACAAAAAGGTTCGCCTTTTCAGGTGCTTGCCAAAAATGGCTTGCGCCGTAGTTGAGGCCGGTTCGACTGCTATCAAAGCAAACGGAGACACTCGAAGGCGGCGTGGTTGTGCGGGGTGCTTCGCGGTTGTGCTACAAGAAGTTCATTCATAAAAATAATGAAGCTAGAATCGGAGATGAGGCGATGAGTGACGAAGAAGGTATTAAATTGGAGCATGTAGTTATCGTTGTTCTGGGTTTGTTTGTTATCTTTTTAGTAGTAAAATTCTTAAGTGCGCTAATCGTATTGGTCCCATTGACCCTGGTTCTCGTTTACACCAGCCCCCGTATTGGTCTGATCATTTCCGGTTCCGTAGGATTTGTAGGTCTGGTTGCAGGCTCTCTGATACCAGATCTATGGTTCGTTCAAGGAACTCAGGACTCAATCAGCTTCGCTGCTAAGATGGCATTAGGTGGTGTCGTAGTTACCATTGCGTCTTTCTGGTCATTGAAAAACCCAACCAAGTGGCAAGGTTGGCAACAGAGAATAGTCACCGCAATCGATCGAGTGCTAAAAAAAATAGGGTTCATTTCTGATGAAAAACCAGATTGATTGATGACTCAGTCGCTCGCAAATGCCCGCCACACTTGCTTATGCCAAGCCTCCCCCGCCAGAAAGCACAGATCATATAAGCTAACTGATGACGCCTCGCGCCCGCATGTCAGCCGCTTGAGAACCTCCGGCGCCAGATAGGCAAGCCGTAACTGGCGGCTGACGTGCCGTTCGGCAAGTCCGACGGCCTCCGCCAGTTCCTGTATCGTCGCAAACTCTCCAGCCTCCATCCGCCGCCTCCACCCCCATGCTCGACCGATGGCGCGCAAGATGTGCGGATCTTGAGTGTGCTCCTCGCTGGGGTGGTAATCTGTAGGCGGCAAGATCTTTGGCCGCCCATTTTTCCTTCGTACCTTGAGTGGAACGAACACTTGAATGGTATCTTCCGTACTCATTATTCGGCTGCCTCTGATTTGCGTGGCGTCATTAATTCACGCATCACGCCGGCAATTCCGTCGGTGCGAAGGTCGATAGCTAGGCCATCAGCAATCACCGTGACGCGCTGGACAAGCAACTGAATGATGCGTGCCTGCTCGCTTGGAAAGAGTTGCTCCCATAACTGCTGAAACTCTTGCAACGCGGAAATGACTTCAGCTTCAGGTATGTCGTCTCGGTCCAACGTTGCAATGACTTGAGCCGTGGTCTCAGGTGTTCGCAATACTCGGCGCATTTCAGTGATGACAGCCGCTTCAACGGTGTCTGCTGGTAAACGGCGTGGGATGCCGTCCTCAGGCGCTTCTCGGTTTCTCAGAAGATCCATGGAAACGTAATATCGATATCTTCGTGAACCTTTCTTTGTGCTGGAGGGGGTCATGGCTGCGCCTGTGGCGGTGAAGAGCAATCCCTTGAGCAGCGCAGGCGTTTGCGTCCGACTGTTGTTGGCCCGCTTTCGAGGGCTTTCTTGTAGAATGTCATGAACCTGTTCCCAAAGCCGGAGGTCAATGATTGCCTCGTGCTCACCTGGGTATGATTGGCCTTTATGAACGGCTTCTCCTCGGTAGACCCGGTTGTTTAGGATCCGGTAGATATAACCTTTGTCTGCGAGGGTGCCCTGCTTCGTATGGAGACCTTCGGCGCGTAGTTGGCGCGCCAAAACTGTAGCAGAGCCAATCTCAACAAAACGGTGGTAAATCTCTCGTACCTTGGCAGCTTCCTCTTCATTTACCACCAGTTTGCGGTCGACGACATCATAGCCGAGAGGCACATAGCCGCCCATCCACATGCCTTTCATGCGCGAGGCTTTTACCTTGTCGCGAATACGTTCGGCAGTGACCTCCCGTTCGAACTGGGCGAAGCTCAGTAGGATGTTCAACGTCAACCGTCCCATGGAGGTGGTCGTATTGAACGACTGGGTGACGGAGACAAAAGTTACGCCGTTCCGGTCAAAGACTTCGACCAGCTTAGAAAAATCCATGAGCGAACGGCTGAGGCGGTCGATTTTGTAAACAACGACCACATCGACCAATCCGTCCTCAATGTCAGTTAGCAACTGCTGGAGGCCTGGGCGTTCCAAGGTGCCGCCGGATATGCCACCATCATCATATTTATCGCGCACCAAGGCCCAGCCTTCGGAGCGCTGGCTTGCAATGTAAGCCTCACAGGCTTCCCGCTGTGCATGAAGCGAGTTGAACTCCTGCTCAAGACCTTCCTCGCTCGATTTGCGGGTGTAGATGGCGCAGCGCAAGCGACGTTTTGGTTTCGATGTCATATCGTTCATACTTCCCCTCGCTTCCGCTCGCGCAGGCCAAAAAAGCGATAGCCATTCCAGCGGGTTCCCGTAATTGTTCGTGCGACTGCTGAGAGCGACTTGTAGCGTTGGCCGCGCCATTCAAATCCGTCTCTCAGGACTGTCACTGTATGTGCCTCGCCGTTCCATTCTCGGATGAGTTTTGTCCCGACTACCGGGTTCCGAGGATCAGAAATTTGGGATTTACGCTTCAGCGTGCCTTCGACTTCATCGGCCAGTAGGTCCAAAACGCGGCGTGTTTGCTTGTCGGGTCCTCCATAGGTCAGTTCTTGGATGCGATAAGCCAACCGGCTTTCCAGGAACCTGCGGCTATTGTTCGGGGCAGGGGTGTTGAAAAGTACCTGCCACTCGCTCTTCAGTTCATTGACAGACAGGGTTTTCAAAGCGGCCAGGCGCGCTAAAATCGGATCGTGTGTGGTCATGCAGATCTCCTCTGAGTTGGAGTTGCAGTACCGCTCTGTTCGAACGGGAAGTGTAGCGAACTATCTCTTGTATTTTGAGATAATTGGTCTGCTTCCTGATTATTGAGGCGAGCCACGGCTATTGCCAGCAGACCATATAGCTCGGTCAGGCGTTCATGCGCTGTCATGCGGTCAGGGTTGAGGGGGTTAGGTTTATTCATGCCACGCTCCGAGGTAGATCTTTCAGGATCGCTGTTTTGATTGCCGTGTGGTTCCAGTGGAAATTTAGGTGGCAATTAGCGGCGTATTTGGACATGCCGAAGTCAAGTCCACAGGCGGTGAGGCCGGCTTTGTGCAGAAGCTCGACCTGGCGCAGGCTGGCAGGATCGTTGATCCAGCGTTTGCTCTTTGCGGCTGCGCTGCTGGTCTCAGTTTCTCGGAGGAAGTCATCTGCTGCTGAGAGCGCCTGAATTCGGGTTCCTACAGCCAGAGCGCGGATGTGCTTACGTTTTGGACGGCCGAGCGCGTGCCAAAGCGTTCCATCATGGAATACGCCCGCCCATCCTTCAAAGCCACTGGCCATAAGCGCTAGACCGTCTCCGTACAGATCGACCCAGGAAAACGGCGAGCGATCGAGCAGGGCAATCTCTGTCATCTCGAACGAGGTGAGAACCTGCGCTTCACTGACCGCGCGGGCAAATTCATGGCCACAAAAATCGCATATTGAGGCGCCAAGGGGCAGTTCTGCCTCGCAAGACGGACAGGTTTTCCAAGGCTGTGCACCTGCGGGGGCTTCATCCTCATCGAGCGAGATGTCTTGTTCTAAAGAGCCATGCCGAAGGGCCGCGCCGGCAAAGTCGAGCACGATACAGTCGGTCTTGATGATGCCGGGGTAGCGCTCTGGATCGACGCGGCGGAGACCGCGGCCGACGGCTTGGATGAATGTCCCCTTGTGAAGCATTGGACGCAGGATGCCAATGCACCCTACAGGCTGGCTGTCGAAGCCTTCTGTGAGAACCATGCAGTTGGCAAGAACCTGAATGTCCCCGCGATCAAAGCGTGCGATGAGATCGCTGCGCTCAGAACCTGCCATGTCTCCGGAGATGACAGCCGCGGAAATGCCCTCTGCCATGAAGGCCTCTGCCACGGCTTCGGCATGTGCAACGGTGGCGCAGAAAAAGATCGTAGGCCGGTCAGATGCTTTGTCTTTCCAATGCTCAACCACAGCTTCGTTCAGGACAGACCTGTTCAAGACCTTGTCCGCTTGGCGCATGTCATAGTCACCTGCCGTGCTGGTAAGTCCTGCCAATTCGTCATCGACGCCAAGGTCGATGGTGAAGGTGCGCGGCGGCACTAGAAGTCCACGGGCAATCAGCGTGCCGATCCGTAGATGATAGCCGACATTGTTGAAGGTGCGGCGCAGACTGCGCCCGTCACCGCGTCCTGGGGTAGCGGAGAGGCCAAGCAGTTTTGCCTGCGGGTTTAAGGCGCGAACATGGTCAATGATGGACTGATAACTGGTTGCAGCGGCGCGGTGGCACTCATCAACAATGACGTGAGAGACTGCCGACATCGCGTCGCGCCTGTTGGCCCGCGCTAGTGTTTGCACGCTCCCGAAAACAAGCTGTCCGTCCCAGTCATCGCGCTCTGCTTTGACAACGGATGAGGGCAGGCCTGAGATACGGGAAATCGCAACGCGGTTTTGTTCGATGAGTTCATCGGTGTGTTGGAGGACGAGCACCTTTGCATTGCGCTGGCGCTCTGCTTCTTCCGCGACAAAGAAGCCGGCGATGGCCGTCTTTCCAGCGCCCGTCGGCAAAACCAACATTGTGTTGCCATGCTCTGATGTGCGGTCATGGGCGGCGTTAACCGCCGCCCTTTGATAATCACGTGGGATCATGCGTGCCTCCTTTAGCGTGCCCAGAAGGGTGCGCCGCCGTCAGAGGCAGTATCAGATCCAGCATAGGGGTCTTGTACCACGCCACCGCTGTAGCCTTGTGGAGCAGTCGAAGGCAGTTGGGCCGGCGCCGTGTGGCCACCCATAACTTCGGTATATTGGCGATGCTCTGGCCCTACAGCGGCCTTGATAACATTGCGTCCAGGCTCGTCAGGCTCGTCACGGTTCTTTTCGATGCCGATCTTGGCTACAAAATCTAAGCTGTTGAGATCGCCCAGGCTTCGGATCAGACGAGCTGCGCGCGCGGCCTCGGATTGATCATTGGCCTTGATGCCGCGCGCCGACTCCAGAATGCCCCGAATAAGCGCGCGCCCGCGGTTGGCATATTTGTCGACGCCACTGGCATCCACGTCTTTGCCGCGAAAGCCAATGCGCGTGTAAATTCGGCGACGCGCAAATGGGCCCTCCATCACGATTGCGTCTGTGTTGAGGTACTGCGCGGCGCTTGCCTGGCTTTGGGTCAACCAACCTTCTGGGCCAGCGCCACCGGGGCGGATGGTTAGAGTAACTTTTACAAGGGTATTGGCCGGGATGAGGTCGAACGCGGCGTCTTGGGCATCGGCGCCATTGAAATCCATATCACTTGCCATTGTTTATGCTCCTTGCGTCTGTGTTGGGGTGGGAATGGCGTCGACCTCGGACGGCATGTCGAAGGTCAAGGCGCGTGCATTTGTGGTGGGCTGACCGTTTCGGATCTTCGACATCAGACGCCCGAGATGGGGCTCTTCAATCGTACCTAAGCGCCCGCTGCGATCTTTGGCGGGATAGCCGTAGGGGTTGATCGTGGTGCAGACGAAGGCTCGGTACGCCTTGCCCTCTGTGGGTTGGATTTCGGTGAGGGTAATGACCTCATCGACGATCCCCGGCAGTTCGAGGCCGGTTTTGGACCCTTCGACTTGCAGCGCAAAATAGGGCTTTCCGAAATCATCGATTTTTTTGTCGAGCAAACCAACGAGCCAGATGTTTTTGCGCGGCGTATGCTGGAGGTGTGTCAACCAGCCGATCATTTCCTGGCCAAGCAGGCCGTAGGCGCCACGCAGGTCGAGCTTGCCGTTGCGATCGGATTGCACCTGCGGCTGGCCTTTGCACCACTGCATGCAGATGCGGGAGGCGACAGAAATCGAATCCACGAAGATCGTGTCGTATTTGTCGAGCAGGCTCGGATCGCCAAACAGGCGACACACCCGCTCATAGTCGTTCTGGCTATAGGCCTGATCGTCCCGCATTGCCGGGTTGGGGCCACCAATCCAGGCTGCGAGATCACGGGCGCGCTCCCAATCACGAACACGGACCTCGTCGCCCGGCCAGCCTTGGACGGCGAGTTCGCCGGCCTCAAGGTTTACAAAAAGCGTGCGGTCTGCATCGAGGGACCAAAGCTGGCTGGTTTTGCCAATCCCGGAAATTCCGGTCAAGACACCTTTGATGCCGCGGGTTTCTTTCAAACGCTCATCGGCTGTGATGATGCGAAACGATGTGGGTGCGGTTGAACTGTTCATTGACGTGCCTCCAATTCCTGGGTGGCGGCGGTCACAGCAATATCGGCGCCCAATGCCCCCTGTTTGCGGGCCATCGTGATGATTTCTTCGAGGGCCATGATTTTCTGACCAATCGCGCGGCGTTCCTGCTCCAAGGGCAAAAGCGCGAAAGCGATTTGATCTAGAGTGGCGCGCTCAATGGGCAGATTGCGGGCGAGCCTGCCGCCAATGGGGGGGACCGCGATCGTGTCGGGAAGAGCGCTGAGCCAGTTCGACTGGCGGAGTTTTTTCAGAGGTGATGTGAACATCGTCCAGCTCCTGTTTCGTCATGCTCCGGGGTGGTCATAGGGGTTGCAACTGCCGGGCCCGACGCCGCCCTGGAGCTTGCGGTCGAGGTGTTTCCTCAAGGGTTTTGCATTCCCCCGAAGGCCCGGCATGTCTTTGAATGTCTCTTGGCTCTACTTACCGACGCGGGGTGCAAACTGTCGGGGCGCTGCCTCGAAATACCCGTCGAGACCCATGGCAATGGCAGCTTTCCGGATGACGCTGAGGCGCTCGTAGATCGTGCTGCGGTGAAGGCCTAAATTACGCGCTGCATCTGCCACCGATCCTTGGCTTACAGCGATCGCGATACGGCGCGAGGTGGGGCACAGGGAGGCGAGGAACTTGGCCACATCGGATTTTAGGTCTGCACCATGCGCAGCGGCAAAATCATCTGCGCCAAAGAGAGGGGATGTCTCGCTGAGCGTATCGGCAAGTGTGAGACCCTCTTGGCCATTATGGGTAAGGATTGGGGTTTCAAAAGATTGCGTCTTGCGGCTGGCCTTTGAGGCCTGGCTAATTCGTGCGAGATCCGAGATCCGGTTTTTTATGATGCGATCGACAAATGTGTCGAAACAAGCACGTTCGGGGTCGAACAGGTCTGCGCGACGCAGAACCTCCTCCCTTAATTCCTGTGCGATGTCTTCGGCATCAAGACCGGGCGCTGCGCCAGAATACGCCAGGCGCGCGGCGCGGATGTTGATATTGCGATTGATGCGGGATGCGGGGTCAATCAGTGCGTTGAGATGCTCCATAGCATTCGCCTTTGTCCAGGTGGACGGGCTCGAGGGCCCGAATACCCGGCTCCGGCGAAATTTCGTCAGAAGGCCTGTTTAAGCGTGTTGAAAATGGAAGAAGCCGCAGAAATCAGTGTGATTTCAGCGGCTTGAGAGCGGAAAATATTTTGAGTTTTTTCGCTGGGCCTCAGCGAAATTTCGTTGAGATTTGTCCCTGGCGGCCCTGGCGGCCCTGGCGGAGTTCGTCTGCACTTAGGACGAATTGAGTGATGTATTCGCCTTTCACGACCGGAATTGGGTCAAAATCAAGCCCGAAGGCTTTCTTCAAGGCCTTCGAGAGGGCCTGCTTGTTTTTCTGCAGGAGTTGCGTGTCCTTTGGGTTGTTGCAATGCACTGCGTGCCGTCCATTTTGGATGCCAAGTGCCAAGAAGAACTTCCAGGCTTCCTTGAATGCAGTTTCCTGCGTCTTGGTGTTGCGCAAGCCAAAGGCATCAGGCTCAAAGGCTCGGGTTACACCGCCAACGGAAACGTTGATCCAGGCTACGGCCGTGAAGCGGATCGTCATGTCTTCCCATCTCGTGCCAGGAGGTAGATCCCATACGCGCTGAGGACCTTTTGCTTGCGTGGCAATATCATACATCTGTTCAAGCAAGTTCTGCATGATGGCATTACCTTGTGGGGTTAGAGCAAACTTGCCGGGTCCGCGGGCTATCACGGAGATGTCGAGCGGTAAGACAGTCACGCCCCAGCGCCTCAATGGCTCTGACATGGCGTCTGGAAGTGATCCCGTTCTCGGGCAAAGCAGAACGCTTGGCGTAGGGGTTTCTAAAATCTCGTCCAAATCTTTAGGACCGTGCGATGGCGTCGACCCCGGGATGCATAGAAAAACTGGCACACCCAATCCGGCCGCGCGTTCGCGTGTACCCAATCGCACGATCAATGATGGGACTTTCTGTTGGGGCAGGGGCGACAGTTCAAACGCGGCGACCAGAGCGGCTGCGAATTTTCGTATGTCCAGCGCATGGATACGGATCGCATCGATGGACACATCAAGCGTCTTGCAGGATTTGGGGCTGTCGCCACAAACGGCGCTCGCTGTGCCATCGCCGTGTTGAACCACTCGCCTTGGGCAGCCGGCGGCGCCAGGATTGGGACAGGCAAGGGAAGCCGCCAATTTACCCGTTGTGGGCAAAAACGGGGCGACCGCTTTCCACTCATCGCTTAGTCGCAGGTCCCAGCCGTGGCGGGAAGAGCCGTTGTCGCTCAGTTCATCAAGCGCTTTCCAGAACTTCGAAATCATCATCGCCCTCGGCCTCACTTGTTAGGTTCCAGAAGCCTCGGGCTTTGAGCCACTTCTCAATCAGGCTGGTATCGGCGTCGCGTTCATAGCGTGCAACGTTTACCGGGCGGATCATCACGGAACGCTCTTTCTTCTCTCCCTCAAACCCGACCTTGAATTTCGCATAAGTGAGCCGCCCGAAGCGCAAACGGGCCGCCCAGTCATCGCCATAGGTGTCAAAGAGATCATCCGATCGGCGGGATTCATATTCAGGGACTTTTCCGTCCCATAGGCGTCCGAATTCGACCAATCGCACCCGAGACAGGCCGGGGATGTCATCACAGACCAAGGAGGCAGGCCCATGATCTATGAGTGGCTGCAAGTTGTAGCGTTCAGCCAACTCAAAATGTGTAGCATCCCCAAATAAAACTGCACCAATCGTTTCAAGATATAGCTCGCGCTCGCCTTTGGTCCCTGCGTTGACGCCAATTTCGTTGACCTCGGCGTCATAAATCAGAACGTCGTCCTTTTGGGGGCGGTAAAAGGCGATACTGTCTTTGCCATCCTCTTTGTGCTCCCCTTCGCGGCGCATTGGCATGCCATGACGGATCAAAATCCAGATGCGGCTTTCATGCGGAAAAACGAACACGCGTGACCCACGGCCCCTGCGCTTTTTTTCGAACCAAGGATCCATCAAAGCCTCCATCTCACGGCATTGCGCCTCGGAGATTGTCAGGCCTATGCCCGACGTGACGGTTTTGGTGTGTTGCCCCGCGAAATAGGTAAAGTTCGAGCGATTGAACGCGACGGTTTCTGCGTGTTGGCGTTCGAGGAGATCGGGCTTGGCGAGCCAGATCTGAACAGCGACATCAGCAGGCGTGCTTTTCTCATCGTGCTCGATCTCTAGGCCAGCTGTTTCCGCTCGTTCGATGAGCTCTTCCATCGGCTCATGGCTTGCCGTTTCGTGCACGTAATAGAGCGCGTTCACCATACCTTCGGGGGCATCTTGGTCGGGGTTCATCAGAATGCTGGCGATGGTATCAAACGGCATGTCCGAGGTGCCTGCAGTAGCCAGGTCGAGGCCTCGGCCGATAAAGTAATCCGACCATGCTGATAAAAATAGAATGAGGCGATCCGGGGCGATTTCCTTTAGCCGAGACGGGTTGGTGAATACACGTGGGTTGAATGCGGCCATGAGCACTTTTCCTTTTCTACGGGGTGTTCTGCGCCGGCGAATCGGACTTTGCACAGGCAGTAGTCACATCTTACGTGGCTCTCGTTTTGTGTCCATATGTTGTTTTTTGATTGTTGAAAATACAACATATAGTGTTTATGCGCTGTTTGTGACGGCATTTTGGAAATCCAACCACATTTGGATGTTCCTGTAATGTTCTAATCCGACATTTTGTGGGTCTCATCGGTAAGTGAGGAAGGTCCCCCTGGAGATCTTCTCGATGAAAACAGACTGCATATCTTTGCTCTTGCCAGAGCATTTTGTCCTTCCAGTTACGGAGGGCGCCTATGATTGATCCTAATGACCGCGAGCGCAAAGCGCTGACGCAGGCCATGAAATCCATGGGCCTCCTCATGGACGAAATCGGCTGGTCCACCCGCTTCAAAGACCTCACGGCCATGCAGGCCGGAAAGCTGGCTGAAGCAGCCGTTGATGGTTTCCAAGCAAGCCTCTTGGCCTCGGCGCCACGCATGACCTCGGAGGTACCGTTTTGACCGACGCCTTCCTGGATTTTAATCACCGCGAACAGTCCCTGAGCTTTGCTGAGGGCGTTAACGCGCTCATTGATCAAGCGCTTGTCATGGAAAATGACGCGCGGCCAACCCGCGATTATCTTGGCGGCAGTCGTTTGGGCGATGCTTGTGCGAGGCGCCTACAATACGAATACCTAAAGACCCCCGAGGATGAGGGTGGCGGATTTTCGGGGCAGTCGCTTCGGATCTTCGCGCTTGGTCATGTGCTGGAAGACCTCGCGATTGAATGGCTGCGCAAGGCGGGCTTCGATCTACGTACGCGCAATAGGCATGGCGATCAGTTTGGGTTTTCTGTGGCCGGCGGGCGGGTCAAAGGGCATGCCGACGGTGTAGTTGTCGCCGCACCAAACAGCATGGCTGTGCCTGCGCTTTGGGAATGCAAATCGGCCAATGCCAAGAACTGGCGCGCCATCGAAAAACATGGGGTGGTCAAGGCCAAGCCCATCTATGCGGCTCAGATTGCCCTCTATCAGGCTTATCTCGGACTGACGGAGACGCCGGCGCTCTTTACGGCGATCAACAAAGACACCTGTGAGATTTGGCACGAGTTAGTCCCCTTTGATGGGGCGCTTGCGCAGGCCTCCAGCGATAAGGCTGTAAACATCTTGCGCGCCTGCGATGCGGGTGAGCAATTGCCGCGCCACACGAGCGATCCTGAGCATTTTGAATGTCGGTTCTGTGCTTACACCTCGAGGTGCTGGGCATGACCGATCATGTGCAAACAGTTGATGTGGCTGAGCCTGTTGTACCGGACGCGAATACGATCGCGCTCTATGCGGATGTGGTATTTGGTTATTGCGAGTTCCTCGCACCTGTTCGGGCTCTGGCGGAGAAGGGCGCCCTCGACGCGCCACCACATACGCCATTCCTGCCAGTGGATGGTGATCTTGGGGTCAAGCTCGCCCATCAGGCGGACTGGGCCGCGCAAACGGGGATGGCGCTCTTTGTCGTGCCGGGCACAGTTCACGAGGCGGGCGCTGCACGCTCTGAGCATATTGCGCAGATGCAGGTTGTCTTGGTCGACATTGATCACGGCGATATAGCGGCAAAACGTAGCCATTTGATCCAGCACCTCGGCACGCCAACGCTCGAAGTGGCTTCAGGTGGTGTAACACCCGAGGGGCAGGATAAGCTCCACCTCTACTGGCGGCTAACAGAACCTGCTGAAGGGGAGGACATCGCCCGGGTCTGCCGGGCGCGTCAGATGATTGCCGCCAAGGTCGGTGGCGATCCCTCATTCAAATCTGCACATCAGCCTATTCGTGTGGCGGGGTCCGTTCATGCGAAGTCTGGTGTCAAACGGCTTGTTTCTATCCTCGATTATCGCCCCGTTGATTTTGACCTTGGGGAACTGGCGGAGGCCATCTTCGCTATGCCGCCAATGGAGGGCCTTGCTGCCGAGGAGCTGGATTTCACTGCCGCCCCCGGAGAGCGCGGCAGTGTTCCTGAGCTCTTCGCCAAACCCGTTCGAGAAGGTGGGGTGGATGGCACGACCCGCTTTGACGCACTCTCACGCGTCATCGGGTATTGGATCCGTCGAAGCCGGGAAGGGCATGTTACGCCTGCGGAATCCTGGGCGGAGATCGTTGCCTATAATGACGCGCGAATTGATCCTCCTTGGGCAGAACTCCGACTGAGGCAAGAGGCCGAACGCCTTTGGCGGCTGGATCAAACCCGCAATGGGGACATTCCCGATGAAGAAGTCCTAGAGCCTGAAACTGGTTACGGTGGAGGCAATGGGTCGGGTAATGAGGGCCCAACCCCTGTACGGTTCTCAGAGGATGCCCTGGCATCGACGTTCGCAGCCGAACATTCTGATGCTTGGCGCTATGTTGCGGGCTGGGGCCAATGGTTGACTTGGACAGGCCGTATCTGGAAGCGCGAGGACACGCTGCAGGCCTTTGATCTGGCACGCCAAGTCTGTCGGGCGGCGGCCGTGCGCTCGCCGTCCTCAAAAGTGCGCACGAAGCTCTCCGCCGCTTCGACGGTTGCAGCTGTTGAACGCTTGGCCCGCAGTGATCGTCGCCATGCCACGACAACCGACATATGGGATCGAGACCCTTGGCTCTTCAACACAACAGCTGGGGTGCTTGATCTGCGCAGCGGGCAATCGCAACCCCATGACCAATCGCTTTGCATTACAAAGATCGCGGCTGCAGCACCAAATGGCAGCTGCCCGACATGGCTCACTTTCCTGGATACGGTCACGGGCGGTGACACCGAGTTACAATCCTACCTGCAGCGTATGGCGGGCTACTGCCTCACCGGCGTCACCAGCGAGCACGCTCTCTTCTTCCTCTACGGTACAGGGGCCAACGGGAAATCTGTCTTTGCCAATACACTGACGGAAATCCTTGGCGACTACGCCACTGTCGCGCCAATGGACATGTTCATGGCGAGCCATGGCGATAGGCATCCGACCGATATGGCAGGGCTGCGGGGTGCACGCGTGGTCACGTCCATTGAGACCGAACAAGGTAGCCGGTGGGCCGAAAGCAAGCTCAAAGCGCTGACTGGTGGCGACAAGATCACCGCCCGCTTTATGCGACAGGATTTCTTTGAGTTCATACCGCAATTCAAGCTGCTGATCGTTGGCAACCACAAACCCACCATTCGCAATGTGGATGAGGCAATGAAGCGCCGCCTGCACATGGTGCCTTTTACTGTCACCATCCCCGCTGCAAAGCGCGACAAGCGCCTGCCTGACCGACTTCTGGCCGAACGGGACGGCATCCTCGCCTGGGCGCTGCAGGGCTGTCTCGAGTGGCAAGAGCATGGGCTACGCCCGCCGTCTGCCGTGATGGCCGCTACAGAGGATTACTTTGAGGCGGAGGACGCGCTTGGCCGCTGGATCGAGGAGCGCTGCGAGACTGGCAACAAGTCTTTCTGGGCAGGCTCCACAGAGCTCTTCAACAGTTGGAAGGCGTGGGCCGAGGCCAACGGCGAATATGCGGGATCGATGAAGCGTTTTTCCGAGACGCTGAGCGCCAAGGGGTTCACCCGCGAAAACACCCGTAAGGCCCGTGGCTTCCTCGGAATCAAGCTGTGTCACAACAACTCTGACCTATTCGAAGGAGATTACAATGAGCAATAAAATAAAGACTGCGACGGATGCGACGGGTTCCCCCTATATAGGTGTCACGCGCGCGCATGCGCGCAGGTGTAACGGTGATAGTGAACTATCCGTTGCATCCGTCGCACCCTCTACGCAGGCCACATCGATCCTCGCCCTAGACCTCGGCACCACGACCGGCTGGGCGCTGCGCGGCTTCGATAGCCTGATCACAAGTGGCACAGTGAGCTTCAAGCCTGGGCGCTATGACGGCGGTGGAATGCGCTACCTCCGCTTTACCAACTGGCTCACTGAGGTTGATCGTCTGTCTGGTCCGATTGAGGCGATCTATTTTGAAGAAGTGCGCCGGCACCTTGGGACAGATGCAGCGCATGTTTATGGCGGTCTCATGGCAACGCTCGAAACCTGGGCCGAACTACGTGGCGTGCCTTATCAGGGCGTGCCTGTAGGTACTATCAAGCGCCACGCCACAGGCAAGGGCAATGCCCCAAAGCAGGCCATGATTGCAGCAGCTCAGGCACGTGGCTACAGCCCGGCAGACGATAACGAGGCGGACGCTATCGCAATCCTTCACTGGGCATTGGAGACCCAAGGTGGTGTCGCATGAACGCCGTACTACTCGAAAAGGCGGCTGCCGTCCTAGAGGAACGTGGGCACGCCTACGGTTTAGCTGATACGGCCTTTGAAGCCATTGCGGCTCGCTGGACGCTCACTCTTGGGTGTCTGGTATCGCCGGCTCAGGTTGTTCTGTGCATGATTGATCTTAAACTCGTCCGTTTGGCGCATGATCAGGCCCATGAGGACAGCCTGATCGACGTCATCGGCTACGCGGCCCTTTTTCCGGAGGTGTCCCGATGAAATCCATGCGGTGGCATCCTCCGGGTTTTGGCGGCGGTCGCCGAGGGCCTGATCAGGTGAAACGCGATGGCTGGCGTGAGACAGGCCTTCTGGCCGTTAGCGTCGATGATGACCGTCTAACCTGGCCCGAGCGTGAACTTGTGCAACAGCTTGGTGAAAAGCTTTACGGCAAGAGGAACAAGGAGACGTCCCGATGAGTGCCTGGACACCAAAACTGGTGGAGGCCCGTCTGTCGGAAGCGGCTTTCGTTCTCAAGCGCCTGCCAGCGCCTCGGCTTTCGGGGTATTTCAGCACCTGGCCTGACGTGGTGCAAAGCTTTGCTGACAAGGTAGGTCAGGAACCCAAGCCCATGCGTGTGCTGCCTTCGCCTGCCTCCATTAGCCGAATGGAGGAGACACTCACCTGGACCGCAGGGCTAGAACCCATTGATGGCCAGATTGTCTGGTTGCGCGCATATGGTCATCGCTGGCGCGACGTGTGCCGGATGGTGGGGCTGCAGCGATCTTCAGCGCACTATCACTGGGTCTATGGCCTTTGCATGATTGCGCACAAATTGAACCGCAGGCAGATCAGCCAGCGCCTCTCAATGCAGCAGGTGATTGACCTTACGCGTGCGGACGATCCGGCAATCTGAAAAAATCGAATTGATTTAAAAAACTGCCAGACACTTTTGCCGTCTCGTCGGTATATGGATGGTAAGTCGAGAGGTGCGCGCGTGCGCAAGCAGCTCATCGGTTGGTCTACCTTTCGATGAGACGAAGGAGACGAGCGGGAACACCAATTGAGCGTAAAAAGGCAATTTCTTCATGTTGATCGCGGCTTATGTGTTCACGAGGCTTTTTGACTTCGACCAGCCGGTAGAATGAGGGCTTCTGCGTAGAGCTGTTTCGTGCAAATAGAAATAAGTCCGGAGTACCAAATTTATCCGCGCGGCGTTCGTCTAGGTGGCGGTCAAGTATCGACTGCAGCCGGATAGGTCCCAGAAAAGCGAAGAGATCTTTGATTGCTGATGTCTCTGGTAAATAGAGGTGATGCTGTTGCCTACCAGAGTTAAGTTGTTCACGTGCTGTAGCTATTGCCTGTGTTTCAAGCCCGCAAATGGTTTCAGCGTTCCGTCCAAGGGCTTGGTCAACGCCTCGCCATAGATTTGGTCCGAGCCGACATCCATGAAAAGTATGGTGTGGCATTTCTCTTTTTCGCCAACGGATTAGAGCGACATCTTCGGGTATGGCTCGATCCTCGCCAATACCGTCCGGGTCAATCAAATACCGAACCCGGCCGCCATCGTTGACGCGACCGCGCACGATATGACTGATACGCAGGGCTGGGGCTTTATTGATCTCGGTATCAAAGGCGGGCGCTTGAGACATTGCTTGTTCTTTCTTGGGTACGCGCCCATGAGAAGACGGGAACGAAGGTCTATGCAAGCGCGAAAAACACAGCACTTGGTGATCGGTTTCATGAAAAAAACTGTCTCTGCTAACAAAGTTGTGTCACATAACTCATTGAAATTGAACGGGTCCCTCCTGTTCGTGACCGTATTCGGGGGGGCGAGGCCCGAGGGTTTCCCAGTGACACCGCCGAAAATACCCGTTTCGTTTCGGTTTGCACCGAACCCCAACAAAACAAAGGCCTGACGGCCTCGAAACCTACGCCTGAACCGAAACGGGGGTCTGACCCCATTTCGCTTCGGCCCTCAGACCCATTTCGCTTTCGGGCATCCCCAAGGACAACACCATGGACGTCGTCGACCTGCCGCTCGAGCAGATCATTCCCTATGCGCGCAACCCGCGCCGCAACGAGCAGGCAATCGCGACGGTCGCGGCCTCGATCCAGGAATTCGGGTGGCGCCAGCCCATCGTCGTGGACGAGGCGATGGTGGTTCTCGCAGGGCACACCCGGCTGGAGGCTGCGCGCAAGCTCGGCTTCAAGACCGCGCCGGTGCATGTCGCAAAAGGGCTGACCGCATCGCAGGCTCGCGCCTTCCGGATCATGGACAACCGCTCGAGCGAGAACGCCGAGTGGGACAAGGACCTCTTGAACCTTGAACTGGCGGACCTGCTGGAGGCTGATTTCGATCTCGGGCTGACGGGCTTCACAGACGACGAGTTGAACGCGCTGATGTCCAGCCTCGAGGAGGGCACCGGCCCGCAGGAGGGTGAGGACGATGTTCCAGAACCCCCCGAGGATCCGATCAGCCGTCCTGGCGACCTCTGGATTCTTGGCAACCACCGGCTGCTCTGCGGCGACAGTACGGTCGCGACGGATGTAGAGCGCGTTTTAAACGGGGTAACACCCCTCCTTATGGCGACAGATCCACCTTACGGTGTGGAATACGACCCCGGCTGGCGCAACCAGGCCGGGGCCGCGAACACCAAGCGTACCGGCAAGGTGCTGAATGATGACCGCGCCGATTGGCGCGAGGCCTGGGCGCTGTTTCCCGGCGACGTCGCCTACGTCTGGCATGGCGCTTTGCATGCAGCCACAGTCGCCGAAAGCCTCGAAGTCGCAGGCTTCACCATCCGCTCCCAGATAATCTGGGCCAAGGATCGGCTGGTTCTGAGCCGGGGCGATTACCACTGGCAACATGAGCCCGCTTGGTATGCTGTACGCAAATCCGGCAAGGGGCACTGGGCGGGGGACCGCAAGCAGACCACGCTTTGGCAAATAGCCAACAAGGATCAGGACGAAAAGACCGTCCACGGGACACAGAAGCCCGTGGAATGCATGCGACGTCCGATCCTGAACAACTCGAGCCCGGGTCAGGCGGTCTACGAGCCTTTCATGGGATCGGGCACCACGCTGATCGCGGCCGAGACCACGGGCCGCGTCTGCCTCGGTATCGAGCTGAACCCGGCATACGTCGATGTGGCGGTTGCACGTTGGCAAAAGTTTACGGGCAAGCAGGCCATTCTGGACGGAGGCGAGCAGACCTTCGATGCCCTGAAAGCTGAGCGTGAGGCCGCATGAAACAGTCCCGCCTCATGTCACTAATTGAAGCGATCACCAACGTGATCGTCGGATACGGCGTCGCGGTTGTGACGCAAATCCTGATCTTCCCGATCTTTGGCTTGCACACGACGCTCGCGCAAAATCTGCAAATGGGCTTGCTGTTCACCGGCGTCAGCATAATCCGCTCGTTCCTGCTGCGGCGGCTCTTCGAGGCCATTCGGGTGGCAAAAATCGAGGGCTAGATCAGGCCGAGGTCTTTCAGGCAGCTGGCGGTGTCCATCAGCTGATGGGTCGGAACCTCGACCGTGATCGTGAAGCTGTCGGCAAAGGTTTTGCCGTAAACGCCCCCGTCGTCCATAAGGGCCATTTCGATCTCTTCAAGGACGACGGTGATGCGGCTGCGGTCGAAGTGCTCGGGCAGGTTCCGAATGGGGAGCCGAATGCTGGTGGTTTCCATGGGGGTCACTCCGCGTGCTCGCCTTCCTTGAAGGCGCTGTCAGTGATGCGCTTCAGGAGCTCGGCGTAATAGTCAAGGTTGCCGACATGGCCCCAATGAACCTCGTTGGGGTGAGTGTCGAAGTGATCGTCGCTCAGCGTCTGTAGCCGCGCGAGCATCGTGTCGATCGCGGCCTTCTCGGCGATGAACGCGTCTTGGGCTGTTGGGCGGTGGCTCATCTTGAGGCGTCCTGAATTGCGTTGGGTGCTGTCATGAGGTTCGCTCTAGTGGCGAGGTTTATCCAGTGAATTCGACACGATTCCATATAGTTAATAGAAATCTCGAGGTCTGCGAATGTCATCCGCCACACAACCCATCGGCGTGATTGCGCGGCTGCTGGACCTTTCGGAACGACGGGTCCAGCAACTAAGCCGCGAGGGTGTGATCCCGAAGGCTGAGCGGGGTCAGTATGATCTGATCGGGTCGGTGCGGGGCTATGTCCGCTATCTGCGCGATCAGGCGCTGAAGGCGCAGGCGGGTGCGCCAGACTATGCCGCTGAACGGGCCCGCTTCATCCGAGCACGCGCTGACCTCGCCGAGATGGAAGCCGAAGAAAAGCGCCGCTCGCTGATCGCGGCCGAACAGATCGAGGCGGCCTGGATCGCGGTGTTGGCGCTCTTGCGCACCCGACTGCTGGCTCTGCCTGACCGTTTGGCACCACAAGCCTTTGAACAATCAACCGTCGGAGACACCCGGAACCTGATCCGCGCCGCCATCCGCGAGGTGCTCGATGATCTCGCGCAGCCAGACATTGAACTTGAAGCCGACATTGACCTCGCGGAGTGCGCTCACTCTGCAGGGGTCACCGATCCTGAAGCGGACAGTGGCAAAGGCACTGGCGGTTTTGAAGCCGCCGCCGGATCTGACGATCAGCGATTGGGCGGACCAGAACCGCCGGCTCAGCTCTGAAGCCAGCGCCGAGCCAGGACAATGGCGCACGAGCCGCGCTGAATACCAGCGCGGGATCATGGACGCGATCTCGGATCCGGCGGTAGAAACCGTTGTGATCATGTCGAGCAGTCAAATCGGCAAGTCGGAGTCGATCCTTAATATGGTCGGCTATCACATCGACCACGACCCTGCGCCGATCATGGTGGTGATGCCGACCGAGCGCGATGCCGAAACCTGGTCGAAGGACCGTTTCTCGCCGATGGCGCGAGACACGCCGTGCCTGCAGGGCAAGATCGCCGATCCGCGGTCGCGGGATGGCAACAACAAGATCCTGCACAAGCGGTTCCCGGGCGGGCATCTGACCATTGTCGGAGCAAACGCGCCCTCGGGGCTTGCGAGCCGACCGATCCGGCTGCTGCTCTGCGACGAGGTCGATCGCTATCCGTTCAGTGCAGGCGCTGAAGGCGACCCGGTCAACCTCGCGAAGAAGCGGACGGTGACGTTCTGGAACCGCAAGATCGTGCTGGTCTCGACGCCGACCAACAAGGGTGCGAGCCGGATCGAGGCGGCGTTTGAAGAAAGCGACCAGCGCCGGTTCTGGGTACCTTGCCCCGCATGCGGACATGAACAAATTCTGACTTGGGGACAGGTGAAATGGGACAAGGACGAGAACGGCAGCCATCGCCCCGAAACCGCCGGCTACCACTGCGCCGACTGCGACGCCGCGTGGAAGGATGAGACCCGCTGGGCCGCCATCTCGAAGGGCCGCTGGATCGCGGACGCGCCATTCAATGGGATAGCGGGCTTCCATCTGAACGAGATCTATTCGCCCTGGGTGCGGCTCGAGGCCATGGCCAAGGCGTTCCTGTCCGCGCGCTCCGGTGGGGACGAGACGATGAAGACGTTCATCAACACATCTCTCGGCGAGACCTGGATGGAGAGTGGCGAGGCCCCGGACTGGCAGCGGCTCCAGGGGCTGAAGGAAGATTGGCGCGCCGGTACGGTGCCGGCGGGCGGGTTGTTTCTGACCGCTGGGGTCGACGTCCAGAAAGACCGGATCGAGGTTGATGTCTGGGCATGGGGCAAAGGCCTGCAAAGCTGGCTCATTGATCACATCGTCATCGAGGGCGGCCCGGGCGATCCGGCGTGCTGGCAGAAACTGACTGACCTACTTGGCAGGACTTGGGCTCACGCCAGCGGCACGCCGATGACTATCGCGCGGCTCGCGATCGACACAGGCTATGAAACGGCAGCCGTCTATGCCTGGGCGCGGCAGGTGGGCTTTGGTCAGGTGGCCCCGATCAAGGGCCTTGAGGGCTTCAATCGCGCGAGCCCGGTGACGGGCCCGACGTTTGTCGACGCGACGATCGCGGGCAAACGTCTTCGCCGTGGGGCGCGGCTTTGGACCGTGGCAACATCGACATTCAAGGCCGAGACCTACCGCTTCCTGCGGCTTGATCCGACGGAAACCAGCCCGGCGGAGGAGGAGAAGTTTCCTCCCGGCTTTCTTCATCTGCCGGGCTGGGTCGATGCCGAATGGCTGAAGCAACTGACGGCTGAACAGTTGGTCACGGTCAAGAACAGGCGCGGCTTTGCCAAGCTAGAATGGCAAAAGCTGAGGGAACGCAACGAGGCCCTCGACTGCCGGGTTTATGCACGCGCGGCCGCGTGGATCCTCGGTGCGGACCGCTGGTCGGATGCGCGGTGGGAGGAGTTGGCGGCGCAGTTTGTGGTCACTGATGCCAAGGGTATGGCCTCTACCGCAGGCCCGCAATCTGTACGCAAGGCACAGGTGCGCCGTGTTGTGCGGTCAACATACATGGGATGAGGTTGTAAAGTCAGTGAAGCCGCTTCGCGCGGCTGCGTTCCAATGCCTCAAGCGCGGCTTTACGCTTTTGGGCAATTGAACGGATGCTTTCGGCAATGCGGTCCGCGCCGAAATCCACAGGGTTGAAGGGGCCGCCATACCAGCGCACCAGATCTTTGCGCTGCGGATGGCGTGTTTTCGCCATGGCTTCAACGAAGTCCATGAACCCGGGAGGACCACCCACATCTTCAGGTGGGGCTGTGCGCTCGCCATCGATAAAGAGGGGATAATCGGTGCCGGGAGTTGCTTCGATGACCTCCTCGACAATGACGCGGTGCTGCCAGTCATCGCCAAAATCGTAGGTGTAAAGAAGTTCGGTCACACCACGGTCCACAAGTGTGCCGAGGCGCATGCCCTTGGCCTGATAGATCTTGCGGCCCCAGACCGCATCCTCGGGATCGGGTTCGCCATAGACACATTCGCCCACGGCAAACTGATAAAGATGGTAGTTCTCCCAGGGCATTACCGCCTGAATGATCTCGTGCAGTGCGCAAAGATTGGTCGTCAGGCTGACGTCAACGCACCGCCAGATGAGCGGAGCGATATGTTCGAGTTCAATCCTGATACGGGCGATCTTGGTAGACATGGCACGGCCTGACGGTGGTTTTGCTCCGAACTTAAAAGGTGATGGCGATGGCCACAATCACAGACCTGCGCGCCCGCCGGGAAGTGCTCTCTGCACAACGCGCCTCCGGCGTGGCGCGCGCCAGCTATGACGGCAAGACGGTGGACTATCGTTCCGTTGCGGAAATCGACCGGGCCATCGAGGCGCTTGACCGCGAGATTGCAGCGGCCGAGGGGCGGAAACTCATCCGCCAAGTTCGCATAACAGCGACCAAGGGTCTCTAACCGACATGGCATTGTTCGACATGTTCCGCCGCTCCAAGCCGAGCGGCCCTGAAGCCATGCGCGCGCGTCTCGAGGGGGCGATGGCCAAGCGCCGCTTGCGGGGCTGGAACCCGCCCTTGGAAAACATCAACGCGCTGGTTGCCTCGGGTGGGTCGCGACTGCTGGCCCGCTCCCGCGAGCTGGTGGTGACGAATGGGTACGCAGCCAATGCCTGTGAGGCTTTTGCCGCGAACCTTGTCGGGGATGGGATCAAACCCTCCTCGCTCATTGGCGATGCCGACTTGCGCGACCAGGTCCAGAAGCTCTGGCTCGCCTGGACGGATGAGGCAGATGCTGATGGACTAACTGACTTCTACGGTCTGCAGGCCATGGTCGCGCGTGAGATGTTTGCCGCCGGTGAATGCTTTGTGCGCTTGCGTCCGCGACGGGCGGAAGACGGGCTGTTGGTGCCGCTACAGTTGCAGCTTCTCCAATCCGAGATGCTGCCCTTCGAGAAAACCGAGACCGATCCAAATGGAAACCGCATCCGCTGCGGGATCGAGTTCGATCTGATCGGGCGGCGGGTGGCTTATCACTTCCGCCGCCGCCATCCGGGCGACAGTACGGACCAGCGGGTGGCTGTGCCCGAGACGGTGCGTGTGCCTGCCGAGGAAGTGCTGCATATCTACCGTCCCATCGATGCGGGCCAAATTCGGGGCCTGCCGCATGTGGCACCTGCCATGGTGCGGTTGTTTCTCTTGGACCAATACGACGACGCCGAACTTGACCGAAAAAAGACGGCGGCGATGTTCGCAGGGTTCATCACCAAAACGGCCCCCGAGGACCCGATGATGGGCGAAGGCGAGGCCGATCTCGACGGAGCGGCGATCGCCAGCCTGGAACCCGGCACCATGCAAGTGCTGTTGCCGGGCGAGGATGTGAAGTTCTCGAGCCCGGCCGATGTCGGCGGCGGCTATGAGGCGTTCCAGTACCGCACGCTCTTAGCTGTCTCGGCCTCATTAGGTCTGCCTTACCATCTCGTCACCGGGGATGTCCGGCAAGCAAACTATTCCAGTTTGCGGGCTGAACTTGTCGAGTTCCGCCGCCGCATTGGGCAGTTGCAGCACGGCGTCATGGCCCACCAGCTGTGCCGGCCCGTATGGCGGCGCTGGCTGGAAACGGCTGTTTTATCCGGTGCTTTGGATGCCAACCCTGCAACCGTCCGCCCCGTACAATGGATTCCACCACGATGGGATTGGGTTGATCCACTCAAAGACATCCAAGCGCAGGTACTGGCGATGGAGGCTGGGCTTACGTCCCGACGCAAAGTCGTTGAGGCCACAGGATATGACATTGAAGAGGTCGATCGCGAGAATGCCTCCGACGCGCAACGCGCAGGTGATCTGGGTCTGACCTACCGTGCGAGCCCCGGTGAAACGCAGGGGGCACGGGCCACGCCAGTTCAAGAACCTAACCCAAATTTTAATGACGGACCGTCCGACAATAACTCGGGCTCCGACCTACAACAGGAGTAACCCCATGAAATCCTGGTACACAATTCGAGCCCGCACCTCTGGTGCGCAAGAAGCGCATACGGAAGTGCTGATCTATGACGAAATCGGTGCCTATGGTGTCACGGCGAAAGGTTTTCTGGCAGAATTCGGTTCGCTGCCCGATGATGCTGCGATCGAACTACGCCTTAATAGTCCCGGTGGTTCAGTCTTTGATGCGGTCGCTATTTACAATGCACTGAAGCGCCATTCGGGCGAGATCACCGTTTGGATAGACGGCATTGCGGCTTCGGCGGCAAGCTATATTGCGATGGCGGGTGACGCCATCGTCATGCCCGAAAACGCCTTCTTGATGATCCATGACCCTTCAGGGCTTGTCATGGGGACGGCTGAGGATATGCGGTCTACGGCTGAGGCGCTCGACAAGGTTAAAGGCAGCCTGATCCAGGGCTATGCGGCGAAGTCAGGCAAAGATGACGACGATATTGCCACCCTAATGGCAGCTGAGACCTGGCTTGATGCCACTGACGCGTTGGAACTTGGTTTTATCGACCGGATCGCCGAGCCTGTGAAGCTTGCCGCGTCTTTTGATGTTGCACGGTTCCGCAATGCACCGCCCGAGTTAGTCGATGCGGCTAACCAACCCGATGAGCCTTTAGACATTGAGGCGCTGCCCGAGGCTATTTCAGACGTTAAAACCCAAGATAAGCCTGAACGCCTGGCTGCAGACCCGCTAAATAGTGCAACAAGTGCCCCCGAAGTGACTGACACTGAAACCGTTCGTGCCGAGGTTATGGCCCATGCACGCGCCGTGATCGACCTCTGTCGCCTTGCAGGCCAGCCGCAGATGGCAGGCCGCTTCCTCGAAGACGGCCTAGGCCTTGATGAGGTCCGCAACCGGCTCCTCATGAGCAAGGCTGAGGCAACCCCTGACATCTCTGCCGTACATGCCCAACCCGGGCGCGTGGCAACCACTCATTCCTGGGGCGATGTGATCGCCCGAACCTTCAAGACGAAAGGATAATGCATCATGACAACGCTCACTGAAGGCAACCACACGGGCGGTTTCCTCGTCTGGGAAGTGCTTCGCGAATATACCCGAGAAACCGTCACGATCGCGTCTGGTGCTGGGAAACTCGCGACCGGCACAGTGCTCGGAAAGATCACCACCGGTGGCAAATATACTGGCCTCACACCAGCTGCGACGAATGGTAGTCAAAATGCTGCCGGCATTCTCTGGGCGAGCGTTGACGCGTCTGCGGGCGATGCGCCCGGCATTGTTGTCCTGCGCGGCCCTGCGCTTGTGAACCAGCATGAGATCGTCTGGCCCGATGGAGCGACCGAGGCCCAGATCACCTCGGCCACTAATGCACTTGCTTCGCTTGGCATCATTCTGCGCTGAGCCTCTGATATAAGGACCCCGACACATGGCAACCATGGATATTTTTGAAGGCGATGCCTTCTCAGTTATTGAACTTACGCGGGCTTTGGAAAACATTCCGTTTAAACCGGCCACTCTCTCTGGCTCTGGCCTTTTTGGTGAACGGGGTGTGAGAACACGTACCGTCGTCATTGAGAGCCGAGATGGCACGCTGTCACTTATTCCGTTCTCGGAGCGTGGCTCGAGTTACGATCAGCAACAGCCTGAAAGCCGGCAAGTGCGCGCGTTTGTGTGCAGGCAGTTTAAAAAGCAAGATGTTCTTTGGGCCTCTGAGATCCAGGGTATTCGCGAGTTTGGGAGTGAATCTATCACGCAACAAGCACAGGCTGAGGTTGCACGACGCATGCGACGTTTGCGGTCAGATGCGGAAGCCACGTTCGAATATCATTTGTTAAATGCCATTCAAGGCGTGGTGAAGGATCCACGCGATGGATCAGAAGTGATTAACTTTGCAAATGAGTTTGGTATAACGCCATCTGCAGAAGTTGATTTTGACCTTGATAATACATCGCCAGGCTCAGGCGTTTTGCGCAAGAAATGCCAGGCGCTCATTGAAAGCGTTGAGGAAAGTCTTGGGGGTCTGGTCATGGGGCCTGTGAACTTGCGTGCTGAATGTGGTTCTGCGTTTTTTGCAGATTTAGTTGCCCACAAAGAGATCCGTGAAACGTATTTAAATACCGCCGCTGCGAGCGAGTTGCGGGGCAGGGTCGTGGACGAGGTGAACTTTGGGGGCATTACCTTCCGTCGGTATGGAGGCAATTCGAGCATTGGCGTGCCAACTGACAAGGCTTTTTTCTACCCGCAAGGCATTGACGGTCTTTTTGAGATCTATTTTGCGCCTGCGGATACGTTTGAAACGGTAAATACTTTGGGCTTGCCGCTCTATGCCCGAATGATCCCAGATCGTGAACGAGATGAGTGGGTGCGCCTTGAGATCGAAAGCAACCCGCTGCCAATCTGCACCCGGCCGCAGGTGTTGCGGACGGCCAAGAGGACGTGATGACAGCCCTTTATGATGCGGTTGAGCTCCTGTTTTGCGATATCAATTTGGCGGTTGAGATTTGGTATCGCGACGGCGAGGGGCAGTTCACACGTTGTCGGGGCATTTTGCGCCAACCCGATGTAGTAACAGAGTTCGTATCCGCTCGATTGCTTTGTGACAGCACTCGGATTGACGTTTTGGTAAGAGATATTCCTGACCCTAGGCCAGACGAGCAAATTCTGATTGGGGAAGAAACCTTCCTGATACACGGTGAACCGCGCCGTGACCGCGAGCGACTGGTTTGGGCCCTAGAGCTTTCTCCCGCGTGAAACTCCATCTCGATATCACACCTGACCTCGTCGCCGTCATGGCCGCCGAGATCAACGCTGGTGAAAAGGCCGTCAGCGCCGCGATGCGAGAAGTTGGCACGGACCTAAAATCCGCCTGGCGTGGGCAAATCACCCAAGCGGGGCTTGGCCGTCGCTTAGCAAATTCAATCCGGAACCAGAGCTATCCTAGAACTGGTGAAAGTTTGAATGCGGCAGCGCTCGTGTGGTCGAAGGCGCCGGAGATTATCGGGGCGCATGACGCTGGGCCATTAATCCGCTCGAAGGTCGGCTTTTGGCTGGCCATACCGACGGCGGCAGCCGGAAAAGGCCTGAAAGGCGGCCGTATTACTCCGGGCGAGTGGGAACGTCGACGGGGGCTAAGCCTGCGGTTTGTTTACCGCCGTCGAGGGCCGAGCCTCTTGGTGGCCGATGGACGGTTGAACAGTCGTGGGTTGGGTGTTGCATCGCGGTCCAAGACTGGACGCGGCAAGGCGACAGTACCGATTTTTTTGCTCGTGCCGCAGGTGAAGATGGCGAAACGGTTGGATCTGGCGGGGGATGCGGATCGTGTGAGCCTCCCCCACTGAACCGGTCCACCGCTATGTTTAGGAAACGGAGGACCATGAATGGCAAACAAACGACCAAAGCCCGAAGAGATCGTTACAAAGTTGCGTCAAGTTGAGGTGTTGATTGGGCAAGGATTGTCCCGTCTTGATGCGATCAGACAAATTGGTGTTGTTGAGCAGACCTATTATCGCTGGCGCAGACAGTATGGTGGTATGGGCGTTGATCAATTGAAAGAGTTCAAACGCCTACAAAAAGAGAATGAACAGCTGAGAAGAGCTGTTTCTGATCTGACGCTCGACAAGCTGATCTTAAAAGAAGCTGCACGGGGAAACTTCTAAGCCCCGCTCGTCGCAGGGTATGCATTAATCATGTTCGCAGCCAATTGGATGTTTCAGAGCGCAGAGCCTGTCGTGTGCTTGAACAACATCGGTCCACACAACGTAATCCCCCAAGAGGGCGTGCGGATGAAGAGAGACTTGTTGCGGATATGATTGAGTTTGCCCGACAGTATGGCCGTTATGGCTATCGCAGAGTGGCCTACCTTCTGAGAGAGGTGGGTTGGTCAGTCAGTGATGGTCGCATTGAGAGGCTGTGGCGACGAGAGGGGCTCAAAGTTCCACCTAAGCAACCCAAGAAGGGACGGCTCTGGCTGAATGACGGTTCGTGCGTCCGTCTTCGCCCCCAGTACCGCAATCATGTTTGGAGCTATGATTTTGTGCACTGCAGAACGGATGACGGGAGACCGTTTCGAACCTTAAACATTATCGATGAGTACAGTCGGGAATGCTTGACCATCAAAGTTGAG